>JALHOZ010000003.1 GCA_022842725.1 Saprospiraceae bacterium
CAACATGTCGACCCTTCGGTATTTAATCTTTGGAAAGATCGTTTATTGCTCGAAAAACTAAAGGAAAAGGAAACTTTGATATCCCGATTGCTCCATAAATATACTTTTGATTGGGAAACATGTTTTTACATTTTGTTGGCCAGATATTTTGGAGGAAAGGTGAATGATATTCCTTTTGAAGCCCTGGCAGACCGGACGCCACTTGACCTGGTAAGAAAAAATGCTGATGATACCATGATGATTCAGGCATTGTTTTTTGGACAATCCGGCTTGCTGGAAAATGAATGTATACATCCTTACACCGTCACGCTACAATCAAATTACCGTTTTCTGAAAGCTAAATATAATCTTACTCCCCTTCAACCTGTTGTGTGGAAATTCAGCAAATTGAGGCCTCCGAATTTTCCAACCGTCAGGTTGGCAGAATTTTCAACTTTAAAAAACCTGGGTTCCTCATTGTTTCAGGCTCTATGCGAAGCAGACAACCTGAAAGCTATGCATGAACTGATTCAAACCCATCCTGATGATTATTGGTCCAACCATTATGTTTTTAATACGTACGCTAAGGTTGTACACAAAAACATAACCAATGACTTCAGAAATCATTTGCTGATCAATGCCTTTTTACCTTTGGTTTTTGTTTTTGCCAAAACCTATGGTCAGGACCAACGGATAGAATGGATTTTGAAAATTTTTGGTGAAATGAAAAAAGAAAATAACAAAATCATCCGTCAATGGGAAACTTCAGGAATGTCGGTTCATACAGCATTGGACTCTCAGGCACTGTTATATCTTTATTCAGATTATTGTTCAAACAAACATTGTTTGTCTTGCCGTATCGGTCATCAGATCATGAAACAATCACCTCCTGGTTAAAAAAAGATATCTCAGGGACAGTTTTTTGTACGTTTTTATATTGAATTGTTGCATAAGAGAGCTTTATATATTCGAAAGTATGAACATATATCCTGATATTAAAAAGTTAAAAGTTTCTTATTTTTAAAAAATATGAGATTCTCTTGTAACTTTGTGCTGAAAAATCAGATTTTATAAAGATATCTTTCAAAACCTGATGTTTCGAAAGAATCTTTTTACCTCAACAAATAATCTTTTAATCGATGAATTTCAAAAGTTTTGTTCAAATTCCTGTGATTTTTTTATTATTCGCAAATATGGTTTCATGCCAGAATAATGCAAATCCGGCGACCCAAAATAATCCTGAAACTGTTCAACAATCTCCTGTCAGTTCTGAATACAAAGCTGAAAATGAAGGTTGGTTGGTCAATCTGGAAGAGGCCTTTCAACTGTCACAAAAAACCGGCAAACCTATCATGGCCAATTTTACAGGCAGTGACTGGTGTGGTTGGTGTAAAAGACTGACAGCATCCGTTTTTGTTCAGGATGAGTTTAAAAAATGGGCTGCAGAAAATGTTATTTTATTAGAAGTTGATTTTCCAAGAAGAAAACAGCTTCCTGCCAATATTCAGGAACAAAATGCGGGTTTACAACAAGCATTTCAGGTCAGAGGATATCCTACCGTTTGGGTTTTTAATTTAACAAAAGATCCTCAATTGAATCAATTTCAGGTACAGGCTTTAGGTTCTACCGGTTATAAAGCTTCTGCCCAGGAGTTTATTGCTGATGTCAACCTGATGATGAAAAAATAATTCCGGATCTGTCGAAAACTTATTTCGTCACCTATAAATCAAAACAAATGCGAATACTAACAACTTTTTTCCTGACTCTATTGTCGGTTGTTTTATGGTCCCAGGACGTTGTGGTTACCATGTCAAATGATTCGATGATGACAAAAAATATGACTGCTTGTTGTGATTCAACCAATGTCAAACAAAAACCCTGGGTTTCTGTCGAATACAGAGTTTATCTTGATCCTGCTAAAACAACCAGAAATGAGTTGAGCGCTGCAGGTTTTTCGCTTGACCAGCAAGCTTCAGAAATAGCGGTAAAATTCGGTCAGTTTCCTAAAATATTTTTGTACCAGCAATTGGGAACATTGACCAATTCCAATTATACATCTTTGTATGGTTTTGGTCTGAAAGAAAAATATCAAAGAGACCTGATCAAACATCCCGCTATTGTACTGGCGCCATATATCGAATTGGGCGCCGGTTACTACCAACTGACCACCGTAAGAAATGTTAACGGAAACAGCACCTCTTCAAGCTTTTCCGGCAATATTCAGGAAAATAAAATCAGCAATTTTAGTTTTACAGGTGATCTTGGAGTAAACATTGGATATTCCTTTAAGATGTTGGGTTCTAATGTATCTCTGACAGCAAATGGAGGTTACCAAACCAATTTGCCGAGCACATGGAAAACCGGACATTCTCTTGCTTTCAGAGAAAAACTGGATTTGTCTTCTCTCTATTTTGGCGGAAGAATCGGCATAACCCTTGATGATTGTTGTTGCTGTTGCACTGCAGCTTGTAAATAAGTTTATTACAAGATAAAAAAAAGGAGGTAAAATGGTCAGAGTATCCATTTACCTCCTTTTTTTTGTACCTCATGAAGGTATACGTACACTTATGGTCAAAAAATAAAAAACTAAGCTTCAAATTAATCAAAACATAAGAATGGCATGCACAATTGACAGATATTTTTTGTGTTTTTATGTCAAAATGTCATGATTTTGGCTTGGTCACATTTTTGATATATACTATGCAAAATACATTTTTATGACATACGATCATTTTACAGTTAATGCGCAGGAAGCTATATTAAAAGCGCAACAAATTGCGGGAGGACTTGAACAACAAGTGGTAGACACTACCCACATTCTGAAAGGAATTATGGAAACAGATCCTAAGCTGACCGAGTTTTTATTACAAAAATCATCCTTTAACGTAACAACGCTCAAAAGAGATATCAACCTGGAAATTGAAAAATATCCCAAGGTGGAGGGTGGCGAAAAACAATACCTGAGCAACGATGCCAATAAAGCATTGGCTAAAGCCAAAAACTTATTAAAAGAATTCGGTGATGAGTTTATTTCTTTGGAATTGATCATGTTGGGAATTCTGGATGGTAATGATAAAATGGCCACCATCCTGAAAGGTCAGGGATTAAATGCGAAGGATTTTAAAAGTGCCATCCTTGAATTGAGAAAGGGCAGAAAAGTGACAGATGCCCATGCAGATAATCAATACAATGCACTTAAAAAATATGCCGTTAACCTCAACGAACAAGCTGAAGCAGGCAAACTCGACCCCATCATCGGAAGAGATGAAGAAATCCGCAGAATCCTGCACATTCTTTCCCGAAGGAAAAAAAACAATCCCATCATATTGGGTGATCCGGGAGTCGGAAAAACAGCCATTGTGGAAGGAATAGCCTGGAGAATCGTGCAACAGGATGTTCCTGAAAACCTGATATCCAAAAAAATATTTACCCTGGATATGGCGTCACTCATCGCAGGAGCCAAATACAAAGGAGAATTTGAAGAAAGATTAAAGGCCGTAGTCAATGAAGTCATCAATTCTGAAGGTCAGGTTATCCTTTTTATTGATGAAATTCATACACTCATCGGTGCCGGAGGAGGACAAGGTGCCATGGACGCAGCGAATATCCTGAAACCCGCCTTGGCAAGAGGTGAATTGAGAACTATCGGGGCCACAACGTACGATGAATATCAGAAATATTTTGAGAACGACAAAGCCTTAGTACGAAGATTTCAGACAGTTATGGTCGACGAACCTTCCGTAGAAGACACCATTTCTATCTTACGTGGTATTCAGGAAAAATATGAAGTTTATCACAAAATCGCTATCCTGGATGAAGCGTTGATCGCTGCAGCAGAGTTGTCACACCGATATATTTCTGAAAGAAAATTGCCTGATAAAGCCATCGATCTGATAGATGAAGCAGCTTCTAAACTCAGGCTGGAGCTTGACTCCGTTCCGGAAGTGATAGACGAGCTGATTCGTAAGTTGAGACAATTGGAAATCGAAAAAGAATTTATCAAAAAAGAAAATGATACTAAAAAACTTGCCGTTCTCACAGAACAGATTGCCAATGTAAAAGAAAAGCTCGATTCAACTACCGCAGCCTGGAAATCAGAAAAAGATATTGTCGACAGAATCCAAAAAACAAAGGAAGAAATCGAACAATTGGAATATGAAGCTCAAAAAGCGGAAAGGGAGAGTGATTACGAAAAGGTAGCAAAAATCCGTTATGGTGATTTGAAACAAAAGGAAACCGAACTTTCAGCAGCCAACGAAGCATTGAGTAAATTGCCGGAAAACAGTCGTTTTACCAACGAAGTAGTGACGGCAGATGATATTGCAGATGTAATCTCCAAATGGACCGGCATACCTGTTTCAAAAATGATGCAGAGTGAAAAACAAAAATTATTGACTCTGGAAGATGAAATCGGTAAAAGGGTAATTGGCCAGAAAGAAGCCGTAGAAGCGGTATCCGATGCTGTAAGACGAAGCAGAGCCGGCCTTCAGGATGAAAAAAAACCAATAGGTTCTTTTATTTTCCTGGGACCTACAGGTGTGGGTAAAACCGAACTTGCCAAAGCACTGGCTGAAGTACTTTTTGATGATGAAACAGCCATCACCCGAATCGATATGAGTGAATATCAGGAAAAACATTCTGTGAGCAGGTTGGTTGGTGCGCCTCCGGGATATGTTGGGTATGATGAAGGTGGTCAGCTTACTGAGGCTGTACGCAGAAGACCTTATTCTATCATTCTGTTGGATGAAATAGAAAAAGCACACCCTGACACCTTCAATGTATTGCTACAGGTACTGGATGATGGTCGTCTGACAGACAATAAAGGACGAATTGCCAATTTTAAAAATACCATCGTCATCATGACGTCCAATATGGGAGCAGAAAGAATTCTTGAAAATTTTGAAGATCTGGATGCTTTGGGTGACAAACATAGAGAAGATATCGTTGAGACGACAAAAATCGAACTTTTTGATGCCCTTAAAGAAAATTTAAGGCCGGAGTTTTTGAACAGGATTGATGAAAAAATTATGTTTCTTCCTCTTTCCAAGGCAGAAATCAAACAAATTGCCGTTCTGATGATCAAAAAATTGACAAAAAATCTGGCAAAACAAGAAATATCCATTGTTTTTGATGAATCTGCGATGGACCTTCTGGCAGATTTGGGTTATGACCCTCAATTCGGTGCCAGACCTATGGCGCGCGTATTACAAAAGGAAATTATCAACACATTGGCAAAAGAGATTTTGAGTGGAAAATTTTCTGCAGGTGAAACCATCCACATCGGAACGGATAAAAAAGGTTTTACCTTCGGCGAACAAAAATCTGATTCCGAACCACCGGTAGAAATTCTGGATAAAAAAAGAAATCAGGACAACCTGTCAAAACTGAACAAAGCCACAGAAGATCTCAATGACACCATTGAAGACATCGAAGAAGCTGAAGAAGACCAATAATTAAGGGTTTCCTTACCTAAATCTGAATCCTGCAACAGCAAATAATTGCTGAAACTTGCAGGATTCAGGTTTAATTTTGTTTTTCAACAAAATTATTGTCGTACCTTTGCGGCAATATGTGGCATAATATTTTCCGAAATATAGTGACTATTCCCTTAATATGTTTTTTCATAACGGGAATATATGCACAAAATACCAATCCTTTTGAAATCAGATCCCGTCTGGATTCAGTGGCTGCCCTACCCGTCGACCAAACGAATGAATCTTTGAATGATACCCTTGTTTCGAATGATGAAACAAACCTGAATCTTAATGACAGCCTTTCTCAGGAGTCCGTCAATCCTTTTGATGTCGACCATTTACCTTTGAGAAAAAGCAAATTAGATTCAGAAAAAACAAAAGCTGTCGGTAACCAAAACAACAGCCCTGTCAAAGAACAATCAAATAATTTTTTATTCTGGATTTTACTATTGGCAGCAGCTTTGCTGGCTATAGTTATCAATCTGAACCTAGCCTTTATCAAACTGGTCTTCAGATCTTTGATCAATATGAATTTATTTAAGTTGTTTCACAGAGAAGAAGGCAACGGGTTTACGCCGTCATTCCTGTTTTTATATTTTGTTTTTTTTATCAATGTCGCAACGATTGTTTTTTTATGGCTGAAGCAGGATAATATCACGTTAAACTTTTCTTTTTGGTTGAAGATTTTGGCTGGTATAACCGTCTTTTATTTGGTCAAACATATGTTGATATCTATCATCGGATTTATTTTTAACATTACCAAAACAACAGGATTGTATAATTTTTCAATTGCAACTTATCATATTTTTGCAGGAATTGTATTACTCCCCCTTAATTTTGCGATCGCTTTTGTCAACCCCGGTATCTCATCATTTTTACTCATTCTTGCATCAATATTCATTGCCGGCATATTGATTCTTAAAAGCGGACGTGGACTATTCATTAGTTTGGAATATTGGAATGATAGGTTTTTTCAATTTTTTATGTACCTTTGCGCCTTCGAAATTTTACCTGTGTTGATTTTGGTAAAATTTTTGATGTATCAGGTAAATCATTAGCTATCAAGGTGAAGTTTAAAATCAAACATGCATGTCAACAAAAGGTAGTGTAAATAAAGAATCAACAACTTATGTCGAAGAATACCGCAAGGTTTCGACCATCTTGATTTCGCAACCCAAACCGGTAGATAAATCCCCATACTTCGATATGGAACAAAAATACGGATTGACCATCGATTGGCGACCTTTCATTCATGTTGAATCTGTTTCAGAAAAGGAATTCAGAAAAAACAGAATCAATCTTGCGGATTATCCTTGTGTTATTTTTTCCAGTAAAGGAGCTGTTGATAATTATTTCAGACTTTGCGAAGAGACGAGGGTTAAAATTTCTCAGGAAACGAGATATTTTTGTCTCACTGAAGCTATTGCCAATTATTTACAAAAATTTATACTTTACAGAAAACGTAAAGTATTTATGGGCAAAAGGATCATTGACGATCTGGCACACTATTTTAATAAGTATAAAACCGAAAAATATCTGCTCCCTTGTTCCAATGTAGGTTCTTCAGAACTGGTAAGTTATCTCACAAAAATCAATGTCGATTTTACGCCGGTGATTATGTACAACACGGTCTCAAGTGATTTGTCCGATCTCAGTGATGTATACTACGATGTACTTGCATTTTTCAGTCCCCAGGGAATCGAGTCTTTATTTGAAAATTTTCCGGATTTTAATCAAAATAAAACCAGAATCGCTGTATTTGGCAACACTACGTTTAAAGCAGCAGAAGATAAAGGTTTGTTTGTAAATATCAAGGCTCCTACGCCTGAAGTGCCTTCGATGACCATGGCATTGGAAAATTATATTCAAAAGGCCAATAATGGACACAAAGCCGGATAGGTTGTATTTTTTACCTTTTATGGTTTGATTTATGGATATCCGATTCATTCAAAATCTGGAATCCAGATTGGAAAAGCCACTTCCCGGATTTGAATCACAACTCAAAATGGCGGGATACACTACTTCAGAACATTTTTACAAACCTGAAGAAAATCACAAAACAGCTTGTGTCATGCTGGTGCTTTTTCCCAAAAATGATGATTGGAATTTTGTTCTTATAGAACGTAGCAGCATTGATCCGAATGACAGACACGCTGGTCAGTTGAGTTTCCCGGGAGGAAAACTGGATGAAAGTGATAAAACACTGGAAGATTGTGCACTCAGAGAAACATATGAAGAAATAGGCCTCCATCCCGGTGGCATCGGAATTTTAGGGTCTCTGACTCCGCTTTATGTTAAAGTCAGTAATTTTTTAGTCCACCCGTTTATCGGTTTTACAACAGATCTTCCAAAATTTGTATTACAAACTACCGAAGTACAACAAATATTTGAAGTACCTGTTCCACTCGTTACAGATTCCGGTTACAAAAAAAAGGTCGATATATCGGTTCGCGACTTTGTAATCAATGATGTACCTACTTACCAGATTTTCGGCAAAAACCTTTGGGGTGCATCAGCTATGATCCTTTCTGAATTTGAGGATATTTTACGTGACATAAAATAAACGCCGTCAAATTTACAGGCATGGTGTTTGGCTATAATTTGACAAACTTTTTTACATAACTTGTTTGTCCGTCAACCCATTTTATCGTGTACATTCCTGCAGCCAATCTTACAACATCTACATTGACCTCGGAAGTAAACGATTGATTGACCGGTAAATACTCTTCCCACACTTTTTCACCTGAAATATTATATATTTGGAGATTGCCTGATTGGGTCTGACCGGTTATTCCCACCACCAGGCGATCATACACCGGATTTGGTTTTATGCGGATACCTGCCGTTATTTCTGTTGCTTCTGTTGAATTTGTCATACCTGCAGCAAACCTGAAGGAATATTCTCTTCCGAAATCCGGTTGGAATACCCTGAAACCTGTCTCTTTCAATCCTTTGGCCCGAATGAATCCATTGCCGTCTCCGTTTGCCCACCAGGCAATACCATCATCATCGCTGTCTCTGAACTGAAGGGTATAACATCCGTTGAGGTTTGAAATTGTATCATTATACATGATATTGGCTGCCATTCCGGATCTGCTTTGTTTGATAAGATTACCAGCTTCATCCCTTAATGTCCAGGAAGTTTCATGTGGCGCATTGTTGGGCCTCATGGATATGACAATACCATCCTGCAAATAAGGTGTTTTTTCAATGGTTGAACGAAGCTGATTGTTCTTTTTATAAACATCCTCCACACCATTGATTTTTTCAACCCAAACGACAAAATTACCTCCATTCCACAACTCCTGGCCCGGCAAATTGGGTAGGCTGACGGACTGATTTTTTAGAAAAGGAATATTTCCTGACCAGGTAAACGTATGGGTGCTTTGACCTTCGACACCATATTTGAATTCCACAGAGGTAATGGCCGTTGTTCCGTTATTTCTGACCAAAACTTCCGGGTTGGCGCAAACCGGATTTTTCCTGAACTGAAGGATGGAAGTAGAAGGCGATATAATATCCTCCAATGAAATGTCGAGTTGATGGTTGGGAGGACCATATTTGACCAATTGGTTGTTAATTATATATCTGCTGTCTCCTGCCGCTGTATTCAGACCATAATCAACCATAAAGTTTGAACCTGAACCGATGAGTGACATAATTTCAAATTCTCTGAGGTCACTCGGAGCACCGGGACACCATCCTGCACGATCATAAACCCAGGTTCCGCCCTGAGGGTAGACAGGATTATCAGCACATTCTGTCCACAATTGCCATGAAAAATTCGTATTATTTACCAAAACAGAATGTGTCCGGGGAATAAACTCTCCTTCCTGACCATGTCCGGTCGCTACACTACGGATTTTCATCGAATGTACGTTGGGCTCAACTTGTATTCTTCTTGGTTCAAGCTGCTCATTGGACAAAACAGAGGTGAATCCGTAAGCTTCCACAGGCCAGATCGGGCGGACAGACAATACCGGTCTCGTCGGAATTCCTTTGATAAAAGCAAAACGAATATTCATTTCTTCCTGCCATTCGCCTCCGCGGTCCATCAAAAACCGTTTTCTGTTTTTTAAGACCGGTCCGAAGTCCGTTACGTCAAAAACCCAGGTTTTACCTGACAATCCAAAGTCAAGACCAATGCCATATGGTGTCACAAAAGACAAAAGTTCATATTTTGAAGGAAACTTGCGGAAATAAATCAGGTCCTCAATAATAATGACATCTTCTTCCGGATATTCTGTTTCATCAATGATGTCACCCGACTCATTGTAAACCGGATAAAATCCGGCTAACCAGAGATATCTTGTTTGTCCTTTTACCAGATTTGAGTTTTCAACGGTATATTCTGTGACCTGAAAAGGTGGATTCAGGATAGAATCGTTTACAAAAGAATTGTTTGTCGTAAGGGTCACCTGACCTCTCAAAAATTCGATAGAAAGTCTGTTTTTATTCGGTTTTACGGCTTTAAAAAGTTCTGAAACCGCAAATCTTTTCTGAGCCATCACATTCGAAAATCCGGCTGAAACCTGAAATGAAGATTGGTCATAGATGGTTTGATTGTCTTCTTTGTTAAAATCGTAGTAAGCTACCAGATTTTCTGACAAATCCGGATCACCTGTCGGATCAAAGGTCAGCAGTTTTTGAATCTCAGAAGCAGTCAATTCTTTATTCCATACACCAAAATCATCGACATCACCATGATATAATAACGAACCATTTACCGCACCTCCGATGACAAAATTCTGAATATTCATCTCTTTGGATTTTGCAGTGCCTGTATGCCAAAGGGAACCATTAAGGTAAATTTTCATACTACCTGTCGTTGTATTTTTGGTGAAAACCCAATGATTCCAGTTGTCGGTATATTCAGCGGCGACTGCTGCCTTGTCAATCCGGTCATAAGAACCGTTTGAAAAACCTGCATCCCAATAAATTCTTCCGTTTGACCATGGGAGATGGACATTGAGCTGTCTGTTGCCTGTTCCGTCCGTCGCTTCAAAAATAGAATTATTGGTGGGAAGGACCAGACTGTTGCCACGGGACCAAAATCCGACTGTAATTTCTTTTTTTATGGTCGAAAAAGCATTTATGGGCAAAGATGCAATTCCCTGACTTCCCATCTGTATATATTGATCGCCAGTATTGCTGTAAGCCAAAACTTCAGGTGTATTGTCAAATGAAAAGGATAAATCCTGAAGTTCTGCCGTTCGTCCGAATAATGTCAATTCCAGTACGATGTGATTGCCAGCAGTATAGGAAAATGGTTTGTCAAATAAAACATTCTGATTTGTCCCACTGAAGTTCAGGCCCCGTTGTACCACCGAAGTAAAAGGCAGCGCACTGACAGTCTCATAAGACAAATCATTAGTATTGGTTTGGGCAAGGTTACAGACAAAATAATCGATTTTACCATTTCCTTTGGTAAAAAGTTTTAACCCGTTGAGATTACCTGAGGTCAAAGAAGTCAGTTCATTTTTATGAAAAACAAAATACGCTTTGACCGGTCGCATATCAGAGACTGCGACATCTGTTTTCGGCAATACAGGAACTGTTGAAAATGATGTCAGCATACCTTGATTTGATACATTGATGTTTTTGACCGGAAAAGTATGGATCGTATGTGTAGGTAAGGTAGTATATGGAAAAAATGTCTCATTAAACCCGCTGATGATATAATTCGGATGAGTCGCCTGTAAAGAGTCTACCATAGAAGAGTCGATAACATTGGTATTACAACTGTAATCCCACTCACCACAACCCAGATTTCTGTTGGTGCCGGTAGAAACGAGACCTTTTTTACATCGCATGGTGTAATACATCAGAATTTTTTCATATTGTGTATGGTCACCTTCCGGAAAATTGACCATAGTGTCTCTTGTCGTTGACTGAAAGTTAAAAACTTGCGTCCATAGAGTATCTTGTGAAAAGGAAGGTTTTATGGAAATGATTAGAAGTATAAAAATGAAAAGGCACTTATATCCATTGGATGTGTACATGGTATGAAATTTATTTTATTGGTAAAAATAATAGATTACCTTGTGATGTACATCATTCGGCATCTTCTTTTTTAACAAATATTTTTTTGGATTCATATAATGTTTTTTTCGTTCATGCCGTTTAGAAAACAAATTTTACCTTTATGGCAGGTTTTATACATTCTGATTCCTTTATATTCATGAATACACATATAAAATGATCGCTAACACACCGATTCCGCCTTATTATGCTGTAATTTTTACATCTCTGCGCACAGAATCCGACAACGGATATGCTGAAGCTGCACAAACCATGATGGAACTGGCAGCCCAACAAGAAGGATTTTTAGGTGTGGAAAGTGCCCGCAATCAGGTAGGAATTACCATATCGTATTGGGCAGATCAGGAATCCATTAAAAACTGGAGAGACCATGCCGAACATACGGTCATCAGAGAAAAAGGCCGAAAAATCTGGTATAAACATTTTAAAACCAGAATCTGCAAGGTCGAAAGAGACTATGAATTTTTTAAAGAATAAACATTCCCCTTTTGATAAAAAGGAATGATCATCAAATCAACCCTTCGTCTCTGAAACTGAAAAATTCCGTTTCACAAACGATGATGTGGTCAAACAATACAATCGAAAAAAAGTGAGCAGCCTTATATATCTGATCCGTCAGGATTTTGTCCTCTTGCGACGGTTTTGCCACACCTGAAGGATGATTGTGCGCCAGGATGATGGCCGTTGCATTGTGATCCAAAGCAGATTTTACGATCATTCGGGGATCTGCCAATGTTGCGGTCTGTGTTCCCGAACCAAAGTTTTTGACAGCTAAAACCTTATTGGCTCTGTTGAGAAAAATAACCCAAAATTCTTCATGTTTCAGGGATGCTATCACAGGTTTCATCCTATCGTATGCTTCGCGGCTGCTGCTGATTACCGGCTTGTCGATAGCTTGTTCTGATTGTTGTCTTCTGGCAAGTTCCAATGCAGATATAATGGTGACAGCTTTGGCAACGCCTATACCTCTATATTTTTTTGTC
The DNA here is from genome assembly GCA_022842725.1 of Saprospiraceae bacterium. GTDB lineage: Bacteria > Bacteroidota > Bacteroidia > Chitinophagales > Saprospiraceae > OLB9. Next base: position 12,479 of record JALHOZ010000003.1, read on the forward strand.
AGATCAGGAATTGTAGCTTTAGCCAATTCGGTAAGACTGTGGTTGTAATCAGCAATAATTTTTTTGGACAAATCAACGACAGGCATTCCCACACTTCCCGAACCCAAAAGGATGGCGATCAATTCTGCATTGGTGAGCGATCTTACTCCTTTTTCCAAAAGTTTTTCACGGGGTCTGTCTTCCGGTGACCAATCTTTAAGGGTGATGTTTTTACTTCTGAACATAGTTTTAATTTTTTAAACATAACATTGGCATCTGAATACTTCAAATACAAAATTTTACAAAAAAAATCAGGGAAACAATAGTTAATTTGTTCCTTTTCAGAAATATAAACAAAGATCAAAAAAAAAGGTTTAGTGCCTTTTATACCAAATCCAAAGCTTTATTGAGGTCGTCCCAAAGGTCTTCGACATCTTCGATACCTACACTGAGGCGAATCAAAGAATCCGTCAGTCCCACTTTGAGTCTGTCTTCTTTCGGAATACTCGCATGGGTCATAGAAGCAGGATGGCCGATGAGCGACTCCACACCTCCCAACGATTCCGCCAAAGAAAAATAATGGGTTCCCGTTAATACCTTTCGGGCTGCTTCTTCGGTATTGTCGTGCAGATCAAACGAGACCATACCCCCGAACATTTTCATTTGTTTTTTGGCTACCTCGTGGTTGGGGTGGTTTTCAAATCCCGGAAAATACACTTTTGCCACTTTTGGGTGTGAAGCCAGTTTTTCAGCTATGTACATAGCGTTTTCGCAGGCGCGCTGCACCCGAATGTGAAGGGTTTTGATTCCTCGCAGCACGAGAAAACAATCCTGTGGTCCGGGTACGGCACCGGAAGCATTCTGAATAAAATGAAGCTGGTCTCCGATGGCTTTATCTTTGACGATAACAGCTCCGTGGATCACATCCGAATGACCACCCAGATATTTTGTGGCTGAATGTAAAACGATGTCAGCACCCAAATCCAAAGGTGTCTGAAGATAAGGTGATGCAAAGGTATTGTCCACACAAACAAGGATAGATTTTGATTTTGCCCAGTTTGCCACTTTTTGAATATCGATGATGTTGAGCATAGGATTGGTAGGTGTTTCAATCCAGATCATTTTTGTTTTTTCATTTGACAATGCGTCGAGGTCGGCAATATTATCAAAAGAGGTAAAATGAAAATGAATGCCGTAATTGCCAAATATTTTTGTCATCAGACGGTAAGATCCTCCGTACAAATCATTAGTCGCTATGACCTCATCGCCGGGTTTCAACAATTTTAAAATGGCATCCAAAGCGGCCAGTCCGGAAGCAAAACAAATGGCATCCGCACCGTTTTCCAAAGCGGCGAGATTGGCTTCGAGGACAGTACGTGTAGGATTTTGTGTCCTGGCATATTCATAACCTTTATGATCTCCCGGAGCTGCCTGTACATAGGTAGAGGTCTGATATATCGGCGTCATTATAGCGCCTGTGGTGGGATCGGGCTGAATGCCGGCATGAATAACTTTGGTATTGAACTTCATGATTTTAATATTTACCGCAAAAGTAAGTTTATGTTTTAACATTAAGCAAATTGAACCACAAGAGTATCTGAAAAATATTATTGTAAAATATTATACAAACCGGAATTTTTAATATTTTTGTAAAATTATATATTTTTTTAATTTTTTAATATAAGGCATTATGAGGAGTAATTTTTATTTTACAACATTTTATTTTACTTTTATTTTACTTTTAGGTTTTTTATCTTGTTCGAAAGAAAATAACGAAGTAGTAAAAGAAGAAAATTTTGCAGTCACTTTACGAAGTAATAGTATTCCATTAGGTAGTTCGGGTAGTGTTTCTTTTGAAGATATTGTCTGTTTGGGAAATGAAAGCGTTTTTACTTTTAATTTTTCAGGCAACCGGAACATAATTATCCATGAAAGAATAAATGGACAATGGGTTCAGATTCATCATTCTCAGGGATTAAAACCATCTCCTTATATTTGGGAAAATGTTTTTGATTCAGGTAACCACGAACTTCGTTTCAGAATAACGGGTCCTGGCGGAGGATCGGCTATTGGAAATGTAGAGGTGACAACATTTGAGGGTATCGAATTTACAGGTGTTGCGGGTCAGAATTCCTGTGGCCTTAGTCGTTCGGCTACCTATACCGTCTCCTCCGAAGAAGGAGGATTGTACCGGGTTTCCGGAATCATTGGTAACGGAATTATCTTAAATTCCATTTCTGTAAGCGGTGCTCAAAGTGCAGGTTGGAATCTTCTGGGCGGAGGGCCTAATGCACCGGTTTTGTTTCAGATAATTCATACTTTGAGTCCTTGCAGTGTATTAAATTTTACTATTACCTGGAATGTTTCATCAAATAATAACAATCCCAATATCACCGGTAATTGGTTTCTAACTGATGCAACAAACAATACTCAGATTGCTACGCTTCCGGGTTTGGTTTGTGTGCAGTAAATTCAGCAATAAAATGGTATAACTCTAATCAGAAAAATCAACTTTTTTACGGTTGAATTTGATGATTGAACAGGGCCGGATTTATAAAACGCTGACCCTTTTTCAGTTTACTTTTTAGTCACCATATAAAAATTGTAACCTGTCCTGATTCCTTCAGTTCTTATCTGTTCAGATTTTTCGTAAAGGCAGAACAACATGAAATATTTTATTAAGGTAATAAAATCCAAAAATTCATATATCTTAGTGCCTTTATTTCTAATCTGAAACAGGTTTATACACAAATATGGCAACAGAAAACACGTCTCTTTCACAGGATAAAGCTTTTTTCGGACACCCTAAAGGTCTGTCTATTTTATTCCTTACCGAAATGTGGGAAAGGTTTTCCTTTTATGGTATGAAAGCATTGCTGATTTTTTATCTGACAAAATATCATTTGTTCAGTGATGAAGGCGGAAATTTTATCGTAGGAAGTTATGCGGCTTTGGTTTATGCCCTGCCGGTGATCGGAGGATATCTGGCTGACCGGTATCTCGGATTTCGCAAGGCTGTCATTTTTGGTGGTGTCATGTTGGTATTGGGTCACCTTGGTCTGGCTTTTGAAGGCAACAAAGCTTATGTCGATGCTGCCGGTAATATCGTAAGAGACGGATTTGCCCTTCAGAGTTTTTTCTTTTCTTTATCGCTGATCATATTAGGTGTCGGATTTTTAAAAGCAAATATATCTTCTATCGTTGGAGCCTTGTATGAAGAAAATGACCAGCGAAGGGATTCCGGTTTTACCATTTTTTATATGGGAATCAACCTGGGTTCTTTTATGGCGACCTTACTTTGTGGTTGGCTGGGCGAAAATTATGGCTGGGGTTATGGTTTTGGTGCGGCCGGTGTCGGTATGGTGCTGGGTCTGATCACCTTTATCTACGGCCAGAAATTTTTGCATGGAAAAGCTGAACCCAAGGATGTTGCCGCACTGTCAAAACCTGTGGTGGGTCCGCTCAATACCGAATGGCTGATCTATATCCTTGCTGTCGGGTCATTGTTAATCATCAGTCAGATGGTTCAAAATCATACCATCGTCGACTGGACGCTGCGTATATCAGGACTGTTATCTTTGATCATGATTTTGTATTTTGGTTTTACGTCAGAAAAAATCGTCAGGGATAAGTTGTTTGCCCTGACCATTCTCATTATATTTTCGGTCGTTTTCTGGGCTTTGTTCGAACAGGCATATACCTCTCTCAATCTTTATGCGGAAAGAGTGACCAACAGAAACTTTTTCGGTTGGGAAATCCCCGGTCCCTGGTTTTTGAGTTTAAACGCTTTGTTTATCATCCTTTTTGCTCCGGTAGTTGCCTCTGTTTGGGTGAGATTGGGCAAATACGATCCGAATGTCGTGGTTAAGTTTGGTATCGCCATTGTTTTGGTGGGACTGGGTTTTGGTGCTTTGGTATTCGGTATTCAAACGACCGGAGAAGGAGCTAAGATTGCGATGATTTGGTTGGTACTGGCATATTTTTTCCATACGCTCGGAGAGTTGTGCCTTTCACCTGTGGGACTTTCATCCGTTACCAAACTGGCACCTCAAAAAATCGTAGGATTTATGATGGGTGTATGGTTTCTGGCTACAGCGGCTTCAGAGTTTATCGCTGCCATTCTGGCCAATATTGCACAATTAGAAACCAATAATGGTGAAGTTGCTGATGTCGCTTTGGCGGTTGAAGCTTACAAAAATCTGTTTTCAACTTTATTTTATGCAGGTATCATCATTGGTGGTTTTCTATTGTTGATATCTCCGTTTATTAAAAAACTGATGCACGGTGTAAAATAACATTCGGATGGTTCTTTTGATCCTGGTCACCCTCGCGGGAATCCAATTATCTTATTGGTGGTATTATTTCCGAAGGGTCTCCCGGTATGATGTTTTATACAACGGACAAACCGCAATTTTTCCGCCGGTCAGCATCGTCATTTGTTTTAAAGGTTTGCCCGAAGACTTTTTTTCCAGGCTGATGGCCATTACAAACCAAAAATATCCTGACAAAGAAATCATCCTGGTCAATGATTTTTCCTCAGATGAAGATGTCCTCAAAATAATGGATTTTATCACCACCTCTTCCTTCAAAGGCATCAGACTCATCCCATCCACAAAAGATGTAGCCGGCAAAAAACAGGCGATCCTCGATGGCATTGCGGCGGCATCGTTTGATTATATTTTGTTTACAGATATCGATTGCAAACCAACATCCGGACTATGGACCCAAAAAATGATGGAAAAGATGGTGGCAGAAAATGCGGATGTTGTGTTGGGTTACGGGCCTATGGAATCTGTCAAAACACCGGTAGCGTGGTTTTCCGGATTTGAAACGTTGATGACGGCCATGTTGTATTTTGGATTTCATCTGGCCGGCGAATCTTATATGAGTGTGGGGCGCAATTGGCTGGTCAGAAAACAAATGTATCTCGATGTCCAACAAAAAATCGAAGGTAAAAACTTACCTTCCGGCGATGATGACCTCACTTTACAGGCTTTGGTGGCTCAAAAAGCCCGCATCACTTGTTGTCTGGACGCTGATACCTTTATGTATTCATCACCCAAAAAGACGTTTTTTGATTTTATGAGGCAAAAGTCACGTCATATCTCAACGTCTGTCGTCTATCCGGTCAGGATTTCGGCAAAATTATTTTTATTTTCGTTTGCCCTGATGGCCGTGTATGTGTGTTCTGTCCTTTTTCTGTGGTTTGGGTGGATAGGATGGACAACGTTGGTTTTGATATTTATCGGCAAATGGACGGTTCAGATGTTTATTCACTACAAAGGATTTACCAAACTGAAAGCCGGGCCATGGATATTCTTATATCCCGTCGGAGAAATCCTGTTGGCTTTGTATTATCCTGTATTGGCGGTGTACCGGGTTATAACCAAAAACCGCTGGTAAAAACCGCAAAAAATGATCTAATCTACCTCCTTTCTTTTCATCACGGGGATGTTTTTTACCACCATTTGAATGGTTTTGTGCAGCCGTTCTTCCATCAATACCAAACGATTGTGTTTCATGGCTTGCAGGGTTTCGTCATTATAATGGCGAATGGTGATGAGCTCGAGGTCTTCATCCGTCACACAGCGGAAGTCGGAACCCAATTCGGTTTCAAACAATTTGATTTTGTCCGGAAAATAATTGGTACAGATAGAAAAACTGATGGCGGTATTGCGCATCATATTGACTTTGATCCGGTGTTTGTCTAGGAGGGCAAAAATACTGCTGAGGTGATGTTCGGCGACAAAAGAAAAGTCATTGGAAGATATGTGGAGCAGGCATTGATTGGGTTCGATGACGATGACCGGCGGATAACTCAGCTCCATCACATCACTGATGAGGGTGCCTTCACTTTCGGGATCGTCAAACGGTCTTACGTAGAGGGGAATGTTTTTGTTTTGTAAAGGTTTGATGGTCTTCGGATGGATGACTTTGGCACCGTAATAAGTCATCTCTATGGCTTCTTTGTAAGAAAGCCGGGGCAGCTTCAGTACATCTTCAAACAATCGCGGGTCGGCTGTGAGTACACCGGGTACATCTTTCCAGATATGCATACTTTTGGCATCCAGGCAGTAGGAGAGTATGGCTGCGGTATAGTCAGAACCTTCTCTGCCGAGGGTGGTCGTAAAATTTTCGCTGCTGCTGCCGATAAATCCCTGGGTGATGATGATTTTTCCCTGTTCGATCAGGGGCATCATCTTTTGTACCGTCTTTTTTTGGGTTTGGTCCCAGAGGATGCGGGCATCCCGGTAGGTATTGTCCGTATGGATACAATCTCTGGCATCTACCCAGACGGCGGGCAATCCGATAGAGATCAGGTAGGCGGCCATGATTTTTGTGGAGAGTATTTCGCCGATGGAGACGATCTGGTCATAGTAGTAGTCAAAAGATTCTTCCGGCTTTTCTTCTATGATCCAGTCTATTTCGACCAGGGTATCGTTGATTTCTGTCAGGATGTCGCTGGCGTTCGGGATGAGTGATGAGGCGATATCTTCGTGTTGTTTCTGCAGTTTTTGGAGTAAATCCCGGGTATTTCCTTTGCCGGTATACCAGGATTTGACGATATCTTCGAGGGCGTTGGTGGTTTTGCCGAGGGCGGAGATGACGACCACGGGGTTTTCGTGTTGAAACCTGCGGATGATGTTGGCTACATTTTCAAAACCTGTTTTGTCTTTGACGGATGCCCCGCCGAACTTAAAAACTTTATGATCCATGGTATAATGCTTCTGAAGGCACAAAGATACATTACCCGTAAAGAAGAATAAAGTTTTGGGTGGGATTAAGTTTGGGGAGATGTCGAAAAGAGGAGTATAAACTTCAAAAAATAATTTCTTTTTGATACTATCCCTCTTGGCACCATCTTGAATCAGAGTTTGAATTATCAAGTCTAATGAGCACGTAAGAAACCCCTATTAAAACCAAAAACTGAGTTAAAAATCAACAACAGATTGATGTATTCAATTTTGTCATAAATCTCTGATTAGAAATTCTTTTTTAGTTACAACACGGCTGCATGTTATATAATTCCAATACTTCAGCTTCGTTGAGTTCTTTATTCAAAATTATGACATCATCTATAAAACCAGTATAATATTTTCCTAAAACTATATCTCCGATGTTTCTTGAATTATATCCACATTGAGCGTCGCCTGAAGCAATTTCCTGTAATTTACCATTAATATAAATAGCAATTTTTTTATTGTTGAAGGTAAACACAGCATGCTTCCAGACATTACTGTTGTATGCATGAAAAAAGCCATCACATAATAGTGAATCGGGGATTGGATCCGGGATTGGATCCAGGATTGAATCCAAATTGATTTTATTTTCCCATACAGAATTTCTATTTACTGCAGCTACTGCTTTTCGGCAATCATACAAACCTAATGACCATTCACCATATTTGTCCGGACATTCAAACTGATCGTATTTTGTCCTTGATATGAGGACCTCATATTCTTCAAAAGCGTCTTCTGCCATATACCACAATGAAACAGAAAAAGAATTATTCTGAAGATTGTTCGTAAAGTCTCCGTTTACATACAAAATTTGATTGAATGTGTGATCAAATCGGGCAGCACAAAAGTGGTTTTCTTGTCTGTCTTTTCCAAACTGAACACCGTTTTTATTTTTCAGGTTGCCTTGCTTTCCACTTTGATCCTGAAGGCTTCCCTTTGAAAAACTATAATAGGCAATAACAGAACGATCTAAGTTGTCCGGGATACAATCAATGGCAACTTCTTTAGAACACGATAAAAAAACCATTAAAAAAAATATTACACAACTGTGTTTCATATTACATATTTAAGTGAAAATACTAAGCCGTATGAAAAAAAATCTTTCTTCTATTCTCCCGGAAATAGCATGAAAAAAGTACGTATAATTGGAAATTGCCATCCAATTGAAAATATTAGAATAATAAAGAAACATTACTTATTGGCATTTAATATCTGTCTTTCACAATCAAACTGAATATTATCTTTTATATTGTTCCATTAAATTGTAAATTATTATTTTTTTTGGGATGATGACTTAACTGATAGACTGTTGAGCTTGGATACCATTGAGTTTATGATACTGCCAGTAATTTTGATTTTCATTCTGATAGCTAACAGTATTTTAACCTATATAATCGTAACCGAACTATTTAAAACACTATTAACGGTTACAAACGGAAACGTTTTCTTCCTGTTGTTTGGTTTCGGTAAAAACGAATTATACATTTTTTCATGTATTAGTTCGCAGTTACAAACTGCCTCTAGATCGTGGTAATCTGTTGAATGGCTTTTTTGGTGATATGGGCACAAGTAGCAAACTTGCGTCAGCAAGGGGAATCAGGGTAACATGCTAAAAAATACCTTCATAGGGCTTATGTATACGGTGCGGCTTAAAGCCAGAAGTTCCGGCTCTTTACCTAAAAAGTAAATTTAACATAGTTTTCTCCCGGAACCAACAAATCATCCAAATGAATTTGGATGTCCGAAGAAGCCAAAAAAAGGTGGTATGTTTTATGTGCGATTTTTAACTCATCCTTTCAGATGTCTCGTCATGTTTTTGAGACACGACGAGACATAAAAGTTAAAAAAAAGACAAAATTATTTATTACAAATTTTTAATGAAGATTCCGGATAACTATGCCAACCCTGCTTATTGTCAAAATGAAACGATACGAATGAGGTCACTACTCCCTACATCACCATAATCATAGTCATATAACACTTTTTTGTCAAAATCAAATATGGCTTTATACGTTGTGGTAACTTGTTTTACAAAACAATTGGTGCTGAGATCAAGAAACAAAATGGAACTTCCGTCTTCGTAGATCATTTGATTGCCTTTTGCATCATAGTCCAACCAATCGGCATTTCCTCTTACCGGTATGTTAAAACTTCGGATGACGTTTTTGGTACGGAGATCCGTTATGCTGCCAGTAGGTCTGATTACATAAGGCAGTTTTATGTGATGTTTGTCTGAAAACTTGTTAACCTCTCCCGTTAGACAGTTGATTACATATTTCAAAGAAAGATTGGATTCGAATGAAAACGTATGTAACACAAAATAAGGTTGGTAGGGATCATATTTTATAAGGGTGCTACTACTCTGAGAGACCTGGTCGATGATAAAAACGTGTTCTTCTTTTTGTTGATCAAGATTGAAGGAATAAACGACGAATTCATGATATACAGCATCGTTTGCGTACATGATCCAAAGGCACAAATCACCTGACTGGTTCCGGTACATTTTCATAAAAGCTTCTTTCCATCCGTCTATTTCAGTATTTTTTATATCAAAAACGGATAATACCTCTTTGGCCTGGCCTGTAGGGATATGATAACTGATGACATTAAACTTATTGGCGCTTTTGTTGGCAAAAAGGAAATACAAAGTATTTTCAAAATTAAAAATTTGTTTACAAGAAAAATAATTATTATTCATTTCTACCGGAAGTGCAGAAACCGAACCTGTCAACAAATCCATGCTTTGTAAGATCCTTTCGCCATAGACATAAAAATAGATTTTATCGTCCACCAAAACAAATTCAGACATATTTCCGGTAAAAGGAAAATCCTTTAATGAATTGTCAGATTTATCCACAACCATGATGTGTTTTTGTTGTGAATTGTTTCGCTCATAACCCTGATATACTAAATATCGATCGTTAGCCTGTGTGTGTTCTATAAAACAACGTAAAGGTACTGTTATTTCTTTATCAATGGATAATGTGAAAATCTCGCCGGCACACGGGTCGACATCTGAAAGATAATTGTCCTTGTCACAGGAAAAAAATAAAATGATTCCGGCAAGGATAAAAGTTTTAAAAATGGTTTGATTGTACATGATAGTTTATTTAAGAAGTGAATAATATTAAAATACAGTATAACGCAGACCCAACTGACCAAATAATGCAAAAAGATCATATTCCAAATATTCTTCTACTATCGTTTCTTTAAAATGATACCTGCCACCTGCCGATATGATGCAGTCCAAATTTTTTCTCACAGGCATATTAAATTCAAATTTCATCATCAAAAAATCATCTGTTTTTGTATGAAGTTTACGGCCTGACAGAATCGTTTCCGCTCCGTGAAAGTCATTGATCAAACTGCCATTTAACTCAGGTTTGTAAAAACAAAGGCCGTAATGCATATAAAAAGAAGTATACTTATCAAGCTGATATGCCAACCCGGCTGCAAGTATCATTTTATCGATATCCACGGTCAGATGGTCTGTATCATAGTGCGAAAAATTAAAAGGAATTTTTAGTGATTCGTTTCCGTAACCCAGTAAAAGGCCGGCCCTGTATCTTTTATTTATTTGTTTTTCCAACTCAAAATAGGCCATGGATCTGTCTGTGAATGTCCTTCTGTCATCATCGGAAAAGTCGGTTACAATATTACCTGCAAGAGGCGTAAAATCCATCAGAACTTTGACACTGACTCCCTGTTGCCCCGATAGAGGGTTGAAGTCAAAACATAAAAAGTAACCTACAAGTAAAATCAGAATTTTGTAATTCTTTGTTTTCATAACATTTGTTTTTTCAGTTAACAATAATAATTTATAGCACAAATATAATGGCGAAAAATAATACCCGTCAAGAGGTAAAACAGATTTTAACATAATTTTAAATCCGGTACAATCAAAAGGGAGTTTTGTGTGTGATTAAAGGGACGGGCTACAAACCCGTGTTGGCGAAAAGGCCTAATTAGTTTCAGTATTGGAAAGGCACGAATTACAAACTAGCGCCGGCAAGGAGTTATTTTTATACATCTTCTTGGCTTAACCTTGTATCTGATTCATTGCTGACTATTCCAACAGAAATTTAATGAATACGTCACACAAAAACAACTGATCCTACCTTCGTTCTACCTGCATCCATACCATAATCGACACCTATATCTTAGACACTTTACAGGTATACCTATACTCTTTTGTTTTTATCTCGATCACATACAAACCTGGTCTTACATAGCCGAGATCAAGCGTGATGTCTGACGTATTTCCTGTTTCAGCAGAAATTAATCTGCCGTAGATGTCATATAAACGAATCAGACAAGATTGTTGGGCTGTAAAATCTCCTTTGATGTCGACCGTGGCGTTTGTCGGATTGGGAACGGCAAAAATCGTGTGTTTGATGACATCTTTTGTTTTGTCCGGAAAGTCATACAGGGTAACTACTTTGTTTGTGATAATCGGTTCATTAAAATCAAAAAAGATAGCCGCTTCGTTTTGCAGGGTGTCTCCCAATTGTATCGTACTGTCAAGTGCCATGTCAAACTTCACAAAACCATTTGACCCGGGTTCATTGGTAAAACTATCCACCAGCTGAATATTCGGAAAATAGATTACAAGTTTTCTGCCGGGTTGGATCTCCCATTCAAATTCATGGGACGCCACCACAGGCCGAAGTGTATGGATATCAAAAACAGGACTGATGACATCCTCGATTCTGACATTAAAAGCGGTATCCGTCCCTGTATTTTGAAATCTGACCAGGTATTCTATTTTGTCCTCTTTACTTTGATATAAAACATCTTTATAACCATTGACAAAAATAGCTTTGTCATTAGGATCAAAAGAACCCACATTTATTCTGCATTCTTTGCCATTATTTTTTGGTAACGGTTGGTCACAATCATTGTCCGCTTCAACAAATGCTGAGATACAATGTTCCTGCCCCAAATCGGCTTCACAACTCAGCTCAAATAAAAAATTAAATCTCAAATCTTCTCCTACTTCGAGATCCGGAAGTTTTAATATCAACTCAGGATGTGTATAAGACACCACTTCGAGATCACTGGACTTAAAAATAAAAAAACTGTCCAAAGTGATATAAATGAATCCGTTTTCTACCGTTTCATTACCATTATTTTTAACATTCCCGTAATACCTATTATCAAAACATCTTCTCAACAAGGATGTACTCAATCCTAATGTAAGATCAGCACATTCCTGATACACTTTGACATGAAAAGTGATGGTGCTATCCGGGTGATAATCTTTTACCAAAATTTCCTTTTCGCATACTTCAGAAAAATTTCTGTTATAATTGAGTGAAAAGGTGGTAGCGTCCGTACTATAATACATATAGGCTTCTCCATGGATGTCCAGGGGTCTTTGACGTCCGTCACTTGACACTACCACTCCGGTCATCGGTCTGGCTTCCCACGGATCTGCGGCACAATTAAAATTTTCATCCCTGAGCCCCCTGACTTTAATAAATTTTGATATGTCAGAATCAGGCACAACCGTTTTGAGAATACCTACGCCACTTGTAGCTACATAGATATAATGATCAAAACTGACAGAAATATCCGTCAGATATTCTATTCTGGCATCTTTTGGTGTGATATCCGGCCATGTCAAACCTTGATTAAATGAGGCCAATATTCTGTTACGAAACAAAATATACATATTTCCGTAATGGTCTACGGTAAATTTACTAAAAATCAAAGTTCCCATATCATGAATAATGGTATCCGTGATAAATGTATTCCCTTCATCTGTTGATATATGGAAAATCAAAGCCCGTTTGTTTGTGGTACCCACCGCTACATTTGTCAAAGCATAAATATTTTTGCCATCGTATGATGATTCCAAACCTAAAGCATTGACAAAAGGTAGTGATTTCGTGCTGTTGGTCGCAAGATCAAGGATCCGGTAACCAAAACTGCCTCTCTGTATTAATTTGTTGTTTCCGGTGGGAATACTCCGGGAAGTATTGGTATAATTAAAGCTTTTAGACGACTTGATATTTACATAATCCTCAGAAGTATGAATTTTTCCTGATTCTATAATGTACAACTTATTGTTTTTTAGATAAACCTGACCGTTGTGTATATAATTAAAATTACATAATGTTATATCATCAAAGGTTTCATTAATTATATAATTATTGTAGGGAACATTAAAAAATACTTTACCATTGGGCAAACCCAATTTTATATATTGGCTGACATTGATGCCAAATCTCGTAGTGCCCTCCTGCCAGTCATCCTCAGCTTTTTTGTAGGTCAGATATCTTTCGCACTGATCCTCAGCTATTACATTTCCATTGATTGCTGCGGTGACAGAAAAAGCATACGCTTTCTGCTGTATATTGCAGGCAATATCCTTCCAGGTGGTGCCTTGATCAAAAGAAATCTGGTTCATTTTATTATCTGTACAATTTAAATACATTCTTATAAAATTTCCGGAACTATCACAAGTAACCCATGACCGGATATTGTCAAACAAAACCTTTGAAGTTTCTCCCTTATCCGTCGAATAAACATATTGAGCACCTTTCTGACTAAATATATATCCGTTTTTTCCTACATTAGAATTACCATCAAAAATGGAAAATGCAGTCAATGTTTGCCATGTTTTTCCGCCGTCGTCTGAATATTTTCCATTCATAAGGAACCTGCCTTTAGCATAATGGAGCTTGGTAAAATAAGGAAACTCAATTTTGTCACCTATAAATGTAAGACTGTCGGTAAATTCCTGAAAACCTGTGGCTGTCGACAGGCCTCCGATGTCAACATAATTTTTATGTCCTTTGGATAAGTATAAAAAGCCTCTGGTAATGGTGACTGTTTTTTTAAATTTTTCAGTTTTTGTCGTTGCATCCAATACCCGCATATCCTTTCTGGTCACGATGATCAGATCTCCGTTGCTCAAAAAATCAAAGTCCGTAATTGAATTTGCATATCCATTGGTAAAATAAACCGAAATCTCATGGGTCAACTTATCAAACTTATAGATGATGTGATTGCTATAGGTAGAGGTGCCGGGACTTAAAAGTTTTTGCTCCTGACCTAAAAAATATATATTGTTGTCATTATCTTCTTTAAATACAGGATCTGAAACGCTTGAAAATCCTACCGCAAGGCGATAAACAGGATAGTCGAGTTTTTCCCACGAATCACCGTAATTATAAGAAGCAAAATACTCCAACGTTCTTTTATCCTTATACAGCAATGTTCCGGCTTTGCTTATATAATCAAATTGCCGGTATGATGAATCAGGACTTGCCACCCTCTCCCATTGTATTTCACCCTGACTGAAACAAACTAAATGGAAATGCAAAAGAAGAATAATGAATATTGAATTTTTCATAAACTGAAAAGTTGTTTAACATCGCAAATATAAGGTACACCATGTTGCAAATCATGTCAAATTTAAACAACATTTTATACAACGAGTCAAATCTACCGTAAAAACTCAGAATTTAGGGTTTAAAAGGTGAAAATCTTTGGTGATCATGACTCCGGGTGACTCTGTTTTGACCTCGCGCTGGCGTAGAGCTGTATACGGTGCTCTAAAATCATCAAAGCCAACAACTTTTGATTTTTTATGTTTATCTGGTAGACTAATAATTACAAATTCTTAAGGTTTAGCATAGCAGTGACAACCTGTGACGATGAGGGTAGGGTGTTTTTCAGTGATGCGCAAGAAATGCTACACATCACTGAAAAAATGAGCACCAAAATGAATAGAGGTTTATTTAACATGCTCAATCACATTCAAAACTCTTAATTTTTTTTTTATAAAAACCAGCATTCTCATGAAACATGTAGTTGTTTTTTGTGGAATCAAATTTCATTCCATCATAATACTTAACATGTTGGTGGCCAAACATTTCATAGTGCCATTCTAAAAAGTTCTCAAATTTGATAAACCCATTATTTTTACACTTCCTAAACTGAAAACCTAATTTTAACTTTTCGATTTCTTTAAATTTGTCAAAATACTCACTATACTCCAAAAATATAAAATACAAGTCTCCTACACTAACAATGTCTGATATGGTAAAAACACATTTGTACTTCGAAGTAGCACTTAGTTGATGTTCATTGGTTTGATTAGACTCATCTACAAAATGAGCTGACATCTGCGTACTGTTGCAAATATTTAAAACGTCAATTTTGTTTTTTATAAATTTTATCGACGGGTTGTCCATACTATCAACAACATACTTCATGTTCTCGTGTAAAATGGAGTCATTCATCTTTTGATACAATATAAAACTCTTGTTTTTATCAAACTTTAACTCCGTAAAAAATTCTGCATCAAAAATCATATCATTACTCTCCATGATATAAGATAAGGCCTTATTATTGATATAGCACAATTCTTGTGTTGTAAAATCTAAGCTTGATTTTGGCTCAAGAATTTTTTGGTTTTGTTTTGTACATCCAAGGCATAATATTATAGCAATTATTATTACACTTTTAAAACAAATAAAGGATCTATAAATCATACTTGAAATATTATTATGGACAAGCAACAAAATTTTATGAAACATTTGCTGGGTTTAATATAAAACTATTATACACAGCCATTTTATTGTTAATATCTATTTGTGTATAATTAGTATATTGAAGAAGATCTTGTCCAAATCCTCTAAGTACCAATCCTTCAAAATCACTAAAAGTACCGATTTCCCTGCTCCCGCAAGTTTGTAACTTGTGTATCAAAAAAAAATTGCCCATCATTAGTCCACATTTTATCCCCTTTTTTCAAAAAAAAACCTACTTATTTATCATCAGCCCCTGATTTTCCAATATACTGCCGTCCAGGGCGACAATGTTGCGCACCTGGATGCCATTGATGTATATCCTGCCCTGATTCAGCAAAGAGCCGGAGAGGACGATGCCGTCCTGGTCAGCGTCAGTGATGTCGATGCGGCCATAGTTTTCTAATCTGCCCGTTATATTCCAACAAGAGATGCCGGCTTCCATACCGGAATGGATCATCATATGGGCACCGGCCTCCACGACACAGGTCGCGTCCTGGCCTATGGTCACACTTTTGACCGCCCGGTAGTCGGTGACGACGACGGTATCATCGGTGAGTATATATACATGTTGGCAAGGCAGGGGTACCATGTTCTGCACCCAATTGGCAGGGTCTTCCCACGAGGTAGCGTCGCCGGCACCTGACCAATAGGCCGAAACGCCACTGTCCGCCACGCCGTCACAATCATTGTCCTCTCCGTCACAGATCTCTGCTGCGCCGCTGTACACCGAGGCATCATTGTCATCACAATCGAGATCACTACACATACCGTCATCATCCACATCGATACCGGACGCCCCGATACAGGGACCACAGGTCACCGCAGAGGTCAGGGTCATAAATAATTCGTCAAAATAACTGTCATTGTCGCCGCCCGCCACGCGGGTACCTCTCATGATAAACTTAATCCTCCGGGTCAACGGTGGCACAGGGACCATGTTTTGGACGAGCAACCACTGCGGCTGATTGTTGCCGACAAAAGGAGCATTTACAACTTGTCCGTCAGCTTTCAGAAACTGTACGGATACCTCCGGAAAATCATTGTTGGTCGCCCAGGTCCGGAGGTAACCCCCGTAAAACACCTGCAAAGCACCGTTGTCAATATCTGTTGCGTAAGCCGACACATTGACGGTCTGATCTGCAAGTCCAAGATCCTGCTCATTGGCACAGATGCCGCCGACACCAAAAAACCTCGTGCCGGCATAGACGGGTACAGAGTTGCATTGATTGGACGTAAGGGCTTCGACCTGTCCGTTCCATCCGGTGATGCCGTTTTCAGCATTTGCATTGGTCAAAAGATTGGGTGTGGTCGTCGCCTCGCGGGTGATAAAAGTTTTGGGTACGGACCAATCGCTCCACCTCAGGTAATTGTCTCTGTACCGTACCCGCCAGTAATAGGTTTGATCGGGTGAGACGACGATTTGTTGTTCGTCGGTGAGGTCATCATTTGTCTGGGTGTCGACATTCTGATAGAGGTTTTCGTGCTGACGCCAGCTGTCGTGGATGATGTTTGAAAAATTGATCTGGTCAGAGATCTGCCATTGGCTTGCCTGATGAAAATTGTTGGGATCAAAAAATGCCGAAGCTTTGAGGGTCACACAATTGTAGTCGACAGAATCATCGGGCCATACACCGTAGGGTTGTGCCGGAGGAAAGTCAAACATTTTGAGTATCACAGAATCGGTCACTTCATTGTTTTTCATCAGCGCATCATCACCCCGCGAATATCGTTTGACAAAAACTTCCGGGTCGGGTCCGGCCTGTCCTTTGAGCAGCACAAAACCGTATTCGTCTTCGCTGTGGGTAAACTCTTCATAATCGTGGTTGGGAAACTGGCCCCAATAGTCCAAAGCCCCGCCGGCAGAAGCGACATTGATCCAGAGATGGTCGTGGTATTTGGACTGCCCTCTCGAATATCCGTGGGTATGACCAAAGAGGTGAATGGTGGGTTTCTGACAGTTTTGGGTAAAATTTTCCATCGCTGTCACGACCTGACCCGTAAAATTGGACTCACCGGGTGTCCACATCTCACTTTTGTAGGGAGCGTGGAGTTGGACAAATACAAAGTCGATGACCGGATCGGTACAAACGCCATTGAGGGTATTGTTGAGCCAGGTGAGCTGAAGGTTTTGTTCTGTGGTATTGGAATTGGAATTGAGGGCGATCACGCGGATATTGGAAAAATCTTTGTACCACCATTGTTCCGGAAAATTTGTATGACCGTTGAGTGGAAGATCAAAATATTTGAGATAGTTTTGAAGGCCGTTGGAGTAATATTCGTGATTGCCGACGGAAGGATACATGGGTACGATGGTCGTCATGTTTTCACCGAGGTCAAAAAAATCATTTTTCCACTGGCTGTAGGTACCGCCACTTTGCACCAGGTCACCGGGAGCGATGATGCCGTGCAGATCATCCATGCCGTTCTCTAGTTCCTGATTCATTACCGGAATGATGCCCTGATTGACCAGATTGGTGTAGACATTGGGATAAGCAGAAGTTCGTTGAATATCGGAGATGGAGACAAAATTGATGTTTTGTTCTTTGTGGGTTTCATCCAAAGTCAGGAAGTGATAGACGGAAGATTGTACATTATTGCCCAAAACCACTTTGTAGTAATATTTTTTGAGGGGCGACAATCCGGTGATTTGCCCGGTAAATATCCGGCTTGTTCCGTTGCCCGTCTGCGAAAAAGCTTCTGTAGTCATGGTCAGATTGAAAGGACTGTCACCATAGTGGATAAAAGCCGTGGTGGTGGTGTTTGTTTCAAACATCATTTTGGCACTGGTCGTCGTGATATCCTGCAGGTAGGGTTTGACGATGATGGATTGGGCAGAAGAAACCATCACAAAAAAAGAAGCCAAACCCACTAAAATCAACCGGTAAATCATGTTATCAGGTATTTGATGGCAAATATAGACTTTCTGTGGTATATCTTGAAGTAAGATTGGTACAGATAATACAAATCATCCAAATAAATTTGGATGTCCGGGGAAGTCCCGATGATGGAAGGTTGCAACTGCGATATGGAGAATTAATATTTTTTAATTCGTTCTTACGATATTAAAAAAAAATTGTAGGCCAGCTCATGAAATTAAGAGTTTTACTCCTTTTGCCTCAAGCCGGCAAGGCTTTTACTTTTTTTGTAATTGGTTGACCTCCCTAATCTCTTCATAAAAATATTAGTACCCGCAACGGCTCAAGGGAAAAACTCTTAAGCTTTTTGGTTGTTTGCCTATTATTGAAAATATTTCCTCATGATCTTTGCCATCGACGATACCTTTACAAAAGAACTTCCTGCTGATCCGATCACCATAAATCAGGTGAGACAGGTGGCTGATTGTTGTTATTCGTACGTTGACCCGACGCCCTGTGTCGCGCCATCGATGATCCATGTTTCTCCTGATATGATGGACAAACTGGGCATTACGGCGGAGGATACAAAAGATCCCTCATTTGTAAAGCTGATGTCCGGTAATGAAGTTCCGCAAGGTTGTTTTCCGTATGCTATGTGTTATGGTGGTCATCAGTTTGGTTCCTGGGCCGGCCAATTGGGTGACGGCAGGGCCATCAACCTGTTTGAAACGGTGGTCAATGGCCGACGTTGGGCTCTTCAGCTCAAAGGGGCAGGATTGACGCCGTATTCCAGATCGGCTGACGGACTGGCGGTGTTGAGGAGTTCGGTGAGAGAATACCTCTGCAGTGAAGCCATGTATTTTTTGGGTGTGCCGACGACCAGAGCCTTGTCCCTGGTGCAAACGGGTGATATGGTATTGCGCGATGTGATGTATGACGGCCATCCTGCTTACGAAAAAGGAGCCATCGTATGTCGGGTAGCTCCTACGTTCATCCGGTTTGGCAATTTTCAGATTCTGGCAGCCCGGGGTGAGACCAAAAATCTTAAGGCACTGACGGATTATACCCTGAAACACTTTTTTCCGGAATTGGGTCCTCCATCAAAAGAAACCTACATCCGCTTTTTCGAAAGTGTTGCACAAAAGACCATCGACATGATCGTGCACTGGCAACGGGTGGGATTTGTCCACGGCGTGATGAATACCGACAATATGTCCATCCTTGGCCTCACGATAGACTACGGACCGTACGGATGGTTGGAAAATTACGATCCCGGATGGACGCCCAATACAACGGATGCCCACGGAAAAAGGTATCGTTTCGGCAATCAGCCGGCGATCTCTTCGTGGAATCTGTATCAATTGGCCAATGCTTTGTATCCTTTGATTGAAGAAGCAAAACCATTGGAAGACATCATCCATAGTCTGCAGGACAGATATGAATCAGCTTATCGCGAAATGATGAAAAAGAAGCTTGGATTCACCACATCATTTGACGAAGAAAAAGGGTTGATCGCCTCTTTGGAAGAGTTGTTGCACAGCAGTGAGATGGACATGACCCTGTTTTTCCGGACGTTGAGTGATTTTGACAAAGGAAACGATACCACTTTTGTGGAAAAGTTGTCCGGAATGTCTTATTCCAAATCATTTGACCAGTTTATCCCTGCGTGGAAAGAATGGTTGGACAGGTATAACCAATTGTTGTTGTTACATGCTGATCCGCATAAAAAAGCCTTAATGGATTCGGTCAATCCCAAATATGTATTGCGCAATTATATGGCACAAATTGCCATTGACGCCGCCGACAAAGGCGACTATTCCTTCATCGAAGAATTTTATACCCTGCTGCAAAAACCCTATGATGAGCAACCGGAATACCAAAGGTGGTTTGCCCTCAGACCCGAGTGGGCAGAACATAAAATCGGTTGTTCGATGTTGAGTTGTAGTTCGTAGTTATGAAGAATTAATTGTTTGATCCAGTACCTTTGATCAGCATTTTCCGACTTCTTATTTTTCCAGGACTTTGTCCAGTTTCAGTGCTGCCATCAGATAATTGTAAGCAGCCGTCAGATAATTGTTCTCGGTATTTTGCAAGGTAAATTCTGAATTTTTCAAGTCACTCAGTACGAGATTGCCCTTTTCATAACGGAAAACATCTGTTTTATATACATTTCTGGCCAAATTGACATTTTTTTCACTTTCTTCCAGATCGAGTTGCGCCTGCTCAAGTGATTTTCGGGCTGAACGGACTTCAAAATCAAGATCGGAAGTCAACTGATCGATGTTTAGTTGGTTGATTCGTTGTTTTAACAAATAATCCTGTTTGGCCAGGTTTGATTGTTTGCCATCGTACAAAAGCATGGTTGTGCGTATTCCCACATAACTGAACGGATAGACATTTTCATTTAGTGCCAGCAAAGACAGATTGCCATAAGCAGAAATCGTAGGGACAAATTGTCGGGTTGCTTTTTGAGCCATCAACTCATTGTTGTTCATGGCGATTTGTTCTTTGAGGATCGACGTGTTGATGGGAGATGTTTCAGTCTGCTGCAGGTCTCCGGATTGTATCATGGATTGAATGGTTTCCGATATTTCGACTTTTGTATCTTTGCCAACATTCATCCGGTATTTCAACTGTTCGATAGCAAATGTATAATCCTGTTGTGCTTTCCGGGCAGCAATCAAGGCATTGCTCAGATCCAATGAAAGGCGATCCACATCATTGTTTAACGCTGTACCTGAAGCAAAACGGGTTTTTACATTTTCAAGATTCACCTCTGCCCTGCTGACGGCTTGTTCGGAAAAGGTTACTTTTTCTTTTTGAAAAACAACCTGATAATACGCTTCCGTGATCACATAACGGATGTCTTTTTTTTGTTTTTCTATTTCAATGGATTGATTATTGACCGCATTTATATTCAGTTTTTTATCGATTTTTTTGTTCGGGTCGAAAATTTTTTGATTTACATCCACACCGACCGATGTATTAAACGGCACCCCAAAAGCTACGGTGGTGGTGGCATCCTGACCGACACCCGGTATTCCAAACTCTCCGATCGGCAAGACACTTTGCTGAAGGATGGCATTGTACCGAAAATCACCTGCCACGCTGAACTGAGGCAACCACGAAGCTTTGATTTTGTCATTCTTCATTTGTTCTGATTGAAGCAACAGGCTTCCTGTTTTTATTTCTGTACGGTTTTTAATACCGATTTCTATGGCTTCAGACAATGATAGGTTTTGTGTATATACTTTGTCAAAAATGAATAGTAAAAATACCAAAAGGAATGATCTTACCATGTTTATTTTATTTTAGAATCATATTTTTAAAAGAGGATATCATAAGGTTTTTTTCCATTACATCCTAAACACTTCAGCTGGTTCGAGTTTTGTAATCTTCCTCATGGCAAAAAGACTGCTGATGACCGAAATCAGGATGGTCACAAAAACCATAAAAACAATCAAATAATCGGGCAATTGAGCGTCAAGAGATTTTTTGGTACCTTCGATAAAAAATTTTACCATGATGATGGCCAATAAAAAGCCTACGATGGCATAAATCACGGACTGATAGAGAATGATTTTCCTGACCACACCGTTTGTTCCTCCGATGGCTTTGAGTGTTCCGTAATCCCGGACCCGATCCTTGACAGCAGAAAACAAGGTAAGGCCCACAATAGCAAATCCGGTGATTATGGCAAAAACAACCAAAAACCCGAAAGACGTCACAATACCGCTTGAAGTCGAAATATACATCAATGTTTCTCTGGCAAATGTTTTTCCTTCGCGGGCTTTAACACCGGGAATTTCTGTTTCAATATTTTTGGCTACTTGTTCCGGAGAGGTTCCGTCTTCCCATTCTACCAAAAAAGCAGAAGCCCTGTCCGGCGAAACCCTGCCGAGCTTACGGGCCAATTGGACAGTTGTGAATGCATAAGACTGACCCAATCCGCGGGCTCCTTCGGTAGAATCCACAAGGATGACTCTGTTGCCGTTCACTTCAAAATTATCACCTACTTTCACATTTTCATTCAACACCGCTTCCCAACCATCGGTGATGATGGCTCCTTCCTGCAAAAGAACACTTTTATCGCCTTTAAATTTCCAGGGACCGCCGGCAAATGTCTGTGGTGAAACTCCGATCACACTAAGTTGTACTTTTTTGCCATTATTAAATTTGGCAGCACCGGGAATAACCACCATCGGATTAACTCTTTTGACTCCGGCTACCGACACGAGGGAGCGCGCCACACGCATGTCGAGTTCGGGCAGATCATTGACTTCGCGGCTTTTGTCGCTGACAACCCAAATGTATTGATCGTTAAAACTTGCCAAAGAGGAAGCGCTGCCGATAAGGGCAAGGCAAATACCGAGCTGTTGGCCAATCAGAAATACAGAAAGGGTGATGCCGGTAATGATACCAAACATTTTGGCTTTGTCAAACCACATAAATTTGAATGCAATACTTAACATAAGCCTAGTTCAATAAGATAATACAATCTACGCGACTTCCGATCAAAGGTTTTTGACCTTCTTCGATTTTGATATGAACTTCGCGAATGCGGCGGTCTTCCAGCTCAGTCGACTGATCTTTAAACAGAGATTTTGCTTTGAGATAATCAGCAGCAAAAAATACCGTTCCTCTGGCCAATGTATCACCCGAAGTCTGAGAAAGAATGATGGCTTTTTGTCCTGTTTTTATTCTTTCGGCATAAATTTCATCTATTTCGGTTTTTGCCACCAAGGGTCCTTCCGGTGCAAATTCAGCGATGACTTTGTCATTTAGGGCATACTCACCTCTTTTGACACTTACTTTGAGAATTTTGCCATTTTGAGTGGCTTTTACCTTTTTTTGATTCAATAAAGTTTCGTAATAGGTAATATCCGTTTCCAATTCCGAAATGCGGCTGTTGGCTTGTGTGACGAGAGATTCTGCGGCGGACAATTCTTTTTCCAACTGCTCAACAAGGTATCTGCTGTCGTCCAAAGTTTGTTTGGTAATCGCATTTCCGGTATAAAGGTCCTGATTGCGCTTCATCACTTCCCTTGCATTTTTCAAACGGGTTCTGGCTGTTTCGACATTTGCTTTTTGAGCTGAAACAGCTACTTTTTGTGGTGTGATTTTACTTTTTGCCTGTTGTAACTGACTGTTTTCTACAGACTGGTCCAGCAACAGTAAGGTTTGCCCTTTTTGAATGGTCATATTGTCTTCGATCATCACATCCAATATTTTTCCGGAAGCACCGGCGACCAGATTTATGATGCCTTCCTGGGGTTCGATGCGGGCGACACCCAAAACCCGGTCGTTTGTAGTTTTTACCACAACATTTTTATTGGTCGAATCAAATTTCTGGGCTTCTGTTTTATCACCCTGACAGGAAAAAGTCAGCGTTATTGCCAGTAAAAAAGCCAATTGTAAAAAATAGTTCATGTATATATTTTTATGGGTTACCTAAAGGTCCTCACTGCCAGACTCTGCCGGCGGGAAGAACTTTTTATAAAAAAATTATCATCATCTTATTTGTGTCTTCTTTTTCCATGGTTTTAAGAAAAAGACTACGTTTTATGTTATTGTTTGAAAACAGTTTATAAACCATGATTCCACTATTTACTGGCATTTTTTTGAATGACAAAATCGGTTACAAAACCATTTTTTACTTCCACGGCTCTGTCGGCATAAATTTGTAATCTCGGATCATGGGTCACGACTGCCACTGCTTTACCACTTTCTGCAAGACCTTTTAATTTTGTCATGACTACGGCAAGACTATCTTTGTCAAGAGAAGCTGTCGGTTCATCACATAATATAATTTTGGGATTGGTGACCCATTTTGGCTATGGCTACACGTTGTTGTTGTCCTCCTGACATCTGTTTAGGCAGACTTTTTCTTCTGTCGGTCATATCCACCAGTTCCATGGCTTCGTCTACTTTTTTTCTGATTTCCCGGCCATGCAGGCCCAACATTTTTAAGGGCATGCCGATATTCTCTTCCGTATTTAAGGGTGCCAACAAATTAAATTGCTGAAAAACAAATCCGATATTTTCGAGTCGAAGTTTGGCCAATTCTTTGGCGTTGAGCTTATTGACATGACGTCCCATCACATAAAGATCGCCAGAGGTAGGATATATCACACAACCCAACAAGGACAACAATGTAGTTTTACCGCTTCCCGAAGGTCCAAGAATCAATGTCAACTGTCCTTCCTGAAGTTTAAAATCAGTTGTTTGAAGGGCGATGATTTTTCCATCACCTGCCTGATATTCTTTACTTACCTTGATTAATTCGGCTAACATTCCGTTCTGGTTTCGTGTTGTGTTTATAGCTGTTTCAACATCTGAAAGTTCATTTTGTTCTTTAATTCAACTAATTGATTATCAATACTTTTGTTTTCATAATCTACATTATATTAAAAAAAGAGTTTGAATTTTGTATGGGCTAACCTTATTTTACCTAAAAAATGTAAAAAGGACAAAAAACGACCTGTCAAATGTGTTCTTTTTTCACCTACGATATATCTTTACCCTTTTCAAATGTTGCTGACACGACATTTATACTTAAAAATGGTCAATTATGTATCATTTTTTTTGTTAGTTGGTTTTTGAAAACCCATTTTCAATTACCTTGCACAAGTTTTTACAACAAACCATCAACCATGAAGTCATTTATCCTTTTCTTTTTACTGATCTCAGGATTTTGTAGTCTTTCTCTTTCCGGACAGGAATATATTCAAATGATTGAATCGGGTCAGCATTCTGTCTATGAAATTCAGAAGAGTGCTGAACAATATTTTATGACCACAGATAAAGGAAAAGGCACCGGATACAAACAATACAAAAGATGGGAATATAATGCGCTCCGGATGGCAGATGAAAACGGATACTTGAAGTCTGATGTGTTTTTTCTGAAAGAATGGGAAAATCTGAATTCAAAACTCAATTCGGACAACAAATTGGTTTTGAGAAACAATGATTTCTGGACAGAGATGGGACCCGATTATTATAGTTCCACGACGAGTTGGAATCCGGGAATAGGACGTCTGACTTCCTTTTATATCGATCCGAAAAATGAAAACCATATTATTGCAGGCGCTGAAACCGGAGGCGTTTGGAAAACAACCAATGGTGCGATCTCATGGCGACCACTAATGGATTTTTTTTCTAATATTGCGGTAGAAAGTGTAGTGATGGATCCGATAAACCAAAACACTTATTATTTCGGGTCTACAGGCGGAAGAATCTATGTTTCACGGGATGAAGGAGCGACCTGGACACCACTTGCCAATGCCGGCACATCAAAAGTCCGTAAATTATTGATTCATCCGCAAAACACAAATATCATATATGCCTGTACCCAAAATTCCGGGTTTTTCAGATCTGATGATGGTGGTGATTCATGGACTAAAATAACGTCGGATGGACAGGCATACGATGCAGAATTTAAACCCGGCAATCCAAATACAGTTTACCTTTCCGGTACTGCAGTACACATTTCAGAAGACGGCGGACTTACTTTCAGAACCATCAATCAGGGTCAGGGAAATCGTGAATTGGTCAGAATCACCGGTCCCGACTCCCTTGTCAGAGACATCAGTGCTGTGGAAAACAGCTTCAATCCCGGTTACGTTTCTGTCCCCGTTTTTCCGGCATTTGTGTCGGGAAAATTAGTATTGTATATAGACAGTCTGAGCGGAAGTTCATTAGGTTGTGAAAACCCAAAAAATGGTGATTTATTTTCCGGAAATATTGTTTTGATAGAACGGGGAACCTGTGCTTTTGCAGTAAAAGTTGCAAAAGCTCAGCAATACGGAGCGGCGGCTGTGATCGTAATGAACAGCATTGCAGGAGGAGGTGCCAGCAATATGGGCGGTGGTGATGGTTCAATCTCCATACCTGCTGTGATGATCAGTTTTGAAGATGGAGAAAAACTCAAAACAGAATTGGAATCTCAAGAAATTACGGTCGTTTTGCAAAAAGCTTTTTATAGCGAAAATACAATGAAAAGTGGCCCAAAAATGATTGGAGTATCTGAAGATGATCCAAACGTTTTATATGTTTTGGAAGCAAATAAAAATATTTTTAGTGCTTTGTTTAAATCTGTAGACAGCGGTGAAAATTTCACTAAGTTGGATCATGCGAATAAAAATTATTTTGGTTACGACACCAATGCCAATGATGACAGAGGGCAGGCTCCCCGGAATATGGCGATTGCTGTTCATCCAAAAAACGCTGATGAAGTACATATAGGCGGAATTTTAACTTTCAAATCAAACGACGGAGGTTTGTCTTTTTCGCCAACATCTGACTGGATACCAGATAATGCTTATGATGCGAATATCGGGTATTGTCACGCTGATATATGTGATATGTCTTTTTACGGGGACAAACTGTACGTCTCTTCGGATGGTGGAATATTCAAAGCTGAAAATACCGAAACCATAGATCTTGATTATTATGAAGACCTGACAACCGGTTTGGGAATCAGACAGTTTTACAAAATCGGAGTTTCGCAGACAACGCCCGCTGTAATAACCGGTGGTTCGCAGGACAATGGCAGTTCGTGGTATTCAGAGTCCACCGGATGGCAGGATTGGTTGGGAGCAGACGGAATGGAAGGATTTGTGGATAAAAACAATCCTCTGGTATTATATGGCACATCACAAAATGGTGGTTTGTACAGAAAAAATGAATTTGACGAAATCAAATATATTGACAGACCCACCAATGAATCCGGAAACTGGGTTACACCTTTTGAACAGGATCCCCTTATTCCCGGCACTATTTACACGGGATTTGATGCGGTTTACAAAAGTAACGATGAAGGTGATTCCTGGACTCAGATTTCACAAATTTTTAGTGCCAAACTGAATCACCTCAAAATTGCACCTTCTGACAATAATTTTATGTATGCCGCACATGGCAGTAATTTGTTTAAAACCGTCACAGGTTCCGGTAGCTGGATCAGACTTTCCGGATTTTCAGGAAATATCAATGATATTGCAATACATCCACAAAACCCTCAAAAAGTAGCCATTGTCACAACAGGCGGTACCAAAGTATTTATTACTGAAAACGGCGGCACCACGTGGCAATCCTTCAGAAAAAATTTACCGGATTTTGCCGCCCTTTCTGTAGTCTGGCAAGGGAATAATTCAGATGGTTTGTATGTAGGTATGAATTACGGCATATTTTATCTTGACAATCCTTTGGAAGATTGGATTCCTTTTTTCAATAACCTTCCCAATGTAATCATCAATGAATTGGAAATCAATCATGAGGAAGGTAACATATATGCTGCTACTTATGGTCGGGGATTATGGGTGTCACCTGTTTACAGCAAACCAAATAAAACCCGGGATGAAAACGAGCTTGTGAAACTATCCGTTTTACCCAATCCTGCCGGTGAAACTGCAGTCATACAAACCTCTGTAAAAGACCGGGGCGATATTTCTGTATTCAATAGTGAAGGCAAACTTGTGATTTACCGCAAACAGGTTTTGGTTGATCAGCATCAACTGGATGTTTCAGGATTAAAAACAGGATTGTATTTTTTGAGGATAAATCACAAAACAGGTGTTTATACTACAAAATTGATAAAATCGTAGTTAACAGGTCCACACAATGGAAAATGATTGTTTGAGGATAAATCAGACTGTTGGTTTTTTTCCTTCTTAAATCAAATATCCGCCGTCAGCGACGTATTCACCACCCGTACAATACGAAGATGCGTCTGAAGCCAAAAAAACGGCCAATCCGGCTATTTCTTCAGGTTCAGCCATCCTTTGTAAAGGAAGTTGTGCTGTCCAGGATTTCAAAAAGTTTTCATTTTGCCATATAGCCGCGCTGAACTTGGTTTTTATTAATCCAGGCAATATGGCATTTACCCGAATATTGTATTTGCCCCATTCTTTTGCCTGAGTTTTGGATAACATACTCAAAGCCGCTTTACTGACACTGTATAAGGCCAAACCCGGACTTGGTTTTCTGCTTTCGACAGAACTGATATGGATGACAGATCCACCGGTTTTTTGCATGTGCGGGAAAACCTCATTGCTTAACAAAAAAGCAGCTTTGACATTTACGTCCATGATTTTGTCAAAAAGAGTCTCATTTTGTTCGTGAATAGAGCCAAAAGCAGGGTTGATAGCGGCATTATTGATCAATACATCAATTTTTTTCATTTTTTCGACAGCAAAAGAAACGAGATGTTTCCGGTCCGCTTCCATCCCAACATGACATTTTGTATAAAAAAGATTCGGGTGAGAAAGTTTTTCGGCAACTTTGGCTAGTTCCTCTTCATTTCTGCCTGAAATCAATACTTTAGCACCGGCCTGTAAACACATAGTCGCTATGGACAAACCTATTCCTTTACTCGATCCGGTGATGATGACTGCTTTATCCTGAAGACTAATTACCGGAGTTGTGTTGTTATTCATTGATTTCCAGATTTAAATGGCCGTAATAAAACGTTTGTTTATTGGTGAGTTGTTTTGTAAGTAACGTGATCTGACCTGTGTGATAAGAAAAATGTTCTATGACATGTATCACAATGGACAATCCCGTTTCTTCAAATACCTGAACTTTTTTTACTTCAGTTAATGATTCCTCTGTCAGGTGGTTTATAATTGGTTTTATGTCGGTTTCCAATTGTTCAAGCAACATGATCAGCTGATGTTTTGACAGGTTTCTGTCGGGCAAAAACTCTTCAGATCTTTTGCGGTCATCCGGTTTTTGTCCCAATCCGGAAATGATCCATTGGCGGGCATTTCCTTCCAGATGTAGAATCAGATTGCCGATACTATTGACATGATCATTATGCCGGTACCAAAGTTGCGAATCATCAATCATGGACAGACATTTTTTAATTCTGCTTATTGATTCTTCACAAACTCTGCGGAAAAATTCCTTTTTAATTTCGGAAATGAGTTGGGTTTCATTTGACATAATCATCGTTTTTACCCATTAATTATATATTAAAATAAATCTAATTTGTTCTCCAGAAAGATCGGGAAAATAAAATCAAAATAGTAAATAATTCCAATCTT
This sequence comes from Saprospiraceae bacterium, assembly GCA_022842725.1. GTDB lineage: Bacteria > Bacteroidota > Bacteroidia > Chitinophagales > Saprospiraceae > OLB9. The sequence continues at coordinate 41,638 of JALHOZ010000003.1, forward strand.
CCGATGATCATCAGAAAACTACACGTCCATTTGGCAAGATCGGGAAAATTCCCAAAATTGTAAGGCGGCCCTACCAAACCTATTCCCGGCCCGACATTTCCCAAAGTAGTTGCTACCATACTTAAGGATGTCGGCATGTCGATTCCCAAAAACATCATAATCAGACTACCAAGTACTATTACCAGCAAATATACCAACAAAAATACCAAAATATGGGTCAATATTCTGGGTGGTACAATTTCTTTATTGATTTTAAGCCGGATAATGGCCCGGGGATGAAGTATCCTTCTGAATTCCAAAAAGGTATTTTTAACAAAAACCGTATGTCTGATAATCTTTATGCCTCCGGCCGTTGACCCGGCACATGCCCCTGAAAATAACAACAGGAAAAAAATCATGGTAATACCATTGCCCCAGGTGGTGTAATCATAGGTTATAAATCCCGTTGTTGAGACAATACTTGCAAATTGGAACAAGGTATCTCTGAAGTTTTTTTCAAGATCTCCGGGATGAAGATAGTGAACCAATGATGTGATGATAAATGTAGTTGTGATGATAAAATACAGGTAATATCTGAATTCATCATTGTACCACATCTTTTTAAAATACCTTTTATAACCATAATACAAAACCGTAAAATTTGTCCCGGAAATAAGCATAAATACAGCTATCGTATAGTGAATAGCCGCGGAATCATAAAAAGCCACACTCGTATTTTTTGTACTGAATCCTCCTGTAGAAATGGTCGCAAATGCATGGTTAATGCTGTCAAAAAGAGACATACCTTCGAGCCATAATAAAATTATTAATACTACCGTAATTCCAAAATAAAGCAACCACAATCGTTTGGCCGTTTCTTTGATCCTGGGATGAAGTTTATCAGCAGTAGGTCCCGGAGACTCTGCTACAAACAATTCTATACCTCCGATTCCCAAAAGAGGAAACAAGGCTATCGTTAGGACCACAATACCCATTCCTCCGATCCATTGGGACAGACTACGCCACAACAAGATCCCGTTTGGAAGGGCTTCAATATCGCTAAAAATCGATGCACCGGTGGTCGTCAATCCGGAGACAGACTCAAACACCGCATCGGCAAAAAGCGGGGTAACTCCTGAAATATAATAAGGCAATGCCCCAAAAAATCCCATAAACAACCAGGCAAGAGCAACGATAAGATAACCCTCTTTTTTATTGATCTGAGCACTGCTTCTGAATTTATATGTCAACAACAAAACCCCGAAAAAGAAGGTTAGCAGACCTGCTTTTATGATGGGTTCGCTATCATTTCCTCCGTAGTAAAGAGCTACTCCACCACACAACAATATGGACATCCCGAAAATGATCATCAGGACACCTAAAACATTGGAAATGGGTTGAAAATTAAATCGCATGGTCCATTTTTACCTGAATAAATCTTCAACCTTTTTTAACGAGTCCGGCATAGCCAGAACAATTACTTTATCATGAAGATTTAATATAAAATCGCCTGTCGGAATATAATATTTATCATTTCTGATTACACTGCCGATGATAGCATTTTCCGGAAATCTGAGGTTTCTTAACGGGTTTTTGGTCAATTGGCTGTCTTTTTGAATGACATATTCAATAACTTCAGCATTAACACCATGTAATGAGGCGATCGCTTCAATTTTACCTTTTCTGACAAATCTGAAGATATAATTTGCTGCAATCAGTTTTTTATTGATTATCGTGTCCACACCAATATTTTGTGATATGTGAATGTATTCCATATTATCTACAAGGGCTATGGTTCTTTTGACACCTTCCTTATCAGCCATAAGACATGAAATGATATTAATTTCAGAGTCTTGTGTCAGTGCTATCAACGCATCCATATCTGCCAGACCTTCTTCACGGAGCAATTCTATGTTGGATGGGTCTCCTTTGATAACCAATACATTGTGAAATTCATTAACCAGACGCTTGCAGATCGATTCATTTTTTTCTACTATCGTAATGTTATAATCCTCTTCCAGCAACTTTCCGACCTGAATCGAAATTTCATTGCCACCCAGAATCATTAGTTTTTTTATTTTATTTTCGGATTGTGTGCCTATGGCACTCAAAAGGCTTTCGATTTCTTTGGATTCAATCAGAAAATAGATATGGTCTCCTTTTTGTATTTTTATCTGATTTCTGGGCAGGATAGTTTCGTTGCCCCGCAGAATAGCGATAGGATTATACTTTGTTCCTTTTATGGTTTTTATTTCTTCAATTGACAAACCGATGTAAGGAGAGTCTTCCTTTATACTGATGCCGATCAGAGACAGTTTACCGTTTTCAAATTCAAAACTATCGGTGACTTTACCAACTTTAATAAGTCTCGAAATTTCCTGTGCTGCGAGATTGGACGGAGAAATGATTTTATCTACTCCCAATTGCCTGAAAGTGTCTCTAAATGCATCCCTTAAGTTGGACACTTTATTAATTCTGGCTATAGTTTGTTTACATCCAAGGTTTTTAGCCAGAATACAAGCAACTATATTATCATTTTCCAAGGTAGTTACGGCTAGAAAAATAGTGGCTGAAGATACCCTGGCTGTTTCAAGAATCTCCAATGACGTTGCATCACCAAGGACCGTAATTACATCAAGATGTGTATTGGCATATTCCAAAACATCATGGTTAGAATCTATAAGCACAATATCATGTTGTGCAAATGATAGCAACTTTGCTAAGTGAAAGCCTATACCGCCGGCTCCAGCTATGACAATTTTCATTTTACTTGCTTAGGTAAAAAAATAAGCACGGCAAATTTAGGACTATTTTGTACAGTAGTTGTTAATAAATACCAAACTAATATCTGATACCGGAAATGCCTTTCATTTTGAATAATATTTAATTTGTTTTTTTTGATTAACCATATATAAAAAACCCGACAAGTCCTCACTTTCTGATGGAATAAACCTCCGGATTTGTCATAAAACTCATCAACTAAAAATTATCATCGACAAAACCACCTGAACAATCCTTCAAAAAACGATTTGATACTGTCATTCTTTTCACGTTTATAAAGTCAGGATTGAAAATAATTTTTATATTCCGATAAATCATTTTTATTTTGCATCCATTTTGGTACAATCAAATGAATCTTTTATCCGTTATGGTAGACAAAACAAGTCAAGTGAATCTTAAAATAGTCAGCCTTTTTGCCTGTTTCTTTCTGATTTTTTCGTGCGGCACAAAAACAGAAAAAACGTATCACGAAAACGGACAATTGATGGAATCTTTTTCCATTGACAAAAATGGTATTAAAAATGGTGCGTATGAAGCATTTTATGATGATGGTGTTTTATACGAAAAAGCCACCTATAAAGACGGCAAACTCATTGGCAAAAGGATATTACACTTTACCAACGGGCAGCCTGAAATCGTAGAACATTATAACGACAAAGGAGAACTCGACGGGCCATACCTAACTTATTATAAAAGCGGAAAGGTCAAGGCTGAAAAAACATATAAAAATAATAAACTTGAGGGAAAAGTTCTGGTGTATTATGAAAACGGAAAACTTTTTGAAGAGGTTTATTTTAAAGACAGTCAGGAAAATGGTCCTTTCACAGAATATTTTGAAAATGGAAAAGTCCAATGGAAAGGAACCTATCTGAACGGTCCGAACGAATTTGGTGAATTAGAAGAATTTGACAGCACCGGTATCCTCATCAAAAAAATGGTGTGTGATAGTTTTGCCATCTGCAGATCAACCTGGAAAATCGAAAACTACGATCAAAAATATAAACAATGATCCGAACTTTAACCCTACTTTTTATCTTTATTGTCGGACATACCTCTTATGCTCAGGAAACCGGTGGTCGCTATTCATTTCAGTTTCTCAGCCTGCCAAACAGCGCAAGAATCACATCTCTAGCCGGAAGTCTGATCACAGTCCAGGATGATGACGTGACGCTGGGTTATGTTAATCCTGCTGCATTAAATCCTTTAAATCACGGCCATGTCAGTGTGTCTCATCAGTTTCATTTTGCAGATATTCAACATACCTATGCTGCTTATGGACATCATTTAAAAAAATGGGGAATCAACAGTCATGTCGGCTTTCACCATTTTGATTACGGACAATTTAATTATGGTAATGAAATCGGACAACAGGAAGGCAGTTTTGGAGCTGCAGAAACGGCTTTTGTCCTGGGTGCTTCAAAAATTATTGAAAATAAACTATCTGTCGGGGTTAATCTGAAAAATGTATTCAGTTCCTTTGAATCTTACAATGCTTATGGCCTGGCAGCGGATGTCGGCGCTATTTACAAACTTGACAGCGCACATACTGCAATCGGATTGGTCATCAGAAATATCGGTGGAGAAATCACTTCCTTTAACAGTGAAAATAAAATCGCTCCCCTGGACATTCAGATTGCTTATTCCAAGAAACTAAAATATCTGCCTTTCAGATTTTCGGTAATTTTTCAGAATTTACAACGCTGGGGAGTACGGTATGATGATCCCGATAAAGCACAGAATACCAATTTGTTTGGTGAGGAAGAAGAACAAACATCTTTTCAGGTGGGTTTGGATAATTTTTTCAGACATTTTGCCCTGAACGGTGAGTTTTTGTTGGGAAAATCTCAGAACCTGCGTATCCGTGGAGGTTACAACCATTTGCGACGAAAAGAACTTTCACTTCAGTCTCTACGGAGTTTGGCAGGATTTTCTATGGGTTTGGGTATTAAAATCAGTTATTTCAAACTCGACTATGGTATTGCCTACCACCACGTTGCAGGTGCCACACATCATCTGAGTCTGGGAGCCAATATTTTCAGGTTTAAAAAGTTATAATAGGTATTATTCTAAAATTATTCCGGATCAGAAATAATGATATCATTTGTGTGCAGATATCGGTAAATTTCCAACAAAAGCTGATGTTGTTCATAAGATGAATCCACTTCGTCTTTGATTCGGTATTCCATGGTCAAAACCACTTTTGTGGCGCCAAATGAGGACAACAACACCTTCCCGCTTTGTGAAACTAAAGATGGATTGTTGTCAAGTATCGTTTCAATGTCAGAACATACCTTTTTTACCATATCAGGATCATTATTCCGGGACAGACTTATTTTTGATTCAATCTTTTTGTCTTTTACTTTGGAAATATTGATAATGGTTCTGTCGGAAAACAAAGTGTTTGGCATGGTAATCAACATTCCGTCCACACCTCTTAATTTGGTACTCCGTAGACCAATATCTTCCACGATTCCTTCATAAGAATCAACTTTTATTTTTTCTCCTATCCTGAATGGTTTATCAAACAGAATAATTAAACCGCCGATCATGTTTTTAACTGTATCCTGTGATGCCAAAGCAACTGCCAAACCACCTATACCCAGTCCCGCAAGCAGAGCGCCCACATCCATACCTGCATTGTTGAGTCCGGTGATGATACCCAGCGCCCAGATCATAATAGTAACCATTCTGATCAATACCGGTGAAAATCTTTCCATCTCCGAAACTTCATCACGGGTTTGATTTTTCAGAAATTCCTCAATGAGTATACTGATTAATCGGGAAAAAAACCAGGTGACTACAAAAACAGTCGCCAAAATAAAACCCCGCTGAATCCTATCATTAACTATTATATCAAACTCCAGAAAGGTGAACGCTATTCTGAAACCAAACAGGATAATACCAATCATAATTATAGGACCTGAACGTGTCAGAATCAGATCATCCAGACTGGTTTTAGTTCTTTTGGTCCATCGTTGAACACATAATCTTAAAATCCGGTAGACGATTTTTGAAATCAGAAAAGAAAAAAGCACAATAGATGCGGCAATCAGCCAGTTTTCAGTCGTATTACCAAGGAATGTATTTGTCAACATTGCATTTTTATTGCGAAGGTATCATTCCTGATTAACAAAATTTTCATTTGTGTAATTTTTATTTTCCGATTTTAGTGACCTGATATTTATAACTATTTTTTTCATTCTATAATATAAAAGGAGATCATTATTCAATGTCCGTCAACGTGATATTTCTATTTTATTAGTTTCTATTCCTTAATATTATACATTAAAAATCTTCAAATTAACAAGGCGTTTAATATTGGTTTTGTAATTAAACGTAACTTTGCCACGATTTTACTTAATAAAGAAACATCAAATCATCAATATTTCATTTTTCATTTTATAAAAATTAACGCACTATGTGTGGAATAGTTTGTGCTTTTGAATTAAAAGAATCCAGTGAAAAACTGAGACCACAGGTACTGGAAATGGCAAAAAAAATCAGACACCGCGGGCCTGATTGGAGTGGAATATATGCTGATGAACATGGTATCCTTGCTCACGAAAGATTGGCGATTGTAGACCCGGCTTCCGGAAAACAACCTTTATTTTCATCGGACAGAAAATTGATTATGGCTGCAAATGGTGAAATATATAATCACCGCGAATTGCGCAAAAAATTGAAAGAGCCTTACGATTTTCAGACAGAATCTGATTGTGAAGTGATTTTAGCATTATACAAAGAAAAAGGTAATGATTTTCTTGACGATCTTAACGGTATCTTCGGATTTGTGCTTTATGATGTTGAAAAAAATGAATATCTCGTTGCCAGGGACCATGTCGGTATCATTCCGTTATATATAGGGTGGGACAAAAACGGTACATTTTATGTTGCTTCAGAGCTCAAAGCATTAGAAGGGTTTTGCAATAAAATCGAGCTTTTTCCTCCGGGTCACTTTTACAATAGCAATGATAAAGTTTTTGTTAAATGGTACAATCGGGAATGGGCTGAATATGATGCGGTAAAAAATAATTCCACAGATATTACAACGCTGAGAACGGCTTTGGAAGATGCTGTTCACCGACAATTGATGTCAGACGTTCCATACGGTGTATTATTATCCGGTGGACTTGACTCGTCCATAACATCAGCTATTGCCAAAAAATTTGCTGAAAAAAGGATAGAATCGGATGATACTCAGGCAGCCTGGTGGCCCAGATTACATTCATTTTCGGTAGGTTTGAACGGTTCTCCGGATCTGGCAGCCGCACGCAAAGTGGCCGCACACATAGGTACCGTCCACCACGAAGTGACATTCACCATCCAGGAAGGTCTCGATGCCATTCGCGATGTTATCTACAATTTGGAAACCTATGATATTACTACCATCAGAGCCTCAACACCGATGTATCTCATGGCCAGAGTAATCAAATCTATGGGAGTTAAGATGGTATTATCCGGAGAAGGTGCCGATGAACTGTTCGGCGGCTATCTTTATTTTCATAAAGCGCCCAATGCTAAAGAATTTCACGAAGAGACGGTCAGAAAACTCAGTAAACTTCATATGTATGATTGTCTGAGAGCAAATAAATCACTGGCTGCCTGGGGAATAGAAGGTCGGGTCCCCTTTCTGGACAAAGAATTTATGGATATCGCCATGCGGATCAATCCGGCTGACAAAATGGTAAATAAAGACAAAATGGAAAAGTGGGTTCTTAGAAAAGCATTTGAAGACTTACTTCCTCAGGAAATCGTTTGGAGACAAAAAGAACAGTTTTCAGATGGTGTGGGTTACAATTGGATTGATACATTAAAAGCTTTGGTCAATGAAAAAGTGAGCGATGCCCAAATGATCAATGCACACCATACTTTTCCGATACAGACACCGACAAACAAAGAAGAATATTATTACCGTTCGATCTTTACAGAACATTTCCCTTCCGACACAGCGGCACTGAGTGTACCTCAGGAAGCTTCTGTTGCCTGCAGCACCAAAATAGCCCTTGAGTGGGATGAAGCTTTCAAAAATCAAAACGACCCTTCAGGAAGAGCGATCGCCGGAATCCATAATGACAGTTTAGGCTAAAAAAAACAGCACCTTCTTGCGAGGGTGCCGTTGCCATATACACGTAAAGTGAAATTTTGTAAAGAGCACCTTTTTAAGAATGCTCTTTTTTTTTGTTTATCTGATTTGATATCCGAAACGAATACTAAATGATGTTCCCGGATTCAAATTTATAAATATCTGATCCTGTGCATTATATGCTGAAAAAACTTCTTGTCTCACACTATTCAGGATATTGTTGACCTTACAACCAGCTGAAAATCTGTCATCTTCGCCAAATGGAATGTTAAAGTTAAGGTTAAGACTATGGAAAGGAACCGTATAAACATCCGGTCTGTCAGCAACTCCAACAAATCTGAGTGTTCGGCCTTGTACATTGTAAAAAACACCCAACTCCATTTTAGACTTTGGTGATTTGTACGTCAAACCGGAATTAATAATAAATGGTGCTTGTCCTGCCATAGGTCTGGTATCTTTAATAACTTCACCATCTCTCGCCGTTAATTGTCTTGACTGTAACTCAGAAGCACTCATTTCAATCTGAGAATATGCGTACGTTGCATTCAGATTAAATTGAAAATCCGAAAGTTTGTCACTCAGACCAGAAAGATTTTTGAAAAGTTCAAATTCAAAACCCAAAATAGTTCCGTTTCCTACGTTTCTGGGTTGAAAATTGCCGGCTGCCTGAACATATTGTACGATTTCGATAGGATTTTTCAGCATTTTATAAAAAGAGCTGACAGAAATAAGTTGTCCTTCTTCCTGAAACATTTCCCATCTGATATCAAAATTGTCGATATCTGTACTGACCAATTGTCCATCCCAGATTTCTTCTCCGTTTTGAACATTGATATCCTTAAAGAAACCACCTATGAAGGTACGACCGGAAATCGGGTCAAGAATTGTGGCAAAAGAAGCTTCTTTAAAGGAAGGTCTTGCAACTGTTCTGGCATAAGAAACCCTAAGATTTTGTTTTTCTGTGAGTTCATAAATAAAGTTTGCTGTCGGGAAAAACTTTAACTCATCAAACATTTTTTTATCTCTGAATGTCTCACCACTTTGATTTCTTCCGCTGTACAACAAGTCAAATTTTTCTACTCTGACGCCGGTAATCGCCTTCAGCTTTCTGGCAACATACATTTCATTTGAAATATATCCACCAAAATTGGAAGAAGAGGAATTAAATTTATTAGGGTTAAACGGAATAAACTGAGGATCGTATGTCACGCCATTCAGGTTTTCGGGACTCCACAGGTTTTCAGGATTAAAAATTTCATCAGGGTTACCTGTTAATGTCAGACCGTTTGTATAAATCTGAAAATTCTGGATTTCAAAATCTCTTTGTTTGACAACAGCATTTAATCCCATTTTCAGTTTCGCTGTCTGACTTTTGACCTTGTACTTGTAGTCGATGTGTGTATTTCCGTTGTAATTGACTTCATCAAGAAATCTCCAGGCTCTTTCAGGAATTCCGGATTCTGTACCTATGGTAAGACTTGTTCCGTCATTTCTGTACCGTGCGATTCTGATATCCGGATCGTAAATGGTTGACAAAGTTGGTGAAAGATTCCATCTGAGATCCCATTTTCCTTTAGCCATAGTATGTTCTCCTTTCAACAATACGTTTGTTATGCTTCTTTCACTGTATTCGATATTGTGTTGGAACGCAGAAAAATTAGCTCCGAAATTTGTACTGGTAAAGTTAAAAATACCATTTTTTGACTCTCCGTTCTGAATACGCATCAAACTCAAAGCTATTTTTGATGTTTTGGTTTTGATAGAAAGACCTCCCAATCCGGCAGCAATAACATTATTTGAACCGTAACTTCCTTTTTGTTTTACCCTTTCTTCCAATTCAAAATTGGCCATATTTCTGTCCTTTCCATATAAATTATATTCTACATCGGTATAATATTCAGTATTGTTTATGTAAGACAAACCAACGTTATACCCAATTGAATAATTTCTTTTTTGAATTTGGTTTCCTAATGAAAAACCAAGATTAAAGTCCGCAAAACTTCTGGCCTGACTTACCGCCATATTCGGATTAAACCCATCCAGTATTTTTCTGTATTGGGTACCCACTCCGAATGGATCCACCAATGCATTGGTTCTGAAAGGAATGTTGGTGTTTTTGTCCGTAGGAATTGCTCTTAATCCATCATCAAAACCTAAAAAATCTGTACTACTTTTTGAAGAAGTCAGATAATTACTGTTAAAATGCATATTGGGATTGTAAGACAAACCTCCGGAAATGGTCATATTTTTTTCTTCAGGAAAATCTTTAGTTGCAATATTTACAACACCACCTGTAAAATCTGCCGGTAAGTCTGCCGTAAATGTTTTTAAGACGATGATATTGTCCAGAATACTGGTAGGAAAAATATCCATTTGTAACGTATTTCTGTCAGGATCGAGGCCCGGAACTTCCATACCGTTCAAAATAGATTTTGTGTAACGGTCTCCAAGACCTCTGACGAATACATATTTTCCTCCCTCCACAGAAACACCTGTGACCCTTTTCATAGCTGATGCTGCGTCTGAGTCACCGATTTTTTTAAAGTTACCTGAAGAAATCCCATCCATAACATTTGTTGAGTTTCGACGGATGGTTGCCAAAGCAACTTCGGTGTTTCTCGATGCTGTAGCTTTAACAACAACTTCCTCCAATACCTGAGATTCTTCTTCCAGCTGAGCATTTACCAGAGTAACTTCGTTTTCTTTTACGACTATCCCTTCTATAAAAGAAGTTTTTAAGCCCAAATAAGAAAATTCCATGGTGTAGGTGCCCGGATCGATATTGATCTGATAACTACCGTCTAAGTCGGTTGAAGTTGCGAGGTTGTCAAAACCTTTGATAGAAACTGTTCCAAACAAAATAGGCTCACCTGTTTTTGCTTCGTTCATATTTCCTCTGATGATTCCTTTCTGTCCGAAAGAAATCGTGGTTATCATAAAATAACCAAAAATAAAAATAATGATGTTTTTCACTTTACGTTGTGTTTGATTAAGAAAAACATCCCGGGATATGGCGTACCGGGATGTGAATTTATATTATAAAATGATCTTAAAAATCAGTTAATTGACCTTTTTTATCAGAAACTGTCCATCCTGTAAAAGCAGATTTGTTGGCTCCTGTAGATTTGGCTGTAACAATTTTAGCAAAACCTGCCGCTGCAGTATTAAAATCAGCATCTCTTCCACCGTCATCTTTGAAGATTGCGTCAAGTGTGGTATTTCCGCTGGTCAAATGACTCACGTTAAACTCAAGATTTTTTAATACGATTTTACCTGATGCCCAGTTGTCAGAAACACCTGCATTATCCAATTCAAAATCAGAAGAAGTACTGAAGTTGAAAAAATAAACATTTTCAAGGGTACACTCTAATTTATCTCTGAAGTCAGCATATTCACCGTTAGTAATTGCTGTTCCATTACCTTTACCTTTCAAACTTCCGTTTTTAACGGTAAAACCACCTGTTCTGCTTCCTTCAGGTCCGTCAAATTCCAATCCATGGTCAGAATCAGATCCCAATATAGCAATGAAGTTTTCCAATGTACCTGTCCAGGCCTGATCCATGTCAAATTGATCATCACCTGCATTCCATACAATAACATTTTTAACATTTACTGTACCACCAAAAATTTCCAAACCATCATCCTGATTAGAAATAATTTCAATGTTTTCAACTTTTGTTGCGCTACCAACGCCACCCAAAGTCAAACCATTGATTTCGTTACCTTCACCGATATTAGCACCACCGTGTCTGATTGAAATGTACGTAAACTCTCCGCTGTTGTCGTTAGGATCCGTTCCACCGTACAAACCATTTACATCACTGGCAGGAATTCCTTCTATCTGTACTGCTTCGGCACTACCTGAACCTGAGATAGGCGCTCTTCCCAATACGATTAATCCTCCCCAAAGACCATTTACAGAATTATCCAGGTTTGGACTTTCGATTTGTCCCGGTTGAATTTTGTCTGCAAAAGATGTAAAGATGATCGGAGATGCTGCAGTACCTTTAGCAATCAATTTTGCTCCTCTTGGTACCAATAAAGCAGTAGCATTCGCTCCTGAACCCGCTTCACCTTTTACAATTGTACCCGGTTCAATAGTCAATGTAACACCTGGTGCCACAGTAATCCTTGTGGTTAATATCCAGATTTTGTCTTTAGTCCATGTTGTGTTTGCTGTAACATTAGAAGTAACTTTTACTTCATTAGAAGCATCAATTTTCACGCATGTACAATCAGCTGTAAGAACTTCACCCGTTCCACAAGTCAGGGTACACTCATCTTCTTTATCACAACTACCTAATCCGATAGAAAGTGAGGCAAAAGCCAAAAGCAATAATTTGTTAAATGTCTTCATTTTAATTGAATTTGTTTAATGATTGTGCAAAAGTAAAGTACTAATATTAAGTTAAAGTTAAGCCTGGATTAACTTTATGATTTGGTTTAAATTATTGTTTTTCAGCTTTTTACAATATATAAATTATAATATATAACTATAAAATTTAGACCAATAACAAAATATTTTTAATTACATCTTGATTTAATATTAATTTTGTGTTAACTTTGTATGAAATATATATTAAGTAAGCCATGCGCAGACTTCATTTTCTTCTGGTTTTATGTTGTTTTTCTGTTTCTGCATTCGCAGCAAACAACATCATTCCTTTCAGAATGGTCAATGGCTTAATCATTATTGAAGCAGGATACAATAATAGTGAGGGCCAATTTATACTGGACACAGGTTCTGACGGATTATTTATTGACAAACAAAACAGTGGACTTCAAACCTCCCCTCAGGTTTATCAGACGTTGTCCGGTAATATGGAAGTTGAATCGATTACCATCAAACAGTTTTCATTCGGCAATATAAAAAAACGAAATGTCCCGGCATATACTACAAACCTTACCCATCTTGAAAACTTCCTTCAGATAGACCTTGCGGGTATCATGGGGACCACAATATTTAACCCTCATTCCATTTATATTAACTTTACAGACAATACGATACACATATTTAATTCGCACGTAGATCATCATAAAAATGTGCTTTTAAACACCACTTCATTTGATTGGGAAAATGGGGTTCCTGTCGTGCAGGTTTCCATAGGTAATTCTTATTATGCATTTATCCTGGACAGTGGTGCGTCCATTCACCTGTTAGATAATGCCATTTTAGAAAATCATACAAACCTGATAACAAATGAACAAACCAACGTTCATTTAAAAACGTTGAATACCAACGCTTCAGATAATCTTACAAAAAAATTCAAACTTGCAGAATTAACCATTGAAGACAATACGTATCGGAATATTTCATGTTTAAGCGCCGATTTGTCTCAAATTCAGGAAGGGTTTTCTAAAAAAATATCAGGGATACTAAGTCTGTCTGAAATCGCAGATAAAGGAGTGCTTATAGATTTTAAGAATAAAAAATTACATTTCTGATTTCCTTTTTACCCTTCAAAATGAATGTAAACAATACTGCTTTGTTTATTTAAAACAGAAAACAGACTTCCTTTTGCAATAAAACCTTCTTAAAACCCTCTTATGTAAGCATCAGCAGGGGGAAAATTATTCCCAGGTATAAAATATCAGAAACTTCCGACAACCAAAATTTCTTTATGTATCGTCAGTCGCTTCGCTTTCAGTTAAGTATTCAGACATTTTTGATATAAAAAAAAGGGACAGCTCTTCCGAACTGTCCCTTTTTCTATTTTCTAAAATGAAGGTTGATTATTTAACCATCAGTTTTCTGTTGACCATTTGATTATTTATCTGAATCTGAATGTTGTACATTCCGGTATTCAAACCATCAGTCAAAACAGGGAAAATCTGATCACCTGATACATTTCCGTATTGTCTGGTTGAAATGACCTGACCTAATACATTAACCAATGAAATCTGAACTTGTGCATCAGCATTCAGGTTCATTCTTACGTAAGTTGCATCATCAGCAGGATTCGGGAAAACAGAAAGATTTTCCAAAACTTTAATATCCTCCACATTGGTGTATAAAGCATCAGTTTTGGTTCCTCCTACGATTACACCCTGATCATCCGTTACAAAAACGGCAGCATACATATTTTTCCCAACACTTGTTGTTGGTATTTCATAAGAAAAATTGAAAGCAACTGATTGTTCGTTTGTCAATTCTGCAGGAATAGTTTCAGCATTTCCGCTAAAACCAAACGGCAAAGCTCTTGCTACTTCCTGATATACCATTTGTGAAGCCGGTACGGGATTCGGAAGGTTTTCATAACCACCCATTACTCCTTGTCCGCCTCCAGCATATGCATTGGCTTGTGCCCATGCCGGACCTGAACCTTTTACAAAATCTTCAAGTACAACACTAACTACATTAAATTGTGCCTCTTCAATGTTACCATAAAAAGTTACATTTCCGGAAACATTCAATACATTGTTAGTAATGGATTGTGTTGCACTCATTTCGATAGGAGAAAATTCTTTACTGACCGTGTTTGTATAAAAAGCTGGCAAATCCTCCGGATCCACTTCATAAACTCTGTTGACAGCCACACTCGGATATCCGCTGATATAATCTCCGAATGGTGTATCATATTCATCAAATGCCATAGGGTCATTGTTATGAACTGCGATACCTATAAACTCATTTGGATAATCATCTCTCATTTTTTTCATAAAGACAGACCCTCTTGGACACCATACACACCAAGTTCCGGTTCCTTCTTCAGCAACCATCTTTCTTGTAATGGATTTACTCAAACCATAAACAGATGTATAACCGAAGTTATTGTCAAGTGTTTCATCAGATGTACCATTTACCCCTGTGATTTCCAATGCAACATTATAAGTTTTTACCTGAGCTGCATTAAATTTCAGGGTTCCGATATACTGTTGTCCGAAAGCGAGGTTAACACCGTTTACGGTTTCACTAAATGTATTTTCACCATTCGACCACTCATAGGTAAATGATGTAACCGGGTTCAACCCTGTGTTGGATACAACAAACTGAACGGTTGACTCAGAACCAACAGGATAATATTTAGTTGTGGTCATTCCTTCTACCAACATGTCAACGTCTTTCAGATTGACGACCTGAATATCATCAATAGCAAGAATAAACATGTCATTAGAATTGTTTCTGAATGCAATTCTGATATTTTTACCTTCAAATTGGGACATATTGACCGATCTGGCCGTTACTTCTGCATTTTCTGCATTCACACTAAAAATTACTTTTGAAAAATCAGCAATCTCTGAACCTCCGTTTTCAGAAACACGTACTTCATAACCATCTCTGAAGTTAGCATCAATCGCAAAAGCGTTCCATAATAAAAAAGTTTTTGGACCAAAACCGGAAATTACCGGCGTTATCATCCAGTCATCAGCTCTACCAACAGGCTGAGTCCATGATGTACTAAGCGCAGAAATACCTAAATCGTCGTTTGCTGCTCTGAGATTCCATGCATCAACAAGAGAACCAACATTGGGATGTGGCGGTCTTTTATCCTGATCAATTAAAATCATATCTCCGAATCCATCTTCGAAGTCTTGTTTGTAAAGTACCTGTGCTGTACTTAAAGTTTGTAATAATACAAATAGGGAAAGTGTAAAAATAAACCTCATTGAAATTGTTGTTACGTTAAAAAATAGAATAAGAAGTCAAAAGTACTGTTTTCCATGAATTTACATAACTTTTCTGTCAGAATTGTCGGTTGCGGGACAAAAATCCAGTTTTTAGGTTCGTAATAACGTAATTTTGATTATCCAGTTTTGCAACAAAACACCTGTAAAATCTATTTTTATATGATATTTTTAATCTGTAAAACATGAAATATCTCATCGTAGGTCTGGGAAATCCTGGCTCCGAATATAATCATACAAGACACAACATTGGATTTGATATCGTGACGCAAGCCGCACAAGAAACCGGCGGGGTTTTTAAGACGGACTCTTTGGCCGAAATCGCTGAAGGTAAATGGAAAGGCAGGACACTTGTTTTTATCAAACCAACTACTTACATGAATCTAAGTGGAAAAGCAGTTCATTATTGGATGCAAAAACTAAAAATACCTGTCGAAAATCTTATGGTTATTGTAGATGACATCCATCTTGACCTGGGTAAATTACGCCTCAGAGACAAGGGCAGTGACGGAGGGCACAACGGACTCAAAGACATTCAGGCAAAACTCGGCCATTCAAATTACATCAGACTTCGGGTAGGGGTCGGAAAAGATTTT
Organism: Saprospiraceae bacterium; assembly: GCA_022842725.1. Lineage (GTDB taxonomy): Bacteria > Bacteroidota > Bacteroidia > Chitinophagales > Saprospiraceae > OLB9. Next base: position 57,703 of record JALHOZ010000003.1, read on the forward strand.
TTTCCGGGTCAACAAGTCACTTACGTGTTAGGCAAGTGGAAAAATGATGAAAAAGAAGCCGTCGAGGTAATGATAACAAAAAGTATCACTGCTATAAAAAACTATACGACTATGGGTCTGAAGTTGACTACTGATCAGTTAAACCGATAGGATAAAAAAATATCAAGTCCTCATTCTAATCATCAACAATAGAACAGTTTCCTTTCACTTCCAATACAGCTCCCGTTCGGTTGTTAAGGGTTGTAAAGGTTGATGTTGGAAAATTATATAAAATAACATCATCGAGCACAAGTTTCCCACGATTATCTATCCCGCTTATCGTGTTGTTTGCGGCATGCATATGAAGTCCTTTTATTCTTAATCCTTCTCCTGCGGTAGTATTCAAAACAGACAATAAGGTATTGTTACTATTTGTCTTAATATGAATATTTCGGCTCAAATCCGCTTCAATTACAATATCATTTGAAATGATAAGATTCTGATTGCCCAGCTGTATGGTATCATTATCAAGCTGGGCTGCAAAACGGATGGTATCTCCCGGAAGAGCGCATTGTACAGCATCATACAAAGAACCGGCTCCTTTCGGAAAAGGATTGTCAACCACCAATCTGCAAAAATTATTCAAACATGTTTTTATACCCCAGCTATTCAGGTTGCCTCCGTCCTGATCAGCCAGGTCTTGCACCTGCAAACTCCATTGTCCGGTGACCAACTGATTGTTAAAACCGTTTAATGAGTTGGAAGGTCGGTATGTTCCTCCGTTTACAGGGGGACAAGGCCACGGACTGACAGGTGCCTGCTGGTCAAAATTGATGTTAAAATCGTCTTCACCATTGCAGGGTTGATTCCAAATAATCACAGAACTTCCTGCCGGAGAAAATAGAGTGAATCTCAGATTATCTACATTAGTGTGAGTGCCCGTCAGATTAAGAACATCCAAATCCGTTACAGTTCCTTTATCGGTAACCAGTCTGAATGAATTAATAGTCGGCGTTCCTGTTGGAGGAATGGCAATAGGAAGGTCTTGTGCGCCATAAAAATAACAGGATTCGGTCGAAAAGCTATATACACCTGACCAGGCACCTGTTATACAGTCATTTTTGGCCCTTACTCTCCAAAAATATTCACTGCCGCCTTCAAGAAATTGAGTAAAACCAAAAGATGTTCCCGGGACATTAAGATTCTCCAGGACGACCTCTGAAAAATCTTCTATTCTTGTTAATTGTAGTTCGTAAGCATTTGCTCCGGACACAGATGTCCACGTAAAAACAGGTTTTAATCCGATATTCACGACATTATCCGATGGAAATGTCAATCCCGGTACTCCTGACAAGGCACTGTTATTGCTGATAATGGTAACATTGGTGTTTTTATTGATACTTCCACTTACGCCATTGATGTTTTGATTAGTGGTCCCTGCAGGTGCAGATACATTTGTAATGGTAAGAACAGAAGTATTGTTGGGAAGCACCGGATTTACACTAAAATTTGCATTATATCCTGCCGGCAGACCAGGCAGGGATAAAGTAACCGGATTAGAAAACCCCAAAACACCACCTACCGACACTTCAAAAGTTTTGGATTGACCCTGACAAATCGTTTGACTTATCGGATTTGCGGCAAGTGTAAAAGTAGCAGCTCCCGGAGAAACGGTGATATTTGCATTGTTGATATCAAAAAATATATTTCCGACTCCTTTTACCATGATTCGCCCCAAAGTTGTGGTTACAGCCGGTACAATAATCTCAAAACTACCGGAATTTGGTGCATTACTTTCCAAAACTACCGGGAAAGTCTGTCCACCATCACTTGAAAATAAAATCTCCACATTATTACAATTGATACCGTTTCCGGTTGTACCTGCAACGTTCCAGGTTATGGTTGCTAACTGACCTTCCACCCAGGTTGTCGGTGTATTCTGGGATGTAATGACAAAAGGTCCGGCAGCAGCCACTGTCGTAACAGTCAGGTTTATCTCTGAATTACAGGACGCAGTGCTGTTTTCAGAAATATCCCTCACTACTCCGCGAAAACTCATGTTTCTTCCTACTGAAGGTACAACTTCCCAGGTGTTTGCGGTATTGCCGGCCAATATTGTACTTCTGTTGGGAAAAAAACGTGTCGGAGACAACGTATAAAGAATACTCCTGAAAGTAGGTCCCCCGGTATTTGTTGAAACCGGAGGCATCGTGGCTACCTGATTGTCCATTTGTTCCCAGGCATACACCAAAACGTCTCCATCAGGATCTGATGCCTGAAGGGTCAAGGCAAATGGTGTGGATCTCGGAATCACATAATTTGGTTGGGAAGTAACCAGCGGAGGAGAATTATTAAAACCCGGAACAAAATTATCACAATTTCCTCCGTTGCCCAATAAAAAGTTTTTCATTTCCTGAAGACTGTAGGCATGAAAATAGGCATCACTGTTTGACTGAACATTAGGCGAACAAATTCCGGCGTAGCCCATGATCGTGGAAGCACTTCCGGGTTCTCTTGCTGCAGCTGCCACGCGGTTACAATTATTGTTTTGGGTGTGATTTCCTCCAAATTGGTGCCCCATTTCGTGAGCCACATAATCGATATAAAAAGGATCATTGACCGGAGCTGTTGAGGTTGTGACACCTCTCGCTTTATTATTTGCAGAACAAACTGAACCCAGGGAAGCAACACCGTTATTACCCAAAGCTCCGAACACATGTCCGATGTCGTAATTGGCGGAGCCAATCACATTAGTGCATGTGGTTTGATTTTCTCCCAACATGGTGGATGCATTGGTCGCAGTGTAAGGATCCGTTGTCGGGTCATAATAAAAAATCTGCGTATTATTAGCGACCAATATCAAGCGGACAGCAATCTCTGATTCATACACCTCATTGATACGGTTGATTCCTGTCGTTACTGCAGAAAGGACCAATCCCGACTGACCGGGATTAAATGCACCAAAATATCTGCTGTATTCACCTGTAGTGGCCTGAGCCAACCTGTAACTTCTGAACTGACAATCACCTATTCTCAAACCGGAAGCCTGCTCATTTTTATGTTCTCTCAAAAATTCGTCATCCACCAAACATCCCCAGGAAGGGACTTTTTTATAATCTTTTTTGTAGTAAACAATTCTTGAGTTCTTGTCCCCTCTTTGAAAATGATCAATATAAATTTTATCCTGCTCGAGACCTGAAATCACAGCTCTGAAACCTTGTTCTGTATAATCAATTCTGATTCTGCAAGCTTTGGTGGTGGTTGAAATACCGTGAAATGTCCGTATATCAGGATATTGTACCTGCAGACCCTCTTCCATCATGGCATAACGAACAATCCGGAATGTTTCCGTTTTTCCATCAGGTAAACCGATATTTAATTCAGTTTTTGAGTTTTTTACGCCGGTTATTTCATCCGGTGCTGACCATAATATTTGTTTTATTTGCTCATCATCGACCCGGTATAACGTATATTTTAACGGTGTTATATCCTGAATACCTGATATTGAAATATCTTTATTTTTTATTTCATTCCATTGTTGCCCAAACAAAGAAAGCTGGCAAAAAAACACTATAAACAGAGTGGCAAACCGCATATAAAATGGTTAAAAAGATTAATCTGTAACGTACAAAACTCCTGATTAGAAGGTCTGATACCTATTTCGACAATTAAAATTAATTCGTAAAACGTTTTTTCAGATTCTTTGTTTATAATCAAAATCGAAACATGAAGATTGGTATAGTTTGTTACCCAACTTTTGGAGGGAGCGGTGTGGTAGCCACTGAATTGGGTATAGGTCTTGCAGGATTGGGTCACGAAGTTCATTTCATCACCTATAAAAGACCGGTAAGATTAACCAGTTTTTATCCGAATATATTTTTTCATGAGGTGGCTTCCCTTGAGTATCCGCTTTTTGAATATGCGCCTTATGAATCTTCTCTGGCCAGCAAACTGGTGGATGTGGTCAGATTTGAAAAACTGGACATCCTTCATGTTCATTATGCTATCCCTCACGCAGCAGTAGCGTACATGGCCAAACAAATATTAAAAGAACAAGGCATCACACTGCCTGTCATTACAACCCTACACGGAACCGATATCACCCTGGTAGGTGCAGACAAATCCTTTTCGCCGGTCGTGGAATTCAGTATCAACCAATCCGATGGTGTCACCGCCGTTTCCAATCATTTAAAAGAAGAAACACTTGAAAATTTTTCTATTACCACACCGATCAAAGTGATACCAAATTTTATTGACTTCACACGATTCAAAAAGACAAATAAAGACCATTTTCGTAAAGCGATAGCTCCGGATGGCGAAAAAATATTGATCCACATTTCAAATTTCCGTAAGGTAAAACGTGTGGAAGATGTATTAAAAGTATTCAAGTCTGTTCACGAAAAAATCCCCTCAAAACTTTTGTTGATCGGTGACGGTCCGGAAAGAACACATCTCGAAGAATTATGCCGTGCATGGCATTTGTGTGATGAAGTCAGGTTTTTGGGAAAACAGGAAGCCGTCGACGAATTGTTGGCTATTTCTGACATATTTTTACTACCGTCAGAAAATGAAAGTTTTGGTTTGGCTGCCTTAGAAGCTATGGCCTGTGAAGTTCCTGTGATTTCATCAAATACCGGCGGAATTCCTGAAGTCAACATCCATGGTGAAACCGGTTATTTATGCGAAATCGGAGATGTGGATACCATGGCGGCTTATTGTATTGAATTGCTATCTGATGACGAAAAATTAAAAACATTCAGAAAAAATGCTTTTGCACATGCCCACAATTTTGATATCACCGCTTTATTGCCCGAATATGTAAACTATTACGAAGAAATCATTGATCTGGTGAACCAAAAGGTTTAAACAAGAACCCACATTTTTTCGTTTAATCATAGCAACCGTTATAATCTTTCCCCAAGAGGTATTTTTTTGTAATTTTACGTCTTCATTCTTCAGATATTTTTGAAATGGGAAAGTATCCAACAATTTTGTTTTTTTTGATGTTCCTCACAGGCAGTTTGTTTGCTCAGATTGATCCCGATAAAAATTACACCTATGAAGAACTGAATAATATCCTGGAAAATGCCCGGATCAACAAAGATCAGAAAACGCTGAGTAAGGTATATTTTTTGTTGGCAGAATATGAAGACAAACAATTCGGAAACTACGATAAAGCGTTGGAATATTTTTCCCGGGCAAAACAATATTATCAAATATTGGGAGACAGCTTTCAGGTCAGCAAAACCCAACACGCTATCAGTAAAAAATATATAAAAACAGGTTTTTACAATGAAGCTGAATCCATATTAAAAAGTCTGTTGAAAAAACCTTATGCTGAAAATTATCCGGAAAATAAATCCTGGATACTTTTTGAATTGGCAGAACTACAAAAATTAAAAGGTGATCAATATGCGGCGCTGCAATTTATGGACCAATCAAAAGCCGTAAATAATTTTAATGGTAATACGCTCCTCGAAGCAAGGTATAATTTAGGAAAAATTGATTCTTATGTTTATTTTAATGACCTGGATAGTGCTTTAATTTCAGCATTTAACGCCTTTACTGTCAGCAATAACATTAAAAACATGGAACTATTGTCTGAATCGCTTTTCTACATCGGTTATATCAATAAATTACAAAAGAATTATCCCAATGCTATCAAATATTTATTAAAATCACAAGCCCTTATTCCTTACAAAGATTATGACATCAACAGAAAAAAAATCTATGAGGAATTAGCCAATTCTTACGAACTACTCAGCGATTTTAAATCTGCACTCATTTATAAAAAGAAATATACTTCGCTGAACGACAGTATTTTAAATCAGGCTAGGATAGAATCTATTTCCAACCTGGCACTAAAATACGGAACAAAAGAAAAAGAATCCAACATCAAACTTTTGGAAATCGACAAACAATATGCCGATTTAAGAAATAAACAACAACGAAGAGCCCTGTATTTTCTGGCTGGCGGTCTCTTTTTAGCTTTGATTTTTTTATATTTTCTCAAAAGATTTTATGACCAAAGAATTACCACAAGCAATATTATAAACCTACAAAGAGAAGAAATCAATCAACGCAAAATCAAAGAACTTGAAGATGAAATCAAGATTGCCAGCATGCATTCTGTGATCGAAGGACAGGAAATCGAAAGAGAAAGAATTGCCAAAGAACTTCATGATAGTCTGGGAGGTCTTTTGAGCACCATCAAGCTTCAGATCGATAATGCCAAAACTTCTCCTTTTGATGAAAATAAAGCCGTATTCAACAGGGCTCACGAACTGATTGATACTGCCGTAGAAGAAGTACGGACTATATCAAGAAATCTTCAACCTGTTTCATTAAAAAAATTAGGTTTGGTAGCTGCAATAAAAGATCTCATCAATCGTTTTGAAGGAGAAAATACACCGGAAATCTATTTTCAACATTACGATCTCCCTCCTCAAATGGACAAAATGTTGTCCCTCACCGTGTACAGAATTGTCCAGGAATTACTTACCAATTCGCTCAAACACGCCAAAGCCAAAGAAATCCTCATTCAGATTAATTCGGAGGACGATGATTTGGTTTTACAGTACGAAGATGACGGAATAGGTTTTAATCAATATGACCTGGTCAAAAAAGGGATGGGTCTGGAAAATATCCGTTCCAGAGTAAACTATCTTCACGGTTCATTATCTTTTGATACATCACCCGGAGAAGGCTTGTCTGTGCTTATCAGGCTCAAATCAGAAACCTATGTTGCCTGAACAGGGAATGCCGGATTTGGTGTTACCCAGTCCTTTGATGACTTGTAACCATCCGTTACTGACTGAAAAAAAAATCAAACTTTTTGTCAAAAGAGATGATCTGATTCATCCGGAAATTTCAGGAAACAAGTACCGCAAACTCAAATATAACCTGGAAAAAATCAAACTTTCAAACGCTGAAACCGTGATTACTTTCGGAGGTGCTTTTTCAAACCATCTCCACGCTACCGCAGCAACATGTCATTATCTCGGCATTCAAAGTGTCGGAATCGTAAGAGGTGAAGATACTTCTTCAGACAACCCAACCCTTCAGTTTTGTAAACAAAAAGGTATGGTCCTTCATTTTATTGGCAGAAATGAATATCGGTTGAAAACAGATTCTGACCAGGTCAAAAACATCATCAAACAGTATCCACATCCCTTTATTCTGCCGGAAGGCGGTTCAAACCCGGAAGCTTTGGTGGGTGTATCGGAAATCTGGGATGAACTAACCCAACAATTGGCTCAGCCTGCTGATTATATATTTTGTGCGGCAGGGACAGGCGCTACCCTCGCAGGATTATTAAAACACGCCCCTGAAAAAACCCATGTTTTAGGCTTTTCTTCGCTTAAATCTGAACATCTTAAAGATGAAATACTCCGTTTGACAGGTGAAAAAACTGAAAAACCATTTACTTTTTTTAATAATTACCATTTCGGAGGTTATGCAAAAACCACAACCGAACTACTAGATTTTATAACAGCTTTGGAGGCTGTCTCAGGTATACCTATGGATTATGTGTATAACGGAAAGGCAGTATTTGGAATGTTTGACTTGATTCAAAAGAATTTTTTTCCTGAAAATTCGGTCATAGTTTGGTTACATACCGGTGGTTTACAAGGAAAAAAAGGAATGCCTTACCTGAAAAAATAAATTTTTCAGTCAATTAAAATCTTCGTCAAAAACGTCACTTTTTGTTGTGCCCTTATTTTCTTCCGATGATTCAATGACGCCTTCATATTTCGAACAATCCAGTTCAATAATTTCACCTTCAGGCACTTCAAAAACGAGTTGTTTACCAAAACCCAAGGTATTGTCGGCTTCAATTTTTTTGAGCAAATTGACAAAAAATGGCCTTGCCATAGCAGATCCCTGTCCGTCAGCAAGATTATTAAATCTGATAAATTCCTGATCACCGCCCACCCAGGTAGAAACCACCAGTTCGGGTGTAAATCCCATAAACCAACCGTCCTTATAACTATTGGTCGTTCCTGTTTTTCCCGCTACCTGAGATTTGAATTGAGAAGCTATAGGTGAGGCAACATATTTCAACATATCCACAATCACATAATTATACCCTTCGTTGATTGCATTTTTTTGTTCGGGAACAGCGCTGTATATGACTCTGCCGTTTCTGTCTTCAATCCTCGTTACAGAAATGGGTTTGGTAAGTATTCCGTTATTGGCAAATGCGGTATATGCTGTTGCCATTTCCATCGCAGATAATTCCGCTGTGCCCAGACAGATTGAAGGTGAATTCGGAATTTTATCCTGAGAAATACCAAGATTGCCGACAAGGTTTTTAACCGTTTTTACATTGCCGATTTCTTTCATCAAATAGACAGATACGGAATTTTTACTTTCTTTGAGAGCCTGTCGTAAAGTCATTTCTTCCCCGCTGTATTTATTGTCAGCATTGCTGGGACACCACGTCTGCATCAGGCCAAAATGCGGATCATTAGCCGGAATACACTGTTTGATATCCCGCACTTTCTGACATGGTGACATGGCATTATCTATGATTGACGTAGCATAAATAAATGGTTTGAAAGTACTTCCGACCTGTCTGTTGGAATTGACGTGATCATACTGAAAGTATTTATGGTTGATGCCACCGATCCAGGCCAAAATATTGCCGCTTTTGGGATCAACTACTACAGAACCAATCTGTAAATGTTGCAAATGATATTTAATCGAATCCATCGGCGTCATGTCGACTTGTTTTTCACCATATTCGTTGTAGGCAAAAACTTTCATTTTCACCTTGGTGTTAAAACTGGATTTAACCACCTTTTGCATTTTATTCCATTGTTTTTCAAATTCCGGCCAATATTCACTGGATAACATTTCGATATACCGGTCGTATTGTGTTGAGGTAATCGTTCCCTGAGATTTTAGTCTCTTAAGGTGTCCTGCCTTCTTTTTTTCTTCAAACATTCTGAATACATCTGTATCCGTCGGCGAAAATTGAAGAGCCGTAGAAATATCATTCAATATACCGGACAAATAATTGGTTTTTATCCTTTTGTATCTGTCAGAGTCTTTCATCATCTGAATAAGTGCTTTCTGACGTGTTTCGGCCAGATCTTTACCTGCTTTATACGTTATCGGATCAAGTCCTTTCCATCGCGAAAAATATTTTTCCTGGACAGCTGACATATGCTCAAACATTGCCTTCTCAGCATATTTTTGAATTCTGGTATCGATGGTTGTATAGATCTTGAGGCCGTCAGTATAGAGATTGTAATTTGTTCCGTCAGGTTTTTTATATTCGTCTTTTGAAAGCAGTGTTTTGACCCATTTAGTGGTTTCGGATCTGAAATATGGTGCAATCCCGTCAAAATGTACCTGTCTTCTGAAATTTGAGGTATTGATGTTTTTTACCCTTTTATTCAGATATTCTTCGTCAGTGAGATAATTGTTTTTGACCATCTGTTTTAATACAACAGATCTTCTTTTAAAACAATTTTCAGGATAAATAATCGGATTGTAAAGCCGTGGATTTTTTAACATTCCGATCAATACTGCTGCTTCTTCCACACTAAGTTTTGACTGATCTTTACCAAAATAGGTTTTTGAAGCGGCCCCAATACCCACTGCATCATACAGGAAATCACTTTTGTTCAGATACATGGCCAATATTTCTTCTTTGGTGTATCTTTTTTCAAATTCTACAGCGATGACCCATTCTTTCAGTTTTTGCCAAACTCTTTTAAAAAAGGAGGGAGACCTTTGTGTAAAAAACAATTTGGCCAATTGTTGGGTAATGGTACTTGCGCCACCTTTTTTTCCCATAAAAAAAATGGCCCGTCCCGTGCCTTTAAAGTCTATTCCGCTATGGCTGAAATACCGTTCATCTTCCGTGGCTATCAGAGCCTGAATAATTTTTGGATTGATTTCTTCATAGTTCAACCACTCTCTGTTAAATTTAAATACTTTGCCGAATACCTGTCCGTCAGCTGAGATAAAATCTGAAGCAATTTCATATTTTGGATTTTCAAGCTCCGCAGTATCCGGAAGTAAAAATGTTCGGATGTACATAAACAACAAAAACATACAAACAACCAAACCGGCAAAACTTATATAAATCCATGAATAGGATGTCTTGGTCGAACCGGAATTGTTTTTTGGTTCAAAAGGTGTATTCCTGGATGACATCATACGTTAATTTATAACTTTAAGGGTCAAAATTACGAAAATTTATTATATGTATGAAAGTAATATACAATTGCGTGTACCTTATACCCAACACCTGACACCCAATGCCATTTAAACCTAATGCCTGATACCTAATACCTAACACCTGGCACCTAACGCCTAACACCTATCCTTGTTAGGAATTATATCTGCTTCCACCGAGTATAACACCAATAAAACCCAAAATTGCCATCGCTACTATATCCGAAATCACAAACCATGTCGGATAATTGTAAGTAAATAAAAATATCACTCCGGTCACAAATACCACAGATACTGATATCAAACCAAAAATAAACCGGTTAATGCCGGAGACCAAAGAAGATATAAATCCTGAACTAAATGCCGCCAATGCATATCCAATGGCGGTAATGATAAAGGATTTTGGCGGTAATGTCTCAAACCAGGCTTCAACTTTGTTTTTATCACTAAAATCGAGATCAACCGGAGTAGGATATAATCCTTCTCTGATCATATTTGCCATTACGATAATCAGAAATGCAGTGGACAATCCTGCTATAATAGATAATAACTGTCTCAATTTTTTTGGTTTTTATGGTGTCTATTCGATATTCATTTCTGAATATCGCATTTTTAACAATGGATCAGTTTCTGAGTTTTTAATGTCTTTTAATTTATTTTTTATGTTTTCTGCCAAAATCACAAAGGGTTCTCCTTCTTTCCCTTTGGCTGTTTCTCTCAGTTTTTGAAGTGCGTTGACACAAAAAAACTTTTTATAAGGATCTTCGCCGGAATAAAGTGCCATATTTGACAACACAAGCACTGACTCTTCCCAGTTTTGTGACGGCAACATCTCCACATATGCCGTATATTTTTCAAAAAAGTCAAAAAGCTGATATAAGGTAACTTCCTGCAGTTTTTCATGAAAATAAGGCAAATAATCCGCTTTGCCCGTAGCTGCAAAAACCGTCATCAGGCTGTTTGTGATGTATTCTGATTTGTCCTCAATATTTCTTTTGGCGTATTTTTCTGCTGCCTCAATGTCATAAAACGATAAGGCCTCCAAAGCCAATCCCAAAACCGGATAGGCTTGCTCAGCTTCAACTACTCTCTTTAATAACGGAAGGACTTCTTCCTCACTGTTTGTCAATAATACCTGTAGTGCCGATGCTCTCACCTGTGAATGCCCGTCAAACAAAACCAAATCCTGCAGCTTTCCGGCATATTCAGAAAAACGTTCTTCCGTCGCCGATTCTGCCCCGATAGCACGAAGGAAATAAAATTTTTCGGACAACAAATCATTAATAATAGCACTTTTATCCTCTATTTCACTCAATGCCATCATCTTGTCACCAAAATTTTTTGAATATTTGTATAAGGCGATGTTTTCTTCCGCCGTCCTTGTTTCATTAATCAGACCTAAAATTGAATTGTGTCCGTCAAAGACCACCACTTCAGGTTTGACAGGAAGCCCTTCTATCACAAATGTTTGGTTTCGTTGGTCCATCATAAAGGAATGATAGGTTGCCTTTCCGTTTACATCATATGTTGCAATCTCCAGCGGCATGATAAATACGGAAGGAAATTGAATACTGTCCTGCGTTTGGGCCACTTCAACTGTCATCAATTGAAGAACATTATTGTAATCATACCTGACATCAAATGTAGGATGACCGGATTCCAAAAACCATTGATTAAAAAACCAGGACAAATCTTCTCCGGTGGTGTCTTCAAAAGCTATTCTCAACTCATCCACTTCAACGGCAGAAAAAGCATTGTCCTTCAGGTATTTGTTTAAAGAAGCAAAAAAGGCTTCATCACCGGTATACATTCTCAACATATGAAGGACCAATCCCCCTTTATTGTATGAATGGGCGTCAAACATATCTTCTTTATTCCCATAGTAATAATGAATCAATGGATGCGCTCCCTGCGAATAAGCCTGAGAAAAATAACCGTTCATCTCCGTTAGCCGGTGGTAATCAGCCCTTTCTTTTCCATACTTGTGTTCAAACCAAAGATATTCAGCATAATTGGCAAATCCTTCGTTCAAGGTAAGATTTGTCCATTCCTCACAGGTGACCAGATTGCCAAACCAGTGATGCATCAACTCATGGGCTACTATATAGTCATTATCATTGTCAATCAACTCTCTGTCCGTTTTCTGAACAAACTCTCCGAAAACCACAGCCGTGGTATTTTCCATCGCTCCTGACACAAAATCCCTGACAACTACCTGAGCATATTTATCCCATGGGTAAGGATATTTCAGTTTATCGGTAAAAAAAGTCAACATCTCCGGGGTGTGATTAAATATCTTTTTTGCTGATTTTTTAAATCCCTTTTCAACAAAATAATGTACCGGCAATTGATTCCACATCTCCTTTTCTTCATAAAATTCACCAACGGCCATCATAAAAAGATAGGGTGCGTGCGGCAAATCCTGCTTCCAGTAATCCGTTCTTGTCCCGTCGGCATTTTTAGTGGAAGATATCAATTTCCCGTTGGAAAGCGTGGTGTACATATCTTCCACGGTAATCAATAATTCTTGGCTACATCTTTCATTGGGTTTGTCAAAAGTTGGAAACCATTTTTTATTGTTTTCCGTTTCTCCTTGTGTCCATACTTGTCTGGGTTTATTTTTGATTTTGCCTTCCGGGTTAATAAAAAACAATCCTTTATCAGAAGTTATGGCTTCACCTTCTTTATCTGTTGATTCCTCAGGTTTAGCTGTATAATCAATAAAAATCTGAATTTTTTCTCCTTTTTTATATTCTCTTCCCAGGTTAATCAGGATCTTTTCACCATCATATTGATAGACCATTTCTTTTTGTTCCGGCATAAGTTTGACCGCATGTATATCAAAATTGACCGCATCAAGACTGATTTCCTGTATCGGATAAAAATAAGGTGTCAGATCGAGGGTCGCTTTGCCCAAAACTTGTTGTTTTGCCCAATCCAATCGTATTTCCAGTTTGGTATGCAACAAATCATACCGCATCGTCGCTGTCGGTCTGTACACCTTGGGAATACTGTCCGTTTGTTCGTCATCCGGCGAAAATACCAACGTGTCCAACAACTCTTCTCTGAAATCTTTTGTCGACTCAACTCCCGTTGTTGTGGTTTTTGTTGTTGAACAGGCATTAAATAAAATAATACCAAAAATTACACAAATTCCCGAAATAAAAATACGCCTCATCAGAATGAAAATTGGACTGTTTTTATAAAAGTGTGCAAAGATAATCAATGTTTTATGAAATATTTGTTTAAAATGATACACCGAAAAAAAAGTTGCAAAAATGAACTCATTTCATATAATTCAGGTGTATCAAATATAAATTGATCAGGGTTTATCAGAAATTTTTATAATTTTGCGGCCGCTTTTAAAGAAAAGTTTGAGGTTAAAAATATTTTCAGAAATACTTTTTTATTTATGTAAGTATAATTCTGTGATTTGTTTCATCCTGTCAGATAGATTTTGATTTATTTGTGATTATTGAAATAATAATGACAATTTTTATAAAAATCATCATGTACATATATCGTGTATTTACCTTAATTTTGGGTTCCCCTTTTTAGGATCAGGTCACAAATGTCGGGTTGATACGTTACTTTAAAACATAAAAGCTTTATATTATCATTCAAAATTCAGATTATGTCAATTGATAAAATGGTTGCTGTAAGTGGCTTACCCGGATTGTTTAAATTGGTGGCAACAAAATCCAATGGTCTTTTGGTTGCTGATCCGGACACAGGAAAAACCCGTTTTTGTTCTGTTCGTGTACATCAGTTTACACCTATGCAGACGGTTGCAATATATACAGATGATGATACGATTGACATCAAATCTGTATTCAAAAGTATGAATGATCACATCGAAAGTCACCCTGTTCCCCATGCGAATAGCCCTCAACAGGACTTAAAAAAATATTTTGAGGTGGTCATCCCGGATTATGACAGGGACCGTGTATACCACAGTGACATGAAAAAGGTCATCAAATGGTTTACCTTTCTCAAAGAAAGAAACCTGATTGAGGAGTTGTATCAGGAACAACCATCAGAAGAAAAAGAAGAAGTAAAAGAAGAAGACAACAATCAGGAATAAAGAGGAAATTGGTTCATAAACCGATTCACCTCATGTTTTAAGGCTGAAAGTTTAGCTTCATTCTGACCATTGGATATCGCTTCGTCTATCCAGACTGCCATTTGTCTGAAATGGTCTTCTGTACATCCTCTCGAGGTCATAGCTGCTGTGCCGATTCGTATTCCTGAAGTAAGTAATGCCGATCTCGAATCAAAAGGTACCATATTTTTATTGATGGTGATATCTGCTTTGATCAGCGCATTTTCAGCATCCCGTCCTGACACATCCGTAAATTTGCCACGAAGGTCGATGAGCATCAGATGATTTTCTGTTCCTCCGGAGATAATTTTGTATCCGCGACTGACCAATTCCTGAGCCATTACCTGTGCATTGGCTATCACCTGTTTTCCGTATGTTTTGAAATCGGGTTGTAAAGCTTCATAAAATGCGACAGCTTTGGCAGCAATCACATGTTCGAGTGGTCCTCCCTGCATACCCGGAAAAACACCACTGTTGAGGATAGCAGACATCATAATCGGTTCTCCTTTTTTGGTGGTTCTGCCCCATGGATTGGCAAAATCTTTTCCCATCATGATGATTCCGCCTCTTGGTCCGCGCAATGTTTTGTGGGTTGTCGATGTCACGATATGACAATGAGGAATCGGATCATTCAACAGTTTTCCCGCAATCAGTCCGGCAGGATGGGCAATATCTGCCAGTAATAAAGCGCCAACCTCATCGGCTATTTCTCTGAATCGTTTGTAATCCCAGTCTCTGGAATATGCCGAAGCACCACAAATGATCAGTTTCGGATGCACTTCCCGTGCTTTTTGGGCCACTTTGTCCATATTTATGGTGCCGGTTTCTTCTTCCACACCATAAAAATTGGCCTGATACACCTTACCGGAATAGTTGACCGGTGAGCCGTGAGACAAGTGCCCGCCATGGGACAAATCAAAACCCAGTATAGCATCTCCGGGCTGTAAAACGGACAAAAATACAGCAGCATTGGCCTGAGCACCTGAATGGGGCTGAACATTGGCATATTCTGCTCCGAACAAAGTGCACAAACGGTCGATGGCAAGTTGTTCGATCTGATCCACGACTTCACAACCTCCGTAATATCTTTTGCCCGGATAACCTTCAGCATATTTATTGGTCAGACAACTACCCATAGCGTCAAGAACTGCCTGTGAAGTAAAATTTTCTGATGCAATCAACTCTATTCCGTGACGTTGTCTTTCCAGTTCTGCCTGTATAAGCCTGCTGATTTCTGTATCCATTTGTTTGAAAATTAATTTTGAATGACAAATGTAGAACTTTTGACTGTTTAATACCAAAAGACAGCTCTGACTTTTTTAACAATCTTTACTTCTTGCTGATTCTGTCGGTCAATTTGTTTTCCCGTTGCAAGTTTGTAACGCGTACCCCAACCATTTCTAAAAAAGATATTCCAACCAGGAATTAATGTTGAATAATGACCTTAGAATTATAAAGTTTACCACCTTTTTCTTCTATATTCAATATATAAAACCCATTTCTCAACGCTCCGGTGTAGATCGAAGTTTCCACAATATCTTTTGTTATATCACAAGGATACTTTTGTCCGGTGATGTCTACAATGTTAATATTGCTAATGGTCATCCCTTCATGTTTTATGTGTAATCTGTCTGAAGCAGGATTTGGATATACTACTAAAGATGGTGAAGAAACCTCTTCAACTTGTACTGCATCCTGATAAAATGCTGCTTTATCCAGTAATAAAACACTTCGGGCTTTGGCACTCAGATCTGTGGCAAAGCCGACACTCTTTTCATAAAATGCTTCTTCTGTCCAAAGCATCAATCCTTTTTGTGCATCCAGATGCTCAAACCTGTATCTTACCGGATATCTCAAAGAGTCAATGGGTGTATATCTTTTGACAACTTCCAGCTTATTTACATCATTTTCTTTCAGAATATCCATATAACATACAAGTCTGTTGTTATCTGTAAGTTGAAAATTTGAACCTATCACCCATAGATCATCCACCCATTCCAGTACACCAAATACATAGCTGTATTCTTTTGGTATCAATACTTTTTTAATAAGATTTGCTTCTTTATCCAGAATGATGACCTCCATTTGTATGGTATCAAAAGGATTTTGAGGAATGATAGCGTTTTGTATCAGGATATTTCCGGTTGCTTTATCGATTTGTGTAATACCAGCATAAAACAAATTACTACTAATATCAGGGCATAAATGTTCTGAAAGTACATTGAGTTTTTTATCCACATACCTAAGGAATAGCTGGTCAGGATTAAATTTTTTTTCTACCAGCAAATATTTATTTTCTCCCACTTCAAACATTTTGTTGAGGGTGTGATAATAGGTTAATGGCAATTTATAAGTGGTTGTATTGGTAATGAGGCTGCCTTCGTTTACCAATTGTGTGCTATGGACCAATTTTGCATTTTCTACTATCTGTTTGTAATACAATATACTATCCTCAATAAAATGGAAATCAGAACCATATTCGTCATTATTAAAAGCATATGGAAATGCGTAGGTATTTTCAATAGCTTGATGTACCAAAGTTATAAATGACCCGTTATCTTTATTTACCAATCTTTTTGACAATATAAGGGGCTTTACATGATCTATAACCTCGAATGGCGTGGATTTAATCAGACTGTATATTTCAAGCTGATTATTTTTATTCATTTTCATTTTTACACCAAATTCCTGGTAGAGCGATACCGGCAATCCGTAATACGTTTGCCACAACAATGCTCCGGTCTCCAGACTCCTTTTTTCAATGTAGGTCCCATAATCATGAGGTTTAGAACTTTTATTATAATATATGATATATACAGCCTCTTCATCATAAACCATATTGACGTATTCCGGAAATTTAAACTGGTTGTATCCGTCACCGCCGGGTTCTTTATAAAAATAATCCTGACAGGTTGCGTGCCATTCAGGCGAAAAATCAAAAAAAGCTATTTTTTCAAAAGGGCGGACAGGTTTCGTGATTTGTCCGCATAAACAAAAAGGCAGCACCATAAATAACCATATAGAAATTTTAAAGACTGGCATGGTAAATGTATTTTATATTTCAAAAAAAGGTTTAGGAATTTAATACATTTTTAAAAATGTATTAAATTCCTAAACTATAGAATCAGATGTAAGTTTATAAACGATCACAAGGTGCACTACAACCACTATTATTAGATGTACATGATCCTATTATAAATTGACAACCATCGTTATTTCCACTGGTCGTCACATCATCTAAACATAACTGTCCCGATGTCGGATCAATACAAAAATTTTGAGATCTCCAACAACAGGATACTGCACAAACTATTTCTGAAACATATACATCACCATTAATAATGTCAATACAAAGAGAAAGACAATCCGCCGATTGGCGCTTGAATGAAACAGGAGCAACTTGATCATGGACACAAGGAGACCCGACACATCTATACTTATTCGAACCTGCATAAGAATTCATTATTTTGTATTGAGCGTCAATAGAAATAGCACGTTTCAGACCATTAAAAATTTCTGCCCTTTCTCCGGGTGTTCCATTATTCATAGTATTGTTCAATAAAGTTGCAAAAGCCGAACATTTTTGATTTATCGGATTAGGCCAACTAATTACTGGCTCATTCATAATGACTCCAAAAGAACATTCAAAATAAGTAACAGTGTATGTAAAGATACATCCTTGATATGGTATGGTAGTTGTAAAGCTCTTTGTATCACAATTTGGAAGAGAAGTAGTTACAGAACAACCTGATCGAGACTCAACTTCTACCTCTTCGATATTTCCATTTTCCACAATGGGTTGATTACAAGAAGTAATAAATAAGATAAAGATGAAACTTGTAATAACATGAATTAGCTTCAATTTTTCATGTAAAAATTTACTAATAAAGGAAATTGTTTTTGTACTGTTTTTGTACTGTTTTTGTACTGTTTTTGTACTGTTTTTGTACTGTTTTTGTACTGTTTTCATAAAATTAATTTTATAGGTTGAATAATTAAACAAAAATAAATGATATATTTGGTATATCCAAACAAATATTCACAAATATTTGTAAAAATCATTATATTAAAAAGATAAATTAATTTTTAAGCTTTACCAAAAACACAAGTATTTAATTTGATCATATAATCATTTAATTAAGAAAATTTAGAAAAACAGACGTAAACATAAGACATTAAAAACTACCTATGAATATATATATTGTAAGTAAAAATTCCTTCTTTCCAGGATCGACTACCTGTCCTTTTGATTTTATTTTAAAAATATCCGAAGATAGTATTTGGAATTTACTCCTCAGAGTTTCCCCTTAGATCTACGAACTTACCCCTCCGAGCTTCCCTAAAACACCAGAATTTTATAATAACTAATAATCATAACGAGACATTCAATTGTACAATAAATGATACACCTGTCGGTCAATTTGTTTTTAAAACCTACTTTTGCAGTCCGTACATCTTCACAATTTTACTTTTGTTTATGAAAATCAGTGGTTTTACTTTTATCAGAAATGGTGTCGAACTGGACTACCCGTTTATGGAATCCATTACTTCCGTTCTCCCGGCTGTCGATGAAATGGTCATTGTCGTCGGAGATTGTTCTGATGGAACAAAAGAAAAAATCCTGGCGCTTCAGGACCCAAAAATCCGGATCATAAACACTGTATGGGATGAATCCCTGAGAAAAGGTGGCGAAATCCTGGCCCAACAGACCAATATTGCCCTGGACCATATCACCGGAGATTGGGGATTTTATATCCAGGGAGACGAAGTCATCCACGAAAAATATCTGGAAAACGTACGTTCCGCGATGCAAAAATGGCAAAACCATCCCGAAGTCGAAGGACTTTTATTTAAGTATCAACATTTTTATGGCTCATATGAATACATCGGCACCAGCAGAAAATGGTATCGACAGGAAATTCGTATTGTCCGCAATGATCCGTCGATCCGATCCTATAAAGATGCCCAAGGTTTCCGTAAAAACGGAAAAAAACTACAGGTCAAAGCCGTCGATGCCTACATCTATCACTATGGTTGGGTCAGAGATCCGAAAGCGCAGTTGAAAAAAAGTGTCAGCTTCAATAAATACTGGCACGATGATAAGTGGATCGAAGAAAATATTGATGCCACTTCTTTTGACTACAATCTGCTCGAATCTCTGGAACGTTTTGAAGGTACTCACCCAGCTGTCATGAAAGACAGAATTGTTTCGAAAAACTGGAAATTCACCTATGATCCATCCAAAAAAAGAATGTCTTTCAAAGAAAAACTGTCCTTTTGGATTGAAAAAAATACCGGCTGGCGACCGGGAGAATACAAAAATTATACATTGAGGTAAGTGGTATTTGTGTTATTGGTTTGAATGTAAAGGGATGAGTAAAAACGATTCAATGCGTAGCATTGAAAAAAACTTTATTTTCTCCCACAAAACTTTCCCTATTCGCTCCACCCCAAAATGACCACAATCATCTCCCCATAAATCAGGATCATTTTTGTGACCTCTTGGTCATTTTCCCTGAATGTCTTACTTTTGCGCCATGATTTCAACAGATATTCTCATCATAGGAGCAGGTCCCGTCGGACTGTTTACCGTTTTTGAAGCCGGTTTACTCAAACTTAAATGTCATCTGGTAGATTCTTTGGGCCAACCCGGAGGTCAGCTGACAGAAATTTATCCCAAAAAACCTATCTACGACATACCAGGTTATCCCTCCGTTCTGGCAGGCGACCTCACCGACCGGTTGATGGAACAAATCGCTCCTTTCAAACCGGGATTTACCCTGGGCGAAAGGGCTGAAAAACTCGAACAACTGGAAGACAAAACCTTTAAGGTGACGACCAACAAAGGTACAGAACTCTGTGCTCCGGTCATCGCCATAGCCGGTGGTTTGGGTAGCTTCGAGCCCCGAAAACCACCTATCGACAATATCGACGCTTTCGAAGACAAAGGGGTCGACTACATCATCAAAGATCCGGAAAAATACCGGAATAAACGCGTATTGGTCGCCGGAGGAGGTGACTCTGCCCTCGACTGGAGTATCATCCTGGCTGATATCGCTGATCAGGTGACCCTCATCCACCGGAGAACTTCCTTCAGAGGTGCCCTGGATTCTGTTGAAAAGGTCATGGAACTTGCCCACAGCGGCAAAATCAACCTCATCACGGAAGCGCAGGCCATCGGCCTGAAAGGCAACGGCTTCCTGCAGGAAATCCTGATAGAACAGGACGGAAAAGAAAATTATTATTTTCCGGTCGACCACTTTATACCTTTATTCGGTCTCGCTCCCAAGCTGGGTCCTATCGGTGACTGGGGTCTGGAGATTGACAACAATGCCATAAAAGTCGATACCTTTGACTACAGCACCAATATCCCCGGGATTTATGCCATCGGCGACATCAATACATATCCCGGCAAACTGAAACTCATCCTCTGCGGCTTCCACGAAGGAACCCTCATGGTGCAGTCCGCTTTCAAATATATTTATCCCGATCAAAAATTATCCTTCAAATACACAACAGTTGCAGGGGTAAACGGGTTTTAGTATCTTATATGGATCAAGTCATTCAAATTAAGGTCACCGACAGAGATAAAAAGGTGCACACACTCGAAGTCCCGACAGACATGGGTCTGAATATGATGGAAGTATGTAAATCATACGAACTTCCGGTAGAAGGTACCTGCGGTGGTATGGCCCTTTGTGCTTCCTGCCACATGTACGTCCTCAGTGACCACGATCTTCCCGAAGCGAGTGAAGATGAAGAAAATATGTTGGATCAGGCATTTTTTGTCAAATCAAACAGTCGTCTCGGATGTCAGATCAAAATCCACGAAAATCTGGATGGCCTCGAAGTTGAGTTGGCACCTGTAAGCCCTGAAAACAGTTAATACTATGCGTCTTATTTTTATAACTACCCTGATTATGTTCTTATCAATAAACCAAAAAGCGTTGGGCCAGAAAGATACTTTGATTTATATCGGTGACCCGATGTGCTCCTGGTGTTATGGTTTTTCAAAAGAATTGGACAAAGTAACCACAGATTTTGTTGACCTGCCTCTCAAAATTGTCGTCGGCGGTCTGAGAGCCCACGGCACAGAATCTTTTGGTTCAATGTCCTCATTTTTGCATGAACATTGGGAAGAGGTACACGAAAGAAGCGGTCAACCTTTTTCCTACGATATTCTCAAATCTTCTGATCTGGTGTACAACACCGAACCGGCGTGCAGAGCTGTCGTCGCAGTCCGTGCCATCGCTCCGGAAAAAGAATATGTGTTTTTTAAAGCCCTTCAGTCGTCTTTTTATTTTAAAAATGAAAACCCTACAGATATAAAGACCTTTAGTAATATTGCCGCATCCCTGGGAATAGATACCAACAAATTTGAAAAGTACTTTTTATCGCCGGTCATCATCAATGAAACCGAAAGGGATTTTCAGTTGGCCATCACCATGGAAGTGCAGGGATTTCCTTCCTTGCTTGCCCTCAAAGATGGCAAAATCCACAGAATCTCAAACGGATACATGGAAGCCGCACAAATCGAAAAAAGACTGATCTCCCTGGGATTTGTCGCTTCTACTGACAAATAGTTGACCCAATCCGTTTTCGAGTCCCATCAAATTGATAATTTCGCACAAAATTTTATACCATGAGCCCAAATGCTTTAATAGAATGTGTTCCCAACTTCAGTGAGGGAAGAGATATGTCCGTCATTCAGAAAATTACCGACGAAATTATAAAAGTGGATGGTGTAAAATTACTGGACGTAGATCCCGGCAAAGCGACCAACAGAACCGTAGTAACCTTTGTAGGCCATCCGGAAGCAGTGGTCGTGGCTGCTTTTAATGCCATAAAAAAAGCCGGTGAACTCATCGACATGTCCAAACATTCGGGCGAACATCCGAGAATGGGCGCTACAGACGTGTGTCCCCTGATTCCCATTTCCGGTATTTCCATGGAAGAAACCGTAGCTTATGCTAAAAAACTGGGTGAAATGGTCGGTACAAATACCAATATTCCGGTTTATCTGTACGAAGAAGCAGCCACAAAAGAAGACAGAAAAAATCTGGCTACCATACGTACCGGAGAATATGAAGGTCTTGCCAACAAAATAACAAATCCGCATTGGACTCCTGACTATGGTCAACCTGTATTTAACCCAAAATCCGGAGCTACCGTCATCGGTGCCCGGGATTTTTTGGTCGCTTACAATGTCAATCTCAATACCACCTCGGTCCGAAGAGCCAACTCCGTAGCCTTTGATGTTCGCGAAAATGGTCGTGTCAAAGTGGATCCCGTCACCGGCAAAAACCTGACAGACGCCAATGGTGAAGCCCTCAGAGAGCCCGGATTGTGCAAATCTGTTAAAGCCATTGGTTGGTATATTGAAGAATACGGCATTGCACAGATTTCCATGAATCTGACCAATATCCATGTTACCCCGCTTCATCAGGCATTTGATGCCTGTGTCGACAGTGCCGCCAAAAGAGGTATGCGGGTCACCGGTTCCGAACTCGTCGGTCTGGTTCCTAAAAAAGTATTGATTGACGCAGGAAAATATTTTTTGAAAAAACAAGGCCGGTCTTTAGGCATTTCTGAAAAAGAAATCATTCGTATTGCTGTAAAATCGCTAGGCCTGGATGAATTGTCACCTTTTGACCCTGATAAAAAAATCATCGAATACCTTCTGGAAGACCACACCCAAAAAAGTTTGGTTCAAAACACCTTAACAGAATTTGCCAACGAAACTGCCTCCGAAAGTCCTGCTCCCGGAGGAGGAAGTATCAGTGCGTACGTCGGCAGTCTGGGTGTATCATTAGGTGTCATGGTAGCCAATCTGAGTGCTCACAAAAAAGGTTGGGACGACAAAATTGAATATTTTTCCGATTGGGCAGAAAAGGGTCAGACTTTGAAAGACGAGTTGCTGCGCCTTGTGGATGCCGATACCAATGCCTTCAAAGAAATCATGGACGCTTTTTCTTTGCCCAAATCGACAGATGAAGAAAAAGCTCAAAGAAAACAAGCCATTCACGATGCTACCAAAGGCGCCATCGAGGTGCCGATGGCTGTGATGAGGACTTCTTTTGAAGCCATGTCTCTTTTGTTGGAAATGGTAAAATCAGGCAATCCAAACTCCATTACCGATGCCGGAGTAGGCGCTTTGTGTTGTGTTACCGCTATCCGTGGTGCCTTTATGAATGTAAAAATAAATTGTAAGGGTTTTTCCGATGTTGTGTATGTTCAAGCTGTTGTCAGTGAAGGCGAAAAAATCGTACAACAATCCTTTTTGGTTCAGGAAGAGATAGAAAAAATCGTTTCTTCTTTATTGGATCAGTAATTCCTATTCGCAAACCGAGAGAAATAATCATCCTGCAACAAACAAATGACTCGGGCTTTTTTATATACAAACACCTTCAGGGTGCAGGGATTGTATGGTTATTTCCAAAAATACTTTGGTTAAAACGGGTTTATCATAAATAAAATATTATATTTGCCTTGCAAACTTTATAAATTTCAAACAATTATTTTTATTTTATTTATTAACACAAAACCTTTACAAAATGAATGCAAAAAGTTTTTTGATTTCCAGTATTGTCGGAAGTATCGTCTATTTTATGTTGGGGTGGGTTTTTTACGGTAAGTTGTTTACGGATATTTATCCTGCTGAAGGCGAACAAAATTTGGTTTTTGTTTACTTGGGCTGTCTTACCTTTTGTGTTTTGGTCGCTTATGTGTTTACTCAATGGGCGGGCATTTCTAATGCCATGACCGGTTTTTATTCGGGTGGTATCATTGGTTTGTTGTATGGTGCCGGCATGAACTTTTTTATGTACACCAGCAAGACACCAAACGTCACCAATATGGTCACTGACATCGCTATTAATGCTGTTATGGGAGCCATCGCAGGTGCGGTGATTGCTTTTGTCATCAGCAAAGTGAAATAAACCCTGAGTCCGCATTAGAAATTTATTGCGAAAAATCAGGTTATAAAAAAGACCCGATGGTAATTATGTAACCATCGGGTCTTTATAAATTATAACATTATATCTTAACTCAAAAGAGTTTTTTTGGCTTCTTCAATCAAAACCCGCACTTTGGTATAATCAGGTGCCTGACCATAAACCCTGAGTACCGGTTCTGTACCGCTTGCTCTCACCATGATAAATTCGTCATCCGAGACATAAAACTTGTATCCGTCCAAATCTTCTGTTTTGACGACCGCACGATCACCGATTTTGGTGATTTGACCGGCTTTACATCTTTCCATGACTTCGATCTTTTTTTCGTTGGTGAGATGAAGATCATCTCTGTCGCAATAAAACGAACCCACCAAAGCATAGACATCCTGAATGAGTTGTTTGATGCTTTTTCCCGTAAGGGCCATATATTCCATGATGACCAATCCTATCCAGATACCATCTCTTTCAGGAATGTGACCTTTGACCGCCAGACCACCACTTTCTTCCCCACCGACCAAAACATCTTGTTTTGTCATAATTTCAGCGATGTATTTGAACCCGATTTTGGTCACTTCTACCGGCAGGCCGAATATTTCAGCCATCTTTTTCATCTTATCCGTCACAGAAAAGGTAATGACGACATTTCCGGTCATTTTTTTATACTGATAAAAATACTGCAACAACAATAAAAGAATGTGATGCGAATCCACAAATTGTCCATCTTCGTCATACAATCCGATTCTGTCTGCATCCCCGTCATTAGCCAATCCCATCAATATGTTTTTGTCGCCGGCTACCAATGTTTTTAATTCACCAAGATTTCGGTCTATCGGTTCAGGCGCCTGGCCTAAAAAAGAGGGATTAAAATCACAATGTAAAAATTTGGCTTTGGAAAATAACTTTCGACCGGCATTCTGACCGGCTCCGTACATCGCATCATAAGCCAGATGTGCGCCTGTTTTTTCAATCAAAGCCATATCAAAACTGGCTTTAACATGATCCAGATACATTGTTTCCATATCCAGGTATTCTAGAAGCCCTGCTTCCTGAATTTCGGCTATGGATGGAAAAGAAACCAATGCCGAACCCGGAATCAAAGATTCAACTTCCGCCACGTCATCCGGAGATGATGGCCCTCCAAAAGAAGATTTAAGCTTAAAACCATTGTATTCCGGTGGATTGTGCGATGCCGTTATGACAATCCCCAAATCACTTTTTGTTTTTACCGCTGCCAATGACACCATAGGCGTCGACACAAAATCGGTAGACAACATACATTTGATACCATAATTTCCAAAAACACGCACGACCGTTTCTGAAAACATTTTCCCCCCGAAACGGCAATCATAACCTACAACTGCCTGCTTCATCTTTTTTAACAACATCCATTTGGCGGTACCTTCAGATATCCTTTCCAAATTTTCGATGGTGTAATCTTTTGCTATGATGGCTCTCCATCCATCCGTTCCAAACTTAATATCTGACATGTCCTTGAGTTTTAGCCAAAAGTAAGCATATATCCTGATTCAAAAACAGAAATCATGTCAATTTTTTTTCTTAATTTTTTTATTCAGGATTGATAATTATATATTGTATTGAAAATCAACCTGTAAAAAATGTTCTTGTCATTTTATTTTTCGAAATACTATGAAAATATTTTTATCTTGGATTTTAAACCTTAAAATCATGTGAAAGCTATCCTTTTTCTTCTTTAAATAGGTAATTTTTCGCTAATTTTGCACTTCCATTTTGAAATTTAAAAATCGATGAGCAAAGAAAAAATCATTTATACCATTACAGACGAAGCACCGGCTTTAGCCACCTATTCATTGTTGCCTGTCGTTCAGGCTTTTGCAAAGACAGCAAACATTGATGTCATCACCAAAGACATATCATTGGCAGCACGAATCTTAGCCCAATTTCCGGACTATTTGAATAAAGATCAAAATATTTCAGATGACCTCAAAGAATTGGGCAAACTCGTGGAACAACCGGAAGCAAATGTCATCAAATTGCCGAATGTCAGTGCTTCTATTCCACAGTTGAAGGATGCTGTCACAGAACTTCAGGCTAAAGGTTTTGCCATTCCGGACTTTCCTGAAGATCCAAAAACAGCCAAAGAAAAAGACGTCGCTGACAGATATAAAAAAGTAATCGGTAGTGCCGTTAACCCTGTACTGAGAGAAGGAAATTCAGACAGAAGAGCGCCAAAACCGGTAAAAATGTACGCTAAAAGTCATCCTCACTCCATGGGAGCATGGTCACCGGAATCAAAAACCCACGTGTCAACCATGAAAAAAGGTGATTTTTTCCACAATGAAATTTCCGTTACCGTTCCCAAGCCAACCAAAGTAAACATTGTTTTTGAAAGCAGCCGCGGCAAAAAAACCATCTTAAAAGGTGGAATCAACCTGCTGGCCGGCGAAATCATCGACGGTACCTACCTGAGCAAAAAACAATTGATATCTTTTCTCAAAAAACAAATTGCTGACGCTAAAGCCAAAGGTGTCTTGTTTTCATTACACATGAAAGCAACCATGATGAAAATTTCTGACCCTATTATCTTTGGACATGCCGTAACTACTTTTTTTGAACCTCTTTTCACAAAACATAAAGAAACGTTTTCAAAACTTGGTGTCAATGTCAATAATGGCCTCGGCGATTTATTGGATAAGGTAGAAAAACTTCCGGCCAAAGAAAAATCGACCATCCTCGCAGAACTCCAATCGATTTTGGATGAGGGACCACAACTGGCTATGGTCAATTCGGATAAAGGCATCACCAACCTTCACGTCCCAAGCGATGTCATCATCGATGCTTCAATGCCGGCGATGATTCGCAACAGCGGCCAGATGTGGAATAAAGATGGAAAATCTATGGACGCTAAGGCCGTCATTCCGGATAGCAGCTATGCCGGCGTTTATGAAGCCGTCATTCAGTTTTGCAAAAAAAACGGGGCTTTTGATCCGCGCACCATGGGTACTGTGCCCAATGTAGGATTGATGGCTCAAAAAGCAGAAGAATATGGTTCTCACGATAAAACTTTTGAAATTCCGCTCAACGGAACGGTCACAGTGTCAGACGAAGACGGAAATGTCCTGATGCAACATGTCGTATCAAAAGGCGATATCTGGAGAATGTGTCAGGTCAAAGATGCTCCGGTTCAAAACTGGGTAAAACTGGCCGTCACCAGAGCGCGTTTGAGCAAAACTCCTGCTGTTTTCTGGCTTGACGCCACAAGAGCACATGACAAAGAATTGATCACAAAGGTTGAAAAATATCTACAGGATCATGACCTGAAAGGTTTGACAATCAAAATATTATCACCTGTTGAGGCCACAAAATTTACCCTCAAAAGAATGAAAGCCGGTAAAGACACCATTTCTGTCACCGGTAATGTACTGAGAGATTATAATACCGACCTTTTCCCTATTCTCGAATTGGGTACAAGTGCCAAAATGTTGTCGATCGTACCTTTGATGAATGGTGGCGGATTGTTTGAAACCGGTGCCGGTGGTTCAGCTCCGAAACACGTCGAACAACTCGTTGATGAAAATTATCTCCGATGGGATTCATTAGGCGAATTTCTGGCCATTGCCGTTTCTCTCGAACATCTGGCCGAAACCACAGGAAATAAAAAAGCAAAAGTTCTCGCGTCAGCATTGGATGAAGCAACTGAGTTATTGCTCAATAATGACAAATCACCTTCCAGAAAGGTTGGCGGCATAGACAACAGAGGCAGCCATTTTTACCTGGCTCTGTATTGGGCACAGGCTTTGGCCAATCAAAATAAAGACCAGGCGCTCAAAGCTGCTTTTACACCCATTGCCGAAAAACTTGTTTCCAACGAAAAAGCCATCGTCGACGAATTGATTAAAGTTCAGGGTAAAAAAGTTGACATTGGTGGCTATTACATGCCGGACACTCAAAAAACCAGCGTAGTCATGAGACCGAGCAAAATTTTTAACGGCGTGATTGACCAAATGGTTTAATCCGTCTTCGTTTGAAACATTATAGACAAAACAATGGTTTTACATTGTTTATCGAACAAAGACCTCATACCTGGTGTGAGGTCCTTCATTTTAAAATCGTAATAATATAATTCATGGATATTTTAAGCTATGCTTTACAATTGATATTAAGCTTATCCATTCTTGTGGTTTTACACGAGTTTGGCCATTATCTTCCGGCCAAATGGTTTAAAACAAGAGTGGAGAAGTTTTATCTGTTTTTTAACCCAAAATTTTCATTGTTCAAAAAACAAATCGGTGAAACAGAATGGGGTATCGGCTGGATTCCTTTTGGCGGTTATGTCAAAATCGCCGGAATGATCGACGAATCCATGGATAAAGACCAGATGCAACAACCCGCACAACCGTGGGAATTCAGATCAAAACCGGCATGGCAGAGACTGATCATCATGGTCGGTGGTGTCACCGTAAATTTTTTATTGGGTATCTTTCTTTTTGCCATGATTATGTTTGTCTGGGGTCAGACTTACGTCAAAACCGAAGATGCAAAATACGGTATTGCAGTTGATTCTATGGGAATGAAACTCGGATTAATGGATGGCGACCTTGTTTTGGCTGCCGACACCGTTAAAATGGAAAAAGTAGAATCTGGCCTTTTGGTAAAAGAAATCATACTCAATAATGCCAAAGAAATCACCGTTCAGAGAAATGGCGAAACCTTGAAATTGCCGGTTCCCCCACAATTTTCTCAGGAAGTGACCAAATACGAAAACAAAGGCAAAGCCCTTTATTTTCTGAGAGTGCCTTTCAGTATGAAGTCTGTCACCAAAGATGGAAATGCCGCCAAAGCCGGTCTTTTGGACAATGATAAAATCCTGAGTGTAGCCGGAAAACCAGCTGAATATCTCCATGATTTCAGAAGAGTTCTTTCTGACAATAAAGGTAAAAATCTTGATTTTACCATCCTAAGAAATAATACTGATACCATCACTTTGCCGATTCCGGTCAACGAACAGGGAACCATCGGTATCGCCCTCGAGTCTCATGAAAAACACATGAATATCTCGAGACAAACCTACGGCATCGGAAGTGCTCTTGGCAAAGGTTGGTCTATGAGTATCAATTTTCTGGGCGATCAGATAAAAGCTTTCGGTCAGATGTTTTCCGGAAAAATCAAAGCAAAAGACAATCTCGGCAGCGTGTTTTCTATCGCCACTATGTTTGATGCCGGTTGGAACTGGGAACAATTCTGGAGAATTACCGCAAGTTTGTCCATCCTTCTTGCCTTCTTTAATTTATTGCCGATACCTGCACTTGACGGTGGTTACGTCCTCTTTTTGCTTTGGGAAATCATCGCCGGAAAAGCTCCGAACGACAAATTTATGGAAGTGGTCACGTATATCGGTTTCCTGATTTTGATCACTTTAATGATTTTTGCTATCGGTCTGGACATCTCAAGATGGTTTTAATATAAAATGATGGCTGAGAATTATTTTTCATTTTATGAATTACAACCTTGTTTTTTTCCTGATACAGGGTACATAAAGAGGAAATATTTTGAATTCAGCAAAATCTATCATCCGGATTTTTACTCCGATGCTGATGAAAAAAAACAGGAAGAAGTCCTCGAATTGAGTAGTATAAACAACAAAGCTTATACTACCCTTTCAGATTATGACAAACGCCTTTTTTATGTCCTTTCCCTCTATTTTGATATGGAAGCAGAAGGCAAAAAAGCCATGGATCCGGAGTTTTTAATGGAAATGATGGATTTTAATGAAAAACTTCAGGATGCTCAGATGGAAAATGATGCAATCCAAATCAGTCAGTTGGTCGAAGAAGCCTATGAACTTCAAAAAGCCCTCGATGACGATATTTTGCCATCGATGAAGACCTTTGATGAGGGTGACCATTCAAAAGAAATTCTGGAAAAGATCAAAGAATATTATTTTAAAAGAAAATATTTTTTGCGGATTCAGGAAAATATTTCTACCTTTGCAGGCCTTTAATTTTTGCCGAAGTGGTGGAATTGGTAGACACGCTGGACTCAAAATCCAGTGCTAGCAATAGTGTGCGGGTTCGAGTCCCGCCTTCGGTACAAAGCCCCGGAAATTCCGGGGCTTTTTTTATGGATACCTAAAACCCGGAATATGCATTTGAAAATCTATTACGGTCTTAAATGGCTGCAAAATAAGTCACTACGCTCACTTTTACTCATTCACCATAGTGTTGACTATGGCTCAATCATAAAAGTGCTTATTTTATTGCCATTTCAACCCTCACTACGAAGTTCTAACGCATAATACGGGTTAACCAATCATGGATATACATCAGAGATTTTTCAGATTACTGGAAGCTGTAGAGGAAGAACGAAAAGCTGAAGAAGCTTTTTTTCAAAATATGAGCGTCCAAAAGTCCATGAAAGAAAAAACTGAGGAAGGTTTTGTCTGGTATCCGCTCGAAATTTTGTCTACTCACTACACTTTAGGGGATTATCTCGAGGTTCGGGTGAAACCAAAAAATACAGATCCGGGTACTTCACGCCATAAATTTAAGGTAGGTGTCTCCGTTTTGTTATTCAATTCCCAAAAAGAAGTTGAACCATTGAAAGGCGTCGTTTCTCATCTTTCCAAAGGTGTGATCTCCATTCTCACCCACGGCGAAATAGAAGATATTGAAGCTTTCCAAAAGGGATTGACCGGATTGGAGCTCATGTACGATGAAAAACCTTATCAGGTGATGAAAACTGCCCTTCAGCAAGCGATTCAATCCACCAAACCGAAGATTCAAATCTGGAAAAAAGCACTGAATCATCAAAAAATCGAAGATAACCAAAAAACCTATGATGTAATCCTTCCTTCAGATCATCCGGGACTCAATGAATCCCAAAAGGAAGCACTACATACGGCTTTAAACGCAAATTATCTATCGGTCATCCACGGACCACCCGGCACAGGAAAAACAACCACCCTGGTGGCTTTGGTAAAAGATGTTCTGAAAACCGAAAAACGGGTTTTGGTATGCGCTTCCAGCAATAATGCCGTGGATATTCTTGCTGCACGACTTCATCTGGAAGGGGTCAAAGTACTTCGTATCGGCAATGTCACCCGAATCCATGACGATATTACAGACCTGACCCTGGCCGAAAAAATCCGCAATCACCCCGACTGGACGACCATCAAAAAAATGAAAATTCAGGCGGATCAGATCATGCGCAAAGCAGGGCAGTATAAAAGAAGTTTTACACCCGAAGCGAGAGAAGAACGTAAAGCCCTTAAAAAAGAGGCCTTTGACATCAGAAACTGGTCCCGGGAGCTTGAAAACAGGCTTTCTTATGACATTTTGCACGAAAGTGAAGTCATAGCTACCACCCTGATCAGTGCAAGCCACAGTTTGTTGGACAAAATGTATTTTCCGACCCTGATTATTGACGAAGCTTCACAGGCATTGGAGCCCGAATGTTGGAATGCTATGCTCAAAGCTGACAGAGTCATTTTTGCAGGCGACCATTTGCAATTGCCTCCTACTGTTAAAAGTAATAAAGCGATGATGCTTGGACTTTCTGAAACGATTCTCGACCATTTGATGGGCAAAATCCACGAATCCACCTTGCTGAATATCCAATACAGAATGCATCACAAAATTTTGGATTTTTCCAATATCATGTTTTATCAGGGACTGTTGCGCTCCGCAGATAATGTCGAAAACAGAACCCTTCCCAACGATACGGAAACCCTGGTTTTTATCGACACGGCAGGATGTAGTTTTGATGAAGAAAACAATCCGCAACAAAAAAGTTATAAAAACCCCGGCGAATATTTTATCATAAGGGAATACATTCTTCAGAAAAAAGAAATATTGCTCGGCGCAGATATCGGCATCATCAGCCCGTACGCAGAACAAGTCCGCTACATCAGCAGTGAAACGGAAGGAGATGTCGATCTTGCCGGCCTCGACATCGAAATAAACACTATTGACGGTTTCCAGGGACAAGAAAAAGACGTAATCATCATTTCTCTGGTACGATCCAACGACAGAAATGAAATCGGCTTTCTCAAGGATGAAAGAAGGCTGAATGTGGCCATGACCCGCGCCAGAAAAAAACTGATTATCATCGGTGATTCTGCCACCATTGGTAAGGACAGCTTATACGATGCACTGCTCAGTCATATCGAAAAAAACGGATTGGTGGATTCCGCCTGGAATTACATGCAGAATTATTACTGAAAAAAGGTTCCAAATTCTGTTTTCGTCTTTTATTTTGAACTCCAAATGTATTCCGTTATCTGAAAATGGAATACACAAAAAAAAACGTCTGCCTCTTTGTAGAAGCAGACGAATCAAAACAAAACGAAAAACCAACTTTCTTTAACTAAACCAACTTATAGTGATTTCTTGAGGAGTAACGGTATCATCATCTCTTTACCTTCCCTGTTTACTTTTACTTCAACCTTATCCCCTACTTTTTTGAGTTTTAAGGTCTTCTCTATATCTTCGTAGCTTGAAATTTTTGTTTTATTAATTTCGATAATTACATCTCCCGGCAATATACCTCCCAACTGGGCAGAACTTCTTTTGTCCACCTCATGGACATAAAATCCTGATGGTGTTTTAAGCTTCAGATCAAATTCTTTAACCAATTCTTCATTTACATCATAACCTCCGATGCCCAAATTGGTTGATCTGTCGATGTCACCGCCATTTTCTATAATATCAGAAACCACTTTTTTGACAATTTTGCTGGGAATCGCAAAGGAATATCCTGCAAAAACTCCTGTAGGCGTGGCAATTGCGGTATTGATGCCCACCAATTCTCCCTGAAGATTGACCAAAGCGCCTCCACTGTTTCCGGGATTGATGGCCGCATCGGTTTGTATAAAATCTTCAATGGTTTTTTCTCCTTTGATGATGTCAAGAGATCTCCCTTTGGCACTCACGATACCTGCCGTCACTGTTGATGTCAGATATCCGAACGGATTACCCACCGCCAGTACCCATTCTCCTACCTGTATCGCATCGGAATCACCAAAACGTATTGGGTTGATATCTCCCGATGGTTCTATCTTGAGAACTGCCAGGTCTGTACTGCTGTCCGTTCCAACTTTTTTAGCTATATATTCTTTGCCGTTTGAGTCGGTCACTTTTATTTTGTCTGCGAATCCTACAACGTGATTATTCGTTATGATGTATCCTTCTTTATTGTATATCACGCCTGAACCTGTTCCGTTTTTAGGTCGGTAAAAGTTTTCGCCAAAAAAATCTTCAAAATTAAAAAAGTCTGAAAAAGGATCCACGGATTGTCTTTCCTGCCTTTTTTTAGCCATAAGCTGCTGACTTTCTTCCGCATAAATATGGACTACCGTATTGGTCGTTTTTTTAGCACTTTCAATAAAATTGATATTGGTATTCACCGCATTGGTAGCATGACCCGTTTGAACGACAGGGTACGTATATCCGGCAATGTCCTGAACAGACTGATTCTTTTTGGTAAAAAAGAAAACGACTAGCCCTCCTAAGATTCCCGCAAAGAATAATTGAATAAAGGTTTTCATTTTCTGTTGGTTGTTATGAATCCTTAAACGCCAAAGATTGAAACAGGATTTTGAAACACCTTGAGTTTAACATAATCTTAACGCCAAACCCTTCAAAGTGAGGATAAAAAGCAGGAATTCTAAACAAAAATGCTCAAAAAAACACCGTCTGATGGTTCAACTTTCAACAAATCAGGCGCTATACCAAACTTTTTAAAATAGGCTTCTGACAATATTTCAAATATTTTTTCTGCCTGATTGGTTTTCATCAGATTGATGGTACAACCTCCAAAACCACCTCCCATCATTCTGCCTCCTGACCAACCATCCTGACCGGATGCCAAGGATACTAAAAAATCGAGCTCTTCACAACTGACTTCATAGTCTTTGGATAAACTTTCGTGGGATTGGATTAATAATTGGCCACAAGCAGCAAAGTTTTTGTTTTTCAAAAACTGAGTCATTTGCAATGTTCGTTTGTTTTCAAAAATAATGTGGCGGGCCCGTTTTATTAATACCGGATCTTCTAAACCGTCAAGAAAAGCATCATTTTCGATATTTTTATACAATAATTCCGGCTCACCTTTTGTTTGGCGGATGATCTGTAATGCCTCTTCACTTTGTTTCCTGCGTGTGTTGTACGGGCTGTCAACGAGTTGATGTTTTACATTGGTGTTGATGAGATAAAATGCATACGGATCTGTATGTACCGGAATATATTCATGTGAGGCTGATTCACAGTCCAGGAGTAAGGCATAATCTTTTTTTCCTGACAATATGGTGTATTGATCCATCATTCCTCCCAATACGCCGGAACCATGTTCTGCTTTGACCGCCAACCGAACCAATTCGTTTACATCAAAACCGCAGGAATAAACATGATTGAGTAAAAACAGGAATCCGCAGGTTAATGCTGATGAAGAAGACATTCCGGCACCGATTGGTAAATCACCGCCAAAAACGACGGACAAACCAAAAGAGACATCCTTCAGACCCAATTGTTGGAAAGAGTGGTGTAAATAAGTCTGCCATAATTTTTGGGAATCGTCTTTTATGTCAGATACCAAAAATCTGATTTCTTCACGGGTATCCAGAGCAAAAACCTCAAATTCCCTGGTTTCTGTTTTTTTTACCCAAAAATGAACTCCCTGTTGTGTGGCAAAAGGCAAAACATATCCGAGGGTATAATCTGTATGTTCGCCGATGATGTTTGCTCTTCCCGGAGCAAATACGTACATATCCGGAACACCGTATTTTTCCCGGAAGACATCAAAAACCTGAGATTTGGAAAAAGCCATTAATCCAACTTAAATGTTTTGTATGAGGACGGATTGCTGTTGTTGCCTGATATGGTAATCATCATACTTTTTTCATCCAATCTTTTATATTCTACCTTATTGGGATAGTCATAAGCCGGATTAGAAAAAATCAGTTTGTCGGTGGTTGAATTTTCAAGACCCAACATAATGACTCTCGGGTTTTGCGGATCGAGTATCCGGGTTTTATACATCCAGGATCCTGCTACACGAACGATGGAAAGTACTTCTGTAATTTGTTTTGCTTGTGCAGAATACATATTTCCTGCCAGGCTGTCTCCCTGTATGGCCCATGACTCTATAGTTGATTTATCTTCACTTTCCCATGAACCCTGAAGCCAGGCCAGATCATCAGGTGATTTGATTTTTTTGAACACATCACTGTTTTCAATTGGGGTGATCGTGGTTTCAGGCGCTTTTTTGTCCTGTTTGCACGAAACCATAAAGACGATCAAAAAAAATGCTATAAAACTATATTTTGTCATAAATAAAATTTGTCATTTTGGTAAAAAGATGAATTCTGGCGTTTTCACCGTATATTCCGTGATTTCTGTTGGGGTAATAATACGTATCAAACTGTTTTTTGTGTTTAATCAGGGCGTTGGCCATTTCCACGGCATGTTGAAAATGGACATTATCGTCAGCCATTCCGTGGATCAAAAGATAATTTCCTTTCAATTTGTCAGCAAAATAAACCGGAGAATTTTCAGCATAACCGGATTGGTTTTCTGTGACGGTGCGCATGTACCTTTCGGTGTACACAGAGTCGTACCATTTCCAGCTGGTGACAGGAGCCACTGCTATAGCGGACTTAAAAACATCGTTGCCTTTCAAAATACAAAGTGATGACATAAATCCACCGTAACTCCAGCCATAAATGCCGATTCTTGATCCGTCGACATACGGCAATGAAGCCATATATTTGGCTGCTTCTATCTGATCCAGGGTTTCGTAATGTCCAAGTTTCAGATAGGTCATCTTTTTAAATTCTTCCCCTCTGTTTCCTGTACCTCTTCCGTCCACACAAATGACGATATATCCGTTTTGGACGATGGATTGATACCACCAATAGTTGGTACCCTGCCACCTGTCCACCACGCTTTGACTTCCCGGACCACTGTACTGCGTCATAAATACCGGATATTTTTTGTTTGGATCAAAATTTTTCGGTTTACACATCCAACCATTTAGTCTTACTCCTTCACTGGTGGTAAAGTCAAAAAACTCTATTGGAGACACTCCATATTCCGATAATTTTTCGGTAAGTGCACCATTTTTTTCCAAAACCCTGACCAATGTTTTGTCTCTTTTATAAACCGATGAAACCGGTGGTGTGTTGATGGAACTTTGGTGCAAAACAAAAATATCAAAAGTCGAACTAAATTGTGCAGAATGACTTCCGGATTCATCTGATAGCGGTGTAAAATACGAACCATCAGGATTGATGGAATAAATAGCCGATTCCATCGGATTTTTGACGGAAGCTTTAAAAAATATCTTTTGATTGGCTTCGTCCACGCCATATATTTCACTCACGTCATAATTTCCGGGAGTCAGTTTTTTAATTTCTTTACCCGACATATCGAAGAGATATATTTGATTGTAGCCTTCTTTTTCTGAAAGGGTAACAAACCTCTTTCCGTCACTCAGAAAAAATGTATAGTCGTGAATATCCACATAATATTTGTTTTTTTCTTCATAAAGAAGACTTTTATTGCCTGACACTACATCAAAATTGTACCAGGAAAGATGATTCTGATGTCTGTTTAACGAATAAACAACCAGATTTTTATCGTCTTGTGTCCATTTTATTCTCGGGATATACATGTCCTTTTCGTTTGAAACGGAAAGGTCTTTTACTTTTTTCTTTTTGACATCATAAACCCTGACGCTTACTTCCGCATTTTTTTCACCAACCTTAGGGTATTTGAAGGTTTCCTTTACCGGATACATTTCATCATAATAATAGTCCATGGTAAATTCAGGTACCATCGATTCGTCAAAACGCAGGAAGGCAATAAAACTTCCGTTTTTTGACCATTCATATGCCTGTGTAAATGAAAACTCCTCTTCATAAACCCAGTCACACATACCATTGATGATGTTGTTTTTTTGACCATCTTTGGTGATTTGCATAGTTTTACCGCTTGACAAATCCGTGTAAAACAGATTATTTTCATAAACAAAAGCTACTTTGGACTCATCCGGAGAAAAGGAAGCATTTGAAACTTTTCCATCCGGAAAAACGGCACTTATTTTTTGTGATTTGCGATCATAAACAAATACTTTGTTTTTTGAAGAATGTCTGTACACAGGTTCTCCTTCACTGGTGATCAAAATTTTATTTTCATTGCTGCTGAACGTGTAATCTTCGATTCTTCCGCTGAAGCCTCCTGTGTTTTCCAAAGTTGATATATTCATCAAGTCTTCGACAAAACTTCCATCCAGGATATTGTACTTTTTAATGACATTTCCTTCTTTACGGGTATAATGAATGCCGTCCTTCAAAAAACGAAAATCCGAAACAGACTTGGTTTGGAAAACATTTTTTTCATAAATATCTTCAAGCGTTATAGGTTTTTGACCATAAACGGATATTTGAAAAAAACAAAATATCACATAAAACAAGGGAAAACGAAACTTCATATTAATCGTTTTGATGATAATAAATCGGGTCATTATAAATGAAAAACAAAGATAAAAACTATTTGCTGCTTTTCAGCTTTTCCAAATCTTTGATAATGTCAGGATTATCACTGTCCAGATTAAGCGCTGTTTCGAGGTCTTTGACAGCTTCATTGATTTTTCCCCTATCCTTTTGTGTCAATCCCCGAAAATAAAACCCGTTAGCATTGGTTGGTGCAATACCTGTCAGGATGTTAAATTGTTCGTATGCACGATCCAAAGAATCCAGTTCCCTGTACAAAATCCCGGAATTCAGGTAAGCGTCCTGATAGTCTTTATTAGAAATGATGATTTCACGATACAATTCCAATGCTTTGGGAATGTTGTTGTGGTTTTGGTAATAATATGCGAGTGCGTGTTTTGCCTGTGGTGATGCCGGATCTGACAATACGGCACTTTCATAATACTTTTGAGCCCTTGTATCTTTGTTTTTTTCCATCAATTCTCCAAGCATCAACCAGGCATCTGTGAGTTTTGAATCCATCTCCACTGCTGTCTGAAAGCTGTTGATAGCCCTTGGTATATCATCCAAAGCTCTGAAATTAACACCCAACATAAAGTAACATTCGGCGTTTTGTGCATCTACTTTTACAGCCTGATTGATGGTAAGAATACTGTTTTCATACTCTTCGAGAATATATTGAATTTCAGCTGTTTTTAACAGAGATGGTACTCTTTCAGGATACAGTCCAAGGACTTTAAACATGGTTTTTTTTGCACTTGCGCCATCCCCGCTATCGAGATAACAATCTGATAAAAAGTGATAAAGAACAGGATTGAGACTATCTAAAGAAATAGCTTTTAAAACATCTGGAATGGCTCTGTCATAAAGATTTTTTTCATAAAAAAATTTCGCTCTTTGCATGTAGAGTTCCGGTTTGTTTGGATTATTGACAATTTCCTGAGAAACTTTTTCAATTTCCGGATAGCCTGAAGAATTAGTATTGGTTTCCGTATTTTTGTCTTTACAACCAAAGATTATCAAAAATCCAAACAGGAAAAAATAATAAAAAGAGTGTTTCATACTTTACAACTTGGGTCAAAATCGAATGCTGTGGTGTTATTCTAAAAAAAATTTGCAAAAAAGGTAAATAAAACCACAAGGTAACACTATTTATTATCTGTAAGTTTATGGAAATGGTGTCGGTTTTTTCAAATCTTTGGAAATGTACTCCTAAATACACTCATGCTTGGTCAAATAAAAGTGGATTTTTAAATACATAATGCCTTTCAATCCTAAAAATATATTTTGCCAACCCGATATTCATAAAAAGAAGTAATTTTGACATTAAAAAAATGACCATAAAACAATACCAACAAGAAGTAGATTCATGGATCCAAACCGTAGGTGTCCGGTACTTTTCTCCCCTGACCAACATGGCCATTCTAACGGAAGAAGTGGGCGAAGTAGCCCGCCTTTTAGCCCGAATCCACGGAGATCAATCCTTCAAAGAATCAGAAAAAACAGAAAATCACCTTTTAAAACTGGAAGATGAACTGTGTGATGTCATTTGGGTGGTGACCTGTCTTGCAAATCAAAGTGGAATTGACCTGACAAAAGCTCTTCAAAAAAATTTTGACAAAAAAAATAAACGGGACTCAGAAAGACATAAAAACAACGAAAAATTAAACAGCTGAACTTAATAGTAGTCTTAATGTTCTTTTTATATAAATAAATTTTATGTCAAACAAAAATGTATTGATCACCGGTGGTACAAAAGGTATCGGATTCGGCATTGCTGAAGTCCTTTTGTCTCATAATTATAACGTAGTCATCACGGGAAGAAACCAACAAGGTGTCGATGAGGCCATCAGTCTGCTTGGAAAAATATCCGGAACGGGCAAAATTCTGGGTTATGCCTGCGATGTGACCGATTTGCCTTCTATGACAGAAATGATGGACAAAATTCATCAGCAAATTGGCAAAACAGACGTCGTAATCGCTAATGCAGGAATCGGACATTTTGGGTCAATCGAAGATTTGACAGCTGATCAGTGGCAAGAAACGATGGACATCAACCTGACCGGCGTTTTTAATACGGTCAAAGCATCGCTGGAAGATGTAAAAGAAAAACAAGGATACATTATCACAATTGCGAGCCTCGCAGGGACCAACTTTTTTGCCGGAGGCTCCGCTTATAATGCCAGCAAGTTTGGGTTGGTAGGTTTTTCTCAGGCTATTATGTTGGATTTGAGAAAGTACGGCGTAAAAGTGACTACCATTATGCCGGGGTCTGTGACAAGCCATTTTAACAACCATGTTCCCAATGAAGGAGATGATTGGAAAATCCAACCGGAAGATATAGGTCAAATGGTTTTGGACTTGTTAAATATGAATCCGAGGACATTACCGAGCAAAATTGAAGTCAGACCGACACTACCAAAATAAAGATTATGTTGGTATTGGATGATGTTTTGATCAGCGAAGAAATATTCACAGAGTCCTTTATTTGCCATCTTGACAAGTGTAAAGGAGCCTGCTGTTGGGAAGGAGATTACGGCGCACCTTTATCCGTCGAAGAAACAGAAATTCTGGATAAAATACAGGACAAACTGACTGGTTTTATTCCGGTAAAAACCGTGGATTTATTAAAAGAAACTCCCGGATATATTTATGAAAAAAAAGCCAAAACCTGGGCTACCCAATGTTATGAAGATGGCGCCTGTATCTATCTGCAAAAAGACGAAACCACCGGATTTGCTCAATGTGGCATAGAAAAAGCATATCAGGCCGGAAAAATTCA
Source organism: Saprospiraceae bacterium (assembly GCA_022842725.1). Classification (GTDB taxonomy): domain Bacteria; phylum Bacteroidota; class Bacteroidia; order Chitinophagales; family Saprospiraceae; genus OLB9. The sequence continues at coordinate 98,175 of JALHOZ010000003.1, forward strand.
GTATCAAAAACCACTGTCATGTCATTTATATCCTATCAGGGTCACGACAAACAAAGACTTGGGCTTTGAAGCCTGGAATTATGATCGTTGGGATATATGTAGCGCTGCCTGTACACTGGGTGCAGAACAGAAAATGCCGGTCTTTCGGTTTTTAAAAAATGCCATCATCAGGTACAAAAATGAAGATTTTTACAACCGAATGGAAGAAGCCTACGCATATTATAAAAGTCAATAAATTTTGGATTTTAAAATATCTGTATCTTTGTGGATTAAAATGTCCGTAAAATGCAGATCAATATCAACAATAAATATTTTTACTACATCATACCTTTAGCTATTGCAGGTTTGATTTTTTATTATCTGTCTGATATTGTTTCTTATGTAATCCTCGCCTGGGCTTTGTCAATGATCGGCGCCCCTATTGTTCGGTTTTTTAAACGGTTTATGGGCAAAAATGCTGCTGCATTGCTCACCATTGGCGTTTTTCTCATATTTTTTATGTTGCTGATGTGGATTTTTATCCCGCCTTTGATAAATCAGGCCAGAAATCTGGCCAGTATTGATTATACAAGTGTAATCAATGCTTTAGAAGAGCCTGTCCAAGATTGGAAAAACTGGTTGGTTGATAAAAGATTGTTGCCGGACAGCACCACTAATGTATTGGTCGAAACAAAAAAAGAAGCCGAGGATCCTTTCATATTTACCCATCAGGTTTTATTGGATACTCTTAATAATAAGATAGACTCAACAAGTAAGTCAACCAATGTAGCTGTTCTGGTCAAAATCGACGCTTCTGAGATGATGGCTTTGCAAAATGCCGGAAAAGAACCAGGTTTGGAAGAAAATGAAGATTTTTTTGAAAACCTCAAACAAAGTCTGTCAGATTTTTTAAGCCCTAAACTTATTCAATCTGTTTTCAGCAGCATCGTTGGTGCTTTAGGCAATATTTTAGTCGCATTTTTGTCCATCTTTTTTATTGGTTTTTTCTTTCTCAGAGAGCAGGGGCTTTTTGACAATATTCTGGCAGGCATCGTACCTACGGGATATGAAGAACAGACCAAAGAAGCTGTAGGAATTACCAGCGATTTGTTGATTCGTTATCTGATCGGGATTTTGACGCAAACGACCATCATTACCGTTTTTGTATCTGTTGCTTTGGGCATTTTGGGTGTTAAAAATGCACTCCTGATCGGGTTTTTTGCCGGATTTATGAATATAATTCCCTATTTAGGTCCGATATTCGGAGCTTCCTTCGGTTTGTTGATTACGATATCTTCCAATCTCAACGAACCGTTTTATACCGTTTTAATGCCGATCATCATCAAAGTTATGATCGTATTTGCCATTATCCAATTGATCGACAATGTTGTTTTACAACCCAAAATATTCTCCAAAAGTGTAAAAGCGCATCCTTTGGAAATCTTTATTATTGTACTTGTAGCCGGAAAACTTGGTGGTATTTTGGGAATGGTGCTCGCTATTCCACTTTATACGGTTTTCAGAGTAGTGGGCAAAGTATTCCTCAAAGAATTTAAAGTCATACAAAGTCTGACCAAAAACATGTAGGCATCTGGTTCTGTGATATTTTAGTTTGAAACGAAAAACATAACCACCTTTTCCATCCTGTTTTTCCAGGACAATTCTTGTTGTGCATAGTTTATGATTTCAACTGATTCAAAGCTTCCCTTCCTGTAAAAATCGAGGATTTCCTGAATGGAAACAGGCTCTTCGTTTGGTGGAAATTGATATATAAATCCGGCTTTACCACTAAAATCCGGGTCGTCTGTACTAAAGATAAATGGCAAGCCACAAACCGCATACAAACGGTGTTTTAACGGAGAATGGGATACCAACCCTTTGCGAAACGAACCTAAAACCCCGACCCCGACATGTGCCTTTTGCAGAATTTTTTTTGTGTCCTTTTCTGTTTTTTCGCCCCAAAAACGGATGTGTCGGGTCAGCCTGAGTTCTTCTGAAATGTCTTTATATTTTGCAAGATCCTTACCATCACCAATGACCATAAGTTGGATATTTTCTTCTGGTGATTGACTCAAATATTGCGACATTCCGTATAAAAACCGGTCTAAACCGTGCCAAAAGCGCCAGTTTCCCACTGCAACAAACGTAAAAATCTCCTCTTTTTCAACTTTGTCTGTGGTAAGGTCCGGGATTTCTGTTCCATTGGTAAGATTGATGGTTTGGATACCTTCAAAAGACTGTTCATTGCCATACGTGACGACGAGGTCTGTATATTTTATCAGATTTTTGCGGTAATAGATGTCTATCCAAAGTTTCCACTTTTGAATTAAAACAAATTCCCGGTCATATGGAAAGGTGGGAACTTCAAGTACTATTTTGATATCCGGAAAATGGGTCCTGACGGCTTTCAAAAACCGGATAAAACCCGGCGTCGAAAAAGGATACCGGATGTACAGCATCTCCGGCGCTTTATCAGAATATTTTAATCTGGTCTCAATTGCCGAAAAAAAAGAATTTCTGAGCGAAAAACCAGAAAGGGATTTGACAAAATCTCCCCGGTCATTGACGACTTTTTTGCCGGAAACGTATAAACATTCTGTTTCATATCCCAATTCCCGGAAAGCATTGGTCTGGCCGTTCATTTTTGTTAGTAATCCGGATAGAACAGGGTTCTCAAAGTCAGTAAATGATATTAAAACTACCCTTTTTTTCGTCATCGAAACCGGCTTTTTACAATTTCCCGATAAGGGTGAATAACATCGTCCAAAACCGGTTTTTTGCTTTTGATATTTCAAAATAAGGCACTGGTTTCCCGCCAAAACCCTGATAAAATGACTGTATGGTAGGCAATCTGCTTCCTTCAAAATCAAAAACATTGACCCTTTCTGAAGCGATTTTAATACTTTCCCAAATCAGAAAGGATGGCCCTCCCTGATTAACCCGGTCAAAATCGGTTCCAAACAACATGTTGTACGCTCTGTTTTGGTCAAAAACCAAAAACATACCGGCAAGTATTTGACCTTCTCCATCCTGAACAAACAAAATTTTTCGTTGTTTTTTGCATGCTTCATTCAACCTTTCTAAAAAAGGTAAATCAAAAGGCATTCGTTCGTTTTTTCGGGTAAATGTTTTTTCTAACAGTGAAAACAAAAGGCCGATATCTTCTTTTTCAACGATGGTCAGATCTTCTTCTGCCTTGCGGATGATATTTCGGGTATTGGCTTTAAAACCGGCAAAAACCGAATCGTGATCCCTAATATTATCCAATACGTAGGTATAATAGGTCGTTTGTTTGAATCCGGCAAAATAAAAAGGAAGCCACATCGTATACTCCGGGTGAAACCTCACTTTAAAAAATGTGTTAGCCGGAATTTTAGCGATAATATTGCGACTTATCCTGAAGATATAAGATTGTTTTTTTTGTTCTTTCCACCCACTGATGTCTTCCGCAATATAAATGCCCTGGTGTGGTGTAAGGACGGGATTGGTGATGGCCGTCAAGCCTCTTTTTTTGGATATAAATACAGGCATAAAAGCCTCAATGTCACCATTTGTGTCCAAAGAACAAAGAACTTCCCAATCCTTTCCGGTCACTGCATCGAGCCAAAAGGGTTGGTAAAACAAAGGAATTCCTCTGTTTTGGTCGCAAAAAATGATATATCGTTCCTTATCGGTCATGCGCAAATTTACGGATTTTTGTTCCAAACAGATTCAATATATTTTGCCACCTCTGAAGATTGGTACATTTTCAAAACATTATAATCAGGTAAAAAACCGGGATGTTCCATAAAATACAACAAGCGATCTGCCAATTCTGAAGCCGTAGAAAAACGAAATGTCATGTTTTCCAAAGCATCGGAAACCGGATAAAAATCGGGAATTACAAGGGGAAGACCATAACGGACTGCATCCGCGATATTGCCGCTTTCTGTCGAAAAACCGTATTTTTCTTCGTGAATTCCATATGAAGTTTGGTGGTTAAGAGGTGCCACCAAAATATCTGCATCGGTCAAAATGTTTTCAAACGTGGCCTGATTTATAAATTCTTTAAAATAAGTAAAGTCCAGTTTTGCCTGGTCAAGCAGGGCAAACTTATTCAATACACTGTCACAAGATGGATCTTTTTGTTTACCGGCCAAAGTCAGTTTGATCTTTTGATCCGATTTTTCCAATACCCTTCTCACCGCATCATAAACGGTGTCATAATCTCTGGAAAGTGTGGTGATATTACCTGGTATGACAATGTGAAAAGGAGATTGCGGTGTTTTTATCCGCTGTATATCCTGTAAGTTGATAAACGGAATGACCAATGGATCAGGAAAAAGGTCTGACACAAAATTTTGTTGATAATATTTTTTCAAATTTTGGGTCGGAAAAATGATTTCATCCACCTCAGACAACCAATTATTTTTAATAATTTCTTTTCCGCTAAGGTAAAACCTAAAGACCTTCAAAATGTCCAATACCGGATTTTTACCCTGATGCAGGTGAGTTAAAGGTTTGGCAAAAAAATAATGAATGTTGTGAATCAGAAGCCAAACCGGACATTCAAAAACAGTGAAATCTATGGTTGTCAAAGGCTCAGGAAGCGAAGTGAAAACCGTAAGTTGGCAGTTTTTAATGGTTTTCCGATGCTTTTGAACAAATGATTTATGATTTTCTTCACTGTCCTTAATGATCCAGATGACCGGTTTGTCGACAAATTTTTCGGCAATCTGCTCCAAAATAAAATCATGGGTGAAAACATATATTTGAGAAACTATTGGCAAAAAATGAAAGATATAGGCCTCAACCACTTCATTGTGATAAGCAAATTCAAAGATGGCCACCGTTTTTTGTTCGCGACTTCCCGGACTTGTATGTTTTGTTGGTGAAATAAACTGTTGGTTTGGTGAAAAAATATAAAAAGACGAATATTGATACTTAAAGACACTGCAAAATAAGTATGAATACCTGTATTATGTCAGGTTTTAGGAAGATTTCTCATGAATTGTGTCTGATTTTTTACCTTTGGGTTATGAATGTATCTTCAGGTCCTTTGTTTAGTATCATTTTACCAACGTACAATCGTGAGGTCTTATTACACAAAGCTGTTCAATCGGTATTGAATCAGGAGTTTCCGGACTGGCAACTAATCATAGTGGATGACGGATCAACAGACAATACCGCAAAATTGGTATCAGAAATGGCGGACAGCCGTATAAAATACGTGTTTCAGCCTCATTCCGAAAGAAGTACTGCCAGAAATACCGGCATACTACATGCTGACGGAAAATATCTTTGTTTTTTGGACGACGATGATTATTACCAACCGGATTTTCTGCAAAACTTTTATACTTATTACCGGTCAAATCAATTTCCTGATCAGATTCTCCGACAGGGTTTTTATCGGAAAAATGATGATAAAAATAAGTTTTCGACAAATTATGACATTGGAAAACATAAAAATCCCGTCAACTTCGCGGCTTACCATATGTGCGGTGTTTGGTCATTGAGCATTCCAAAAAAGTATTTGGATGATGAAAAATTTCATCCCGATTTTCCACACTGGCAGGACACCCATCTCATACTACGTTTGTTTGCCCGGCATGGAATGACGCAGTTGCCGTTTTATACATATGTTTATGTCATTCATGAAGGAATGGGTTCAAAAATGATGGGTAAAGACCCGGAAAATAAAATTATTCAAAATACCATTCCTGTAGAACATTTGTTTTCAGAATACGGTCATCTCATCAACACGTTTTTAAACCCGAATACAAAAAACTTTTTACTGGCAAAAAAATATATTGAGTTTGCTCACTATTGTTTATTGGAAATGAATAAAGAAAAAAGTGTGTTGTTTATAAAAAAGTCGTTGTCTTACGGAATCTTTTTCAGGTTATGGAGATACTATCTCGTTTTACTGAGAGATTATTTTGTCATTCATTGACAAAACCATATATTTTTATAAACAAATCCTTCATTTTTGAAAACAAATATATCAAAACATAAATATTGAAATAGTTGAAAATACCCGCATTTAATCTGATATTTTTAATAAACGGACTAATATTTGTTAGTAAGATTATTCAGAGATAACATATAGATAACAACATTATTGTAAAAAATACACTAACTTTGCCGGCTTAATAAATAAAATAAAATTTTATGGCACCTTTGATACCGATTGCCAATCATAAAAAGACTAAAATCATAGCAACCGTTGGCCCTGCCAGTTCTTCAAAAGAAAATCTCATATCGTTGATAAAAGCAGGCGTCAATGTATTTCGGCTGAACTTTTCTCATAGTTCTCATGAAGTTCACAAAGCGGTGATCGACAATATTCTCGAAATAAATGAAAAATATAATGTTCATGCCGGAATTCTGGCCGACTTACAAGGTCCGAAACTCAGGGTAGGAAAAATAGAAAACAATGCTCTTCACATAGCTCCCGGAGACATACTTACATTTACCAATACAGAATGTATCGGTAATAAAGACCGGATATACATGAGTTATGACCACTTTGCGCAGGATGTCAATGTAGGAGAAAGGGTTATGGTTGATGATGGTAAAATCATTTTGGAAGTTGTAGAGACAAATGATAAAGATCAGGTAAAACTTAAGGTGCTTTACGGAGAACTTTTGTCCTCAAACAAAGGCGTAAATCTTCCTGATACAAACATTTCACAACCTTCACTGACTGAAAAAGATCTGGAAGATTTGGAGTTTATCCTTACCCAAAAAGTCAACTGGATTGCATTATCTTTTGTCAGAACAGCAAAAGATATCACTGATCTTCAAAAAAAGATAAAGGCTAAGGACCACATAGCCAAGGTGATCTCAAAAATCGAAAAACCTGAAGCTATCAAAAACTTAAAAGCCATCATCAAAGCATCAGATGCCGTTATGATTGCGCGAGGAGATTTGGCTGTTGAGTTGCCGATGCAGGAATTGCCGGGATTACAAAAAACCATCATAGCCAAATGTATCGAAAAGTCTAAGCCGGTTATCGTAGCTACACAGATGATGGAAAGTATGATCACTAATCCTTCTCCGACAAGAGCTGAAATCACCGATGTGGCCAATGCTGTATTGGATGGGGCGGATGCTGTTATGCTTAGTGCAGAAACATCTGTGGGAAATCACCCGGAATTAGTTGTTGAAGCAATGACAAAAATTATTTCTCATGCAGAGACACAATACACCATGCATGGTAAAAGATATAAACTCGATCCTGACTCAAGCACTTTCCTTTCTGACGTACTCTGTATGAATGCACCGAAAATCGCAGAAGACATCAATGCGAAAGCTATCCTTGGTTTGACAGTAAATGGATACACTGCCTTCAAAATTTCCAGTTACCGTCCTAATTGCAGCATTTATATTTTTTCTGACAGAGCCTTTATGTTAAGTACACTTTCCCTTGTTTGGGGTGTCACGCCATATTTATACACTAAGTTTACCACAACCGACGAAACTTTCGAAGATCTCAACAATATATTGAAAGACGAAGGGGAAATATCGGTAGGAGATATAGTAGTAAATACAGGAAGTATGCCTTTGCACAAAAGATTCCGGACGAATATGTTGAAAATAACCGTTGTTGAGTGATGGTTTGGTACCGAAAATTTAAAAGTTTTAATCTGTTTTTTGCCTTTATCGTTTTGGCATATTTTTTATCGCTTTTTTATTTTCAATCATACATTGTTGTCACAAAACCATTGATTGTAGCCAGTCTTCTTGGTTTTTATATTGCTACCGTTCCTGTACAAAATAATGTCTTTTTATTGGGTCTGATTTTTGCTATGCTGGGTGACATCAGCCTGATGTTTGACGGAGAATTGTTTTTTACATTAGGCCTTGCCTCATTTTTAATTATGCAATGGTGTTATGTGTTTGTTTTCCGTACCGACGTAAAAGCACCTCAACGCTCAGCCTATATGTTTATTGGGATTCTGTCCGTTTTTTCAGCTGTCATCCTTTGGATTTTATGGCCTCATGCAGGAAATATGAAACCTCACATAGTTTTGTATATAATCTCTATTTTTTCCATGACAGTAATGGCTTTATTGCGCAAACCCCAATCCAACATTTCCTATAATTTTGTATTTTGGGGTGCTGTGTTATTTATGGTCTCTGACACCTTACTTGCTTATAACAAATTTGTTGTTCCGATACCCGCGGCCTCATTATTAGTCATGATTACTTACATAGCTGCACAATACGGAATTGTGAGGGGTATTGTTGAAGAATCTTCCATTTCTCAAAAGGCAGCAACAAAATAATCTTTCGGTTATTTATTTTATAAATGTCTTTCGGCGTGGTAGCTGCTTCTGACCAAAGGGCTGCTTTCTACAATCTGGAATCCTTTGGACAATCCTATTTCTTTATAATGGGCAAAAAGGTCCGGATGAATATATTCAGCCACCTCGATATGCATTTTTGTTGGTTGAAGATATTGACCTATAGTCATTACATCGCATCCGTGCTCCACAAGGTCATCCATGATTTTATAGACATCTTCCTTGGTTTCTCCCAAACCAACCATTATACCGGATTTGGTTCTTTTTCCGTATGCTTTGGTTCTTTGAATTTGTTCAAGACTTCTGGCATACTTTGCCTGAGGTCTTACCATTCTGTATAGTCGCTCAACGGTTTCCATATTATGAGAAACCACTTCCTGTCCTGGACTGATCATCACTTCAAGAGCATCCCAATTGGCTTTTACATCAGGTATCAGGGTTTCAATGGTTGTTCCCGGAGAGATTTCTTTAACCTTTTTGACGGTTTCGTGCCATATGGCCGCTCCTCTGTCCTTGAGTTCATCGCGATTGACAGAGGTTAAAACCGCATGTTTTACATTCATCAAAAAAATAGCTTCTGCTACCCGTCTTGGTTCATCTTCGTCGTATTCATTGGGTTTTCCTGTTTTAACGGCACAAAACGAACAACTTCGGGTACAAACATTTCCCAATATCATAAAAGTTGCTGTTCCGGCTCCCCAACATTCTCCCATATTCGGGCAGTTACCGCTTTGACAGATCGTATGTAGTTTATATTGATCCACCAACGTTCTGACTTTTTTATATTCTTCTCCAATAGGCAGTTTTACGCGTAACCAATCTGGTTTTTTACTTTTGGATTCTGCCTGTGCGATGGGTAATTCTACCATTATATGATGTATAAAATTTTTTAATTACTTCTTTTTCCAAATTCTACGGTGAGGTAGAGATTTACAAAATATGATTTGTTTGAAACAGTTGGTGTTTCGACCATTACAGGTACTTTTTTAACATAAATATCCGCCATGATCCCTACTTCGAGAGATTTGGCAAATTCTTCAAAAGCTCCCGGAGAAAAAAACAATCCCAATTTTCCCTGAAGCCCCGGAATGATCGACAATTCAGAAAAACCTTTGCCAAAACTTGCACCTCCAAAAACGCTGTTATAATCCAAAAACTTATCAGCGTTTTCTTCAGAATATTTTTCGTCCCGAAGTTCCGGGACCAGGGTATTGTCAATATTTTTTTGATAAATCAACTCTAGATAATAGGGTTTGATGATGGCAATCGAAGGTCCCGCCTGCATATTGTAGCCCAATGCAAGCCCTTTTCGTTTTGCTTTATCAGAAATTAATTTTTTGACTCCTCTTCCGGCACGAAAGACAAAAACACTGTTTTGTTTACCAAACCGGAATGACCTGGAAACCCTGTTTACTGAAAAGGGAATATTTCTGTTTTGACGATACTCTCTCGGATCGTATAATAATCCCAACTCATAACTGGAATAAACGGTTTTATAATACGTTTTTATCTTTCCTTTGTGAAATGAAACAAAATATCCGTTTGTATGTACTGCCAAAACTCCGGTAGCCTCTTTTCTGTATATAATACCTTTGAATTCAGGATCTTCCTGTTTCGGTTGAAAAGATTTTTGGCCGAATAAACCAAAAGAAATCAATAAAAATAATATTAAAAAATTATGCTTCATCCTGAATGATACAACAATACAACACAAACAATTTCTTTTTGCTTACAAAACAATCCAAAAGTACAACTTTTTTATTTATTTTGTCTCACAATCGTACATTTAATTGATTAATGATACACATTATAACTTCCGGCACTTCGCCCAGACTGCATTATATACTGAATTTTATATTCCGGGAGGTTTATGAGACAGATTACAACATTATTACCCCAAATGAAGCAAAACAATTACATTCAGGTTTTGCTATTCTGTATGCCAATCATCCATTTGAAAACACTTTGGGCATTCCTTATTTACAAATTCCACAACATGATTTACTTTTTGAAAAAGGCATTCACGCTTATAATCCGGACATAAAATACGATGAAAGCAGGAAGTTACCTTACGCATTCGAAGTAACAGATACACAATACACAGGCTTACCCTTTGATATTTTTGCTTTTGTTTTTTACCTGATCAGTCGTTATGAAGAGTACCTTCCTCATACAAAAGACAAATACGGACGTTATCCGGCAGACAGGTCACTTGCTGTACAAAATGGATTTATTGAAACACCTGTGGCAGATATGTGGCTTTCGGAATTTATGGAATTGATTCGTCAGAAAACATCTTTGACCATAATAAAAAAACAACATTATAACGTACATCCGACCATTGATATTGACTCGGTCTGGTCCTTTGCATACAAAGGTTTGCACATCATTCCGGGCATGGCTAAAGATATTATTTTGGGCAGATTTTCAAACCTGAAAGACCGGTATTTCAGCTTAAAAAACCCGGACATTGATCCTTTTTATACTTTTGACAAGCTGGAAAAACTTTTGGGTGAATCATGGCATTTGACTTCGTTTTTTATTTTGTATGCCAAAAATCCCAACCGATCAGACACCAACCATAAAAGAAGCCTTAAAGCTTTTTCAAGCTGGCTCAAACGATTTTCGGCCGACCATAACATCGGAATTCATCCGTCTTTTTTCTCGCATTCAGGTGTCAATGCGCTGAAGGAAGAAATTGTGGCACTTGAAACAGAAACCGGGAAAAAAATAACTTTATCAAGGCAACATTTTTTATCATTTTCTTTACCAAAAACATACAGGATGTTGCTTCAATGCGGCATTGAACAAGATTTTTCTATGGGTTATCCTGAAAAAACAGGGTACAGAGCATCAACAGGATACAGCTTTTTGTGGTATGATCTTATGGACGAAAAACCAACTTCTTTGAGGATCCATCCGGTACAAATGATGGATGTGACTATGAAAAAATATCATGGCTGGACGGTAGAAAATGCCATACAAAAGGTAAACAATTTGAAAAAAATCGCTGAAAAATACGACAGTCCTCTGCGATTTATCTGGCACAACAGTTCGTTTTATAAAGGATTTGGTTGGGAAAACTGGGAAGAGGTTTTTATAACAATAATGAAAAAAAACAATGAGGAAGATTGACAAACAATAACCTCCGTTGTGCATTTAGTGTTTATCTTTGCTATATGAATCGCGAATTAGCCTTATTAGAAAAGTTGGAAAAGGAGTTGAGTTTGAAACAACTCCAGATTAAAAGTTTGTTAACTATCACGCAAGCCATCAATGATAATGTGTCTGCAGAAGGTTTGTTTAATATGTACAAATCTTTTTTAAGTTGGGAAATGGGTATTGAAAAAATGGCTTTGTTCATTTTACAGGAAAACTTATGGACATGTACTACCCACATACATTTTGATGAAAAAAAAGCGCCCGAATTGATTAATATTCTTTTGCAACACAAAAGATTACATACGATAAAACCTGACGAACCGGAAATCCTTCAGGGTTTTAATATCATCATTCCGGTGTTCCACAAAGAAATTCCGATTGCGTATTCCGTTATCGGAGGCATCAAAGAAAAAGAAGACTTGTACAATAAAATACAATTTATCACCACGATAACAAATATCATTGCAGTTGCCATAGAAAACAAACGGCTGTTTAAAAAACAAATTGAGCAGGAAAGATACCAAAGAGAAATGGAGTTGGCCAGTCAGGTGCAACAATTGCTCATACCGGAATTTCTGCCTTCGGAAAAAGCTTTCGCTCTTTCAAAAATTTACAAACCACATTTTAATATCGGTGGTGACTATCTGGATTACATTCGGTTTGATGAAAACAGATTTGCATTTTGTATTGCAGATATTTCCGGAAAAGGTGTTGGTGCCGCTTTACTGATGGCAAATTTTCAGGCTATAACACAAAGTCTGATCTTTCAATACCGGGATTTGGAGACGTTCGTCTTTGCTTTGAATCAGTCTGTCTATAGAATTACCAAAAGTGATAAATATATCACGTTATTTGTAGCAGAAGTTGATTTGAATAAAAAAATCATGCGATACGTAAATGCAGGACATTATCCACCTATCATCAAAAGTGATGGTGTCGTGAAGAGACTGGATAGCAGTTGTTCTTTTATCGGTGCTTTTGAAAAATTGCCTGAAATCAAAGAGGAACAGGTTTCTTTGACCAAAGATACCATGATATTGTGTTTTACCGATGGTTTGACCGATCTTAGAAACAATAAAGAAGAGTTTTTTGGCGACAAAGCATTGGAAGATTATGTGGATCAGCATGACCATTTACATCCTGAAGAATTTAATGCCGGCCTGATGTCGGAAATAGATCTTTTCAGAGGGGAAATGGATATCAATGACGATATTGCCGTATTGACATGCAAAATATTTTAAACCCAAAGGTTGATATATGAACCGTAAAAACAGATGGTTTGCCGCAATTGCTGCTATGTTTTTTGGCACATTTGGTGTACATAAACTTTATTTAGGAAAGGTAGGAGCGTTCTTTTTCTACTTTTTTATGTTCACCCTATCTATTTCAATATTTTTTATGCCCCTGACCTTTATTTTTGGTCTGTTGGATTCCTTCAAAATCATGTCTATGTCAGACGAAGAGTTTGACGAAAAATATAATAAAGGGATTCCGTCCGGTATACCAAGGGGCAGATTGGAAAGAAGGCGGGACGAACAAATGGAAAAAGTTAATATCCCGAGACAAAGTCCGACTCAAAACTATAAAAATAAGTCAAAAATCGCCGAACTAAAAAAGACAGGATTAAAAAAATACAAAGATTTTGACCTCGAAGACGCTATAGAGGATTTTAAAAAAATACTCGAACTTGCACCCAACGAAGCAGCAACTCATTTTAATATCGCTTGTGCCTATTCGTTGACAGAAAAAAAAGAAAAAGCCTTCGAACACATATCATTATCGGTACAGCATGGTTTAAAGGACGTTTCTAATATTCTTTCCCATGATGATCTGGCTTTTGTACGTATCCAACCCGAATTTGAAAATTTTAAAAATTCCGGATTCAGAAATGCTTATGCTTCAGGTCAACCCGGAAAACCCGATGCTTTACTCCAACAATTGCAACAAATAGCTGATTTGCGTAGCAGAGGACTGATTTCAGATGAAGAATTTAATCTGGAGCGAAAAAAGATTCTTAGAAGTTAACCGGAAAAAAGAATGTCGTTATTTTTACCATCATTTTTTTTGGTCAGAGGAAAAGGGTCGATTCTATCCTGATAATCTGATTTGTAACCTCCTCAATGTGATACAAATGGATTTGAACAAATACGTATTTTCTGTAATTTTTGGAATTTTTTTTTCCTTAGCTCAAATTTCCGGACAAAGTAACGTTCTTTTTGTTGATGACAGTGCTGACAATTTTGGTAATTCCCGCTATTTTGCCTCTGCATTGGACAGCCTGGAAACTGAATATTTTTACTATGATACAGGAGAATCCGGATTACCGGGATTGGATTTTCTACTCGGTTTTGATCTTGTCATCTGGCATACATCCACCTGGGGCCTCGATTTGTTTATGTGGCAATCCCTTGATACTGAAAATCATTTATTAAAACGATATCTTGATAATCCAAAAGCCAATTTGTGGTTGGTGGGAAATGACTTTATGTTTGATCAGTACGGTGTCGCACCTGTTACTTTTGCTGAAGGCAGTTTTCCTTATGATTACCTGGGCATTACATCTTACGCTGCACAATCCAACGCAAATGACGGTGGCCTGGGGGTGCCTTTTTTAGTTCCTGCTTCTGAAAATCCTGTTGAAGATCTGACCAAAATCAACTGGACTTTTTCTACATTATTTTGGGCAGATGTTTTTGAATTGCGTGAAGAAGCATTACCAATATATGTGTTTGGCGGTGAAAATTATCCTTTAAAGGATGGTATTACCGGCTATTATTTTCCAAGAAACAACGGAAGTAACGTCGTTACTTTCGGCTTTGACCTTGCTCTGTGCTCAAATCATGATACGATTGTCCATACGACAGATAAAGTGATAAATTGGTTTCAGAAAGTCAGAGCAGGAAATTCACAAACCATAAAAAATTCTTTATTTCAGGTTTTTCCTGCTTTGATCCGGGAAGAAGTACGAATCACCATTCCGGAGGGCGCAGAAGGTGAGATTAAGGTTCGTTTTTTGACGTCTTCGGGTCAGGTTATCTGTCAGTCAGATGAACAATTGCAAAACAAACAGGATATAACCATACCTATTCCTCAACACATACCACAAGGAATGATTTTTTGCGAAATCCGACACGGAAAAAGCCGTGAAATACATAAGTTGGTGAAAAATTGAATGTGGAATTGAAGAATTCAAAAGTATTAGTTCATCTGCTGTTTTGTACCTTTTTGTTTCCGATTGGGTGTAAAAAAATAAGTCATCCGGGTCAATCAAAACAAACATTTTCTAAAGTTTTATGCCCGCCGGACGCTTTGCCCCAATTTGATAATATCGTAGTTCAGATTCCTGGAAAATACATGCTGTAGCGAAATATCCATTTGGAACTTCTACTTTGACTTTTTGGTTTCATAAAGATCTTGGTTTTGTGAAAAAAGAATATACAAACTATGGCGGTCAGACCCTTTCGATTCTACTTGAAGATGTCAAAATAAATTAATTTTTGCCCTTTAAATTGTCTTCATCCATCATAAAATACACAAAATTCCGGTTATTTCAGAAAAAGTTCGTACATTTAACTTCTGAAAGTTTTAGCCCTTGACAGCAAAAGATCTTGTTTCTCATGAAATCATGCCTGCCCGTACCTCTGATACGGGCGAAGAAGTACTGACAATGATGCATCTGGCACATGTTCGTCATTTTCCCATTGTCAACAACACCCAATTATTAGGTTTGGTCAGTGAAGGTGATTTGGTCATGCATGACCTCAAAGAACCCGTAGGTGATGTTGCTTTGAGTATGTTTAAGCCCTATTGTCATGAAAAAGACCATATTTTTGATGTGATGGGTCAGGTTGCCCGTTTTGAATTGACCCTTATTCCGGTTATTGACGACAAAAACCAATTTGTCGGTGTGATTACCATTGAAAAACTGATTCAGTTTTTTGCCTCAAGTTTTTCTTTTGCCGAATTTGGCAATGTCTTGACCATTGAAACTACCGAACAAAACTACAGTATGGGAGAACTTTGCCGGGTAGTTGAATCTGAAGGAGTCAAAGTTTTGAGCACTTTTATCCATAAAATTCCGGACTCCACACAGGTACAGATTACTGTCAAAACAAACGCAAAGGATGTCTACAGGATAAAACAGTCTCTTGAA
The DNA here is from genome assembly GCA_022842725.1 of Saprospiraceae bacterium. Taxonomy (GTDB): domain Bacteria; phylum Bacteroidota; class Bacteroidia; order Chitinophagales; family Saprospiraceae; genus OLB9. Next base: position 113,757 of record JALHOZ010000003.1, read on the forward strand.
AGGTTTGGTTATGATGTCGTGGTATCTCAGGGAATCGATGAATATAGTGAGAGCCTGAAAGACAGATTTGATTCATTAATGTCATACCTCAATGTTTAAATGGATAAAAACATTATACTTATTGTTATTTTTTGGTCTTAGTGTATCTGCCCAATCGACAAAAGTTTTTATTCAGAGTATCGTTATTACAGGCAATACTAAAACAAGCCCTGAAGTCATTCTGAGAGAACTGGATTTCAGTGTTTCTGATTCAATTTTTTTTTCTGACCTGCCCGGAATTATTTCCATAAGCGAAAAAAGACTTTTAAGTACCGGCCTTTTTACAGAAGCAGACATCAATATTTCAAAATGGAATATGGAAAATACTTTTGTTGATATTACAATCGTTGTTAAAGAAGGTTGGTATATATATCCATATATTATTTTCGAACTGGCTGACCGGAACTTTAATGTTTGGGCCAAAGAATTTGATTATGCAATAGAAAGGTTAAACTATGGTGTTGCTCTGACACATATTAATTTTACGGGCAATAAAGATAAACTGAAGGCAAAGCTGCAATTTGGTTATACCGGGAAATATGAACTTTTTTATGAATTTCCATATATAAAAAATGGCTGGGGTATGACAGCCAATCTTCTGCATTCTTACAACAAAGAAATCAATTACATCACTTTACAAAACAAACCCCTCTTTTTCAAAGCAGAAGATGAAAGAAATTTGCTGAAACAATGGCGGGCAAGCGTTGCCGCTACCTACAGAAAAGATGCTACCACGTTTCATGCAGCAAAATTGATGTATTACCTCGGAGAAGTTGATTCTTATGTTGTCAGAGAGTTAAATCCTGATTATTTTTTGAACGGTGCCAATCTATTGAGGTATTTACGATTGGAATATGAGTTTACCCTTAACAAACTTCATTATCCACTTTATCCCTTAGGTGGTTTTTACACAAGAGTATTGTTCAGAAAAGACGGCTTTGGAGAAAATAAAAACATCAACAACACTTCTGTTTCCATAGAAGTCAGTAAATTTTGGAACATTCGATCTTCATTGATTTTTTCAACTTCTTTAAGGGGTAAAACAAACCTTCAACGAAATAAAATACCGTATTTTCTCAATCAGGGATTGGGTTATGAAGGAAGTTCCATCACCGGCTATCAACTGTATGTTGTTGATGGTACCGATCTTTTTGTCTCCGGAAATACCATTAAATACAGAATTTTTCAAAAAGACCTGAACTTCAAAAAGTGGGTTCCACAGAGACTAAGACCACTTAATACCCAGGTTTTTTTACGCTTCAACGGAGATTTTGGGTATGTTTACGAACCACATTATTTTGAAAATAACCCTTTGTCAAACACTTTTTTATTTGGTTACGGACCAGGTATTGATGTCATTTTACTTCATAATTTTGTGATTTCAGCTGACTTTTCTGTTAACAAAAACAATGAAAAGGGTTTCTTTTTTAGTGGCGGATTCCAATTTTAACCTTAAGTAAAAAAATTTTTTAATTTTTTTGAATTTTCAGGCAGCGAATATAATTCCTCCGGGGTCTATATATGCAGTAGATGTTTTCTACTCAAAGTAAATTGATATTCTTTTCATTTTTAATGAAAAAATCTTTAGCGAAGTAAAAAGCCACCTGAAAGCAGGTGGCTTTTCTTTTTTATATCACTGATGTTTTTTCCTTAAGGGTTTAATCTGTAGCTTTGGCAAAATTTTCACTTATGTTAAGAATAGAATTTCATACACAAAACCCAAATAAAAGAGATTTAAAAAATATTGCCGATAAGATTAATCAGGGTGCCATAGTTATATTTCCGACCGATACGCTTTACGCATTAGGTTGTCTGATGACAAATAAATCCGGTATCGACAAAATTTGTAAAATATTAGGCAAAAAGGAAAAACACACAAAAATGTCTCTGATATGCGCCAATATCAGCGATGTGTCCAAATACACCGTCCAACTCGAGAATGACGTATTTAAAACAATGAAAAGATATCTGCCGGGTCCTTATACTTTTGTTTTGAAGTCTAATAATTATGTTCAGAAGTTTTTCAAAAACAATAAGGAAGAAATCGGTATCCGTATTTCAGGAAACCATATTTTACAAGGTTTGCATGAGTTTTTGGATGCTCCTCTTATCTCCACATCTTTGAATACAAACGGAGAAGAAACTTATCTTTTTACGGATTCTGATGAAATTTTTGAAACTTTCGGAAGCAGAGTCGATATACTCATGGACGGCGGGCCGGGAAGCATTGGAGAATCAACAGTTATTGATTGTACAGGCACAGAAATGAGCGTTATGAGAGAAGGAATCGGTTCAATTGATTAGTTTTTTTTGAATAATCCTAAACCATTATGTAACTTTGCTGTCCTAAAATAAAAAAAAGTTATGGCTGAGATAATTCGTATGCCTCGTTTGAGTGATACCATGGAAGAGGGAAATATCGTCAATTGGCTTAAAAAAGAAGGTGAAAGTGTTAAGCCCGGGGATATTCTTGCCGAAGTTGAAACCGATAAGGCTACCATGGAACTTGAAAGTTATCATTCAGGAACCTTAATATATATTGGCGTTAAAAGCGGACCGGTAGCTGTTGATGGTATTATTGCAATCATTGGAAGCAAAGATGACAATGTACAGGCTATACTCGCTTCTGCAGGTACACCAGCAGTCCCTGCAAAAAAAGAAGAAGTTTCAGAAACCAAACCGGTTGAAAACAATCCGGTTATTGTTTCGCCATCAGCTCCAAGTCCTGTCAGTATTCCAACACCACAACCTGTGGTTCAGTCAGGCAGTGATGCAAGACTGAAGGCCAGCCCTCTTGCCAAAAGTCTCGCAAGTCAGGCAGGTGTAGACCTTAGTCAGGTAAAAGGCTCAGGCGATTTCGGAAGAATCATCAAAAAAGATATAGAGTCCTTTTTAACCAACCCACCGGCACCTGTTTCCAATAACGGAACTGTGTCTGCTGCGGTTGTGTTACCGGATTTTCATTATGGTGACGTTCCTGTGTCTCAAATGCGCAAAACCATTGCCAGAAGATTGGGAGAAAGCAAGTTTTCAGCACCTCATTTTTATTTGACGCTGGAAATCAACATGGACAAAGCCGTTGAAGCCAGAGAAGGTATCAATAAAGTTTCTCCGGTAAAAATATCTTTTAATGATTTTGTCGTCAAAGCATGTGCTTCTTCTCTAAGAAAACATCCGGCAGTCAATTCTTCCTGGTTTGGTGACAAAATCACCTATCACAAAGACATCCATATTGGTGTGGCTGTTGCTGTGGAAGACGGCTTGTTGGTACCTGTAATTACCCATACAGATACAAAATCACTTTCTACCATAAATCAGGAAGTAAAAGAATTGGCCGGAAAAGCAAAAACCAAAAAATTGCAACCTCAGGAAATGACGGGAAATACCTTCACCATTTCCAACCTGGGGATGTTTGATATAGAAGAATTTACGGCTATCATCAATCCACCGGATGCCTGCATTCTGGCTGTGGGTTCTATTATTAAAAAACCAATCGTCAAAAACGATCAGATCGTCATCGGAAATATGATGAAAGTGACGCTTTCCTGTGACCACAGAGTGGTGGACGGAGCAACAGGAGCTCAGTTTTTGCAGACGCTCAAAGCCACTTTAGAGAATCCTGTGTTGATGTTGGTGTAACATGAGTTTGATCGCACAAATACTGATTGGTGTGGTTGCTTTTGAGCACCTTTACATTTTGTACATGGAGATGTTTGCCTGGGAAACCTTAGGTAAAAAAACATTTCGCGGAGCTATGCCGGATGACATGTTTCCAAAAACAAAAATATTGGCCATGAATCAGGGAGCTTATAATGGTTTTCTGGCGGCAGGTCTCATTTGGTCATTGTTGATTTCTGATCCTGTTTGGTCAAAAAATATTGCTCTTTTCTTTTTGAGTTGTGTGATTGTTGCCGGATTGGTAGGAGCCATTTCTGCTTCAAAAAAAATATTTTATACCCAATCCGTTCCGGCAATTATTGCTTTGATTTTTGTTTTGTTGGCATGAATTATGGGTTCCTGACTTTTTTGAGCACAGCTTTCTGATATCCGGTGATTGAATAACTGAATACCGCAGGAATACTTTCTCCTTCGTGTACCAAGTCTCCGGTTTTTGACGTCGATTCTTTAGTATATACGATAATTTCAAACTTCATGGTTTGTTCGTTTTCCACACTCATAAACGATATTAATGTGTTTTCCATGACTGAAAAGACATTAATAAAGGTATTTCCGACTACTTTTCCCTCTAAAAATATTCCGTTTTGTTCATCCACTTCCCAAACGCCGCGGGACCTGTCTTTTGCCTTCAGTAAATAATTACGTCGTCCGGCAATAGTGTCAGATCCGTAGGTCAAAGCCCAGATATAAACATCAGGATTGTCCGTCCCCAGATTGTCAACCCTCATGGGCACCTTTTGTACCACTTCCTGTCCCTTATAAATTTGCAACTCTCCTTCCCAAATGCCCAACCATTGATTTGGAAACAACATCATACCTGAATCTGACTGAGCTTTAAGACTAAAAATCCAACATCCTGATATCATGAGGAGAATGAATATCTTTTTTGAAATTGATAAAATTTGGTTAAACATCATATTTTTTAAACCATTTAAAATTGTCATTCGTTTATACAGCTATTAAACACCTTCAAAGGTAAAAATTATTTAAAATTGGATTATTATTCTGTTTCATAAAAGGTTATTCTGTTAAATATTCTGATTAACTAAATTATAAATATGAATCAGATCATTATATTTTAAAAGTTTTATCATTCCATTATTATATTATCCAAAAAACAAAAAGAGATGAAAAAATTGATTTTAATGTTGATTTGCACTTTTTATGTTTTGGCATCGTATAGTCAAAAGAGTGAAGTTGTCATCAAAGTGAAAGACACCGTTTCCGTCGGTACCCCGTTTAAACTTGAGATCGAACTCAAAAATGTTTCAGGAAGCTTTAAAACTCCGGTGTTTCAGGGCCTGAGATTGGTAGGAGGACCCAATACCTCATCCAGTTTCAGCATGGTTAATGGAGAAACTACCTCAAAAGCGGTATATACTTACTATCTTATGGCTGAAGAGTCCGGTAGTTTTATCATCCAACTGCACGATATGGAGTCAAGCAAAGAAATGTTAACCTTTGAAGAAATTCAAATCACTGCCGTCGATACTTTTTCCGGAGACTCACAACTCATTAAATATTATGAGTCCGGCGGTTCGTCTGAACAAAAAATGCAGAGTTCCAAACGGAAGATCAGAAAAATCTGATATGTCGGAACTTTTACTTTTTATCCGATTCATTTGGATTGTGGTTTTTATCGGTTTGTACCTTCCCGTCCAAAGTCAAACCGTGCTTCTGAAGGCTGAGGTCAGCAACGTCAGTGTCGAAGCCGGAGAACCTTTTAAGTTGATGTATACCATGGAAAACCGAGAAATGGAAAACATCAGCATTCCTCAATTGGCCGGATTACAAATATCCGGAAGACCTTCCGTTGAAACATCGATGAGCATCGTCAACGGCAAACGGTCGGGGTTTATGCGATATACGTACACCGCGGCCTTTGAAAAAGAAGGGAATTATACCATTCCTCCTGCCACAGCTTTTGTCAAAGGTAAAAAAGTTATGTCCAACAGTGTAAAAATCAAAGTTTCAGCATCAAGTCCGGACAAACATAAAGATGTAAAGGGAGAGGTGTTTTTTAAAGCAAAACTGAAACCGGAAAAAATGTATCTGGGTCAGCAGGCATTGCTTTCATATGACATTTTTACAAGCAAAAACGTGGTTAATGCTGAATTTTCAAAAGTTCCTAAATTTGAACATGTGTATCTGAAACCGGTTGATATTCCGGTCACAGGAAGGAACATTGTGATTAATCATAAAAACTATTACACACAATCCATACAGACTTTTCACCTGTACGCCCAAAAAACGGGTAAATTAAAACTCGAAAAAGCATATATCACTTATAAATATGAAATCCCTGTAAGCGGAAATCCGTTTTTCAGCGATGTAAAATCTGAAACCTACGCAACGAATGAATTAGTAACTGACGTTTTACCTTTACCTACACAAAATGTCCCATATTCCTTTTCCGGTGGTGTCGGAGATTTTTTTATTAAAACGTCAGCAGACAAAAAAACCGTAACCCTCAATGACGCCTTAAAAATCGTCATGGTTATCAAGGGAGACGGTGACCCGAAATATTGGAAAGCACCTCGTTGGGACAGCCTGAAAAATGTTGAATTTTATGAACCCAACCTGCTTCGGGAAGAGTCAATCGTAGAAAATGGCAGAGAATTTCATACAAAAGTGTTTGAGTATATTGTCCAGTTTGACAAACCCGGATCATTTATCCTGAAACCAAAGTTTTCTTATTTTTCTCCTGAAGATAAAAAATACGTCACTCTCGAAGAGCAGGCCATAAATGTAGAAGTTGTGCCGGGAAATGGTGCACCCTTAGCTGAAAACGATACTTCAGATGTGGACATAACGGACCAAAAAAGCGGATTTTTTCCCGTTCCGGTGATTTTGGGTATTTTGAGTGTATTTTTAGCCGGTTTGGGATATTTTTTATTTAGGAAAAAGAAGTCAAAAGAAGTTTCCGAGACTCTTAAACCCGCCGACGAAGTCGCTAAAATTTTCCTTCGAAAAGCGAAACTTCATGAGCATAAAGGAGAAAACCGATTATTTTTTGAGGAAATATCTTATGCCATGACCCATTACATCAAACAAAAATACGGCATTCAAAACGATACTTTTGACAAAGAAAACATCATCGACCTTTTCAAAGAAAAAAACATACCGGAATCCCTCATATCAACCTTTTTGAAGATATACGCCACCTGCGAATTTGCCCTGTTTGCCGGACAAAAACCGGAGATGAAAGATATTTTGGAAGTAACCATGACCTGGATTGGGGATATGGAAAGGGAGAAGTAAACAGGTAAAAAATTAACCTAAATCAGTTGTTCTCAAAATGACCTGTAAAAATTCCGGAAAAATCACAAGTTTTTACTAAAAACATATTGATTTTCAAATCTTTATTTTACCTTTGCGGCCTGTTTTATAAAATTTAATTTTTTTTAACCTCTACCGGAGAAGGTCCGGTATACAAAAATGTTTGCAAAGTCATGGAAGACAACGATTTAATCGTAAATGAATCATTAGATGGAAAACCGGAAATGGAAGATATATCTGATGTGGTTCTTGAAGAAACGAAAGAAAATTACTCCGCCGCACATGATGACTATGATTGGTCAATCGGCAAAAGAAACATTGTAAAGTACGATACAAAAGAGCAGGAAAAGTATTTCAGTGAGTATGACAACACATTGAACTCTATTGCAGAATTTGAAGTCGTTAAAGGTCGGGTAACTGCAATCCACAGCGGAGACGTAGTTCTTGATATCAACTATAAATCTGACGGTTTGGTTCCGATGTCTGAATTCAGAGACACTCCGGACCTCAAAGTAGGTGATTATGTAGATGTATATGTAGAAAACAAAGAGGATTACAGAGGCCAGTTGGTTTTGTCCAGAAGAAAGGCAAAATTATTGAAAGCCTGGGATAGCCTTGTTGATTCTTACAAAAACGGTACCATCATCAAAGGTCTTGTTATCAGTAAAACCAAAGGTGGTTTGATCGTTGACTGTCTTGGATTGGAAACTTTCCTTCCGGGATCTCAGATTGACGTTAAACCTATTGTGGATTATGATATCTACGTCGGTAAAACCATGGAATTTAAAGTGGTTAAAATCAATGAAGCTATCAAAAATGCCGTTGTTTCTCACAAAGCACTTATTGAAAGTGATTTGGCAGAACAAAGAGAAACCATCATTTCAGGTCTTGAAAAAGGTCAGGTTCTCGAAGGTGTGGTTAAAAACATCACTGACTTCGGTGCATTTATGGATCTTGGAGGTGTGGACGGATTGTTGTACATCACGGATATTTCATGGGGCAGAATCAACCATCCGAACGAAGTGTTGGCTTTGAATCAAAAACTCAATGTTGTAGTTTTGGATTTTGGCGAAGACAAAAAACGTATTTCTCTTGGTCTGAAACAATTACAACCACATCCATGGGAAGTTTTGGATTCAACCATTTCAGAAGGCAGTGTAGTGAAAGGTAAAATCGTAAACATTGAAGATTACGGTGCATTCCTCGAAATTATACCTGGTGTTGAAGGTTTGATTCACGTTTCTGAAGTTTCCTGGAGCAACCAGCCGGTTAATGCCAGAGATTACTTCACCCTTGGTCAGGAATACGAAGCAAAAGTAGTTACCATCGAAAGAGAAGAACGAAAAATGTCTTTAAGTATCAAACAATTGACCAGTGATCCTTGGAGCATTGTTGCTGCAAGATATCAGGTAGGTACAAAACATACCGGAGTAGTCAAAAACCTGACTCCATACGGTGTTTTTGTTGAGCTTGAAAACGGCATCGGTGGTATGGTTCACATATCTGATCTAAGCTGGACAAAACGTTTTTCACATCCTTCTGAATTTACAAAAGTAGGCGAATCTATTGATGTATATATCATGGAAGTAGATGAGGAAAACCGCAAATTGTCTTTAGGTCACAAACAATTGGAAGAAAATCCATGGGATACTTTTGAAAACGTATTCCCTGTAGGTTCTTATCATGAAGCAACCGTTATCAAAAAAGATGACAGAGGTGCGATTGTACAGTTACCTTATGGTCTTGAAGCATTCTCTCCTTCCAAACATCTGAAAAAAGAGGACAATTCTTCCGTAAATGTTGATGAAACCGTTACTTTTAAAGTTATCGAATTCAACAGAGACGACAAGAGAATTATTGTTTCTCATGTAAGATATCTGGAAGATATCAAAAAAGAGGCAAACGACATGGTAGCTTCTGAAAAAGAGAAAGAAAGAGATGAAATCAAAAAAGTAGTTAAAAAGACTCAATCACAAGTCGAATTATCAACTTTTGGTGACATCGAAGGTTTCTCAGAACTTGCAGGTCAGTTGGCAAATGCAGCAGCAGCACCAAAGGCTGAAGTTAAAGCAGAAGCACCAAAAAAGGCTGAAAGCGCTAAAGGCGACGATCTTAAAAAAATCGAAGGTATCGGACCAAAAATTCAGGAATTACTGAATAACGACGGTATTTTGACTTTTGAAGATCTTTCCAAAACAGATGCAGAAAAAATCAAAGAGATTTTACATGCAGCCGGTTCAAGATACCAAATGCACGATCCGACAACCTGGCCTATGCAGGCTGGTCTTGCTGCGGAAGGCAAATGGGACGAATTGAACGAATGGCAGGAAAACGCAAAAGGCGGTAAAGCTGAATAATCAGATTTTAATTTAGATGTGAAATAAAAGGTCTTGTTGTAAAAAACAAGGCCTTTTTTTATTTCAGATGCGTACAATGTTCACCTACAGAAATATATCCCTCTTCCGTACACATTAGGTTGGCTCCGAAAAATATCTTATTATCTGTTTTCCGATACGTATTTAATGTAGCCAGCGGCTCCTTTTCCGATTTCGAAGTTTGTTGATTGATATTTATGACCATACATCTGGCACATGGTTTCAGATTTAAAAATGGCACGTCTCCTATCATGATTTTATCATAATCATCTTCTTCATGTGCTGTGTTTGTTTCCAAAACAATGTTGGGTCTGAATCTGTCTGTTTGTATCGGAAAATCCAGCTTGGCGTTCAGGTTTTCTATACTTTTAGAGCCGATACAAAGAAAAGGATAGCCATCTGCCAAACTTACCGGAATATGTTCATTCAATTTTGTTGCAAAATGTTGACGGGATATGTTTTGACTTTGTTTGACTAATCTGACTTGTGTGCCCAGCAAGTCCGAAAAAAAATTATCCACCGTTTTATCCACTTCCTGTACATAAGCCGGATCATCCCAAACTTGTGTTTCCAAATGGTTTTTTTTAACCCTATCCGTTTCCCACGTTATATGTTCTGTCTTTTGAGATACATGAACCATTCCGTCATGTACATCGCTCAAAAATGTGGAAAGCTGAGGAAATTCTCTTTGGGTGATAAAACGATTGTTTTTATCAATCAACATCCATGTTCTGTCATATTCAAATCCGGAAGGTGTTGCTTTCCAGGTAGTTTTGTAAGATCCTCCCAGGCTTTTTACAGGATAGATATATAATGCATTTACCATTTTTATCTGTCATTTATTAGTTTTTGTATACCGTTTTCATAAATTTTTATAGTTTTTTCGGGAGACACCAACACATCTTTTAGTCCGGTATCTTCTTCATCAAAAGAAAATAAAATTTGATTTTCGAAGGTCGATAAAGAAATATATTTTACATCTTTTCCGTCAAAATAATATATGTTATTTCCATCAAACTGGAATGATCTTGTATTGTCAGCTACAAATGATGATAGATATTGACCAAAATTGTCAAAAATCAAAAAACGTTTTCCTTCATCCAATAGCACAACTTTGTTGCCGTTTTCGATGATTTTAGTTATATATAATGATTGTAAGCCAAAATCCGAGAGATTAGCAGATTCAAAAGATTTTTTACCATTAGCATAAATTTTAATCAGCCTGAACCTGAGAGGATCATAAATCCAGTAACCATCATCGTTGGAAACACCTACCGCACTAATATCGGTAAAGCCAAAATCCGCCAGACTGAATTCCTGAATTTCGGCCAAAGTATTATCCAATTCAAGAATTCTGCCAAAATCTTTGTTGTAAATGACTATTTTAATAGGATTGCTAACATTAATATCTGAAATATTGCCAATTCTTTTATTAGCAAAACGAAAAACCTCTTTATTATTTTCATCAAAATGGTAAACCTGATTATTGGTTGTCACAACGTATAAACGAAAAAGTTTGTCCAATGCGGCATATTTTACCTTTACTTCAATATCAGGCTGAGGAAAATCTTTTTTTTGTGAAAATGCTGGTTTTACCTGACAACTTTGCATAAAAATTATCATGGCGAAATACATGAAAAAAGAAATTTCAGTCCGCATATTCTGTCAAATGATTTGAAATAAGCGTTGTGTCATCATCTCTGAAAAAACGGATCTCCATGTTTTTTCCATCAAAACAGGCAAACGAAAAAAACTGAAACCAATCGCCAATATTAAGATATCTGCTTTTTTGATTACTTAATTTGTGGTCTATGACCAGGTGACGATGTCCAAATACAAAATAGTCAACACTTTTTTTCAAAAGTATTTCTTCGCAAAACAGCACGAGCCATTCTCTTTTTTCATTCCATCCTTCTTCATTGTTTTGTTCTCTGCTTTTACCACTAAAAAACTGCATGAGTCTGATACCTGTATTTGGATGTATCCGGGCAAATAACCATTGACAAACAGGATGATTAAAAATAGCTTTTATCAGTTTATACCCATGATCTCCCGGACCAAGTCCGTCCCCATGTCCGACAAGAAGAGATATTCCGTTTATCTGCCATAGAACAGGTTTTTTGTACAATGCCACGCCTAATTCTTGTTGAAGATAGTCAAACATCCACATGTCATGATTGCCTGTGTAAACAATGATTTCGATTCCCTGATCTTTCAGAGAGGCTATCTTACCCAAAAGTCTTACATATCCTTTTGGCACAACTTTTTTGTATTCAAACCAAAAATCAAAAATATCACCTACCAAAAAAATGATTTGAGCATCTTTTTCAATGGATGTCAGCCATTCTGTAATAAATAATTCTCTCTGTTTTGATGTGTACTTACCGTCAATACCCAGATGAAAATCTGAAGCAAAATATACTTTTTTTCCCGGGGCAATATGCCGGCTTTCTGAGGCGAACATATTTAATGATTATCGACAAATCTTTTATCACTTTCCATTATGGTGTGACAATTAGGACAGGTTCGTTTGGTTTCCGAACTGTAATAATCTTTAAATCTGGGGATAAAATCCTTTTCAATATTGGTTAGATGAAAATACGATTCGTGCAATTTTGTGTTGCAATTGTCGCAAAACCACAATAATCCATCATTGTCTTCCGGCTTTCTTTTTAGTTCCACGACCAAGCCTATGGAACCTTCTGATCGAATCGGTGAATGCGGCACTCTCGCAGGCAATAAAAACATCTCGCCTTGTCTGATAGGAACGTCAATCGCCTGGCCGTCTTCCTGTATCCGAACGACTATATCACCTTCAATCTGATAAAAAAGCTCTTCTGTTTCATTATAATGAAAGTCTTTTCTTGCATTGGGTCCTGCAACGATCATGACTATATAATCACCTGCGTCTTTGTATAAGTTCCTGTTGGCAACCGGTGGCTTTAATTCATGACGATTTTCATCAATCCATTTTTGGAGATTGAAGGGTCGGGCTATGGCCATATTCAAACTATTTTATATTGAACAATGGTCAAAATTACAAAAATTCCAATAATCAAAACATTTTTCCTCTGATTAACGAATAGAAACAGCTGTTTTGAGATTTTCTGATAATGTAACAATGGCCGGTTTATGTTCGAGACTATGAATCGAACTAGTCGTTTTGATATCGTACAATTTTGTTCCGTTGAAATATTTTTCCATATCAATAACAATTTTTATGGTTGTGGTTTCATTATCCCTGACAGTAAAAATATGATTGAAAGAAAACGGCACATATGCTTCATCGCCACCAGTATGTAGTGTAAATGTATCTTCCATATCACCATCATTGTCAAAATCTATATTTCCTTCTGTCCGCATGAATATATAACTTTTCCATGCGGTCCAGTAATTCGCACTACTGCTGAGCAGGCTTCCCGCCGAAAAATCTTTGGGTTCTTTTGCATTCAGGTTTGAAGGTACTCCCATAGCAAGGCTGAGTGCGCTATAGTTGCCTGATTCCACACCTTTTATGGTGTAGGTAAAACCTTTATTTTGATTGGATTGTGTATGTGCATTGGAAAAATCCAGAAAATCAATATCCTTTAAAAGTTTGTTTGAGCCCTCCGAATTTCTGATGCTTATATCAGAAAAATAGGCTGCTATCTTTGAAAATTTCAATTGATAATTTTCTGTTGGATACACAAACGTATCAAAAATAACTAATGGTTTTCCTTTGTATTCCAAAAAGAACACCAAATCGAGATTGCCTTTTTTATCTTCTTTTTCACAGGAAAAAAACAAAACTACTCCAAGTAATACAAAAATATATTTATACATGTCTACATTTTAATAACCTACTTCAAAAAATTACATAAAACCAAAAATGCTGAATTAAGATCACATTTCCATTAATAAAACCATTTCCATGAAAAAAGTTCCTGAAATTCCTTTAATCTCAAACCGCTCACATAAAATACGATATTTTGTTAGGTTGGCACTTCTTTTTACTGAAGATTAAACCTAAACATAATACCTGTTCTTACAGTAAATACCGGAAAACTTTGGGTTGTTTTTGGTCTGTTATATGAATATTCAAAATAATATCGCAACGCAAGATTTTTATTCAAATCGTATTCAAGGGTCGGGTTGAAAGCAATTGTTGTGCTTCCTCTGTCCGCTCTCGGAGTATCCAGACCATCCTGAAGGTTAAAGACCAGAGATTCATCATCACGATAGGAAAACGCAGCATTAAACCTGAGTTCTCTACCTTTGGCCGTTGTACCCTTTTTAACATTGGTAGGATCTGCCTTTGCATCGTCAATGGATTCTGCTTTTTTGGATTTCTTTTTGGATTTTGACTTACTTTTTCTACTGAATCCTTTAAAGTTTTTCCACACATATCCTGATCCGAATATAATTTCGGTATTATTGGTTTGTAATAGTTGTGTTTGTGTCAAAGTAATCCCCCTTGCTTTTTTAAATTCAAAGTCGATTTTAAAATCTTTTACCGTTTTTATGCTAATACCAATCAGTGGAGCAAAACTTTCATTGATGACAATATCAGGAATTTCAAAACGAGAAAAATATCCTCCATTGGGGCCGAGTTCGAGAAAAGGATCTGTTTCATTAAAATTCGGTTGAGTTTCAAATCTGTTTACCCTGATCGTACTTCTGTAACCGTGTTTGATAGTAATATTTGAAAACCTTTTTTTCATTCCTTTCAACTTGGACAAACCATTATAATTTAACTGCCAGTTGGGTTTAGGAATATAAGAAAGTTTAGAAAATTCATTACGTTGATCCAGATTGATTGTATTTGGATCTTGTTTTGTATATGTTGCGATAAATGCCGGAATTGTAATGGCATTATTTGTAGGACCATAACCAAAAGCATGACCCAATGAATCCAATCCTGCTCCCGGTATATTAGGAAGCCTTTTAGAAATAATAATTCTGTTGTTTTTAAATTGATTATAAAGGTCTTTGGCATCCATAAACATGGTATTAACCGCAATATTTGATGCATCGAATGAACCTACATCATATTTTGCCAATTGCAAAAATTCGCCTTCTGTTGCTCCTTTGGCTCTGAAGACCTCAGTATGGTTCTGGCTGTAATTTTTATTAAAATTAACATCTATACTAAAGTCCTTAAAAGGCTCCAACAACACTTTTACATCAAAATTATGACGTTTATTTTGTTGGAGTGCGTTATTGAAGACTTTACTGTCATTAAACCATTGTTTATTGTTTTGAAGCCAGTTATTTTCACCTGAAATCCGGGGCTGAAGACCTGCCACAAAATCCAAACCGGGCGCATCAAATCCGGGATTAAGTCCCAACAATTTTGATTCCTGCATATAACCCGGAATCATGGTTGACAACTCTTCTTTATAGTTAAACTTAACAGACCGGAGAGTCATAAGAGGTCGGATCAGGATTCTTTCTGCCATAGTAGGATCTCTTGGTTTATCCTCTTTCTTTTTGTCCGTTTTTTTATCCTTTCCGTCTTTATCTTCATCCGTTCCTTTACTTTCCTGAACATCCCCACCTTTACCTTTTTTTGCATCTCTAATGGAAACCGGTGGCGTTTTGGAACTGTTCTTTTTTTGTTTTCTTACCCCTTTTCCTGTTTCTATAGATTTGAGGTAGTCCCACTTATTGTACAATTTGTCGAAGGCGAAAGTCGTATTCAATCCCCTGTTTTGACCGTTCTGCAGGATATTCCCTATCGGATTGTCTAACTCATCTATAGGTTGAAGTGAACCTCCTTCCCAACCGTAATTCATCTTATAATCTGCTGTGCCGGACACCCAGTTTAGTATAGGAATCAGGTTAAACGGTAACCGATAATTCAAAGATGCATTGTGGGTATAAAATTTGGCCCGTCCCAACTTACGTATATTATTGTTTCGATAGTCCCGTACATAATCATCAACCCTTACATCAGAAGGGATTTCCTGTCTGTTTCCGAACTCATCAAACCAAGGCCTGTCTTCCGGATTATCCTCAATTCCGGCTTGTCTGAGTTCGTCAATTAGTGATGTTGCGTTTGCTCTGAAATTGAACCTGATTGATTTGGTTATATCCCAATCCAATGAATAATTTCTGTCCCAGGTAAACCGAAGATCTTCAAACAAAAATACCGGCTGTTCCGGCAATCTGAATCTCCGGCTGTTATTGAGTCGCACCATTTTGCTGTTGAATGAAAAATTATTGGGTAATAACCCGATATTCAATTCACTCAATACTTTTAGTGCGTCTGATTTTATAAATTTTAGTGGTTGAAGATAGGTTGATTTTCTGCTAAAAACATAATCCAGACCTATAGTCCGTGTAACGGACTTTTCTTCTTCTATAATCGGGGTTTGTCTTGTATTTTCTGTAAAAGAGTAACTGAAACCAAAATTTTTGGGAGACCAGGGCATATCTTTCCCTTTATTGATTTTCAGATTGGTTACCGTGAATGTTTTAATTGTAGTTTCGTCGATATTTCTACCCCTTATTTCTCTCTTTTCCGCTTCGGATTGAGCCCTGTTGATTTTATCCCTGACTTCAATGTCTCTGTCAAAAGCATCATATTGGGGTGTGATTATCGTTTTCGAATATTGAGCAAATACAGGAGCTTTTACTTCAAGTGATTTGGGCAACAATTTGCCTGCTTCTACATTCACTGCTGCGTCGTATTGCAATACTTCTTCCCTCTGTCTCTCCTGAATTCTTTGATCAAGTCCACCATAACCATTGGAACTGTAATTTCCGGCGAGATTGATTTCTCCCAAATCGGCCATCTGCACCTGAAGTCTTGACTGCGCAGCAAAGGCGGGGTCTTCTCTGAAATCAACCAATCTCAATTCGTTGACCCAAACTTCAACTCCTGTAGTATCATTCGGTGAATCCGCATAACTTCTCATACCCACATACCAAACTTTTACCAATCCAAGAGATGGGTTACCGATTATTCTCAGAGTATCTCCTCGTGAAGGAGAACCGGCAATGGAAAAAACTTCCGTAGCAGGTGTTCCGGATGCATTTCTCAAATTTTTCACTAGTAACAGACTATCCAGGTTCAGGTTAATAAAGTTTTCTTTCATCCAGATAGAATCGGGATTTCGCGGAAAATCTTTATTGGATAGTTTTAAAGGCATCTGGTATTCGTAGTAATTATTGACAAAGTCTTTTCCTATCCTGAATACAAATGCCATTTTTTCATGTTGGGTTCTGTTCGTTTTATTTTCTGCATGAACGAACATCTGAAGTCTTTTGTATTGGTTGATGTCTAATCTGGTCAGTTTGGTTGCTCCTACAGCACAACCTTTTTTCAGGTCCGTGACACTCAATGATAATGATTTTTCATCGAGTCGGATATTATTGGTACCTTGGTTTACAAACTGATCTACTATTCCGGCAGGTGTTATGTAATTAAAAGGTAATCTCTCCGAATTTTCCTGTAAACCGACCTCATCCAAAGTAAAATTAGGGTCGAATTTAGTATCGTCGTCACATACTGTATTCTGTTTCCTCCATTGGCTTCTCAATAACTGGAATTCAGCCATTCTGAAGACTTTGGGTTTCTCAAAATTGGTAACATACATTCTCATAAACTGAATGGAACGGAATCCGGTGATATCATTTATCGCTCTTCCGTTTGAGAGAGGTACCACAAAACGATACCATACCTCATTTGGTCTGCTGCTTCCGCCCGGAACAAAAATGGATTGTTTGTAAAACTGTAGATCTGTCGTATCCAGAAAACCGTTGTTGTTTTTTATTTTTACCCTGTATTCATAAAAGCTCTCTGTTTTATCGAGGGTTCTGTTATTGTTCATATCTTCGGTTTCGGGATATCTGTTGCCCCGAACAAACTGTGAGTTTGCGTTATTATTGTTCAAGGGAGCGTTTCCTTCAGGACCGTTAAAATTTTTCATTCTTTCCAGAAGGTCCAGACTTGCTACCGCCGGATCATTAAAAAACACAAAATCGTCAGCTGCCGGGTCCAGAGTAACAGAAGGTATATTCCCCCCGATTGATGCAAGCCAGGCCGCATGTTTGTCCAACTCTCTTGCATTGTCCATACCGTCATAACCTACGTCCTGGTCTTGACCTTCCTGTAAATCAAATCCGTTGACTAAAGGAACTGAAGTTGTCGTCCTTCCATAAACGGTTGGCTTGATCGGGAAAGGTTGGTTAGGGGTTGGCAAAGCATTTTCAAAAAAAAGAATATCATCTTTGATTACGTCCTCAGAAACATTTCCAAGATTAAAAACAATTTCACCTTCTTCTCCAGGTTCGTGTTGTATACCATCCGGCCTTGACATAAATGGGTTTAACAACCAGAACTCAATAAACTCATAGTTTGCCTGTTCAAAATCCGGATTCTGAAAATACCGCATGACCCCTCCCCATCTGGATTTGGGATCGTTTAGTCTGATTTGATTATTTTCAAGCCTGATTCCCTGGGTATATCCTGTATATCCACCCGGAATATCGAAATTATAAGGACCTCTTTCTTCCGGATAATAGCTCAGGTCAAAAGTAAACAATTGATTCTGGCCAATCGGAGTTTCCCGCAATTTGAATAATTCAGTTTGCAATACTTGTCTGGTATAGGGATTTGAATTGTTTGGAGCAACCCCTAGATCCATTACATACCATGCCAGTTTTGCTCTGTTTGCACCATAAATCAATGAATTGTCGAGTTTACTTTCCGGAAAATTCAGATTATTATCCGGTGTACTGGATAAAATCCATTGATTTGGATTGAAACTTCCCAAATTAAATCCGGTGATGGCTCCTTCAAAATCATCCACATGCGCAATACCATCATAATCGGTATTTCCATCAATAAATTTATTGTGTCCGGGCAGGTATAAAACTGCTTCAGAAGCAAAGTTTAAGGTTGATTTTTCTTTAGTACTATAAAATGGAAGTTTGTCTACCAATTTTGTCATCCAGGGTATATCTGCTGTTTTGGTAAAATCGACACCAATTACCTGATTGCTTACCGGGTCATCACCTATTGAAACTTTTCCTGTAAAAGGTCTTTCTTTATATCTCAGATAGGTTGCTCCCAGAAATGTGTTTTTATCAAAAGTATATTCAGCACGAAGACCGTTCATGGTTTTTTGCTGGAAATTAAATACACTATTGTCCTCAAAACTGACATTTACTGGTGTGCCCTGAGCGAGATAGGTTTCATTGATGATTCTCAATGTTCCCAAACTATAATCAATCTCATAATCCTGACCTTCAATAAGCATTTTACCTCCGGCAGTTACTCTGACAGAACCCCTCGGAATAAAAGGACCTAAATTGATAATACCATTGCTCGCCCCTTTTACTTTTCCTCTGAGTACAAATTTATTTTTTTCAAGGGATTGTCTTGCTATGGTTATTGTGGTATCGTATAATTCGTTGTAAACGTACAAACTATCAAGTGTTCCTATTTCCTCAGGCGTAAGAGGTGTTCCCTGAATATCATTAAAATAATTGATAGTGTTATTGCGCAACGACCGTCCGAAAGGTTCTAATACCGGAAAAATAATACTTCCTGTATTTTCAATGACGGTAACCCCTGATATAAAATCAAAAATACCATCGGGCTGAGGGTCACCATACCTGTTTAATCTGTCCAGATTAAAAGCCTGTAATAACGGGAGCTTTCTTAATTTCTCCTCAGGAATGTATTTTAAAAGTTCGCCTTTCCCAAAATCATTTTCATAAAAAACATCAAACTCGAAATCCTGAGCATTCAGTTGGGATGTTCGTAGAGGATAAACGTTTTTCATCATAAGATCCCAAAGTGGTGATGTAGTGTTCTGGTTGATAGGTTTAATCAGTTTTGTAAACATTACTTTGGGGGATGCCACAACAACAGTATCGGGATCTGACCCCAAAGGAGGTGTTTGTTCTCCGAATTGAATAGAGGATGACGCGAGCTGACCAACCTGAAACAACGTATCACATTTATCCGTATAGTAGTAATTGTATGAAACCGCTAAAACCTGATTAGCTCTGAGTCGTGCGTTTAATGAGATCGTTCCCAATTTCGGATGAAACGTATATTCACTCGTATTCAGCCTTCTTCCCCTGAATACTTCAAAATCCTTGGACTGTTTTAATCCTATTATCTGTAATTTTTGGGATACCTTATCAATATCTACAATGGTATTATCATTGATTATTTGAGCATATAGATTATTGGCATTATTCGTAGGCAGGCATTTCCCGTCAGCGGTTCTGATTCGGCAATTTGCATTGACAACTCCGGGATTGGATGTGAGATTCTCAGATTCTCCAAGGTCTGCAATAGCCGCTATCAGCGTACTGTTTGCCTGAAATTCAGGTCTGTCATCAGACACCCAGACTTCCAATTGCGCAATTTGATAAGACGTTGCAATAAAAGGCACCTTTTCCAATGCTTTTTCATACTCATTTCTGTTGAAATGAGATAAAAAGAAGTGTCTGTTTTCGTCGTATTCGTCGGGATAAATTTCAAATTCAGTGATATTATTTCCATTCTGAACCTTTAAATTGTTTTGTTTGGCTCTTTGTTGAGAAACCAAAGCCGTCAATCTCAGTCTGGCAAATTGTAATTCTGTTTTGATACCAAACAAACTCTGAGCTCCTTTGATCAGATTACTTCTCAAAGGAAGGTTAACATTACCAACTTCAATCTTTTTAATAATATCATCTTCATTAAATGCATCGGCGCCATATCCTATTTTCATCAACTGATCAAAATTAAAATTGGCTTGTGTATCGTAATTAAAATCAAGATTTAATTTTTTACCTATAGCTCCGTTGACATTCATACGTATCGCAGGCTGCCGGATTTCCGGTTGTGATTGTCTTTGAGCTCTTACCGGTAATGACGGGTCACTCCTTCTGCTGTACAACCACCCTACACTCAAATCGACATTACCCTGAGGTTTGATGTTGATTTCAGAACCTCCGAATAAACGATCGACCAGACTTTTACTTACGTCAATTTTTTCCATCGGATCAAGCTTGCCGGATTCAGATTTTTTATCTGCTTTAATGCCTGCCAATGAATTAAAATATGTTTTTTCCTGTTCTTTCGCACTCCATTCAAGGTATTCATCAAAAGTCATGTAGGTCGGGGTCCTGTAATATTCATCTCCGATTTTTTCATAAATAACATATTGGTCTGTGACCGGGTCGTATTCTACTTTTTGGTTGATTGTTGAAGGAAAAAGATCGAAGGGGTTATAAGTTTTGTCCGTTATATAGTCTCCTTTTCTGTCTACCAACGGAATAGTGTCTGTTTTACTTGGTTCTTCCTTTGGTTTTTCTTCAGGATTCGTCAATCTTTCAATATACCGGGTATCTGTGCTCATGATTGTTTCAATCATAAAAACAATCATTATGGCTACAAATACTTTTGTCTTTACTCCAAAATGCATAACGTGATTCCTTATTTTAACCTATTTTGTCTACAGATACTTAAAATACATTTGTGTATAACGCAAAAAGTCGCATTTATTGTATATTCAGTGTCCAATGATATTTAATTCATCTGTTTTAAAACTCTTTTTATCAACTCTTCCACCTGAAGGTTTTCGGCTTCAGCATCAGGTATTGTTTTAATATGTTTGTCAACTGCCGGTTTCGGGAAACCTAAAGCAAGCAAAGCAGACATTGCTTCGCTTTTGACAGAGGGACTGATACCGTCCTGAAATACCGGCATTTGAATATCTCCGGCTTCTTTCATTACTTTTTCTTTTAAATCCAGAATGATTCTTTTGGCTGTTTTAGGGCCAATTCCTTTTACTTTTCCCAATGCAAAAGCATTTTCCTGAATGATGGCTGTTTTGACTTCTTCAGGTGACATGTACGACAAAATCACTCTGGCAGTATTAACGCCAATTCCGGAGACGGACAACAACAGAATAAACAAAACCCTTTCTTCATTGTCAAAAAATCCATACAGGGATTGTTCGTCCTCTTTTACATGAAGATAAGTCAATATTTTGACAGAATCCAGATTTTCCAATTTTGAATAGGTAAACAGACTGATATTGACGTGATATCCGACTCCCTGACACTCAACATATATATAGGTTGGTGTTTTATATGTGATTTGGCCTTTTAAGTATGCAAACAATGCAGATTCGTTTCTGTGTTAATAATTAAAAACGGTTGTAAAAGTGCAAAGGTAGAAAATATATTATATATTATAATTATTTTATATACGAATTTAATATTTGACCCTTTTTCCTTGAAATAACGCGTAAAAACGGCTATCTTTACCCTATTTTACGCCAAAATAGTAGTATGGGCATGGAATACCAGATGATAAAAACGGAACAAAAGGCATTGGAAATCAATCTGAATGACCCTATTTACGGAACCTTTGCCGAAATAGGTGCAGGTCAGGAAGTTGCCCGAAATTTTTTTCAGGCCGGTGCTGCTGCCGGTACCATTGCAAAAACCATGTCTGCCTATGACAAAACATACTCTGATGCCATTTACGGACCTGAGACCAGCAACCGTTATGTCTGTGAAGCAAGACTTTACAAAATGTTGGAGCACGAATGGACGCTTATGGAAGAAAGGCTTTCGTCTTCAAGGCCGGATGCTACTTTTTTTGTTTTTGCTGATACGGTACAAGCTATTAATTACAGCAGAACCATCAAGGGTAACGGATGGCTTGGTTTACGTTTCAGATTAAGACCTGATGGACCCTATAATGACATGGTCCTGCATGTCAAAATGTTGGATACAAATAACAGACTTCAGCAGGAAGCCATCGGCATTTTGGGTGTAAATATGATTTATGCCTCCTTTTATTTTAACCGTGATCCGGAAAAAATGGTACAATCCCTTGTAGATAATATAAAAGACAGAGTTTCCATCGATTTACTTAGGATCAATGGTCAGGATTTTACTTTTTTTGATAAAAGACTGATTTCTTTATATCTGATAAAACATCACCTGACGAAAGTTACATTATTTGATGTCAACAAAGAAAGTATTCATGCATCAGAATTTTTATACCGCGGTTCCCTCATGGTCATTCGTGGAAATTTCAGACCTCCAACTGTTGTAACGCTTGATGTTATAAAATCCGGTTTTCAGCAGTTCAAAGCTGAATCAGGCGCTCCTGAAGATAAACTGTTTCTGATGCTTGAAATGACCAAAGAATATTTGACAAATGAACAAGGGATCATAGACGAAAAAGATTTTCTTGACAGAGCTGATATGTTGCTGGCATTAGGACATCGTGTATTACTGTCGAATTGTGAAAATCATGAAATGTTGATCAATTATCTCAGCGATTATAAAATTGCCAACTTGGGACTGGTTATTGGCGTTTTGGAATTACAAAAAATCATTTCTGACAAATTTGAAAATAATCAGGACGGAAGATTACTGGCTTCTTTTGGCGAATTGTTCAGTCAAAACATTAAAGTATATGTGTATCCTGCACTTGACCCGACGAATGGCCAACTGACCACCGCTTTAAACATGGACGTTCCTGAAAAAATTAAGTTTTTATATCATTATCTTGTGGATAGTAAACAAATCATTCCAATTCACGACTTTACAGAACAAAATCTCCACATTTACCCGAATGAGGTGCTTAAAAATATTCAATCAGGTGACAAAACCTGGGAACAAAAAGTTCCTGATGCTTTGGTAAAACTTATTAAAGATCGTCAACTCTTCGGTTATCACGAATCATAGTGTTCAGGTTATATACCAACTATTTTAACCTTTTTTGTGCTTGAAAAGGGTATGTAATATCATTCCTTGCCTTCCAGAATGCTTTTTCTGATATCTTTATACTCCTTTTCTGTATATTTTCCAGCCTTGTAGGCTTCTTGCAGAGTTTTAAGTCTCGATAATTTTGAATTTTCTTGAACTGAATTTGAGCTATCCTGTGTCATATTTTCAGGTAAAACAATGTTCGTTTTTAGATGAAGCTTATAAAAATATTCTTCTTTAAACATTCTGTCATAATCAAAAGGAAAAACGAGTACATAGCCCAAAACACTGATAAACTTATTTACATCTCCATCCTTATAAAATACGGTATCGATGCCAGTAAATCCTTTTTTTTGAATATTGACTTTTAATATTGTTTCATCAGAAATAGTCGTTGAAAACTTGTAAGGCGTTTTCCCTTTATATCTTCCGTTGATGTATACTTCTGCTTCTGGTGGTTCACTTACAATAGTACAAGTTGAAACACAGGATTGCATTGTCATAAGCATCATGAAAAAACAGATAGAGGATAGAAACAGATTGATTTTCATTACATAAATTTTTTTACTGATTAAAATATTTTGTTTGTTTATATATCAGAATCCTGTCAACAAATTTAATATGATTTTTTGAATCTTCGGTATGATAATCTGACAATTTTAATATGATTTTTAAAAAAAGAACTCCGGTTATAAATGAAATGTTGTTTCTATATTGAGGAAAGGATCAAATCCATAGCTGTTAACGGTAAAGTTTTTTCCAAAATTCAATTACAGAACAACTATCCCTTTTTGTTTTCGTTACATAAATAGTACTTATTGTACTCGTAAATACGTCATTCAGTCAATTATAAAACGATCCCGATATTTATGGTTATTGCTTTCGATGCTAAAAGACTTTTTACAAATTTTACAGGTCTCGGTAATTACAGCAGAACATTGGTCAAAAACCTGCAGAAATATTACCCCCAACATGAATATCATCTCTTTACACCAAAAATAACAGAAAATGAAGAGACCCGATACTTTTTAGACACAAACAAATTTACCATCCATTCTTCTTCTGAACCACTGTGGAGAACCTACAAAATGAGTTTCGTGATCAATCAACTCAAACCCGATATATTTCATGGTCTGAGTCACGAAATTCCTTTAGGATTAAAAAATAATGTCAGAAAGGTTGTTACTTTTCATGACCTGATTTATGAAATTTATCCTAAACAATTCGGAATCTGGGATCGTAACGTGTATAAACTGAAGTACAAAAAAGCAGCAAAAACAGCTGATATGGTCGTATGTATCAGCAAAAGCACACAAAATGATCTTGTTCAGTTATACAAAATACCTCAGGAAAAAACCTGTATTGTGTACCAAAGTTGTCAGGATGTTTTCCAGCAAAATTCCAACACCTTACCAACAGTAACTTTACCTGAAGTTCCATATTTTTTATATGTGGGTTCTCTTATTCCCAGAAAAAATCTGAAATCTATCGTACAATCGTTTGCTGCTTTGGCTGACTCTTTTAAAAAACCTTTTGTAATTGTCGGATCAGGACCCGACAAGTACGTTGATCAGGTCAAACGGCAGATATCCGAGCTAAACCTTGAATCCTGGTTTCATTTTATCAGTCATGTCGATAATCACCAACTTGTACATATTTACGATCAGTCTTATCTTTTGTGTTATCCTTCGGTTTATGAAGGTTTTGGTATTCCCGTTATTGAATCTTTATTCCGTAAAAAACCAGTCATTACCTCCAATCTTTCATCTCTTCCGGAAGCTGCCGGTCCGGGTGGCCTGCTGGTTGATCCCACAGATCCTGAGGATATAAAACTTGCTATTGAAAAGCTGTCGGATAAAAACCTGTATGAAAAACTTTCGTTTGATGGTTATGATTATGTAAATCACCATTTTTCAATGAAAGCTACGGCCGATTGTTTAATGGAACTCTATCTTTCTTTATGTTCCCGATAAATCCCTTTTTGGAGGTTTTGTTTTTGCAATTTCTCTGACAATAACAGGTACCAGCAACAAACTAGGGCCAAGCCACGCAACAAGGTCAGGTACATTCCACTTCCACGCCTGATTGACAGTAAAAGCTGTGACCGCTCCGATGTAGCTGCCCAGTATATTTCCGATATGTACCTGCAACCAATCTGAATTTTCCGGTTTTACCAAAAGAAAGGTTTTGATATGGCTTGCGACAAAATAAACACCGGCTACACCAAAAATTAACGGTATGACAGCATTTTGCCATCCGTAAGAAAATCCGATATACAGTCCAAATACCAATAATCCTGTATTGGCTATTCCTGATATTATATCAATGACCCAGTCAATAACTTTTCTGTTGCCCCTTTTAATCTTAATCGCTCTGTAAGCTATACATACACTGTAGTACGTAAAAAACGCGATAAACAAAAGGAACCATTTTTGGTGAATAACCGAAAGCGGTACCGCCGTTAAAAAAATGATCGTCATTCCGATCATATACATCCTGCCGGATAATCGGTGTACTGTATAGTTTTTTTTGAAAATAAAGGCTATTGGTCCTAAGATTAAAACCATAAATCCGACCAGAACGTGGACAAAAGTGCTTATTTGTATAAATGATTCCATGATTTATTTTTTTCTGTATTTTTTAAACGTGCTTACTCTGTTGAAAAAATATACGTATTGGATAAAATTAAACTCCAGATAGTCGTACATCATTTTTTCAGCACCAACTTTCAAATGTAGTCCCGGCATGTATCGAAGATTGGTTCTTAAAAGACTGGTTTCAACATCTGACAAATTGATATCCCAACCAAAAACAATTCCTAAGGCCAGTTTTGTATCTGTAACCTTCAGCTTTTCTTTATGGTCTAAAGTCAGATGTTCAAGATTGACTGAAGGACCAACAAAAGGAACAAAACCTCTGTAAGTAAATAAAAAGTGGTAGGCCTCCAAAGCTAATGAGCTTCTTGTTACCTGTATTTTGGCATCAAAAGCCTTGATATGTTGAGACATATATCTTGCAGCCATATTCACATTATATCGGCCTTTATGAAAATATCTTCCCACTGCCAATTCAGGTACAAACGCTGAAAAAATCATCTGATCGTATTGGTATGGAACATTTTTTTTCAAATAGGGAGACTGGCTCATCTGCAGGGCAGTTGATGGTCCGAAAGCGACGTACCAACTGTCAAATGCCTTTTCTTTTGTCAAAACATAGTGTTTTTTATTCAGCTGGTCAACTGATTTTTCACTGGAATATCCTTTATCTGTGTCCATATATCGTATGAAGCCAATGTTAAAATTCCAGGGATTAATCGTGACAGGTACGATATTTTCCGGCGACAGATAATAATCGAATCGATTCCTCCAGTTGTAGCGGGCCCCTGCTGAAAATAAAAACTTTTTACCTGTAAACGTCAAACCAAGTTGCACAGGAGAAACAAATCCTGAATATCGTGCACCACCATATACTGTAGTATAGTCTTTTTGGTCAATCCGGTAAGTAAAAGGTTGAAAACTCATTCCGATATAGGGTCGTAGTGTATTCACTTTTAGGGCCAGAGGATAAAATTTAAAGCCCGTTTCCACACTTTCTCTGT
Organism: Saprospiraceae bacterium; assembly: GCA_022842725.1. GTDB lineage: Bacteria > Bacteroidota > Bacteroidia > Chitinophagales > Saprospiraceae > OLB9. The sequence goes on from JALHOZ010000003.1 coordinate 140,442, forward strand.
TTACAAATTTTGTGGTATTTTCAGGTCTTTTTCCAAAATTAGGTCCTATCGGAAAGGTTACATAAAAATCAGCATGACCCCAAAAGTGTACGCCTCCGATTGTAATACCGGGTCTGAATTGGGCTGGTGTGGTGATTTGACTGCTTCCGGATCCAAAGCTGCCTTTACCAATCGCCATCATGTCCAATCCTATCGTCAAAGAAGCAAAATCCGTGTTTTTTTTCATGACTTCAACCCTGAATACCGTGTCGATTTGTCCTGTTAAAGGAATGTGGGTCATAAGTCCGAAGACAAGTGCTGTGATTTTAAAATATAACATCATACCTTTTTTTGATTTATGTTGGCAAAGGTATGGGCTCTTATTTTACCTGACTGAATAAAGGGACGAACAACCCGGTTATGGGATATTGATCAATGATCCGGGACATTTATCCGGTTTTGGGACAAATGACAAAGCAAAATCAACGCTTTTTAGAGCCTATAAACGACAATATCACCTGACCGTAGTTTCTTGAAACCGGAATTTCCAGCTTTTCTTCTTCGAATACGAGTTTATATCCCTGAGCGTTTCCGGTGACATGATCCACTCTGTGAAGATTGGCGATAAAACTTCGGTGGCATCTTTGAATGTAAGTGGGTTCAATCTGATTTTCAAATCTTTTTAACGATCCTCTTATGACTGTATGACAAATTGTTTTTTCATCAGTATAGACTATCTTAGAATAATTGTCCAGACTCTCCAGGTATAATATTTTTTCCGCTGACACCATAAATGTATCCTTTTCATTTTCAGCGATGAACGTAATTTTTTCATCCGATGTGGTCAAATGGAGTTTTTCATCATCGTTAAAAACTTTCATTTCCGTTTCAAGTACCTTAGCACCTTTTTTGTTTTTTTCTTTATACCATTGGTGATATATCAAAACTCTGGCTGTCACCGGAAAAATTCCCACACAAAGAACGATCGGGACAAAACCTAAAAATACTTCGGGAGAAATACGAACAATACCCAGAAAAGCGCTAAAAATCGTATTTCCTAAAGCAATTCCAAGTATATATAATAAGAGAAACAGAATCTCTTTACCGACAGTCCATGTTTTTTCCAATTTTTCTAAAGAAAAAAAAAGCCTGAGAGCCAAAAAAAATAATGTTGGGATAAAAAATGTGACCGCGCCATATCCGAATATTTTCCAGATTTTGTGGTTGGTTTCCCAATGATTCAGTTGAAAGGGTTGGAATATCAGTAAAAAAAGAAAAACAAAAACACCCAGGCCAAGATTTGACCTGAGTGTTTTTATTACTTCTGTTTCAAACGGATAAGGTTGTTTGAGGATTGAAAACATCTACCATCCTAAAATTATGGCAAACATTAAAGGTGCAACAATCGTTGCATCACTTTCAATCACGTATTTTGGTGTGTGTATGTCAAGTTTTCCCCAGGTGATTTTTTCATTCGGTACAGCTCCTGAATACGAACCGTAACTTGTCGTACTGTCACTGATTTGGCAGAAATAAGACCAGAAAGGTATGTCATGCATTTCCATATCCTGGTATAACATAGGTACCACACAAATCGGGAAATCGCCGGCAATTCCACCACCAATCTGGTAAAAACCTACTCCTTTTCCCTGGCTGTTTTTGATATACCAATCAGCAAGCCACATCATATACTCAATACCACTTTTCATTGTGGATGCCTTGAGTTTACCTTTGATACAATATGATGCAAAGATGTTACCCATTGTACTGTCTTCCCATCCTGGTACAACAATCGGAATATTTTTTTCTGCGGCAGCCAACATCCAGCTGTTTTTCGGATCAATTTCATAATATTGCTCCAAAACTCCGCTCAACAACATTTTGTACATAAACTCATGTGGAAAATATCTTTCCCCGTTATTTTCAGCTGTACTCCAAATGTCCCACAAGTGTTTTTGCAATCTCCTGAAAGCTTCTTCTTCAGGAATACAGGTATCGGTAACTCTGTTGTAATGATTTTCCAACAAATCCCATTCATCCTGAGGACTTAGGTCTCTGTAGTTTGGTACTCTTTTATAATGGGAATGTGCTACCAGATTCATGATGTCTTCTTCAAGATTGGCTCCTGTACATGAAATGATGTGAACTTTATCCTGACGAATCATTTCTGCAAGAGACTTTCCCAATTCCGCAGTACTCATAGCTCCAGCGAGAGTTACCATCATTTTTCCACCTTCATTGAGATGGGTGATATATCCTTCAGACGCATCAATCAGTGCAGCGGCATTAAAATGTTTGTAATGTTCTTTTAAAAATTCTGTGATTTGCATTTGTACTAAAACTTAAGATAAAAAAATGTAACTGTTATCATTCATCATAACCCAGAATCTGTAGCATCTGCTCAGCATTTTGTTCATCCCGATATAATCTGTCAACGATATTTCCTTTTTCATCCCGATCGATGATTATCTGTTTGGGAGAAGGAATCAGACAATGTTTAATTCCACCGTATCCACTGATAGCATCCTGGTAAGCCCCGGTATGGAAAAATCCAAGATAAAGGGGTTCTTCCTCTTCACCTTTGTATGAGGGAAGTAAAATTTGCTGGTTCATATCTTCAGAATTATAATAATCTGAATGATCACAACTGATACCACCGATACTGACCTGAGTATATTCATTTTCCCATTTATTGACTGGAAGCAAAATAAACTTTTCGAAAATAGACCATGCATCAGGAATGGTATTCATGAGACTGTTGTCTATCAGGTACCATAATTCCGCATCGTTCTGTTGTTTTTGTTCCAAAACTGAAAATATAATTGCCCCGCTTTCTCCTACCGTATATTTTCCAAACTCTGTAAATATATTTGGTTCTTCAATACCTTCCTGTTCGCAAACTTCTTTGATATTACTGACCAATTCATTGATCATGTATTTGTAGTCGTATTCAAATCCGAGGTTGTTTCTGATAGGTAGTCCACCTCCCAGATTAATGGAGTCCAGAGACGGGCAGATTTTTTTCATTTCTGCAAATATTTTGAGTGCTTTTCTAAACTCTCCCCAATAATACAGATTATCCTTAATCCCTGAATCTACAAAAAAGTGCAACATTTTAAGTTTTACTCTTTTTTTACGGGCGATTTTATTTTTATAAAAATCAATGATTTCGGCACTTCTTATTCCCAATCTTGAAGTATAATATGCAGACTGTGGTTCTTCATTGATGGCCATTCTGATACCAATGGTGATTTCATCTTTAGTTTTGGCATATAACCTGTCCAGCTCAACTTTGCTGTCAAGAACCGGAATGACCGTTTCAAAACCGTCATTCATCAATGAAACTATTTTGTCCAGATAGTCATCAGTCTTGTGCCCGTTGTGGACCAAAATGGTCTTTTTATCAATTTTACCTTTTGCATACAATCTTCTTATAAGATCAATATCAAAAGAAGAAGAAGTTTCAAGGTGCACATTGTGATTGAGCGCTTCGTTGATAACATGTGAAAAGTGACAACATTTTGTACAATAACAATAAAAGTAATCTCCTTTATAGTTATTGGCTTTCATTGCTTTGTGAAAAAGATTTCTTGCCTTTTTTATCTGATCACCTATTCTGGGTAAATACGTCAACCTGAATGGGGTCCCATACTTATCTATTAAATATTTTAATGATATTCCGTGAAAGGTCAAATTACCCTGATGGAGGTCAAATCCTTCCTGCGGAAAAAAATAAGTCTGGTTTATTAACTGAAAATATGTGTTTTTCATTAAACGGTATCAATAAAACGTTTTAAAATCGGAGCGCAAAGTAACGATAATTCAGCATAAACGGTGCAAAAATCCAAAGGATATTTTTATGTTCAACCAAAACCTTAATATGGTGTTTATATTATTTATCGATAAAAATGGCATGAAGCACTTATTTTTACTTATTTGTTTGTCTTTGACACAAATTTTTGCGGTTATTGCCGGAGGAAATCCAACCTTAAAAATGGGCCTTCTAAAGTACAACGGCGGCGGTGACTGGTACGCTAATCCTACTTCTTTGGTTAACCTGGCTGCTTTTTGTAATAAAAATCTGAACACAAATTTCGATCCTGAATACGGTGTTGTAGATGTAGGAAGCGCAGAAATATTTAATTATGCCTTTATTCATATGACGGGCCACGGAAACGTAGTTTTTTCTGATGCAGATGCAGCAAACCTGAGGAATTACCTGATTGCAGGTGGTTTTCTTCATATTGATGACAATTACGGTATGGATCCCTACGTAAGGGTGGCTATGAAAAAAGTATTTCCTGAGCTGGAATTAACAGAACTACCCTTTAGCCATGAAGTATATAATCAAAAGTATAAATTCCCTAACGGAGTACCAAAAATTCACAAACATGAGGACAAACAAGCCCGTGGTTATGGTCTGTTTTGGCAGGGAAGGTTAGTGTGTTTTTATTCATACGAAAGCGACCTGGGTGACGGATGGGAAGACCCTGAAGTGCACAAAGATCCTGAAGAAGTCAGAATCAAAGCACTCCGTATGGGAGCCAATCTCGTTCAATATGTTTTTTCCTTTTAAGTAATTGATACATGCATTCTATAAAGTATTATTTTTTTAGTTTTTTCGCAGGACTTTTTGTTTTACAAAGCCAAACATCCTGCACCTCTTCAAAAACAGCTGCCCCGGCACAATCGTCTGATAAAGCATTGTTATGGGAAATATCTGTTCCGGGATCAAAAGAAGTTTCTTACGTCTTTGGTACCATTCACATGATTCCGTCAGAAGATTATTTTTTACCTGAAGGAACCATGAGTGCTTTTGACAAAAGTAAAAAGATTTTTTTTGAAATTGACATGGCTCAAATGAGCGATCCGGCAGCACTCATGGGAATGATGAGTAAAATGTATATGAAAGACAACAAAACTCTCAAAGACCTGCTGAACGAAAAGGACTATAAAACGGTCACTGATTTTTTTCAAAAAAAGGGTCTGCCGATTTTTTTTCTGGAAAGAATTAAACCCATGTTTCTTACGGTTTTAACTTATGGAGATGTAAGTCCCGGCAGTCTGCAACAAGGTGGAGACATCAAATCTTATGAATTTGAATTTATGGAAATGGCAAAAAACACCGGAAAAGCGACGGGTGGTTTGGAAACCATTGATTTTCAATTGAGTGTATTTGATAAAATCCCGGAAGAAGCACAGGCAAAAATGTTGATATCCTCCATAGAAAGTGGCACCGGAGCTGATGACCAAATGAACGAGATGGTAAAAATATATAAAGATCAGGATATTGAAAAATTAGTAAACATGATTGGTGAAGAAGAAAGCGGTATTTCAGAATTCGAAGATATTTTGCTCGTAGACAGAAATCAAAACTGGATACCAATCATGGTCGAGGAGGCTAAAAAACAAACCAGCTTTTTTGCTGTTGGCGCCGGACATCTGGGCGGTTCAAAAGGTGTACTGGCATTACTCCGTAAATCAGGTGTCAAAGTCAGACCCGTAAAACTTTAAGGCACCTCCTGAATCAATTCTTTATAATTGTTTCGTACATTGTTTACTGCTTTATCCACCTTGTATGCCTTTGTATTTTCGGAGGGGTAAGGTTTCAGTAAAGACATTAATTCATTTGCCGGCAAGTTATTATCTATCCAGAGTTTTTCCACATCCCTGGTTAATATCGCCGGCATCCTTTCATGCAGTTTTTTCATATAATCATTGGCTTCTACTGTTATGATGGTAAATGTGAAAACTTTGTTTCCGTCGGGTGCTATCCATTCTTCCCAGAGGCCGGCTGCAGAAAAAATTTCCTGGTCCGTGGTTTGTATTCTGTAAGGTATTTTTTCGCCGTTTATATTTTTCCATTCATAAAAGCCATCCAAAGGGACCAAACATCTTTTGTGTGCTATAATATTGCGAAAAGCCGGTTTTTCCATTAAGGTTTCTGCGCGTGCATTAATCATCGAAAACCCCATCTTTGCTTCTTTTGCCCACGAAGGTATCAATCCCCATTTAAACAAGTGAATATGTTGGACGTCTTTATTAATGATGACAGGATGATAATGGGTCGGTGCAACATTGTAATTTGGTAAAGGATTATACCTCTCTAATTCGTCACTGTAAAAAGTGGCCTGAAATCTTTTTTCAATCTCCTTTTCTGTTTTTGTGAGGGAAGAACGGCCGCACATAAAGTTTTTATTGCTTTTGTTTCACAAAAGATTCAATGCCCTTATTCCTCAGGTCCTGAACTACCAATTCAGCTTCAGATTCACTTCCATGTCTGGAAACTATAACTGAATGATATTCTGAGGCAACAAAAATTTTGATTTCAGCCGAATGATATCCAAATGTTTTCAGTTTTTTTAACTGAATTTTGGCATTTTCTTCTTTGATAAAACTACCGGCAATAACCATATAAGGTCCAGTGGTACCGGTTTTAACAACATTTTCTTTTTTTCCATTATCTGTTGAAACAACATTTTTTTGTTGCGGCTCTGGTGATTTTGTAGTTTTTGTATCCGTTTCACCTGCAAGTTGATCAATAGCTTTATCCAGGTTTTCATACATCCTGTCACTGTTTACAATATCACCATCTGTAATGATTTCTTCTCCGTTCTGAACATCTGTTGTATCAGGTATTGTATTCAGACTATCCTCTACAATTTGTGAAGGGCTTTGATTTTGATTATTGTCCTGATACGATTTGAGTAATGAGGTTACCCAAAAATATAAAACCAATACAACGATTGCATATAAAACGACTCTGATCAATCTTGCCATTGTTTCATTTCTTGAATTTACTCAAATGTTTCTCCTTAATGATTTTAGATGTAAGGCCAAATCCTGATGTCACAATTATCAATGTGGTAAAAATACTACATTTTCTGAAATTGTATCCAAAAAGTACAAGAATACCTTCGATATTAAATCAACTTTTAGTAAAACAAGACATCCATTTATTATCTTGTTTGCCAGATTGTATAGCATGATAAATAAATTCCATCCCTTTTACTCCTTCTTTAATCCCGGGAAAATCATAAAGACCCGTTTCAACTTCATTGTTTTTTCCTCCTTCGCGGATGGCAATGGCTACATTTCTGTAAATGTTTGCAAAGGCCTCGATATAACCTTCCGGATGACCTGAAGGTAATCTGCTATGAACCAATGCATGTTGACAAAGGTCGTGACTTCCGGTTCTATAATATTGGGTAGGTTGGTCCATCCATTTGACGATAAGCGTATTGGGCTCCATTTGTGACCATTCCAAACTACCTTTATCTCCATAAACACGTATTTTGAGGTTGTTTTCTTCCCCTGCAGATATCTGACTGGCATACAATATGCCTCTGGCCCCGTTGTTGTATCTTAACAAGATATTCCCATCGTCATCTAAAGCTCTGCCCTCAACCAATGCACTGATATCCGCACACATTGAATGAATTTCCAATCCGGTAATATACTGACTTAAATTTTCTGCATGGGTTCCGATATCTCCGATAGCACCTGCTATTCCGGATTTGTTTGGATCTGTCCTCCATGATGCTTGTTTTTGGCCATCTTTTTCAATCGGATGAGTCAACCATCCCTGTGCATATTCAGTAACCACTTTCCTGATGGTTCCGATTTTACCCGAAGCAACCATATGTTTGGCTTGTTTTACCATTGGATAACCCGTATAATTATGTGTCAATGCAAAAACAATATCTGAATTCTCAATCAAAGCCTGCAGTTCGTAAGTCTGTTGCAAATCAAAACATAAGGGTTTGTCACAAATCACGTGAAAGTCGGCCTGAACACCCATTTTCACGGGTCCGAAATGAACATGATTCGGCGTGACAACTGATAACAATTCCATCCTTTTTTCTTCAGGGAGAAGTTGTTCTTTTGTAATCATTTCTTCGTAAGTAGCATAGATTCTGTCATCGTCCAAACCCAAAGATCTGCCTGATTCAAGAGATTTTTCAGGATCGCTGCTGAACGCTCCGCATACCAGCTCAATTTTCCCATCCAGTGCAGCAGCCATTCGATGTACCGCACCAATAAATGAACCAATACCGCCGCCAACCATTCCCATTCTGACCTTTTTATACGTTGGCATTTGACTGAAAAGCGTTTTTGTTTTTTAATAAATATATAATACCCGCAACCCCGATTAATACAAAAAGCACACTAATGTATTGAGCCTGAGTCCAGTATAAGCCTAAAACATGATATTTGTCATTAACTCTTATGGTTTCAATAAAATATCTTTCAATACCATTATAAACCATGTATATAAAAAACAACATGCCGGTTATTTTGATCCGTTTTCGCCACAAAAACATCAGTCCGAAGCCTAATAATGAAAAAAAGATTTCATAAATCGGTGTTGGATACACTCCGGGCTTCAACTCATGGCAGTATCGGATCCCACATGCTTCAACACAACGATCTTCCATTGACATCCTTTTGTTGAGCAATTCCTGATAAATATCTGCATTGCAATGTGACATTAACACCCCATCATTGTTTACATTGTTGGGGTAATGGTAGGACCATACCCAATCAGGTAAAAACCACCATGAAGGTTGTTGGGCTGCTACGATTCCCCAGTCACCGTCCCCTGAAAACTGGCATCCCATTCTGCCAACAGCATACCCCAGCAGAATTCCCATTCCTCCGATATCCATCATATACCATGGATGAATTCCTATTTTTTTTACATACCAAAGTACAGAAAAATAAGCAAGTATCAGACCTCCATAAACGTTTAGACCTGCTCCGGACAACAATGCGCCTAACGGGTCACTGAACAAATCTGATGGGTTTTCCAAAATTGAAAACAACTTACTGCCCAAAACTCCCGTCAAACCGGCAATCATGATGATGTCATTGGTTTTTTCAGAAGGCATAAACGTAATCATTGTCTCCTTTTCACCTTTTGGTGCCAAACTATTTTTGTACAAATAGTAAGCAAAAGCCCCTGCACCTAAAAGAAAACCAATGAGCCATTCACCTTGTTTTGAAAACAATAATCCGGCGGGATCCGCAGAAAACGTTTTTGTATCTTGTATGATGAGTGGTAGTTTGGCTCCAAAAAAGGTGAGAAGTGCAGCATTCATCAGCATATCAACCCATGAAACCTGTTGACTGATCGTCACTTTTTTGTTTTGAGGCAGGATTTTACCTTCCCTTTCCAGCCGTTTGAGTTCGTATTTTAAAAATACTCCGCAGGCAAGCAGGGCCATAACCAGCATAAATCCGAATGTTTTAAAAATCGAAGTCCAATTATCTACCGGAGTTCCAAAAAGATCGTTAAAAAAGTATGAGAGGTCTGGATACATTTTTATCATTTAAGTAACAAAGATAATATTTTTGGAGTTGATGACAGATATTGCCGGATAAAAATCAAAAAATTGCACCTTTCAACAAGGTAAAAAAGCAAACCAAATACGTTTATGTCTGTTTGCTTTATCCAACATTCGGGTAAACAAATTCTTTTTTATCGTCACTGTATTCCAAATAACATTTGAAATGGTTATATCATGTGCTGACAAATCAAAGATGTATGTTACCAATAATCAATGGTTACATCTGAACCTTCCATAAATTATTTTGAAGTCAACTCCTTTTTTAGTTATGACAAGGAAGTGAAAGGCGATTATTTTTTATATTGAAAACAATTATTGGTATGTTAATTGTATAAAGTTATATAACTTATATTTATAAAATCATAATATGCGAAAATACTTAACGCTGATCGGCTTTGTCTTGTTAGCATTCCATGTCTACGCACAGTCAGGTGGTGTTTCAGTTCAAACGGGATTGTCTTATGGATTTACCAAAAATAAAACCTTAACCCAATCAGGTCAGGCTCACTATGGATGGATGGCGGGATTGGATGCCCGATTATTAGGCGGTGACATGTATTTTTTGGTGGGTGCACAATATCACAGAACTTCATTATTCTCAACAGAAAGTGTCTCGTTTTTTAAAAACGATATGGATGTCGTAATGACAAGGCTTGGATTAGGTTTTACCATTTGGAAACTCGGATACAAGTCTTACCTGAGAACCAAACTTTTAGGTTCAATCAATTTTGTTTTGGACGGACCTGATCCCAAACCTTTTTTTCCGAATGCTGAATCTCCGGCCAACCTGAATGATTCGTTTTTGGGTGGTACGACAGGTCTTGGGTGGACAAAAGGGGCTTTAGATATTGATCTGGAATTTCAGTATGGTCTGTTGAATTCTGTCTTTAAACAGCCTGAAACCAAAATCAATTATATAAGTTTATTAGTAGGTGTAAATTTTTAAAACCGGAAAGAACTATTTTTTTTTCTCAAGGTTAACATAGATAAAAAAAAGCGATGTTGAAAATCGCCTATTCTCCGGTTTATATTTATCCTTTGCCGGAAGGCCACAGGTTTCCAATGATAAAATATGAACTTTTGCCCGAACAATTACTTCGGGAAGGGACTGTGTCAGAAGATAATTTTTTTTGTCCTGAACCCCTTGATGATTCAGAAATTCTGTCGACCCACACCGCAGAATATCTTAATAAACTCAATAACCTGACACTTTCTCCCAAAGAAATACGAAATATCGGTTTTCCGGTCAGAAAAGAACTGGTAACCCGGGGAAAAATAATCGCTTCAGGTACCTATCAGTGTGCCTTATACGCATTGAAATACGGTGTCAGCATGAATATTGCCGGAGGAACCCATCATTCATTTGCCGACCGGGGTGAAGGCTTTTGTTTATTTAATGATGTAGCTCTTGCAACAAGGCTTTTAATAAAGAATCATAATATTCATAAAATCTTAATCGTCGATCTGGATGTCCATCAGGGTAACGGAACAGCAAAAATATTTGAGAATACGCCTGAGGTATTCACTTTTTCGATGCATGGAGAAAAAAACTACCCTACCAGAAAAGAAAAATCAAATCTTGATATCGGTCTGCCGGATAAAACTGAAGGAGACCTCTACCTTGGCGTTTTATACGAAAACCTTCATAAATTACTGCATGATTTTTGTCCCGAAATTGTTTTTTATAATGCCGGTGTTGATATTCTTGAAACTGATAAACTGGGAAGACTTTCTGTAAGTAAAAAAGATACCCTACACAGGGATGAAATGGTGTTCCGTCTGATGAAAACCAATAAAATTCCTGTTGTTGCAGTGATGGGAGGTGGTTATTCAGAAAAACTATCCGATATTCTGGATGCGCATGCCAATACGTACCGCTCAGCTCAGGCTGTTTACTTTTGACAATAACTCTCTTACCGTATCTGATTCAATGTTTCCGTCTTTCATCCGTACGACCCTTCTGGCAAATTCAGCAATATCGGGTTCGTGGGTTACAATAATAACAGTATTTCCGGATTGATGAATGGTTTCAAAAATATTCATGATTTCAACCGAAGTTTTGCTGTCAAGATTACCGGTTGGTTCATCTGCCAATATAATGGCCGGGTCATTCACCAATGCTCTGGCAATCGCAACTCTCTGTCGTTGACCTCCGGACAATTCATTCGGTTTATGAGTCATTCTGTCTTTCAGATTCACTTGTTCCAGCACCATAGCTGCTTTTTCAAGTCGTTCCTTTTTTGAAATTCCGGAATATACCAGCGGTAAAGCCACATTTTCTAACGCAGAGAGTCTGGGTAGGAGATTAAAAGTTTGAAAAACAAATCCAATCTGTTTGTTTCTGACTTCAGCCAATTCTCCGTCAGACATGCTACTGACGTCAATTTCATTAAGTATATATGAACCTTCAGAAGGACTGTCCAGACATCCCAAAATGTTCATCAACGTTGATTTTCCGGAACCGGAAGGACCCATCAATGCGACATATTCATTTTTAAAAACATCAAGAGACACCGACCTTAAGGCATGAATAACCTCTGATCCCATTTTATAGGTTTTCCTTAAGTCTCTTACCTGAATGATGGCGGACATATATTCCTTCTTTTATAATGAACAAATAAAACGCTAAATTACTACCTTGACTTCAAAACACCTACTTTTTTAGACAATAGTAACTATAATATCGGTTAACAAACCTGTTTATCCTTATAATTTGATAGTCTGTATTTTTTTACCCGCTTTTTGTTGCCGTAATTTTCATGGTAAACAAATATATACTGATGAATAAAATAATTTTTATATTTATACCTTTTAAAACGATATTATGACCAATCGAAGAGACTTTATCCTCAACAGTGTTATAAGTGCCGGAGCATTTTCCGCATTTTCTTTGTTTCAACAGGTTCATGCTAAAAATTTTGACCATTTTCATACATCAGCAATAAACGGTCCCGAAGATTTTGAAAAGGAAGATGATTTCTGGACGTACATTTCTCAATCATATACTGTAAATCCTTCTGTTATCAATCTCAACAATGGAGGGGTAAGTCCTGCGCCTAAAATTGTTCAGGACGCGTTAATCCGATATAATGCACTTTCAAATGAGGGCCCGTCCTATTATATGTGGCGAATCATGGATCAGGGTAGAGAACCGTTGAGAACAAACCTTGCAAGACTCGCCGGATGTGACCCTGAAGAAATCGCCATCAACAGAAATGCAACTGAGGCCCTAAATACCGTTATTTTTGGTTTACCTCTTACCTCCGGAGATGAAGTTATCGGGACAAAACAGGATTATCCCAACATGATTCAGGCCTGGAAACAAAGAGCTGAAAGAGACGGTATCACATACAAACAAATCTCTTTTGACTTTCCCGTAGAAGATGACGAAACAATTGTGACTGCCTTTGAAAATGCTGTAACATCAAAAACCAGGGTAATCCACATTACGCATATTATCAATTGGGTAGGCCAGATTCTGCCTGTGGCAAAAATTTGTGCTATGGCAAAAAAATATAACATTCGTACCTTGGTGGATGGTGCACATAGTTTTGGGCTACTTGATTTTACCATTCCTTCCCTGGGATGTGACTATTTCGGAACATCCCTTCACAAGTTTTTATCAGCTCCTATCGGAAGTGGAATGTTATGGATCAGGAAAGAAAATATTGATCAAATATGGCCCTTACTTTGTAATGAAAATCCCCGCAGCAAGGATATCCGTAAATTTGAAACACTCGGAACCAGAAGTTTTGCCATCGAACAGGCTATTGGTGAAGCTATTCATTTTCACAATGGAATCGGGTCGAAAAGGAAAGAAGAAAGAATCCGTTTTTTAAAAAACTATTGGGCTTCAAAGGTTATAAACATGCCCGGTGTAAAAATTCATACATCACTTAAAGATGAATTTTCCTGCGCCATTTGCGGTGTTAGTATTGATGGTAAAACACCGGCAGAATTAGAACAATTTTTATTCGAAAAACATAAAATACATACGGTTTCCATCGTTTGGGAAAACATACGATGTGTGCGTATCACGCCTCATGTATATACGAAAATTTCAGATTTGGACAAACTTGTTCAGGCAATAGAAGATTTTACCAAAATCAATAAATAACATTGATTACCCTGATATTCTGAATTTGGATGTGATATTTTCTGTTGACAAAATATGTTTGCACTGAAAGCAGGAAATTGTAATTCAGATCTACATTTTATTTCTTAAATTAATCCTGGTTATATCATCCGTTAACCATGGAATGTATAATTTTTATACGGTTAAGGTAAACCAAAAAGAAACGATTATATATTGCCATTGCTCAATAAATATATTCGCAAACTAAAAAAGTTTCTGATTGTTTGAAAAACTATACAAACACATTATCATGCTAAAATTTTTTTCTACAGGATTGTTTTTTATGGCTTTTTTAGTTGCCGGTTGTGACAAAAATGATGTTCAGACCAATAATATTGTAATCAATGTTATGAGTCCTGCAAAAAATGAAAAAATAACGAATGTTTCGAAAACAGACATACACCTTTTTGTTGAAGCTGAAGAAGAAATCCACAAGGTTGAAATAAAGGTTTCAGAAGTTAAAAATCCTGAAAATGTTGTTCTTAATTTTTCCACATTTGTTCATCGAAAAACTTTTGAGTTCCAGGAATTTATTGACTTGTCTGCTTTTGTTCAGGGTACTGAATTTTTCCTGACGGTCAAAGCGTGCAAAGATCATGATTGTGAATCATCTGAAAACCTTCAATTGCCGTTTACTTTATAACGTTGATGGGTTTCAATATATCATACTCGAAAAATTGTTTTGTGAGTATACAATAAGGATAAACACTTTAATGACAATTTGGTATGCTTCACACCAAAATCCATTTTAATTATAAAAGGCATCTTAAAAGGATCTGAGATCTGATCCAAACAACATTTTTATTCGTTTTTGATACATTTTATACCTGCGCCTCTGTTTCAGTAATGTTCATTTTGAAGGATTCTCCTGAATACATTTTGATTAAATTTCAGACAAAAAGTATAAAAACATCAACTTTTTATTACTTTCACACCACGATAAGACGAGTAACTTTGTCAGCATACGATATGTGATTTACAAATTGACTTCCTCCTCATTTTATCAGATTAACATCTATTCTTAAATCAGGTAGTTTTTATAAGAAATAATCAAAATATGGCAGAAAGCTTGGATCAATTCCTTTCAGATTTTTCTTCATTTGCCTGGGGTTTACCTTTATTGATATTACTTATTGGGGGTGGTATTTATTTGGGTTTTCTCTCGTCTTTTGGCCCTTTGACCCTGACAGGCAAAGCCATAAAACAATTGATTCAACATGCTACTAAAAAGGAAGATAAAAAAGACCATCATTTTTCACCATTTCAGGCATTATCCACCGCCCTGGCTTCAACAATTGGTATGGGTAATATTGCCGGTGTGGCAGTAGCGATCAGTATTGGCGGACCAGGTGCTATATTCTGGATGTGGGTTAGTGCAATTGTCGGAATGATCACTAAGTTTTTTACATGCTCTCTGACGATCATGTTTAAAAAAAAGATGGAAGACGGAACCTATGAAGGTGGACCAATGTACTTTATTGAAGAGGGCCTTGGTAAAAAGTGGAAACCGCTTGCTCTTTCATTTGCTGCATTTGGTCTGGTAGGAGCCTTCCCGGTTTTTAACGTTAACCAACTTACACAAGCAACTAAAGATATTTTATTGTTTCCACAGGGAGTTGACAATAGTTTCATGACAAATTTGATCATCGGTGTGGTATTAACTTTGTTGACTGCTGCTGTCATCTTAGGTGGTTTAAAAAGAATAGGACAAACTTCTGAAAAATTTGTACCCTTTATGGTCGTCATTTACTTCGTAAGTGTTATGTTTATAATTCTTAGCAATGCATCTGAAATTTTACCAACTTTCAAACTTATTTTTTCAGAGGCTTTTAACCCAACTTTTTATAAAGGCAAACCTTTTTTAGGTGGAGCGCTTGGAGGCTTGATTTTGTTGGGAATCCGTAGAGGTGCCTTTTCAAACGAAGCCGGCATAGGAACCGCTGATTTAGCCCACGGATCTTCTTCTCAGGAAGAACCTTTAAAAGAAGGCATGTCTGCTATGCTGGGACCTTTGATTGATACCCTGATCGTGTGCACTCTGACGGCTTTGGCTATTTTAATCACCGGTGTATGGCAAACTTCTGAGGAAAGCGGTGTTACTCTTACTCTCAGGGCTTTTGAACAAGCTATGCCTGGTTTCGGATCTTATGTTTTATTATTGTGTATATTTGTTTTCAGTTTTTCTTCTTTGTTTTCATATTCTTTTTATGGTAGTAAATGTACGGCTTATTTATTTGGAAAACAAAATGCTCACTGGTATCAATACGTTTATCTGGCAAGTATTATAATCGGCGCTACCACATCCTTAAATATGATGATAAATCTTATTGATGGATTTTATGCATTGATGGCTATTCCTACGATGACCGGAACTATTTTACTGGCTCCACATGTTGTCAGGAGGTTAAAAGAGAAAAAACACCTACTTTGATTTTTTCAAAAAATCTGTGGTAATTATAACCTGAAAACCTTCTTTTACATCAATAAATACCCAAATTAGGATAAATTCACCCTAAAGGATGATTTTTCACAAAATGCAGGGTTGGCCTATATAGACTTTGATTTCCGGAGATAGTTTAACATCAATTCTGACAAATACATCTTCTTTTAATTCTGCCTTGCTTTTTTTGTGCAGGACGATTGTGGTTTTTAACACATTGAGAAATAGTTTCAGGGTTTTATCTGTTTTGAACATTTCCAGATACTCCCTGATTTTCTCTTCAGTGAAATCTGATGTTTTGCCTTTTAATTCTACATTGAGACAGGGACTGATGCTCATCGATATACCAAAAGCGGTGGTTTCAAATCCTAAAGCTCTGATTTTTGGCAAAATTTCAATCCAGTCTTCTATTCCGGACATGATTTTTTCTTTGGCACTTTCATTCAATTCACCAGCTTTTTCTTTGACCAAATCTCCGGTATCCTGAAGGGTTTTTATGATATTTTTCAGCATAAATCTTAGTTTACTTTGATATTATCTTTCAAAGATACAAACAAAATCTTAATAGAAATTATTTTATAAAACTACTTTCCTGCAATACAATATACAGCAGTTGTATAAAAATCCTTTAGAAATGGAATTGCCATAAACGGAGGAAGTTTTTTGGGTTGAATCCCAAATTTTACTTCGTAATTTGGATTGATTATATAGTAATCTTGTTTTTGGATGACAAAGTTTCTTTTCCTTAATATTTTGTGGAATGTAGCAATTGAAAGCCTGGTGTTTTTAATATCAATAAGATCTTGTATGGTGACTTCTGATTCACCAAATAATTTTAGAATACCTCTATATATAAATTCAGGTAAAATATGGAAGTACGGGAGTTTACTCAACCATTTATGATGACAGATCTGTTGATGTCCGCCAAAAGGCATTCTCCATGGAGGAAAAGCAAAAAATATTTTCCCCTCAGGTTTTAAAAAATTCTTCAAATGTTCCAAAAACCTGTCCTGGTCGGGTATGTGTTCGATCGTATCCCGCATGATGATTAGGTCAAATACGAAGTTTTCACCTGCCTCCACTTCATAAATATCTTTTACAATAAGCTGCAGGTTATGAATAAATGGATGTTCTTTGTAATAAGACCTTGCATTTTCAATTTTGTTTGGTAAAATATCAATGCCAACTACATTACAACCCATATCCAAAAAGGGTTTAAGGTTACCGCCTTCGCCGCATCCGATTTCCAGAACCCTTGTTTCCGGACGAACATTCATCACGGTTTGTATATATGGTATTACATATTTACCCGTGGTGTAAACTTGTTCCTGAAAATATTTCTGTCTGTTTTGATGTCTTTCCTGCATGCGATTGTCTGTCTATATTACCGCAAAATTATAATTTTCCTGATGATAAAAGGAAAATCAAGCGGTTTGAATTTTTTTCCTTCATCGATGTGACAGAATTTCCTTATATATGGAAAGGGTTTTATTTGTCATCCCGTGATAATCCATTTCTTTTACACTTACCAAAGCATTTTGCAAAAGTTTTGCCCTCAATGGCTCATTATCTGCCAGTCGCCGGATATGGTCAGCCATTTGTTGGCAATCTCCCGGTTTTGATAATAAGCCGGATTCCTGGTGCGTCACAAGTTCCGGTATTCCTCCGGCAAAAGTGGAAACTACGGGTATACCGGATGCGAATGCGTCTAAAACAGACGTACCAAGACCTTCCAACTTAGAAGGCATAAAAAAAATATCCAGATCCTTTAAAAGTTGCGGAATGTTGCTTCTGAAACCCGTCATAAAAACCCGGTTGCCAAGGTGGTGGTCAGAAATATATTGTTCTATCTCCGGCCGCAAGGATCCTTCTCCGATGATAATAAAACGAAATCTTTCTTCTTCTTTACATACTAATTCAGCCGTTTGTAAAAAGGTTGGATAATCTTTATGGTCTGCCAAAGCGGCCACATTACCTACCAGGATGTGATTCTTATTCAGGTTAAATTCTTCCCTCAGTAAATGATTGTTTTCAATATTTTCAAATCTTTGCAGGTCAGTGCAACTTCGTATAACAACGGCTTTTTCCGGTTTTTTCAATGCCTTTATCAATACCTCTCTGATGGCATTTGACACGCAAATGAACCTGACAATCTGGCGGAAATTGTACTTTTTTAGTGAAAACCAACTATCCTTAACCGGGAAATCCACTCTTCGGTGGACAATCAAAGGAGCTTTGTTGGAAAACAATAAGCCGGACAACCAAACCATCGTATGCGCGTGGCTGTCATGAGCATGTACGATAATGTTTTTATCCTTTCGACACAGTTGCGCTAACCTCTGTGTAGTAAATAAACCCAGACTGTTCTTTTTTATATAGCTGATAAATGGGAATTCTTGTTCCTGGCAATAAAGCTGCAACGGTGAATTGGCCGGGCAAATGACCAGCTGCTGTACACCTGCTTCTCTCATTCCGGATAAGAGATAGGCAATCTGTTGTTCGCCACCCCGCCATGACGTTGCCGTGGATACGTGAATAATCTTCATGATTTGCGGGCGTTATTTTTTTTCAATTCATACAGTTTCGCATACCGCAAAAAATGAGCGTATGCTGTACTGAAAGCAATAATATACCCATAATAACCGTCTAAAAATCCGGCTTTCAGTATATAGGTCCGAAAAAAGCTGAATCCGGGTTTGAAAAACAAGTGCCACCAGGTCACACGTGCTCCTGATTCAAAGTAAGCTTTGGCCCGTAATGCTGAAAATTTGTCGATTTGCCTGATGTGATCACTGATATTGTGAAAGGAATAATGCAGTAAATCACCTTTGAGATGGGCTGTCACCGAACCTTCATTCAAAACAAGTCGTTCATGAAGGTGACTACCGGTCCATTTTCCTTTACGCCTGTCAATCAAACGTAGTTTTTTGTCCGGATACCAACCGCCGTGCTTAATCCACTTCCCGCAAAAGTTTGTAAGTCGATTCATCGTGTATCCATCAGCCGGGCGGTTTGTTAAAACTGATCGCAAAGATTGACGCAGTTCTTCGGACAGAACTTCATCGGCATCGAGGGAAAGTATAAGGTCGTGTTTCGCCTGAGCCATTGCAAAGTTTTTTGATTGCGTATAACCTTCCCATTCCTTTTGAATAAAAACGACATTGTGTTTTTTACAAATTTCTCTTGTTTTATCCGTTGAAAAAGAATCCACTACCACGATTTCATCGGTCAAATCAAAGACAGATTCCAGACAACGACCTATATTTTTTTCTTCATTCAGGGTGATAATCACAACGGATATCGGCTCCATACATCTTATTTTATTTACAGTAATATTTGATTACTGTTTAATAATTTTGCCAAAATATGAATCTCCTGTTTTATCGGTCACCTTGTAAAAACACATTCCTGTATATTGTAAATCGGTCTTAATGGTAATAATTCTGTTTCCCATATCATTACCGGTTTGATACAACAGACGGCCTTCTGCATTATAAAGAGCTAAAAATGTAATGATACCATAATTTCCCAAGGAAAAAGTCACTTCTTCTCTGACGGGATTCGGAAATACTTTCAGTGCTGATTTTATTTCATTTGAGGTATTACTGACATAGGTTTGAGCTTTCAGCACTGCCGCAAGCGCGTTGATCCTTCCAAAACCATAAACCGGATTGGGAACCGACATTCCTGAAACATCATTACAGTCCTGATCGGTTGTTTTCGGATCAGCCGTTGACATGATGATTTCTTCAATAAGTTCAACCTGGCCTTCCAGAAAAGGATTTGCAGAAATAATCAGTGCCACCAATCCGGCTACGTGAGGTCCGGCCATACTTGTTCCGCTGAAATTGGCAAACTCTCCGTTTCTGAGTACAGATCGAACTCTTGCCCCGGGAGCACTCACATTGGGTTTCATCACAAAACTTGAGTCTATGGTGACCAGTCCTCTTGAAGAAAAACCCGCAATGGTATCTGATTGATTGGTAGCTCCAACACTAAAAGACTCAGCAAAAATGGCTGGTGGTCCGGTCACAGTTGAACAATTACTGCCACTATTTCCGGCAGATACGACGACGACGACTCCGGAAGCCTTTAAATTTTTGACAGCGTCTCGCATCAAATAAAAATTGGATAAGTTGCATCCCTCCTCTTCCGAACAATACCAGGAGTTGTTGATGACATGTGGTGCTTTTGAAGGATCGGGATTTTCTTTATTTTCATCAAATGGCGCCAAAAACCACTCAAAACATTCCAGATACGTTGATGGCTTTCCCCATCCTCTGTCCATATTTCTGCAGGCAATCCATTGTGCTTCAGGTGCCACTCCGATTTTGTTTTCTTCGTCCTCACCGACCATGGTTCCCATCGTGTGGGTTCCGTGATTATTGTCATCACAAGGGACCAAAGAATTAAAACCACAAGGATTGAGTAAGGAATCGGGATAATTCGGATTACTTTCATGTATAGCATCGTACCAGTTGAAACGGTGTTCTGTAGTAGTACTATCCACGTATCCTCTGTATTTGTTTTTTAATGGAGAAACTTCCCATGAAAAACCGGTGTCCTGTCCTCCAATGACGACATTTTTGCCCCTGATACCCATTTTCCAGACACTATCGGCCTGAATCATCTTCAGACCCCACTCAGGTTCAACTTCTCTTGGCAATGCGGTCTCTTTTTCCGCATCATATTGTAATAATTTTATCGGCTGATTATAAAATATCCATTCCGCTTCTTCTCTTTTTGAAATCCATAAAAAGGTCTGTATATCTGACCTGATCAAAATAGCATTGGTAACATAAAATGATTGAAAAAATATGTTGTTCGCCTTAAGATAATCAATGATTTCCTTTTGCGATTTTTCTGCCTTTTGAACCAGCGTCCGGTAAACAAAATTGGCTTTGTCCGATTTTTTCTGAACCGGAACTCCTTGTGAAAAGTCAGCTCTGTCTCTCATATAAACGATATATTCCACTGTTTTTGAAGAACCAAAGGCGTCATAAACAGCGTCTTCAATTTTTACTTGTTGTGCTTGGGAGTGTATCAGAAACAGGAAAAAAAAGGAGAGGATTAAATGGATTCGTAACATGATATGGTAAATTCAGACCGTAAAGGTAATGAATATTGGTTTTCAAATACGTTGTCATATGAAATAAACTGCCTGAAATGTACTTCAAAACTGAAAAAAGTGTAAGTTTGACATTCAAAATATGATTTTCTTTAAAAGATTTATCAATGCACAAAGAAATCAAAGAATGGTTGGACAATGGTGTCATAGACAATGATACCTCTGTCAGAATAGAAAATTATATTGCTTCAAAACAAAAAAATACTCAATCCTATTTTCTTGTTTTTGGTATTATCGGCTCTCTTTTGATCGGCCTTGGATTGATGTTAATCATTGCACACAACTGGGATCACTTTTCAATTATTACAAAAACGGCCATCTCGCTATTGCCTTTGATGGCAACACAGATTATGTCAGGATTCGTTTTATTTAAAAAATTCAACAGTGATACCTGGAGAGAAAGCGTTGCTACCCTTTTATTTTTTTCAATCGGTGCCTCCATCGCCCTGATCAGTCAGACTTACCATATGGAAAGCGATGAAAAAAGTTTTTTGCTGACCTGGATGTTGCTCGCGTTACCAGTAGTGTATCTGATGAATTCATCGATGACTTTCGTATTGTTTACTTGCGGAATTACTTTCTATGGCGCATTAAAAGGTTATAGCACTGTGCCTTTTTATAAAAATGAATATTGGTTGTTGTTCCTTTTGATGCTCCCTTTTTATATCCAAAATATCAAAGTAAAACCTTCCGGTTTATTTACTTACCTGCAACACTGGATTTTACCTTGTT
The DNA here is from genome assembly GCA_022842725.1 of Saprospiraceae bacterium. Taxonomy (GTDB): domain Bacteria; phylum Bacteroidota; class Bacteroidia; order Chitinophagales; family Saprospiraceae; genus OLB9. The sequence goes on from JALHOZ010000003.1 coordinate 162,206, forward strand.
CTTTATTGGTTGTTTTTGGCTCCCTGCATGCTGAAGGAGAATCCTGGATGTTACCTGTTTACATCAGTTTATTGAGCTTTTTTGTCCTTTTCAGTTATTTACCTGTTTTTACAAATCTTCCTTTTTTTGGTAACGGATATAGAATTGTCGGTTTTACAGGAACCCTCTTGTTACTTTTTATCATTACTTTCAAAGATTGGGATATCCATAATTATGTAACCAGTGCATACTTTTCTTTTTCACCAATCAAAACAGACTTTTGGACTACTATATTTATTTTGATAAGTTTTATATTGATCTGGTCTGTCAATAAAATTAAAAATCCTTTTTCTCCTCTTTTTTTGGTTCCCGGAATCATTTTTCTATTGTTTTTATTTCCCTTGCCTCATTATGTACCAACGATAGTCATCAACTTTTTTATCCTGTTTCTTGCTGTTTTTTACTTGCGGCAAGGATTGAAAAAAAACCATTTGGGAATCTTAAACGGAGGTCTCGGTATACTAACGATTCTGATTTTTTGCCGGTTTTTTGATACAGAAATATCTTTTGTTTTAAGAGGTATAATCTTCCTGTTGGTTGGTTTCGGTTTCTTTTTTGCCAATTATTACATGTTTCAAAAACGAAAAAGTGATGAAAAATAAACCTGTTCGTTATGTCCTTTTTGCTGTAATGTGCTGTATACAGCTCTATATTCCGGTATCCATGGTTTTACAACAAAACGATACATTAAATAATGGTGTTCCTTACTTGTTTTTAACTGCTCCCGTTGATCCAAATGATATTTTCAGAGGGAAATATATTTATCTTCAATTTTCCGGAAATGAGGTTGTTGTTGATTCCACAAAAGTCTGGAATTATGACCAGGAAGTTTTTGTTTCTTTGGAAAAAGATGAAAAGGGTTTTGCAAAAATCAAAACGGTTTCTTCGGATCAGCCTGCCGTCCGGGAAGATTTTATGAAGGCAAAAATTCTTTCAATCTTTCCCGACCAACATAAAATTACTTTACAATTTCCGTTTGAAAGATATTATATGGAAGAGTTTGATGCCCCTGTCGCTGAATCAGTTTATGCAGAAGCTGCTATTGATACTTCTTCTGTTACCTACGCATTAGTCATGGTAAAAAACGGTAAAACAACGCTTAAGGACGTTTTTATTGACAATATTCCGGTTAAAACCATAGTTTCTCAAAAATCGAAAGAAAGGTAACATGTCTGATAATAACAAAAGCCATATTTCTCAAAATCAAAAATCGTGGGACGAAAGGGTTCACGTACATATTCATTCCGATTTTTATGATGTCCCTTCTTTTTTGAAAGGCAAATCGTCATTAAATCCCGTCGAAATTAATTTATTGGATAATATTCATGGTTTATCTGTTCTTCATTTACAATGTCATTTTGGACAGGATACTTTGTCTCTTGCAAGAATGGGTGCAAAAGTCACCGGTGTTGATTTTTCATCCGCAGCCATTCAAAAAGCCCGTGAACTAAATGATATTTGCGGACTGGATGCCTCTTTTATAGAATGTGATATTTTTGATTTACCTCAACATCTTGATCAAACTTATGATCTCGTATTTACAAGTTACGGGACGATTGGTTGGTTGCCGGAACTTACCTCCTGGGCAAAACTAATCAAAAAGTATCTTAAACCCGGAGGCCGGTTTGTTTTTGTAGAGTTCCATCCGGTTATTTATATGATGGATGATTCATTTAATCATTTTACCTACAGCTATTTCAACAAAGGAAAAATGTTATTTACTGATCATTCTTCTTATGACGGCAGTACACTCCGGGAACCTCAGGAATATACGTGTTGGAATCATAGTCTTTCTGATATATTCCAAAACCTGTTGGATGTCGGTATGACAATCAATCATTTTCAGGAATATGATTATTCTCCATATTTTTGTTTTCCGAACATGACTGAAGTCGAAAAAGGAAAATTTATGTTTAAAGGATTTGAGGAAAATCTTCCTGTTGTAATGGCCCTGTCAGCAACGTCAAATATCTGATTTTAAATTCATCTTTATGTCCACCCTCAGCAAAAAACCTAACATTAAAAAATTAAATCCCGGATTTAAAACCATAATATTTTTCATTTTTTTGTTTCCGGTTTTATTAGTGGGTAAAACACTGGAAGTCGGACCGGGAAAACCATATTCCTCTCCGGCAGCAGCCAAAAACTTTGTTTTGCCGGGTGATACCATCCTCATTTTTCCAAATGTTTATCCCGGCGGAAACCTTATTGATAATCTTCATGGAGAAGCAGATAAATACATCTATTTTATAGGCGTAAATGTAGAATCCGTCATTTTTCAGGGCAATAGTCAGGCTTTTCATTTTTCAGATGTTTCTTACCTCCACATTGAAAACATAAGCATAACCGGTCAAACAGGCAACGGAATGAATATTGATGACGGAGGCACTTTTGACACACCCTCACATCATATTCACTTAAAAAATTGCCGGTTTTTTGACATGGCAGCTCAGGGCAACAATGATTTATTAAAACTTTCAGGCCTTGACCATTTTATCATCGAAAAATGTACTTTTCTGAACGGAGCTTCAGGTGGAAGTGGTGCCGATATGGTAGGATGTCATCATGGTACCTTTACGGAAAATCGATTTGAAAATATGGGCTCAAATTGTATTCAGGCTAAAGGAGGGACTCAATTTATTACCATTACAAGAAATTGGTTTGTTAATGGTGGTCAACGCACTTTAAATCTCGGAGGAAGTACGGGATTAGCGTTTTTCAGACCCCTTGAAGCTCCTTTTGAAGCAGCTGATATTGATGTCTTTGCTAATGTCATCATCGGTTCCTGGGCTCCGATAGCTTTTGTAGGATGTGTGAGGGTTCATGTTGTAAACAACACCATTATTAAGCCGCAAAACTGGATTATTCGGATTCTGCAGGAGACGGTTGATACAGGCCGGTTTTTGCCCTGTGGTCAGAATAGTTTTGTAAATAATATCATCTATTACAGCAATACCTTATCCCGACACGTAAATATTGGACCAAACACGGAACCAACATCATTTACCTTTGAACATAATTTATGGTACAATACCGATAATCCTTCCAATTCCAAACCTGACCTTCCTGTTCAGGAAGTTATGCAAACAGAAGGTAAAGATCCAATGTTTTCTGATGTTGACCAACAGGATTTTACCTTAACATCTCAAAGTCCGGCTATTGATGCAGGAAAAAATACAGGTTTTCAATTTGATTTTTCCGGTCAGCCGACACCACAGGGATTACGATATGATATCGGCGCATATGAATTTTTTATACCTTCTTCCGTTCAATCTTATACACATACAAAGTCATATTCTCTGTTTCCTAACCCTTGTGAAGATCTTTTATACATAGAAAATCATCTGGAAACGCCCCAGTCGTGTTTTATTACCAATGTGACAGGTCAAATGATTTATTTTTCAAAAATACTTCCCTCTGCTTCTGTTTCTAAAATATCAGTTGATGATTGGGCTTCAGGATTATACTTAATTTGTATCGGCAAACAATCATCCATTGTTTTTAAAAAATAAAAAATGTGCGGATTTTAGTTTTTGAACCTGACAAGGCTTAATCTTGGCTTAAAAGTATTGGTATTGCTGATTTGATTACGTTTCTTTGCACTTTCATCAATAATTGTATATTTTGATCAGGATTCTAAAAGTTTTGCTGGGTATCGGACTTTGCCTGATTTTATATAACCAGCTTTGGAAAGAAGATAGAGCTTTGCCTGTTTTTAATCCAAACACTTTTGTATATTTTCCTTTTATCCTGGCCATTATTTTGGTTCCTGTCAATTGGTTTCTGGAAAGTCTGAAATGGCAGATTCTTTTGAAACCTCTGATTTCTCTCCATTGGTATAAAAGTTTGCAAAGTATTCTGACCGGGGTTTTTATCGGTGTTTTTACACCAGCCAGAATAGGTGAATATGGCGGAAGAATGGTTTTTTTGCCCGAAAAATATCGAATTCCTTCAATTGTGGCCACATTATATGGTAGTATCATCCAAAACGGTTTTCACGTGATTTTTGGTTTTACATTTAGTTATTTATTTATTAAAAACCTCATTCCGGAAACTCAGGTAACATTTAGCTTGTTTGTAACGGTGGTATCTTTATTTTGTGTCGGGTTTTTAATGGTTTTATTTCTACCTTCATACTGGCAATTTTTTATTCCCTGGATTTCAAAATTCAAATTGACTTCTTTTTTCAGAAAATTTGCTTTTCTGAAGGATATTTCCACTAAAAATGCTTTTAAAGTTTTTTTGCTTTCGGGAATCCGATACTTTGTTTATTTTTTTCAATATATTTGTATCTTATGGTCGTTTGGCGTAGGTTTGCCTTTGTTGACCCTTGGCTCAGGAGTTTCTTTCATTTATCTGATTCAATCAGGTCTTCCTCTGCCGCCACTGCTCAACCTGTTGGGAAGAGGTGAGATTTCTGTTTTGGTTTGGGACCAATTCGGAATTTCCTCAGATATTGCTATTTTAGCTACGCTCACCCTTTGGTTTATCAATGTTCTTCTACCGGCTTTGGTCGGTTATATTTTTTTTATAAAAAATAAATCATTAGAAATTTCCCTCAAATGAAAAAATTCTTTTTTTATTTAATTTTGTCTTTAGCCGCCCTTGGCGCAGCTTGGTGGTTTGGTGCAAAAACCTCATTTTTGTCTCCTGTTACTTCTGTTAATTCAACGGTTTTACTTGAAAAAGTTAAATTGGTAACCAAATTGGTTAGTGTAGAAGGACATTTTTCAGAGATTTATGAAAAAAATGAAGCCTATGAATATGACTTTTTTAATCTTTTTAGCAAAAAAATATTACTCAGGGTCAAAGCAAAGGTTTCTGTAGGCTATAATTTTACATCACTCAACATTACCGTTGATTCTTTGACCAAAACCGTTACATTAAATGAGTTTCCTGAACCGGAAATACTTTCTATCGATCATGATTTGGATTATTATGATATTCAGGAAGGAACGTTCAACAGTTTTACAGCAAACGAGTATAATGTTATCAACAAAGAAGCCAAATCTTTAATCTTAAAAAAAACACAGGAGTCAGATCTGCTTCAACAAGCACAGGATCAAAAAAAAGTCTATATCGATATGTTGACCATGGCTGTCCGGAGTATGGGTTGGAAATTTGTTGTCAAATCAGATATAAAACCGAAAGGATAATCCGTTATATTTGAAATGTATATAATGAAGGTAATTCTGATTTATTTGTTTTGTTTGCCTTTGATATTACGGGCTCAACAAAATCAAAATCCACCGAAGCTCAGTCAAAAGTATGAAAAACTTTTTACTGCAGCCGGTACGGAAAGTAAAAACGGTGAATACGAAAAGGCTCTCAAAAAACTTGATAAAATTATTCTTGAATATCCGGATTTTATTCCCGCTTACACTAAAAAAGCAGGAATTTTATATACTCAAAAAAACATTGACGCTTCGATTGAGACGCTATCCTCTGTTATTAAGAACTTTCCTTCCGCAGATCCTGAAATCTATTTTTCCAGAGGCTACATGTATTTTGAAAAAAAATTATATCATTATGCATCAGATGATTTTTTGACTTTTTTATCCTTTCCGGATATCAAAACCGACAGGCTTCAAAAAGCTGTTTTATATCAGAAAACCGCTTTTTACAGAGACAGTCTTATTTCAAACCCTGTACCCTTTAATCCGGTTTTGCTGTCTGAATCGGTTAATAGTTCGTACTCAGAATACTCACCCAGTTTAAGTATTGACGGGAATTCTCTGGTTTTTACCAGACGAATCAACAATCAGGAAGATCTTTACATTTCCTATATTGATTCTTCCGGAAAATACTCAATGGCTTTTCCGCTCAGGGATGTAAATACTGGAGCAAATGAAGGAGCTCACTGTATCAGTGCTGACGGATCTTTAATTTTATTTACCGGTTGTGACCGCGATATCTTATTTCGTGGTTGTGATATATATTATTCGGTATTCAGAGACAGTTCCTGGACAAAACCAGCCAATATAGGTAAAGTAATTAACACACCTGCCTGGGAATCTCAACCTTCGTTGTCAGCAGATGGAAGGACGCTTTTTTTTGTTTCTGACCGGGTCGGAGGTTTTGGTGGAAGAGATATATGGTTTACCAAAAAAAACGAACGCGATGTTTGGTCTGACCCTGTTAATATGGGTCAGCAAATCAATACGGAAAAGGATGACGAAACTCCTTTTTTGCATCCTGATGGCAAAACCTTTTATTTCAGGAGTAATGGTCGGTTGAGCATGGGGGACTTTGACATCTATACTGCACAATGGGATGAAGATAATCAAATGTGGAAACAGGTTCTTAATTTAGGATATCCAATCAATACGGAAGGAAATGAAGGCGGCTTACTCGTATCGTTAGATGGCAGGTCTGCTTATTTCGCATCGGATATTTTCAGTCAAAAACAAAACTTGTCGAGAAATCTGGATATTTGCAGCTTTGAACTACCTGCTTTTGCAAGAGCAAATCCTGCATCTTACATAAAGTTAATGGTGTTTGACGCAGATACTAAAAAACCATTGAATGCTTCTGTTGAAATCATGAATTTGAAAAACAACAAAGTGTTTTTTTCAGGTAAAACCCAAAAATCCGGAACGTCCGTTACAGCTTTGCAAAGCAATAAAAAATATGCTGTTTTTGTAAAAAAGGAAGGTTTTACGTTTTTCAGTACGCACATAGATCTGGACAATATATACACCTTTGACAAACCTTTTTTAGTTGATGTCCCACTTCAAAAACTGACATCAGCTGAAGTAGCAAAACCTACCATCCTTCAAAACATCTTTTTTACATCAGGATCCTACACCTTGTTACCTGAATCAGATGCTGAAATAAATATGCTGTTTGAGCTTTTACAAAATAATCTTTCAGTTAAAATTCAAATCGTCGGGCATACGGACAATGTAGGAAAACCGGAAGATAATCAGGTTTTATCTTTACAAAGAGCCAATGCTGTCAAAAATGTTTTGGTAAACAAAAATATCGATCCATACCGAATTTTAACTGCCGGAAAAGGTCAGGACAACCCGATTGATACAAACGAAACAACTGAAGGTAGAAAAAATAACCGAAGGACAGAATTTGTTATCATCCAATAAGCCTGACCATTGCTTGTTGATTTGTTTAACCTATTCCTTGTTACAGCTTTGTAGCGACAATTTTATATGTCAGACAATCATTTCCTTCTTTTATACAATATTCAAGTTCTAGAGAATTTCCACTAAAAAAACCATCACCTTTGATCGTCGCTGTGGTATAAATTTGTTGAGAAAGGATGTCAATATCTTTTACTGTAAGATCTTTGTCGTCAATATCCACTTCTATAATTGCCCAATTGCTCCCATCAAAAGGCGCCTCTATTAATACATTGTCACTACGATGTGTACTGATTATCAAATCAAACGGACCCGCAACACCTAATACATGTGCTCTGTAAATGCCAACGAGAGGGATTATTTCTTCATCAACCTGACAAGAAAAAAGGGTAAGGGAAGTCAAAAGAGTAAAAATTAATTGTCTCATGTTTTTTTATAGAAAAACCTTGCCGTTTACCCTTTTGTGTCCTAAAAATTCAGGTTTAGGTTTTTCTTAACTTACAGGAATTTCTTTCCTAATGAACTTTCTCAACACTTTAAACATCGTGATGACGGCAATGATGCCGAAAATCGGGTTATAATATTGTGGCAGAATCTGGGTAAAAGAATTAATGATGGTAAGAACACCAACGATCCCTGTTATGATTATAAAGTTTTTATTCACCGATTTTCTGAAAACAAAATACAAAAATCCTGGTATCGTCCATAATATATTCCAGTTGTTTTTGGTAGGTTCGTGATCCGTTAAAAACCACATGATAAGTATAACGGCTCCGATAAAAACCAACAAACCAAACCAAAAGTGATCATACATATCAATGATTCGGTTTGATTTTTTTGATAAAAACAAAAAGAGTTCAAAGGCCATCAATAATAAAAATACTAAAAGTGGACCAAAGAAAATTCTTCTTAAAAATGAAACTTCCTCTTTGTTGAATTCTAACAATTGTTTTTCCTGGCTAACCAGCGGAATTTCACGTATTGTGGTTTCAGAAGCATATTTTTTAACAAAATCCGGAATAAACATTTGTTGTTCTACCGTAGCTTCTTTGTCAGCTTTTGCTCCGATGATTATGTCTACACCAAAATCCGTCCAGGGAAAGTTTTTCTGATAATGTTTTATTATGTCTCTGAATGTCAGTTTCTGTTTTGTCTCCGTGGGCCAAACAACATTTTTTCCAGCTCCAATATTGATTACATCGTAGATTCTGGTTGCACAGTTATCATAAAAAAAATCATACTTATACGCTCTGTTTTCCGGCTTTAGGTTGTTGTCCAGAAAACTAATTATTTTTTCCGTTTCTGTTGAATCCAGATTGATTATTTGTTCCGTAACACTTCTTTCAAAATAATTATATTCGTACATAAAATCCTGAAAATGTGCCGCTGTAAGGTAGTATGGCAGTTTTCCCCTTAAAAATTTTAACGCAAAGTTTGGGGTCTTGAAGTCAAATGTTCCATAGTTAAAAACAATGTCTCTTCCGTCTCCAAATTGTATTCTAAGCGCATTATGACCATACATTGAATACACTTCTTTGCCGGGATCGCAGGTAAGAACAGATATAACAGGCTGATTTGCATAAGCATGAGATAAAAAAGCCACCCATAACATAATACATGTATGGATGGCTTTTGTGATATACCTGTTTTTTGTCATTTTATATGGCAGAAATCATTAATCTTCGGTTTCGGCTTCAGTTGCCTCCGCCAATGCAGGTTGGTACTTTTCTTTGATTTTATTTTCAATTTCCAGTGCCAACTCCGGATTATCCTGAATAAATTGTTTAGCACCTTCTCTTCCCTGAGCAATTTTGGTGCCTTCATAACTGAACCAGGATCCGCTTTTGCCGATGACATCTGTCTCCACCCCAAGATCGATGATCTCTCCGGATTTAGAAATACCTTCCCCAAAAACGATATCAAATGTAGCTACTCTGAAAGGTGGTGCCAATTTATTTTTTACCACTTTTACTTTGACCGGTGTACCGACTGTATTGCCATCTTTGTCTTTGATGGCCGTACCTGATTTTCTGATATCCAATCTGATAGAAGCATAAAATTTAAGTGCATTACCACCGGTTGTTGTTTCAGGATTTCCAAACATCACACCGATTTTTTCTCTCAATTGGTTGATAAAAATGCAGCAACAACCTGTTTTTCCAATGGTGGCTGTCAGTTTTCTTAATGCCTGAGACATCAATCTTGCCTGAAGACCCATTTTTGAGTCTCCCATTTCTCCTTCGATTTCACTTCTTGGTACCAAAGCAGCTACAGAGTCAATAACAAGAATATCGATGGCTCCGGATCGAATCAGGTTTTCTGCTATTTCAAGAGCCTGTTCACCGTTGTCAGGCTGAGAAATCAACAATTCTTCGGTATTTACACCCAACTGTTCGGCATAAAATCTGTCAAAAGCGTGCTCGGCATCAATAATAGCCGCGATTCCGTCTTTTTTCTGACATTCTGCTATAGCATGAATCGCCAATGTTGTTTTACCTGAAGATTCCGGTCCGTAGATTTCTATGATACGTCCTTTAGGTAATCCCCCTGTGCCCAGGGCAATATCCAAACTCAAAGAACCTGTAGAAATGGTTTCAACAGCTACAATTTGTTTGTCTCCTAATTTCATGATGGTACCTTTGCCATAGGTTTTATCCAGTTTGTCCATTGTCAGGGCAATGAGCTTCAGTTTTTCTTCTTTTTCTTTAGACATAATATTTGATTTTTGAAAATGATTCACAAATTTATAAATTAATTATTTTTTTAATACCTATTAGAGGAGATAAATATTAATCATCTCCTTTTTTCTGATATTACACTACGGCGGATGCAGAAAATTTTTTTCCATTTGAATAGTTTTACAGTTAAAAAAAGGTCCCGAAGGATTATGTTTAAACCCTTCGGGATATGTTTTTATTGAATCAAAGACTGGAGTTTCATGGCAAGACCCATATCTCCTTTGATTTTAATTTTACCTGACATAACGGCCATCATAGGATTTAATTCCCCGTTTTTTAAGGCCAGAAAAGTTTCCGGATCAGTTGATATGGTACAATTGGCTTCTTCATCATTTTGTGAAACTATGTTGGAATCTCCTGTTCCGTCTATCAAAATAATGTTTTCCCCAAGGACAAATTTCAACTTTGCTCCGAATGGCGCAACATTAGCTGCCTGTGCTGAAATGGCTTCAAAAATATTTTCCATTTTATTTGTTTTATGATTAAAGTAAAAAAGGTTCCTGATCTGACTCAATAGTCAACGTTTCTTTATGTAATAAGGTTTCTGACAAAGCTTTGGTTTTGGGCAATTCGTATTTGAAATAAAATCGCATAGTTTGCCATTTTGACTGATAAAACTCATATTGAAGGTCCGGATTTTGATCCAGATTTTCTTTTGCCATTAAGGCGATCTTCAACCATTCATGAGCGATTACAACATTAGATACCATTTCCATAAAAATAGTTGCATCCGCCAAAAAATGTTCATAATCTCCTTTCATGGCAAACGGAAGTAGGTGTTCCAGTGTTATTTGTACTGTCATCAGATGATCGGACAATACACGTGCATACGATTTTGTTGCCTCATTTTGTGTGGCTTTTTGAATCGTATGTTTGAAAATATCCATCAAAAGGTGAAGTGCCTTTCCGTTTTCCATCACTACTTTTCTGCCTAAAAGGTCAAGGGACTGAATTCCGGTCGTTCCTTCATATATAGACATAATGCGGATGTCTCTTGCATACTGTTGAAGTGGAAAATCCATACAAAATCCATAGCCGCCCAGGATTTGTAAGCCGTTACTAATCGACGTTTTACCCATTTCTGCAGGATACGTTTTGGCAATCGGGGTAAGTAATTCCAAAAGTAAGAGCGCGTTTTTCTGATTTTCACCGGTTTCACAAAGGGTCAGATCCTGTAATTTTGAACAGTACAACAAGAGACTCAAAGAACCTTCTACAATGGCTTTTTGAAGATACAACATACGTTTTACGTCCGGATGGTTGATGATCAGGGTTTGTTGGTCGCTCACTTCTTTTTTGCCGGTATTGTTGATTTTTCTGCCTTGTGGTCTTTCTTTTGCATACTGCAGAGAATGGTAATAAGCGGCTGTCGCTGTCGAGGCGGCCGTCATTCCTACGTCAATTCTGGCTCCGTTCATCATCTGAAACATATAAGAAAGTCCTTTATTTGGTTCTCCCACCAAAAACCCTTGAGTCGGACCTTGTTCTCCAAATACCAAATGAACAGTACTGTATCCTCTTTGACCTAACTTCTGAAAATCACCTGCCGTTTCTACATGATTATATATCTCTTCATTTTCTTTTTTGATATATTTGGGTACCACAAACAATGAAATACCTTTTGTTCCTGTCGGCGCTCCCTCTATTCTGGCCAATGTCAGGTGAACAAAATTTTCTGCAGCTTCATGGTCACCTCCGGATATAAATATTTTCTGACCTTTTATTAAATAACTGCCATCTGCCTGAGGAACAGCGGTTGTGGTAATATCTGAAAGAGAGCTTCCGGCCTGGGGTTCAGTGAGCGCCATGGTGCCTCCCCATGTACCCTTAAGCATTTGGGGCACATATTGATGTGTTAGTTCTTCTGTCCCAAAAGTTGTAATAAGATGTGCTGCTCCCGATGTCAGTCCGAGATAACCGGGAATATGATTATTGGCCGCTTCTAAAATATGATTTGCTGAATTTGATATCGTAAATGGCATTTGCATACCTCCTTCTTCGTAAGTAAAATAATTGCCCAAAAACCCGTTTTCTCCTGCCTGCTGAAAAACTTTTTTTAATATCGGGTGTGAAAAAACTTTACCTTCTTTAAAATAAACCGGCTTTTCATCCATTTCTTTGTAATACGGATAAAAATCCTGATCCGCCCATTCTTTAATTGAATCTAAAAAAATAGTTGATATTTCTTTGGAGTATTCAGCGTAACGGGCATGTTGAAACAATTCTTCGACATGATGAACCTGAAACAACAAAAACCGCAATGTATCCATGCACATGTATCTGGCCATAATGAATGTTTTTAGAAAATTAAACTCGAAGTTAAAGTTTAAAAATTATATGACAACAATTTTTTTTAATTTTTAACATAAATATAATATTTCTGATAGTTCGGCAACACTGTTTTCAGACAATATTTCAATTAATGTCTATCTTTGCACTACAACTTTATATATGATATCATTTTGCAGGATCTTTATTGTTTTTATCCTTTTTCAGTTTCAAATAGTTACTGCAAATGGTCAGATATTACATCAAAACATTTATCCCGGATTAGAAAATCAGGAATTATTGGATTCTTTAGTACGGAATTATAAATCATTCAGCCTTTTGCCTTATTCTACCTGCAGAGATACTTTGTTTGCCAAAATTGATGTGGTACGAGACTCGTTGGAATGTATTTATACCGGAATGAAACGATATCTGCCTCCGGGTGTGGATCCTACAGACGCTGTTTTACTCAACGGACAGCCCAATGGAATCAATACGGAACATACTTACCCCCAAAGCAAAGGAGCTGAAGGTTACGGAAGAAGTGATATGCACATTTTATATCCTTCCAGAGTTAAAGCAAATTCTGTTAGGGTCAATAATCCATTTGGTGAAATCCCAGATAATCAGACTCAAACGTGGTTTTATCTTACGCAGGAATTAAATTTTCCTCCTTCCGTCAATAGAGACCTGTATAGCGAAAGCACGTCCGCAAAATTTGAGCCCCGGGAAAAATCAAAAGGAAATATAGCCCGGTCTATGTTCTATTTTTACTCGTTATACCGTTCGGATGCTGTGAATGCTGATCCCGTATTTTTTGACATCCAAAAGGAAGATCTTTGTGCCTGGCATTATGCCGACCCGGTAGATTCAATAGAATGGAAAAGAACCATGTTAATCAGTCAGTATCAGGGAAACAAAAATCCTTTTGTTTTGGATTGTTCTCTGGCCGGTAGGTTGTATTGTGATCAGATTTCAGATTTGTGTGCACTCCTTACAACGACAGAACAAGTCGTTTCCCACCAAAAAAAATATTTTGTATACCCAAACCCGGGTTATGGCGTGCTGAATATCCTACATGAAGAAGGAGAGGGATACTTCACCCTTTCTGTTTTGAATTATGAAGGTGTTTCTGTTCAGAACCATCGTGTATTATCTTCTGTAAATCAGTTGAATATTACTCTACAAGACCTGTCCCCGGGGTTATATTTTTTGCAATTGACCAATGAGTCAAATCATCAAAAAATGATGATGAAGTATCTCCATTTGGGTGATTAAATGTGCTGTTTTTTAAAAAATTTAGTCTCTTTGTCTTAATTATGAAGAACAGGCTAAAAAATTATGAAAATTTTTTTTACTAAAAATCCTTCATTTAACTAATTATTATCATGTGTTAGTTCATGTTAGCGAAAGAATTAACCAAAACAAAAAAAGGGCATATCACTATATTGTCCTGATTATCAGTTATATATAAATATTTTACATACAATTAAATTGTGGAAAAAAATATTTTTAAAAGACATGCCGCTATACCGAAACTGTCTATATTTACACCGTCGTTTAATCCCTGACTCAGTAATAGAACATATGGAACATAAGACAAAACGGGATGCTGCGCTTATCAATCTTGTTTCAGATTTTGAAACAAAGTTTGAGCAAGGTAATCTTGGATATATAGAAGACAAAGCTTTTATCAGACTCATTGAATATTATGAAGAAGAATATCTTCCCGAAAAGGCTTTGGAAGTTGTAGATATTGCCTTGGAACAATTTAAGTACCGAAGTGATTTTTATATCATAAAGGCAAAACTTCTTCTTAATTTCGGTAAGTACGATTATTGTTTGGATTATTTGGAACAGGCTGCAACAATTGCACCTTTTGAAACAGAAATTTTGTTGTTGAAAGCAAGAGTTTTTGCCTTAAAGAAAGATATACATTCCGCTTTAGATATTATAAGTGAACTGAAAACATTTATTCTTAAGGACGATATGATAGACGTTCTCATAGCAGAATCGTTTGTTTATGAGTCCATGAAGGATTATGATAAGATGTATGATTGCCTTGCAAAGGCAGTAAAGCTCGACTCCAACAATGTGGAGGCCATGGAAAGAATCTGGATCAGTGCAGAGCTGTCGAGAAGATATAATGATAGTGTTAATCTTCATATGGAAATCATCGATAATGATCCATATAACTATCAGGCCTGGTATAATTTAGGCCATGGATATATATGTACTTATGAATATGAAAAAGCAATTGAAGCGCTTGAATATTCATATATCATCAACGAAAATTTTGAAAGTGGTTATTTGGATTGTGCCGATACCTGCCTTCAGATAGGCAATTTCAAAAAAGCCTTGGAAATTTATTTGGAAGCAAACCAAAAGTTCGGACCAAACAGTGAATTGATGGTCAATATCGCTAACTGTTACCTGAGGCTTAATCATACTGCTTTGGCAAAACAATGGTTGTTAAAATCTATCAAGATAGATACGTACAATGACGAAGCATATTTTTTGTTGGGTGAAAGTTATTCCAGAGATGCCGTTTGGTACAATGCTATAAACGCATACCACAAAGCCATAGATTTAGACAATCGAAGAGAAGAATATTATTTGGGTCTGGCCAAAGCTTATCTTGCCGTAGAAGATTACAACAAAGCGACTGTTAATTTTCAAATGGCAACGCAGACCGGTCCCGAAGATACCCAATCGTGGTATGAATACGCCCGTTTTCTGATCAAATTGAGTCTGATTGATGAAGCCAATCTGGTATTAGAAGAAGCGGATGAAAATACTTATGGTAGTGAACTCCTTTACTGCAGTGCAGCTATTGCTTATATCAGAAAAGACAAATCCACTTGTATAGAATATTTGGAAGAAGCTCTTGCAGAAGACTATTCCAAACACCAGATATTGTTTGAGCTTGTTCCTGAAATTAAATTGGAAAAAGATATAAACGGAATAATCCGATATTATAAAGATTCAGAAGAAGTATAAATAGAATTAAACAACGAAAAACTCTTTTTAATAACCAAAACTGAAGAGTATCTTTCTCGAAGGATACTCTTTTTTTATTTCCATCCCTAAGGATTGATGTTCCGGTGTCTCTAAAACCTTAAAGGTCTAATTTTCTTTTGTTTTTGGGTTGTTATTGCCAAATCGTTTTCCTGCGTGCAAACCTTTATCTGACGTATGGCCAGATTTTGGTTTACCCTTTTGATTTGAATGTGACTTCCCTTTGCTGTTTTGTCCTCCTCTGACAGGTTTTTGAAAAGATCTGGATCTGACTGGTTTCCATTCAGGACTAATCCCAACCGATTCGGGAATGGTTCCTTTCATTATCTCTTTTCCCAGTTGTTTTTCGATTAAATTCATCCGGTACATATCCTCACTGTTGACTAATGTAATGGCCACACCTTTGGAATCTGCTCTTGCTGTCCTTCCTATTCTGTGAACATAGTCTTCCGCATCATGAGGAACCGTAAAATTAATAACAAGTTGGATATCCTTAATATCAATCCCTCTTGCCAATACATCTGTAGCAACGATTATTCTGATTTGTTTGGCCCTGAAACTATTTAAGACTTCTTCTCTTTCTTTTTGCTCAAGATCAGAAGAGATTCCTTCCACAGCAAATCCGTTATTACGCAGTGCTCTGGTAATATCTGTGACATGTCTTTTAGTGGAACTGAATATGATAACACTGTCCATCAAAGGGTTTTCTCTGACAATATGGCTGATGAGCGCAATCTTATGGCCATCCTCCACTAAATAAACCTGTTGGTCAATACCTTCTGAAGGTTTGCTGATTGCTATGCTGATTTCTTCGGGATTGTTCAGATTTAGTTTGGCAAGTTCTTTAATTTTCGGCGGCATGGTTGCCGAAAACATCATGGTTTGTCTGGTTTTTGGTAAAAAATCAATAATTCTTTTGATGTCATCATAAAAGCCCATATCCAACATTCGGTCAGCTTCATCCAAAATAAGATATTTAAGGGTTTTAAACAAAGGATTTCCCATGTTCAAATGAGACAACAATTTTCCAGGTGTGGCTACAATGATATCAACATGATTTTCCATACCTTTTTTTTGTTGCTCCCATTCATTACCTGAACCTCCTCCATAGACAGCAATGCTTGAAACTCCGGCAAAATATGCAAAACCCTGAATTTGTTGATCAATCTGAACCGCTAATTCACGGGTAGGAACAATAACTAAGGTCGATGTTCCTTTCTGTGGGTTTTCTTTAAGCATGTGCATGATTGGCAGCATGAATGCTGCTGTTTTTCCGGTTCCCGTTTGTGCAAAGGCCATCACATCTTTTCCTGCTAATATAGCCGGGATAGCTTTTTCCTGAATTGGTGTGGCAGCGGTAAAACCCATATAATCTATAGCCTGAAGGATATCTTCATCAAGGCCAAACTCTTTAAATTCCATTCTGTAAATAATTAATGTTAAAACTAACAGTTGTTTTTAAAAAAATAGCCGGTGATAATGACCGGCTATAAGTATTTTTATATTTAGTATCAGTCAAAAGACTGATTATCTTGTTGTGCTCTTTTTACCAGTTCTCTGTATTCTTTGGGTGACAGGCCGTCAAGTACATAGTCAATAGGATTGACTGCATTACCGTTTATCCATATCTCATAATGAAGATGTGGAGCCGTAGATGTTCCTGTACTTCCTACCAAACCGATTTTTTGACCTTTTTTAACTCTTTCTCCCTGCTTAACGGTAATTGTATTCATGTGGGCATAAAGCGTTTTATATCCATAACCATGATCAATTAATACATGTTTGCCGTATCCGCCGCCAACTTTGTTTATACTGACCACTTTGCCGTCACCTGTTGCCTGAATATCCGTGCCTTTAGGAGCTGTAAAATCCATACCTTTATGAAACCGTCTTATTTTATGAATAGGATGAATCCTCATTCCAAATCCGGATAAAAACTTAACGCCCTTTTGTAACTCATCTTCTTTTACCGGCTTAATCGAAGGTATACTCGACAACTTTTTTTCTTTATTTAACGCCAATCCATATAAACTGTCTAATGACAATTTTTGAATCTCCATCTTAAGTTTTAGTTGGTCCGCCTTTATGTGTGCCTCCTTTATTGCCTTGCCTGAATCCTCCATATTATCAAGGTACTGATACTTGTCGTGACCCCCGATACCGCCTTGCCAATATGACTCATCCATAGGTTTAACACCAAAAATCATTCTGTGGACTTCGCTATCTTTCTCGTGCAGACCTTCCAGTTTTTGAGAAATAACATTAACTTTTTTACCCAGATTAGCCACCTGAAACTTATACATTTCGTTTTCTTTGGTCAAAATTTGTTCTTTTGGTGTCGGATAAAACTTATATGCCAAAACGAACATTATGACTGAAGTAAAGATAATGGCGGAAATAAACTGGACGCTCCTTTTTACTTTTTCTTTAGGAGATAATTTATATTTTTCATATTGTAAGGTGTGCGGATTGTAAATATACTTTTCGTTTTTCATACTCTACCTGGTAAATTGACTGTATTGAGGTTTAACGTAAATGACTGCATTTTTTAAGAAAACTTTTTAAAATGTACGATGAATACTAATCTCTTGCTCAGAAACAAAAGAAAGTTTTACCTTATTCTTTTCCGGCAATCACGGCTTCATTTTGATTTTTAAATACATCCTTTGAGGAATATTTAAACAAATGAAATCATCCTGATAATAACCAAATACGTTCGAGGGTGTCGATAATTAAGTGTAAAGATAGAAAAGGTATCCGTTTCAGCCAATATTTTGTGCCAATATTTTCATTTTTTTTATATTATAATTATAAATATATAAATCGTTCAATGTGTTGTTGTTTGAAATTTATTCTAATAAAATGCACCTATATTGTTGTTTAGCTTACAACTATATATGTTATAAATATTTTATGCAATAAAGTTTTGCGAAATAAGCTCTTCAAAGTCAATAATAAAATTAATAATAACTTAATACCCGTTGAAAATTATTTTTACCATCTTTGCCGGTTCAAACGAAACAATCATGGAGCCATTCATTTACATTGGTTTAGCGATACTTTTAGTTCTTGGAATTTTTGATATCTTTGTAGGTGTCGGTAATGATGCTGTCAATTTTATGAATTCAGCCATTGGATCAAAAGCGGCCAAATTCAAAACCATTTTATGGATTGCCACTGTTGGTTTAATTTTTGGGGCCGTTTCATCAGCCGGAATGATGGAAATTGCCAGAATGGGCATTTTTAATCCACAATATTTTTCGTTTGAAAATGTTATGGTCATCTTTTTGGCCGTCATGCTGACAGATATTGTATTATTAGACGCATTTAACACCATCGGATTTCCTACCTCAACAACAGTGTCGGTAGTATTCGAATTGCTTGGTGCATCCATCGTGGTCGCAGGGTTTACCATTGTACAAAATGATCTGCCCATGAACTACCTTTTTAATATTGATGATGTCTCTCAAAAAGTGATTGGTTATCTCAATTGGAGTAAAACCAAAACCATAATATCCGGAATTCTGATTTCTGTATTTCTCGCTTTTACGGTAGGGGGAATTGTGATGTGGTTTTCAAGAATTCTTTTTAGTTTTCAATACCACAAAAAATTAAAAATTACCGGTGTCATTTGGGCATCTGTTGCGATGTTATCTATGGGATATTTTTTAATTTATAAAGGATTAAAATCAACTTATTCAACCGAAAAAGTTACGCAAAGTGAAATCATCGATTATTATAATTCCGTAAATCCGGGCAAAAAGGAAGTATTAAACTTTGATGATAATATCATTATTAAAAATGTAAAAGGAGAAGAGATGTCCTTTACATATAAAGAAACGCTTCCCGAAACAAACGAAAAGGTGTATACCGTATTTTTTGGCTCACCTGAAATAAAAAAAATTATAGAAACTATTCAGGATAACATGATTATATTCCTAAGTGCCTTGTTTTTGGCGTCCCTTCTGTTTTTTGTCATTTACGAAAGGAGGGGCGGTAATCCTCTCAAAATTGTTGTTTTCGCAGGTATTTTCAGTCTTGCCATGGCATTTGCAGGAAATGATTTGGTCAACTTTATTGGGGTCCCTTTTGCCGGCTTCCAGGCCTATGACCTTTATAACGCTGCCAATCTTAGTGCCGGAGGTAATTTATCTCCTGAAAGTTATATGATGGTCGGATTAAAATTCCCGTTACAGACACCGCATTTATATCTATTATTAGCTGGATTTTTTATGGTCCTTGCTCTATGGTTTTCTAAAAAAATTAAAACTGTTTCTGATACGGAAGTTAAACTTGCTTCGCAAGATGAGACTGCAGAAAAATTTCGTTCAAATATCTTGTCCAGAAGTATCGTTGAGTTTAGCGTAAAACTTTCCGGAACATTCAGCAAGATTTTACCTACTCCATTAAAAGAAAAAATTAATAAACAATTTACACCTTTGGTTGCTGCGGACGACGCTGACGCTCCTGCATTTGACCTTGTCAGAGCTTCTGTAAACATGGCAGTAGCCAGTATGCTTATTGCTTTAGGTACTTCTTTGAAACTTCCCCTCTCTACAACCTATGTTACATTTATGGTTGCTATGGGATCCTCTTTGGCTGACCGCGCCTGGGGAAGAGAGTCCGCTTCCTACAGAATTGCCGGTGTTTTCAGTGTCATCGGAGGCTGGTTTTTTACCGCATTTTCTGCCTTTTTTACGTCTGCCATTTTAGCTCTTGTTCTGATTAACTTTAAACTTTTCGGTCTTATTTTTATCGCAGCAATGGTGTGTCTTTTTATATTGTACACACACATTATTCATAAAAGAGAACGTTTAAAAAAATTACAATCTGAAGAAGTCACCAATTCCATCGATCTGACAACCGATAAAGCTTTGTCTAAAACGGCCAATCAACTTGCTTCAAGTCTTCGGAACATAGGAGATGCTTATTCCATCTCTATCGATGGACTTTTAACGGAAAATAAAGATAAAATTAAAAACGGGCATCAGATTTATATGAATCTGAAATCGTATTACTCCGATATAAAAAATAATCTGTTTAAAGCTGTTAAAAAGTCCAAACTTACTGAAAAACAAACAGCACAATTGTATATCTTAAGTAATGACATGATGCAGGACATTCTACAGTCTCTTGAACTCATCATCATGGCATGCGATAATCATGTTAAAAATTCACACAAACCTCTTTCTGAATTACAGGCTGAAAGCCTCAGAAAAATTGAACATGATTTGTTACTATACCTGCACAATATAGCAGAATATCTTGAAGGTCATGAGTTCGGAACCATCAATGATCTTAAAAATGTGAAACGTTCTCTTTTTGATAATATTGAACTTTCATTGTCCCGACAAGTAGAAGGTGTCAACCAAAAAGCCTACGGCTTTAAAAATACAGATCTTGTTATGTGCCTTCTTCTCGAGACTAAAGACCTCATCGCCATTTCAGTCAGGTTTTCAAAATTACTTCACCGACTGATTAAAGGAGAAAGTCCTTTAGGTAACAGGGATAAGTAATACATAATCTATGCCTTGCCGACGTTCTTTGATCGTCGCATTTACGTTATTGGAGAATATTCTGATCTCTGGCTCTTAATTGATAGATAATCATTACCTTTGATGTAGTTTTTATCACCTTTACTATTCTGAATTTTGGCAACATTAGGAAAAACAAATCAACTCCGCATAGTTAAAAAAGTCGATTTTGGACTTTACCTTGATGGTGGTCCCTTGGGAGAAATATTGCTACCCAAACGTTATGTTTCACAGGAAATGAATATTGAGGATGTTATTTCTGTTTTTGTTTATTTGGATGGGGAAGAACGATATATAGCCACTACGGACATACCAAAAGCAGAAGTTGGTCAGGTAGCATTTCTGAAAGTCCGTTCTATAGAAAAAGTCGGTGCCTTTTTGGAATGGGGAATAATGAAAGATATTCTCGTGCCCTTTAGTGAGCAAAAAATCAAAATGGAGGTTGGTAAATATTATGCCGTATTCCTCTACATTGATAAAATCACTGATAGAATTACAGCTACCATGAAATTAGAAAAATTTATTCATAAAACAGACTCTGCCTATAATACGGGTCAGTCTGTTCATGGTTTAGTAGTTCAAATTACAGATCTTGCATATAAGATTGTGATAAATCATGCGCATTTTGGTCTTCTTTACAAGAACGAAGTGTTCAAACCTCTGATGATAGGTCAGAAGATTGATTGTTTTATTAAAAAAGTTCGTCCTGACGGTAAAATTGATCTGTCAGCAGAAGTTCAGGGATTTCAGAAATTGGACGCTGTTTCCCAAAAAATTTGGGACAAACTGGTATATGAAGGCGGCTTTTTACCTTATCATGATAAAACGGACGCTGAAGTTATTTACCGTCATTTTGGTCTAAGCAAAAAAGTGTTCAAAGCGGCAATAGGCACTTTATACAAAGAAAGAAAAATATTAATCTTGCCAAACGGCATAAAATCTATTTAACTTCAAAATCATACTATTTTTGGCTGTCTTTGATTACCCATTTTGATAAAGTTGGTTATGATAAAAAGATACAAAATGTGTACATAACTCAGTATCCTCTAAGAGTTAATGAGTTATGATACACTTTCCTTTTTATAAAACTTATTTAATCCGATTGACTTTTTGTTCCGTTGACGGCTGCATGGTTTCATCAGCTCTGATCACCTGATAGTTTTCAAATCCTTTCCTTACGGCTTTTACTTCCCAATCAAAGCTGAAATTTCCATTTCCCTGCTTTAATTCTTTTACCATAAAACCATTGGCTTTTTTCTCAACTACAGCAAGTCCGTAAGTATCGGTTGAATGTGGCGTCAATAATACCGTTACCGTTTGGGTATTGGCTACCCATTGATAATGTTCTGAATATGCCACAAAAACTTCTCCGTTTTTAAGTGTAGCTGTACCCCTTTCATAGGCAGCAGCTTCTGGTCCTTCGATTGATGCATACCAAATGCCGGAGTTGTTTTGTGTAGGATGATCCATTCTGAAGTTTTTGATATCGGCAAATATCTGACCCTGACCCGATGAGTTCACATACATTCCTGATTTTATATTCCCATTAGCATCAGCAACACCAAGATAACCGTTATTTGCATAATTATTCAGATTGGAACCAATAACATTAATATACCCGTTTAAACCATATAATCTGGATAAACCAGCTCCCTGATCTCCTATCGTCATATCAGACTGAAAATATCCCTCCTCATCTCCCACACCTATATAACCTTTGTTTGCATTATTAAACCTGGTTGAAAAGTGAATATTGGTACTACCGTTTGGACCGTAAAAATCAGCGGTACCATAACCCACGGGAGCAATACCCATATCTATTTTGGCATTTCCAGCCATATCAAACATAGAGAAAAGCGGCAAATTAGGTTCAGCTGTCGTGTATGAAAGTAAAAAATTGGGATTCCCGTTTTGGCCGTTTATTTTTAAAAAACCAAGATCCGACAAAACAGCGACTTCTTCACCTGCCGGGGCACTGACTTTTACATCTCCCCTTACTTCCAAAGATGCTGAAGGATTATTTGTGCCAATACCTACACTGCCTTCATTGTAATAAACCGAAGGTCCGTTTTTTACCCAATAACTGTCGCCCGCAGGACCCTGTAAACCCTGATCTCCTTTTTCTCCTTTAAGTCCCTGAAGGCCGACATCCCCTTTCAATCCTTGTAAACCCATGGGGCCTTGCGGACCTGTTGGTCCCTGATTTCCTTGCAATCCCTGCGGACCTTGCAATCCCTGAGGGCCGACATCACCCTTCAATCCCTGGATTCCCTGATCTCCTTTTTCTCCTTTAGGTCCCTGTGGACCGGGTTGGCTATTGGATGCATATAAGGCATATGGAACACTCATCAATTCATTGGTGCCGGTTATACTATAATCCGAACCTCCGTTTGGATCTGTTTCCGTCTTAATATAAAAAGTCCCCTCTGACCAATCTATTGATTGTATGTTTCCCAAAATTGTCAGTCCTCCGCCGATAGCAAGGGTTATTAAACCATTTTCATTGGTTTGCGGGTTATGTCTTTCTACAAATACAGGAGTTTCACCTTGTAAAATCTGTATTCGCATTGCTACCGACTTGCTTTTTATCAGATTTCCCTGATTATCCCGGATTACAGCCTGATAATTCATTTTTGATGGTGGCTGTGCTTCAGAGGAAAGTACCCAAAAAAACATCATCATGATTATGTAAAAAAGGTTTTTCATGTTTATTGTTTTATGACTTTATATGTTTTAACAATATTGTTGTCTTTGTAAATTACTAAAAGAAATATGTTGCCTGAATACTTCTGCAGAGGTACTACCGTTTCTTCCTGATCAATTTTTTGATCTTCCAACCATTTACCATCTATGGAATAAAGTGTATATGAAAAGTCTTTTACATTGTTTTCCACTTTTAACAGAACAAAATCCTGCGTAGGGTTTGGAAATAGTAAAACCGATGATTTGAAATTATCAGCAACACTCACAATAAATATTTCGTAAGGTTGCTGAATTCCTTCATTGATCTTACCTGCGTTTTCAGTCCAATGATTATAAAAAACCTGACCTATCGTCGAACTTACACTTCCGCCTGTTGACACAGCATCAAATCCGGATGCAGAAAAACCCGCCTGAGCTATTAAAAATCCGGAAAGCCGAAACCACAAAAATAAAGTTATAAAAAAGCCAAACCTGTTCATACCTTATTGATTTTATACAAAATTAGTTAGGTTTCAGGCAAAATACAATGATTTTAATCACAGAAAGTACATGATTTTTAATACTTTGGGTTTTCTGTCCAAAAGCTGGTTTGTCCTTATGAATAAAACTTTAGAGCTCTGGTTGCTGATTTATTTTTTTGCCAATGGGTGAAATTGTAATAAAGTTTCCCTCAAATAATTCCGGTCTACATGTGTATAAATTTCTGTTGTCGTGATAGACTCATGACCTAACATTTCCTGAACGGCTCTTAAATCGGCTCCCCCTTCTACCAAATGTGTTGCAAAGGAATGCCTGAACGTGTGCGGGCTCACTGTTTTCATAATTCCAGCTAAGGTTACCAGTTCTTTTACGATGGTGAACACCATAACACGGGAAAGACCTTTTCCGCGTCGGTTCAGAAACACAGTATCTTCGTGACCTTTGGCAATAAGAGGCAGATGTTTTCTTTCATGTTCAATGTAAAAAAATATGTCTTTCAGCGCTTTTTCTCCGACAGGAACCAATCTTTCTTTATTATTTTTTCCAATGACCTTCAAAAAACCCTGATCAGCATATATATTGGTCATCTGAAGTGTTATCAATTCACTCACCCTCAGTCCACAGGCATACAAAGTTTCTATCATTGCTTTATTTCTGTGTGCGTGCGGTAAACTCATGTCTATAGAACCAATAATATTTCTGATTTCTTCATAAGACAAAACATCGGGCAGCGTTCTTTTTAGTTTCGGACTTTCCATGGCCGCTGAAGGATCGTCATGAATCAAATCCTCCATCAACATAAATTTATAAAATGCTCTGATGCCGGAAATTATTCTGGCCTGACTCTTTGCTTCCAAACCCAGGGAATCAATATAATAAACAAAATCAACCAGATTTGATTCAGTCAAAGACTCCGGAGGTAAATCGATTTTTCTGTACAAAACAAACTCAAGCAATTTACCAACATCTCTTATATAAGCCTCTACTGAATGTTTTGACAGCGATTTTTCCAATTGCAAATACGCTTTGAATGATTGGAGGGCAACTTTCCATGTAGTCATTTCTGTCTTTTTTAAAAAACGATGTAACTCATGTCTAATGTTGCTTCAATTGCATTCGGAACAAAGTTCCTGATAGTTAACCTTATTTCAATATCAATATAATCTTCACTTAATATTTCTTTTAATTCTGCTGTCCCGCTTTGCATCTTGATTTCTTCATCAACGACAAACGGGACAAATTCTGAATAATACATTTCTTTTTTCAGTTTTCTGTCCTTTCTTGAAATAACAGTAATTGATATATCCTGAATAAAATCAAGATCCTGTCCTCCCTGCAGGGTCAGCATTTTGCCATATGAAGCCTGAATACTTTTGACATCTTCAACATTCAGCCCGACATTATTTGAAAGGCGTGAAAAATCAGTATACACATTTTCCAATATAATGTAATGCGTAAGTAAGGTATTTAAACCGCTGGGAATAACAAATCGCGATTCAAACTGTCCTCTGAAAATAAAATTATCTTCCTTTCCACATTGAGAAAATAACAATAACGTTGTCGTTAAGAAGATAAAAATCCGTCTGTATCCTGTCATAATTATTTGTTATTTCTATTAAACGTTATGAACAGCACAAAGATTATACAAATATTTTTTATCTGAAGTCTTTTTGGGTTCAAGGCCGGTTAAATGGTAGTTTTGTTGTTTTTACTTTATGGAATGGTTATTAAAATCCGTTGACTTTTATACCTTTCATGATTCAAACCCTGATTTTTATCCGGTCAGCAACGTTTTTTGATACAAATCCGGATTATTTTATTTCCTAAAACTATTAATAGGTTGTTGTCATATCTTCATCTACACAAATAATATAATCTGCAACATTTTCATTGGATTTGTCCAGTTTACCGGTCTGTTTCTGCAATACCGTTGAGATGGTTTTTATTTTTTTGCTGGCATCCTGTTTTTTAATATACCAAACAATTCCTTCGTAATTATCTGAATGATAACTACCGTTCAGATGAAAAAACAGACTACCGTTCAGATGGTTTTTTAAGATAAAATGAGCCATAGTTGCATCCTTAATAGCCTGGGCTTTGGGAAAATTTTCTGAAGCTTCATGTCCTCCCATATCCATTTCTCTCATTTTTCTGTAACACGGTACTTCTGCATCATACATCACCGGTAATGGTGCAATCCACCTTTTGTCTCCTGCAGAAAGGGTGTCTAAAGCTTCGAACCCTCCTCTGAATACCAATCTCGCGAATGGTCTGGGTATATTGGTCGCTATAAAGGAAATGTTATTATCTTTCGAAAAATCAACTATTTTTTTGTAATCAGTATCATAATTGTTCCACAACCGGACAGCTTTTTTGAATGAATCCTGATCTGATATCCCCTGAAGATAATCGTCCAAACCTTTCTGATTGTCCGCTTCAAACATCTCGGCTCCAATGACCATCCTGCGTTTTGTGTGTATACTTTTTACCATTTCATATTGCAGCCAGTGGGCTATCGGATCATTATGTAATTCACCGAAAAAAACGATATCCTGCTCTGATACGTCTTTAATCATTTGTTCAAAGCTTATCTTTTTACCTTTTGAAGTAAAAATTTGATAGCCATTCACTTTTTGAGCTGAAATAACTGTCATAAAAAGTAAAGACATAACCAGGGTAAAATACATTTTAACCATGAGTTGGTTGATTTTTGTTCTTACCGTTTATGATCGGCAAGATGATTAGAAAAAACAGTCCTAAAACCACATTAATTCCTACCGAAACAGAAAAAAATACAATATTGGCGAATGAAAAACCGTCGGCTCCGGTGACACCATACATGGACAGACCCTCTCCCACCAACATATGGTAACTACCCATCCCTCCCGGTGAAGGAAACAATATACCCAAACTTCCGAAGGCAAAAACGACCAACCCTTCCACCAGCCCCAAATGTGCGGTAGGTTCGAAAGAAAAAAAACTTATGTACATCATCAGAAAGTACATAACCCAGATCGCCACCGTATACAATAAAAACAATGGTACGCTGGATACTGTCTTTACACTGTTGGCTCCATCAAGAAATCCTTTGACTCTGTACCATACTCTTTGTCCTAAAGAGGTTTGTAATAATCTTTTTCTGTATGAAAAAAGCCATATAAAAAAACCGGCTCCGGCCAATGCCATTAAGGACCATAATACTGGATGTTCTGTAAAAATCATTAATTTTTGTCCCAGATCAATGTTTACATTCAGGTAGTTGTAAAAATCACTTCCTCCGAAAATAAGCGTCAGCACCAGAACAATCGCCAAACAAAAAACATCAAAAATCCTATCGGTAAATATGGTGCCCAGTACTTTTTCTAACGGTATATCTTCGTAACTTGTAATGAGCCCCGCTCTGATGATTTCGCCGGATCTCGGTATTCCCAGATTTGCCAGATAGTTTATCATGATTGTGCCGAAAAGGTTGACATAACGCGGCTTGTATCCCAGCCCTTCAAACATCATTCTCCACCGAATCGTTCTGAAAACATTCGACAAGAGAAATAAAAATAATACCAGACTGATCCATCGGTAATCTGCACTTTGCATGTCTGATATGACCTTGCCTATCAGACTGCATTCGCCCATCGGAATATTTTTAAACAAACATTCTTCCTGATACGCTTTATTCTGTCTGTTATAGACCAAATAAAAAATAAAAAATCCTATTCCAAAAAAAAGGGAAGCTTTAACTGCTTTAGATACCACATTAGACATGAAAAATTAAACCAGTTTATTCTCAGCGTTAGGAAAAACGGTCACCGCTTTATAGGTTTTGGCTTCTTCTACAGTCATCAGGGCATATGATATGATTATTACAATATCTCCAACCTCTGCTTTTCTTGCAGCTGCACCGTTAAGACAAATTTTACCGGAACCTCTTTCGCCTTTGATGACGTAAGTCTCTATTCTTTCACCATTATTGTTGTTAACAATCTGTACTTTTTCACCTTCAAGCAGATTGGCAGCTTCCATGAGGTCTTCATCAATGGTGATTGACCCAACATAATTTAGGTTGGCTTCTGTAATGGTAGCCCGGTGAATTTTCGATTTATGTATATGAAGAAACATTTACTCTGTTTTGAAGTGCAAAGATACACATTTTTATAGAATGATATTACGGCTTATAGTAACAGTCAGGGGCACTGAAGGTTTATGCTTCGTCAAGAATTTCCAATAACGTCCTGAACGCTGCATATCGGTTTTGGTATTTACGTGCATGTTCCGATTGTAATGTTCCGGCAAATTGTGATTGATAAAGTTCAAACTTTTCTTTGTTTTCAGCTACGTACTGAATCGCATATCCGACACCATGTTCATCGGGATCCTCGACTATCTTTGTAAATCGGTAAGACAAAAAACACCCGGTTTTCATGACATCCGGAATGTGAACTTCTTTCATCCATTGAAACCATTCTTCGTGTATCTGTCCGTCAATTTTTACTGTAACGTTGTATATTATCCTGTTTTTCATTCAGAAAAATCAGTTAATCCTGTTTTATAAACATTCTGAAACCGTTTCCATGAATATTTTCTATCTCGATTTTAGAATCTTTACTCAGATATTTTCTGATTTTTGTGATAAAAACATCCATACTTCGGGCTGTAAAATAATTGTCATCATTCCAGATTTTGGTAAGAGCTTCTGAACGTTGTAATACATCATTCATTCTGAAACAAAAAAGGCGGAGAAGCTGTGCTTCTTTAGGAGAAAGTTTTTCCGTGGAACCATCTTTTGTGTAAGTCAATACCCGCAAGGCATAATCAAAATGATAATCACTGATGATAAATTCTCTTCTTTCTTCGAGAGCTACTTCAGGTTTTTCATTTCTGCGGAGAACAGCTTTGACGCGATATAACAATTCTTCAGAATTAAAAGGTTTGGTGATATAATCATCCGCTCCCAGTTTAAACCCTTCCAATACATCTTCCTTCAGCGTTTTGGCTGTCAGAAAAATAATGGGTGTATCGTGTTTAATAGCTTTGACCTCTTTTGCAAGGGTAAAACCATCTTTTTTGGGCATCATCACATCAAAAATACACAAATCAAAACTTCCTGCTTTGAAGGTTTGAAGACCCGCTTCGCCGTCTGTTGCCAAGGTAACCTGATAATCATTCATCTCGAGGTAGGAACGAAGTACATCGCCAAAATTCTGATCGTCTTCAACCAGTAAAATGTGTTTATCCATTGCGAATTATTTTTTTAAATTTGAATTGTAAAATTATGCTTTATTTTGATTAACAGCCTTGTATGGCAAAAAAATCGTAAAATTACTTCCTTTTCCGGGTTCACTTTGTACTGTGACTTTGCCTCCGTGAGCTTCAGTCATTGCTTTAACATAACTCAAACCCAGACCAAAACCTTTCACATCGTGCAGATTTCCGGTATGAACTCTGTAGAACTTTTCAAAAATCATTTTTTGTGCATCTTTTGTCATTCCGATTCCATTGTCAATGATAGAGATTTCTATACCTTTTTTAAGACTTTTGGTTTGGATGGTGATTTGGGGTTTTTCCGGTGTATATTTTTCAGCATTGTCCAATAAATTATTGATCATATTGGCGATATGGGTAGCATCACCTTCTATAACGGGATTTGCAGCGTCAAGGACCGGTGTTACAGACCCTCCTTTCGCCTGAATTTTCAATTCAGCATTGACCATAGCATCTTCGATAAGTTCATGAATATTTAAAATACCGATTTTAAGGTTCAGGTCATTTTTTTCTATCTGAGCCATTTGCAGGACCTTTTCAACCTGACCCAACATTCTGGCATTTTCCTGTTTTATGATTCCGATAAATCTGCGGATTTTGTCGGTATTCTCAAGAATAGAAGGACTGAGTATGGAATCTGACGCCAGAGAAATCGTCGCTATAGGCGTTTTAAACTCGTGAGTCATATTGTTGATAAAGTCTGTTTTCATCTCTGACACCTTCTTTTGTCTGAAAATGATGTAAATGGTATAGGAAAAACAGAATAAAATCAAACCTGTAAAAAATGATGACGTGAGCAGTATCGGGATAAAACTCGACCATAAAAACTTGGTTTTACCCGGAAAATTCAGGTTGAGGTGTCCCGGTTCAGATATTTCATTGGAAAAAAGCGGCATTTTATACTCTGCCAGATTAAGCGGATTGATTGCAGCGACGTTGCTTGATTTTGTGGTATCACCGACCGCTGCAGCCACATAATTTCCATTGATGATGATATAGTCTTTGATTGAATTGGCATAAACACCATATTCATAACGGATATTGATGTTTTGTTCTTTGAGTTCTTTTTTGATGTATTTATCCAGTTTGTCCTTATCGATTGTCTCCAAAAAATGATCCGCATTAAAAAGGAAGTAGAGTGAACCGGCATCCAGATTTCTGTGATTCTGTGGCCAGGAAGATTTGTCTCCCGTGATGATTTCCTGTTTTAGTTTATCAACAATAGAGTTTTGAAACTTTATTTCTTCGACACCTCTTTGCAGCCTTTCCTGAGCATCCGCTACTAATCTTTCTTTTACGTTGTTCAAAGCAAAAATCACCTTGTCATCAAAATTTTTTTCTTCCAGATCCACAGAATGTTTGATCCAGAAAAACTGAATGACGCCCACGACAATCAATGACATGGACATGATGACGATGATGGTTAATATAACTTTTTTACTCATTGTCTGTAATCAATGCAAATTTAAAAATATTTGCATGTAAAAAATCTATTTAAGAAAACATTATGATATAAAACACAAAAGCCCTCACTATCAGGTGAAGGCTTTTGTTCTGTTTATTTCTTTTTAATTATTGATCTTAATCAATTCCACTTCAAAGATCAAATCACTTTTTGGCGGAATGGCTCCCGGATATCCTCTTTCGCCATAAGCAAGTTGATAGGGAATGTAAAACTTATATTTGGCTCCTTCTTTCATCAGCTGAACTCCTTCCGTCCAACCCGGAATGACCTGGTTGAGACCAAAATCTATCGGCTGGCCTCTCTGAACACTGCTGTCAAAAATATTTCCATCCAAAAAAGAACCGGTATAATGTACTTTTACATTGCTGGTAGATGTCGGTTTATTTCCGGTCCCTTCCTGCAAAACTACATACTTTAAACCACTTGCTGTTTCGTTGGTAAACTGTTTTTTGATTGCTTCTGCAGCTGCAGCCATGGCTGCTTCCTGCTCCATTTTTTTCTTTGCAGCTGTGACTTTTGCCTCTTCAAATGTTTTGGCAGCGTCAAAAGCTTCAGCTTCTTTTCCTTTTCTAAGGATGGTCAGTTTTTTGATGGTATCGTTTTGTGCAATAGCATCCACTATATCCTGGCCTTGTATGACGTGTCCAAAAACGGTGTGTTTTCCGTCCAACCATGGAGTTGCCACGTGGGTGATAAAAAACTGAGACCCGTTGGTGGCCGGTCCTGAATTTGCCATACTGAGAATTCCCGGACCGGTATGTTTCAGACTTGAATCGAATTCATCATCAAACTTATAACCCGGATCTCCGGTACCTGTTCCCTGAGGACAACCTCCCTGAATCATAAAATCTTTGATGACTCTGTGAAACTTAAGACCATCATAAAATGGTAGTCCATCTCCTTTTGCTTTGTTGGCTATTTTACCTTCGGCAAGTCCTACAAAATTAGCTACTGTCAAAGGAGTTTTTACATGTTCTAAAACGGTGTAAATATCGCCTTTATTGGTTTCGAAAACGGCATAAATACCGTCCGGCTGTGTTTTTAAAAATTCCATATTTTTTTTATTATTTTTTTGTGCACTTACTGCTAATGACAGACCCAGTCCTATCACAGCAAATAAAAATTTTCTGAACATATTTATTATTTTTTGTACCGAGACGCAAATGTAAAAAAAAAGGTACGTTTTTAAATGTTTTATAACGTAATTTTAACTTTATGAGAATATATTCCCTCTTTTTTAGTGCAATCTCATCGTTTTTCTTCAAAAATGAAATAAATTACTAATTTTGTGGCTTTAAAAGATAAGGAATATTTATAATGTATTGCGTTTTAAAGTTTGGTGGCTCTTCGGTAGCTCACGCTGAAAGGATTAAAAACATCATTACCATCCTCAAACAATACTATGCTGACCGACAGGGACTGGTTTTGGTTTTTTCTGCTTTTGGTGGTATCACCGATATACTGATTGAACTATGTTACAAAGCCTCCGAAGGGGACATTTCTTATCTACAGCTGTTTGAAGAATACAAAAAAAGACATGATACGACCTTTGATGAATTATTCGGAGAGGCAGACTCAAGTGAGATAAAAGAACTGATCCGTGGGAATCATGAAACATTGCAGGATTTATTGCACGGAATATTTTTGATTCGGGAGGTGTCGGCACGAACTTCTGATTTGGTACTCAGTTTTGGAGAAAGAAATGCCAATGCCATTATCGCTTCTGCTTTTTCTGTTCACGGAATTCCTTCTGTTTTTACTGATGCACGAAAACTGATTGCGACAACCAGTGATTTTGGTCAGGCAAAAGTTATTTTTGAAAAAACCAACGAACAGATTAAAAATTATATTTCGGCTCTGGACGGCAAAATACCGGTGATTACCGGGTTTATCGGATCAGATGAACATGGTCTCACAACTACTTTGGGGCGGGGAGGTTCTGACTACACTGCCTCGATTTTTGCAGCAGCACTCGATGCAGAAGAATTGGAAATATGGACTGACGTGGATGGAGTATTGACTGCTGATCCCCGTAAAGTCAAAAAAGCATTTACCTTACAGCATCTGTCATATTCGGAAGCGATGGAAATGTCTCATTTTGGCGCGAAAGTGATTTATCCGCCTACCATCCTGCCGGCGTGCCGGAAATCCATTCCTATTATCATCAAAAATACTTTCAATCCGGGATTTAGCGGAACACGAATCACAAACACCACCGAATCATCTGATAAGTCTCCGATGAAAGGGATCAGCTCGTTGAACAACATTTGTCTGATCAACCTTCAGGGTAGTGGATTGATGGGTATTCCCGGGATTGCCTCCCGTTTGTTTTCTGTTTTGGCCCGTGAGAAAATAAATATCATTCTGATTACACAGGCTTCTTCAGAATATTCTATCAGCCTTGCTGTTGAGTCCAAAGACCAACAAAAAGCCGTGTCTGCCATCGAAGCAGAATTTTCCAAAGAAATCGGGGAAGGCAGCGTTCTACCTGTGATAGCAGAACCAGACTTATGTGTGATAGCTGTCATTGGAGAAAAAATGCGTCATGTTCCGGGGATCTCTGGTAAACTTTTTAATGCCTTGGGTAAAAACGGTATCAATGTGATGGCCATTGCGCAAGGCAGTTCCGAACTGAATATATCTTTTGTCGTAGATAAAAAAGATGAGGTCAAGGCTTTAAATGCCATTCATGATTCCTTTTTTTTATCGGACGTTAAAAGGGTACATCTTTTTGTGACCGGTACCGGTTTGATTGGAAGCACCCTGTTGAAACAAATCAGGCAACAAAAAACATTTTTGCAAAACGAAATGCGTCTTGATATTGTCGTCGCAGGATTAGCCAATTCAAAAAAGATGTTTTTGGATGAAAACGGGATAAATATCAGCATTTGGCAGGATATTCTGGAAAAAAACGGTTCAAATACAGATATGGATGTTTTTATTCAGGAAATGAAAGAAAAAAACCTTCCAAATTCGATTTTTATTGATAATACAGCCAGTAAATACATTCCATCTTTTTATCATATTATCCTGGCGGGAAATATATCTGTTTGTACACCAAACAAAGTGGCAGCCTCCTCCCCTCTTGTTGAATACAAAGCATTAAAACAGCTTGCGAAAGATAAAATGGTTCACTTACTGTTTGAAACCAATGTTGGTGCCGGTCTGCCTGTGTTGAGTACTATGCGAAACCTGATCCTCAGTGGCGATACATTATTAAAAATAGAAGGTGTTTTGTCCGGCTCCCTTTCATACATATTCAACACTTATGAAACCGGTCAGTCGTTTACTGAATTGGTTTATCGGGCCAGAGAATTGGGTTATACGGAACCCGACCCGAGAGACGACTTGTCGGGCATGGATGTAAAAAGAAAGATCATGATTTTGGCAAGAGAAGGTGGTTTTGATGTTGAGGAAGGTGATGTGAGCATAGAACCGATCTTATCAGAATACTGCATGTCTGCACCGGACGTCAACAGCTTTTTTGACAGATTAAAAGAGGAAGAATACATTTTATCCGGTCAGGCTGAATTAGCTAAAAAAGAAAACAAATATTTGCGATATGTCGCCTCTTTTGAAAACAGAAAAATACATATTTCCCTTCAGGAGGTGCAACAAAACAGTCCGTTTGTTTCATTAGCCGGCAGTGACAATATGATCGTTTTTACAACGGAAAGATACAAAGAACGACCTTTAGTAATCAAAGGACCGGGAGCCGGTGCAGAAGTTACAGCTGCAGGACTGTTTGCAGAAATCATTGCTGCCGGACAATAAATTTTTTTATATATAATTACCTACATTTATCGGGTATTATCAACCTTTTTTCTATTTAAAATATTTTTTATGAAACCGGGAATAAAAGTTTTTGCACCAGCCAGCATATCGAATGTTTGTGTAGGTTTTGACATATTGGGTTTTGCAATACATGGCCCGGGGGACGAAATCATCATTTCTGAAGGAACACAACCCGGATTGATCATAACTGAAATCAGAGGGGCCAAAGGAAAATTGCCTTTGGATACTACACAAAACACGGCCGGTGTTTCTGCAGTAGCATTACTGAATCATTTGGGTGAGAATAAAAGACCTTTGGAAATGATCATTCATAAAAAAATGCCTTTTGGAAGTGGGTTGGGTTCATCAGCTGCCAGTGCGGTAGGTGGTGTTTTTGCCGTAAGTGAATTTTTAAAAACAGGATTGACAAAGCAGGAATTACTACCTTTTGCCATCGAAGGTGAAAAAGTTGCAGACGGTGCAATCCATGCCGACAATGTAGCGCCTTGTCTTTTAGGAGGTATGGTAATTATCAGAGACAATGTTATGTTTGATTTCAAAAAACTTCCCATACCCGCAGGTCTTTTTATTTGTGTAATTTATCCTCATGTTACGGTACTTACCAAAGA
This sequence comes from Saprospiraceae bacterium, assembly GCA_022842725.1. GTDB lineage: Bacteria > Bacteroidota > Bacteroidia > Chitinophagales > Saprospiraceae > OLB9. The sequence goes on from JALHOZ010000003.1 coordinate 197,210, forward strand.
GAGTCGGGCTATATTGAAAAAAGAAATTCCGATGGATCTGTTTATTCGCCAACAGGGAAATCTTGCAGCCTTTATTTCTGCCATGTATACTTCAGATTTTGAATTATTAAATAAATCATTAGAGGATGTTGTCATTGAACCACAGCGTGCACATTTAATTCCACATTTTTATGCATTAAAAGAAATGGCTTTAAAGGAAGGAGCTATGGGATTCAGTATTTCGGGTGCCGGCCCCTCAATGTTTGCCATCTGCGACAATAGTTTTATAGCGCAGGAAATCGCCAATAAAGCCGAATCATTTTATGCTTCTAAAAAGTTGAAAAGTGATACCTATGTATCAAAAATCAATCATGATGGAGCAATCGTACTATAAAAAAAAGCGAAAATGTTATATTATTCCACAAAAAACAAGAATCATAAAGTTACATTAAAAGAAGCTGTTCTGAACTCTTTAGCACCTGACGGTGGTCTGTACATGCCAGAACATATCAGTACGTTACCTAAACATTTTTTTTTAGACATAGAAAACAAAACGTTTCAGGAAAACAGTTTTGAGGTTGCCAAAAAACTGACGGGTGAAAATATACCAAATAGTGTCCTGCAAAACATAATTGATGAAACCATAAACTTTCCGGCGCCCCTTGTTTATCTCGATGAATACACAGCTTCCCTCGAACTTTGGCACGGTGAGTCACTTGCTTTTAAAGATTTTGGCGCCCGATTTATGTCCAGAGTTATGTCTTATTATCTGCGGGGTGAAAACAGAGAACAGATTGTTCTCACAGCGACTTCCGGAGATACCGGAGGAGCTGTAGCTGCTGGATTCTATAATACACCCGGCATCAGGGTGGTAATATTATACCCTTCGGGTATGGTAAGCGAAATCCAGGAAAAACAACTCACGACATGGGGGAATAACATCAGCGCTTTGGAGATAAACGGTAGTTTTGATGATTGCCAACGTTTGGTTAAAGAAGCTTTTGCGGACCGTAACATTCAAAATAAACTGAGTGTATCGTCTGCCAATAGTATAAATATCAGCCGCCTCATACCTCAGACCTTTTATTATTTTGAAGCTTACAGGCAGATCAGAGATAAAAAGTTGCCTATAACGATTTCTGTACCAAGCGGAAATTTCGGCAATCTGACAGCAGGACTCATGGCTAAAAAAATGGGGTTACCAGTCCAAAGATTTATTGCTGCCACCAATGCAAACAATGTCGTACCTAAATATTTACAAAGTGGCGTGTTTTCTCCTAAACAAACCATCTCTACAATTTCCAATGCAATGGATGTCGGGCTTCCAAGCAATTTTGAAAGAATCCTGGATCTTTATGGTTCCACGTGGAACAAAATCACCTCAGATGTTTTTGGATTTTGGTTAAACGATGCAGATACAAAAAAGGCTATAAGAGATTGTTTTACAAAACACCAATATATCGCTGATCCTCACGGAGCCATAGCTTATCAGTCGTTAAAAACCACCTTAAATCCCTCAGTAAAAATATTTTTAGAGACGGCACATCCCTGCAAATTTACGAACGTTTATGACGATGACCTCTCAAAAATGATTATTGTTCCTGAAAATATTCAAAAAATGAAAAACAAAAAAAAACAAGCCAAACAAATGGAAAGTAATTTTGATATTTTCAAACAATACTTAATGGATTTATACTGATCTTGTATCTTTATTGATAGAATTATAGGAATATCTAAAATATTTAAACAAAACATTAGATTAATTCATATATAAAAAATACATTTGTTCATTCAACTTTTTTTCACTTCTTAAAACATGTAGTATGAACAGTTTAATTTCTTTAGGTAAGTATTTATTTGCCATTCCATTTGCTATTTTTGGCATTATGCATTTTGTTGCAGCTGATCAAATGGCAGCAATGGCACCAGGCGGTACCATTATGGTGTATGTGTCCGGTCTATGTCTTATTTTAGCCGCAGTGAGTATCATATTGGGCAAGTTGGACAAATTAGCATCTGTACTATTAGCGGTACTACTTTTGCTTTTTTTAATTCCACATGTTCAGAATATGGGGGCTAATGAAGCAGAGATGTTTAATATCCTGAAAAATATAGCATTGGCTGGTGGTGCCTTGTTGTATGCAGGACAAGCTAAAGATAATACGTACATTGGCTAATGGCGATCAACGTACAAAATATAAGGCTCACTTAGGTGGGCCTTTTTTGTTCCACGTGGAACAATTACAAAAACTTACCAGATTGAATAAACCAAATGCCTCCTTTAATTGTATGTTAGATTGGAATATAAGATAACTCTTGACATCCAACATCAAGATCAGTTCAATATTCGGTTTATTTCAAAATAATTCATCCATTTTATAAAAGGTTTTAATAAAAACAACCATGTATTTAAGACTCATACTATTCTTTTTTATTTCTATCCCGGTTATCAAAGCACAGGAAAATACGGACCAAAATCCTTTCAGACAGATGTACGATATTCTTCCTACACCAAATTCCTACAGAACAGCAACTGGTGCACCCGGGAAGGATTACTATCAGCAAAAAGCAGATTACAAAATAGAAGTTGCCCTTGATGATGTCAAACAAACTATTTCCGGAAAAGAAAAGATTACCTTTTATAATAACGCTCCTGAAACCTTAACCTATCTCTGGTTGCAACTGGATCAAAATCAAATGAGCCGTGAATCTGATTCTTACAAAATCCAACAACATAGTCTGGAAGATAAAATGTCAGTAGAACAAATAAACAGGATAGCAAAGGATTTTGTCGGTGGATACAAAATCATAAAAGTAACAGATGAGAAAGGTAATGCTCTTTCTTATGTAATTAATAAAACGATGATGAGGCTGGAACTTCCCGTCGCATTATCCACAGGACAAAAATTTAGTTTCTTTATAGAATATTGGTATAATATTAATGACAGATTTAAACTTGGCGGACGTTCAGGATATGAATATTTTGCGGAAGACGACAATTATCTATACACCATAGCTCAGTTTTTTCCCAGAATGTGTGCGTATAACGATGTAGAAGGTTGGCAAAATAAACAATTTTTAGGCTCAGGAGAATTTACATTGATTTTTGGTGACTATGAGGTAAGTATTACAGTACCTGATGATCACCTTGTTGCAGCCACAGGAGTCCTACAAAATCCTGATAAGGTTCTGACCAAAACACAATACGACAGATTCAAACAAGCAGAAAAATCTTTTGAACAACCTGTTATTATTGCTACCCAGCAAGAAGCTATGGAAAGAGAAAAATCAAAATCTAACGGCAAAAAAACATGGGTGTTTTCAGCCCGAAATGTGAGAGATTTTGCATTTGCTTCATCCAGAAAATTCATATGGGATGCAATGAATGTCAAGATAGGTAACAAAACAAGTATGGCAATGTCCATGTATCCCAAAGAAGGAAATCCATTATGGGAAAAATATTCTACAAAGGCCGTTGCACATACGTTAACATCCTATTCCCGGTATACTATCGATTATCCCTATCCCGTAGCCTGGTCAATTAATGCAGACAGAATAGGCATGGAATATCCGATGATATCTTTCAATTTTGGTAGATGCGAAAAAGATGGTACCTATTCTAAAAGAACAAAATACGGTATGATATCTGTAATTATTCATGAAGTAGGTCATAACTTTTTTCCCATGATCATCAACAGTGATGAGCGACAATGGACCTGGATGGATGAAGGACTCAATACATTTGTGCAATATCTTTCAGAGCAGGAATTTGAAAGAGATTATCCATCAGCCAGAGGAGAAGCACAAACCATTGTTGATTACATGAAAGGAGATAAAACCAAAATGAGTCCTATCATGACAAACTCTGAATCTATATATCAATTTGGAAATAATGCCTACCATAAACCGGCTGTTGGTCTCAATATACTCAGAGAAACTATTATGGGCAGAGAGTTATTTGACTATGCATTTAAAGAATATGCCAAAAGGTGGGCTTTCAAACAACCCTATCCGGCTGATTTTTTCCGAACCATGGAAGATGCGTCCGGTGTTGATTTAGACTGGTTTTGGAGAGGTTGGTTTTATACGACAGATCACGTAGATCTGGCCATATCAAATGTAACTTACAGACAGGCTATGCCTATAGATCCGGGTATGAAAGAAGCCGCAAAATCTGCTGATAATGCCGAACAACCAAAAAATATAAGTAGCATTCGAAATAAAACTGCTATAAAAGAAACGTATACCGAAAGAGATCCTTCACTAATTGATTTTTATTCAACCTACGATGAAAACAAAAGTACATTACAAGATTCTCTTAAATACCAAAAACTCATAAAAGATTTGTCGGCAGAAGAAATAGAAGCTATAAATTCTAAAAACCATTATTACGAAATAACCTTTGAAAATAAAGGTGGCCTGGTAATGCCTATAATTTATAAAAAATTGTACGAAGACGGCTCTTCAGAAATTGTGAATATCCCGGCCGAAATATGGAAAATGGGAGAAACCCAGATTAAAAAAGTAGAAATATCAGATAAAAAAATAACTTCTTCTATTCTGGATCCATTCCTGGAAACAGCTGACGTGGATACAGAAAATAATTCTTTTCCAAGGGTTTTAATACCTTCGAGATTTGAAATATTCAAAAATAAGTCAAGGGAAAATAATGAAAATCCAATGCAAAAAGCCAGAAAAGAAAAGGAACCAAAACCCTGATCAGGCTATGGTGTATGCTTCTTTTTTAGAAGCAGGAAATGATCCGTCCTCAACTCGGTTAACAAAACTTTCAAGAACCTGGTTAAATTCATCAGGTCTCTCCATCATAGGAGCGTGCCCGGTTTCTTCAATTCTTACCAACTCAGAATTTACAAGGAGCTCATGAAACTTCTCACCAACCCATAATGGCGTCACGGTGTCCTGAACGCCCCATACAATTAGTGTATTGGTCTTAATTTTATGAAGATCATTCTCAAGATTGTGTCGAACAGCTGATTTTGCAACAGCAACTATACTCATAGCCCTGCGCAAATCGTTAACTAAAAAATATATTTCATCAACCAATTCTTTGGTAGCTACTTCAGGTCTGTAAAAAACACCTTCACACTTATTCTTTATAAATTCGTAATTTCCTCTTTTTGGAAAAGTTGTACCCATAGCACTTTCAAATAAACCACTGCTTCCGGTAAGAATCATTCCTTTTACTTTTTGAGGATACTCCATAGCATATAGTTGTGCGATGTGTCCTCCTAAACTATTACCTAAAACGTACACCTGATCAAAACCTTTATATTCAATAAACTTGGCTACGTGCTCCATGAGCGTAGTAACCGATAGTTTTCTAAGAGGAATATCAAAAAAAGGTAATAATGGCAATACAACCTTATTCTTACCATTAAAATGAGCTATTAAATCCCCAAAGTTACTCAATGCACCCATTAAACCATGTAATAAAACAATAGGAGTTCCTGAACCCTCAGATTCGAAATAACTAAATTCTCCTTCTTTTTTAACTTCCAGATTCATACATTACGATATAAAGATGCGCAAAGAAACGGAAAAAATTAATGCACTTTCCTATTTATTACAAAAATAAAATAAATTATTGCAGCCATCAATAACAAAGCACCGGCCTGATGAGCTACCCCTATAAAAACCGGTACTTTTCCCACACTAAGTAAAACGGTACTGATTCCTAAAAATACCTGAGCTAACAGGGAAACTAACAAGATTAAATAACTTTTGAAATATGGATTATGTAGACTAAGATTTTTATCCATCCTAAAGAACCTGTAAGACAAAAAAACAAAAGCTAGAAACAAAATATATGCAGTGTTTCTATGCAGAAAATGAATGATAGCCGGTGTAAATTCATTACTGTCATAGTGATAAAAATTTTCCCAACTCCATTCCTTTACGGACAAAATAATGTCAGGCACATATGAACCATTCATACTGGGCCAGGTGGGATACACAACTGCAATTTTCATCCCGGACATCATGCCACCCAGAAATAGCTGTATGACAAACAAACCAACAAAAATAACTATAACATTTCGTAGAGTGGAAAAACTCTTATCAATTAATAAATCGCCGTAGATATAGTTCAGATAAGTCCATAACAAATATCCGAATACTGAAAAAGCCAATAAGAGGTGAATACTCAGTTTATAAGCATTTACCCACGGTCTTTCAATGAGCCCTGATGCAACCATAATCCATCCGAAAGTTGCAGCCAAAGCAGCAAGTAAAACCACAATTCCAAGATCACGGTTGAGTCTTTTAGTCAACCATTTTCTTCTGTAGAAATAAATATAAGGTATGATAAAAACAAAACCCATTAACCTTGCCCAAAGTCTGTGGATATATTCCCAAAAATAAATAAACTTAAACTGAGACATGGACATACCCTCATTTATTTCAGCATATTGAGGCGTATTTTTATACAATTCAAATTCTTTGTTCCACGACTCCTCAGAAAGAGGAGGCAAAGTTCCTGTGACAACTTCCCATTTAGTAATCGAAAGCCCTGATTCGGTCAATCTTGTAATGCCTCCGATGATTACCTGGAAAAAAACCATCAGCAAACCAGTTAATAACCAAATCTTTATAGTTGGATAAATATTCATGTTTTGAAATATGGAACAAAATTAATGTATTTTTTAAAACAAAATTTTCATGATTTCACACAATTGATAATAATATCATTTTATATAAAATTTCAAATCTATTTATTATTACGGATGTTGATAACCTGGGGTTATGCTTCTTAGCAAGGAATTATACAAATTTTTCCACAATATTAGTTTAAGTTTGAGTCATAAATACATTGTATATCAATTAATTAACTTTCTGAATATATTATGTTAATATAGAATTGTGGAAAAATATGTATGTGAAAAACCTGTGGATAATGGGCCAGTCCGATAGAAAGTAACCAACATATATCGATATATTTAATATATATTTTTTAAAAATGGATACTTTTAAAAGTTTTCCAATGATTTCCACGGAAGTATGTGGATAAACAGGTGGTTGGGTTAAAATATTCTTAAAATGGAAAAAATAGACATTTTAAAAAGGTATAAAATTTACTTTTGTATGATTTTAAAATTATTGAACGTAAAATTATAAGACTATGTTGACAAAAACGTATGCCAGTGCTGTACATGGAATAGAAGCACAAACAATAACAGTAGAAGTTAATGCAGGTGGAAATATTGCCGCAGGAAAACAATTTTACTTTTTAGTTGGATTACCTGATAATGCAGTTAAAGAGGGTTTTCAAAGAATAGAAGCCGCCATTAAAAATATTGGTTTTAAGATGCCCAGAATAAAACTGGTAGTCAATCTTGCTCCTGCGGATATTAAAAAAGAAGGTTCGGCTTACGATCTGCCTATTGCTATAGGTATCTTATCCAGTACCGGACAATTGATGAAGGATCCCGGAGACAAAACACTGATGATTGGTGAGTTGGCATTGGATGGCCATCTTCGTCCGATAAAGGGTGCGCTACCTATCACGATTCAGGCGATGAAAGAAGGGTTCACTAAAATTTTGTTACCCAAAGCAAATGCCCGGGAAGCTTCCATCGTAAAAGATATAGATGTGATCCCTTTGGAAAATCTTAAACAAGCCATCCAGTTTTTAGAAGGTATGATTGATATAGAACCTTTAAAACACAATACCAGAGAATTTTTTGAAGATCACAAAAACTCATACACGGCTGACTTTAATGATGTCAAAGGACAGGAAAATATAAAAAGAGCATTGGAGCTCGCAGCATCAGGAGGACATAATGTAATTCTCATCGGCCCGCCGGGGGCGGGAAAAACGATGTTGGCCAGAAGATTGCCGACAATATTACCCCCACTAAATATGTATGAAGCATTGGAAACGACAAAAATCCATTCGGTAGCGGGTTTATTAGGTGTTGATACGGCTTTAGTCACCGAACGACCTTTCAGATCTCCGCATCACACCATAAGTGATGTTGCTCTGGTAGGCGGAGGATCAAATCCAAATCCCGGAGAAATATCACTTGCCCATAATGGGGTTTTATTTTTGGATGAGTTACCTGAGTTTAAGAGGCAAGTGCTTGAAGTTATGAGACAACCTATGGAAGAAAGAAGAGTGACAATATCACGAGCCAAAATTTCTGTTGATTATCCGGCCAGTTTTATGCTTATTGCATCCATGAATCCCTGTCCTTGCGGATTTTATAATCATCCTGAAAAAGAATGTGTTTGTCCGCCGGGCTCTGTTAAAAAATATCTGGCCAAAATAAGCGGACCTTTATTGGACAGAATAGATCTGCATGTTGAGGTGACTCCTGTGAGTTATGATGAATTATCAGACTATCAATACAAAAGTGAAACGAGTGCAGAAATTGCCAAAAGAGTGGTCAGAGCCAGAGAGATCCAGGATCAGAGATTTTCATCTTTTCCGGGAATTTTTTACAACGCACAAATGCCGAGTAAGATGGTCAGAGAAGTATGTCAATTGACCCCGGCAGGTACTACACTCTTAAAAACAGCAATGACAAAAATGCAATTATCAGCCAGAGCGTATGACAGAATTTTGAAAGTTGCCAGAACAGCGGCCGACCTAGCAGACAGTCAGGATATCAAAATCGAACATCTGGCAGAAGCTATTCAATACAGAAATCTGGACAGAGAGGGCTGGGCCGGTTAAAAATAAGGATTAGTCTTTGTAAAAAAGCCATTTACCCAGCTCTTTAAAAGAGGCTTTTTTTCCATACATCAAAATACCAACCCGATAAATTCTTCCGGCCATCCATACCAGAAAAATGGTAAATATAATCAGACTGACAAGTGAAATAATGATTTGCCAGACAGGAGGATCAAAGGGCAATCTTACTGGCATTACGATAGAAGACAACAAAGGTGTCATCGAAGCGTATACTGCAAGAGAACTATCAGGTGCCTGAACGGCGCTGAATCCGATATATACAGCAAAAATGAGGGGCAACATGATCGGCATGGTCAGTGATTGTGCCTCATTGATATCTTCACCAACTGCAGATCCAACGGCAGCAAATAAAGCAGAGTACGCAAAATATCCAAGGAAAAAGTAAATAAGGGTAAGAGGTAAAATCTTCCACCAATTTAAACCCTTTAACTCGGCAAGTACCTGAATAATTTTATCCTGTTGATTTAATACTTCTTCTGCGGCTCCACTTGCAGGCATGGTTGGTACTGCATTCAGATCTATTCCAAAAATCAGGGTACCCAAAAAGAACAAAGAAGGTATTAAAATGATCCATATTCCGATTTGGGTTAATCCAACCAGACCTACACCCATCACTTTTCCCATCATAAGTTCGAAGGGTTTGACCGATGAAATGAGAACTTCTATAATCCTGTTGATTTTTTCTTCCATGACAGAACGCATAACCTGCGATCCGTACAACAAAATGATAAAAAACAAAGCATAACCTACAATTCCGCCAATGACAGAGCTGACTATAGTCGTTAAGGAAGTTATATTTTTTTCCTTTTTTATTGTTTTTGGCTCTATGGTGACTTCGGTATCTAAAGAAGCTATAATATTTTCATCCAGGTTCTGGGCTTTCAGTTTAAAGTTACGGACCTTTTTGCCAATTGCTTTCTCAATAGAAAAAATTTCATCTATACCTAATTGGTCATCAGAATAATATTGCACATTATACTTTTTCTGCATTGTGTCCGGTGCAGAAGATAATTCCAGGATACCGACAACTTCTTGTTTCTCGTACTTTAAAAAAAGTTGGTCAAGAGGAGAATCACTAAAAGTAAAAACGAGATTGTCCCTGCTTTTTAGTTCTCCTTCCAGGATTCCGGTTCGGTCAGCCACCACAATATTTTTTACTTTGTCAGAACCGGTATTCATAATAAAACCGAGTACGATAAAAAATATCATAAACCCCAATGGCGTAAGGAGTGTAGTCAGAATAAAAGTTTTATTTAAAACTCTTGATAAATATTCTCTTTGGGTAATTAACCAGATCTTACTCATTGTTTTGTTCTACTTGTTTTATAAAAATATCGTTTAAAGAAGGTAAAACCTCATTAAAATGAAGAATTTCCAAACCATTTTCCATTAGTTTTTTAAGGAGCATATTCGGAGAAGTATCCGAATCCAATTTAAGCATCAGGGTATTGTTTTTATTTTCCATAATCGTGTATCCGGTGGTTTGGGGCGCTGTTACATCCAAAATACCCTGATATTTTACAGAAAATAGATTTTCCTTAAAACTTTGTTTGATTTCCTGAACGTTGCCGTCTAATATTTTATGGCCTTTATTGACCAGAATAATTTTTTCACAAATTTCTTCGACCTGTTCCATTCTGTGTGTTGAAAACAAAATGCTGGTTCCTTTTTCTTTCAGGGCAAAAATTTCATCTTTTATCAGATTTGCATTGATTGGGTCAAGTCCGGAAAACGGTTCGTCCAAAATTATCAAAGCCGGTTCATGAACCACTGTTGCGATAAACTGTACTTTTTGTTGCATACCTTTCGAGAGATCACTTATTTTTTTATCCCACCAGGAAAGGATATCAAATTTTTTCATCCAGGCTGTGAGTTTTTGTTTCGCTTCTCTGTAGGGTAATCCTTTAAGTTGGGCCAGATAAATAAGTTGTTCACCAACTTTCATTTTTTTATAGAGACCTCTCTCTTCCGGCATATAGCCGATTTTTTCAGGATGAAGCCCGTGCAATTTTTCTCCGTTGATCAGGATGGTTCCTTCATCAGCGGCAGTGATGCGCGTAATAATTCTGATCAACGAAGTTTTACCGGCACCGTTTGGTCCCAGAAGACCAAAGATGGTACCTTTCTCAACTTCAAAGCTGATATTATTAACAGCGATATGGTTGTGATATTTTTTGACGATGCCCTGAAGCGACAGAACTGATTCCATTATTACATATTTTGATTAAATACTCTGGCAAAGGTTACAAAAATTTCCAAAATGTGTTCACATTTTATACTAAATTTCAATTAATTAAGACATATCCTGCAATTTAACTTGTAAAACAATATTTTTTTATAAATATTTGCACCATAAGAATTAAAACAATATTTTTACTCAACAATCAACAAACATAAAATATGAAAGTACAAAGACTTTTTGATTTCATTCAAAAACAGATAAACGAAAAACCATTAGAAAAATTTATAGGATCAAAGGTTGACGGGCAATGGAAGTTTTACAGCACCCTGGAGATCCAAAAACTGGCAAAAGAACTGGCTTGTGGATTAATCGGAGAAGGTATCATGCCTGGCGATAAGATCGGAATAGTTGTCTATAAAAACCGCCCTGAGTGGGTCATTGCCGATTTAGCAATACAGTATGTAGGAGCCATCGGTGTTCCGATGTATCCAACCATCAGTATCCGGGAATATGAATACATCATGAATGAAGCCGAAGTCAAATTATGTTTTGTGGGTATTGATGATTTATACGATAAAGTATCCGCAGCACAAGCCAAAGTTCCGTTTTTAAAAAATATTGTTTGTTTTGACAAACAAGGTGGAAGACCGTACTGGAAGGATTATTTGAATGAAAATCATGTTGAGGAAGTAGAAAAAAGGAAAGAAAATGTAAAGTCAGAAGATCTGGCAACCATTATATATACGTCCGGAACGACAGGAAACCCAAAAGGGGTCATGCTGACCCATGCCAACGTCATCAGTATTGTCGATGAGACCATGTCTTATCTGCCTTTGGAAAAAGGTTATAAAACCTTAAGTTTTTTACCTTTTTGCCATATTTTCGAAAGAGCGGTTATTTATGGGTATACCAGTCGTGGTGTGGAAATGTATTGTACCGGAACGGATAATCTCGGAGGGGAGACCGGGGATTTGGCCATGGTAAAGCCACATTTTTTTACCACTGTTCCCAGGTTACTGGAAAAAGTGTATGAAAAAATTTATAACAAAGGGCTTGCTTTGACCGGAGTAAAGAAAAAACTATTCTTTTGGGCTCTTGCCATGACAGATGGTTATGAAGTAGGCAAAAAATATTCAGGATGGGAAGCCATCCAGATGAAAATTGCTGATAAATTGATCTTCAGTAAATGGAGGGCAGCATTAGGAGGCAATCTTATTGCAATAGTTACCGGAGCAGCGCCATGTCCTGCAAAAATAGCCCGGGTTTTTTCTGCTGCCGGAATTCCTATCCTTGAGGGATATGGACTAACAGAAACTTCACCGACCATTTCAATCAACCACTACGGTGATGGATTGGCTAAAATTGGTTCTGTAGGAATACCTATTCGTGGTATTGAGGTTTATATTGATACTTCAGATGGTAATTACCGGGAAGGAGAAGGTGAAATTCTGGTTTCCGGTCCAAACATCATGTTGGGATATTACAAACAGGAAGAACAGACAGCCGCGGTTTTTAAAGAGATCAACGGCAAAAAATATTTTATGACCGGAGACATCGGAATGTTTGTCAAAGGTCCGAAAAATCAGGATTTTTTAAAAATAACCGACCGTAAAAAAGAATTGTTGAAAACTTCCGGAGGAAAGTATGTGGCTCCCGCACCGATAGAAAGCAAATTGAAGGAAAACTTCCTGATCGAACAGGCTATGGTTGTAGGAGACAATCAAAAATTTGTTTCAGCATTGATAACACCGTCAGTTGAAGCATTACAATCCTGGTGTTCTGAGCACGAAATAGCCTGGACAAATGTTACCGATGTTTTGAAAAACGAAAAAGTCATTCAATTATATCAGAGTGCTGTGGATGAAATAAGCCCGAATTTCAGTCAGATTGAACAAATTAAAAAGTTTGTTTTGGTAGCAGCCAACTGGGAGCCGGTAAAAACCGACGGAAGTGAATCAGAGCTTACACCAACCATGAAACTTAAACGAAGAGTCATCATGGATAAATACAGAGAAGAAATTTCCAAACTGTATTTTTAGGATGTAAAAAAATATCAGGATTTAAAAACCTCGATAGTTTTTTTCATCTTGATCAGGTCGGTAAATTTACCTTTAAAACGGGTAGCTTTAACAAGGTGATTATCAATCCAGTGATAATTGCCTCCTCTTGGTTTGCCAACTAATAAACCGTGGTATTTGAAGCCGTGTTTTTTCAACCAATTTTCGGTGATTTCGCGGTGAACTTCTGTTCTGGAAGTAAAAAAAGTGATGATATGACCTTCATCAAACCATTTATTACAAATCTCCAGAGCATCAGCATAAGGTTCAACCAATGACATTCTTTCAGGTTCTTCATTAGGAACATCGTCACATATTGTACCATCAATGTCAATCAGGAAATTTTTGATTTCTTTAGGTAGAACAGGACTGAGATTTTCACCCTTTTCATTTTGTATTGCTTTCAGTTTCATATACTCAAATTTAAAGGTACAAAGGTAGTAACAATATATGTCAGAGATAGAAAATTAGACTTAACAATCAATAATAAATGGTAATTATTTGTTAAAATTTATAAAGCTTGAGGGGTTGACTGATTTTCCGTCGTACCAAAGTTCAAAATGTAAATGAGGGCCGGTTGTCATTTCACCTGAATTACCGATAATGCCGATAGCCTGGCCGGTTTTTACGAGGTCGCCTGTTTTCACCAATGAAACAGATAGGTGTTTATACACAGAAACAACATTTTTTTGATGTTGAATATATATGGTGTTACCCATATTGGCTGTCCAGTCAGCGCTGATAACAACACCATCCATTATGGATTTTATGGGTGTGTTTTTTGCTGCAATGATGTCAACGCCATAGTGATTAATCACGGGTTGATAAACAGCAGAAATTGTGCCCGTAATTGGTGTAATAAATCTTAGAAAATTCAGTTCATGTGTTCTTTTTGAATCAGAAAGATCGTCTTTTGTAATCATTTGAGGTTGTGATACAGAAGGAATATCGTTTTCAATTTCTTTATTACCTGTCAGCAGATTTTGCAGACCTTTGGTATAAATTTCACTTTCGGCAACCTCATTTTCCAAATCTTCCAGTTTGGCTGTTAATTCAATAAACTTTCTGTTATCCGAAATATCTCCATATCCGGGAATCAATCTTTTAACCGGTGTAAAAACAATAAATGAAATAACAAGAATGGACAATAACAGGCCTATAACCGAAATAAAAATGTAAAAATTTAGTAAACTAACGTTATAAGTACCCACTTCTTCGAGGTTTTCATCATCGAGAATGGTAATACGGTAGGTATCTTTGAGCCTTTCCCAAAGTTTTCGTTTCACGGTACTACTATCGGGCATCTAATAAAAAGTTTTCCTAAAATAAAATATTTTAGCTAAAATGAAGTTATAATATGATTTATAAAAATGCAAAAATAGGTAATTATACTGAAACAAGACTTATATTTGCAGCGTTTTTAAATATTATACAAAATTATAATATATTTTGAAGATCAGATTTAACATATGGATTACAGGGTTGGTAATCATCTTTTTGTTTTCCGGATGTGTCACAAAGAAGCGTAAGAACGAAACCTCCAGGTTTGGTAAGTTTTATCACAACACAACATCCTATTACAATGGATATTGGAATGCTACGGAATTATTGCGGCTGAATATGATTACTATGCGGCAGGCAAACATTGACGATTTTAACCAGATTCTTGAGGTAGAAGATTTTACAAATCTACCCAATTCCAAAATGGTCGAAGGTGAGATGAACAAGGCTATAGAAAAAGTCATAATCGTCAGCAACGTGCACGAACCAAGCGATTGGGTGGACGATTGTTATGTTTTGATGGCAAAAGCTCAATATTTCAAACAGGATTATGAAACAACAGAGACCACTTTAAAGTATTTTCAGGAAGTTTTTAATCCTAAAAATCCTTACGGAAGGAATTATTTCAAAAGTCCGTATAACAAAAAGAAATTAAAAAAAATAAAAGAAAAGGAAAAGAAAGAAGTCAAAGCAGAAAAAGAAAAAGTTAAAAAAGAAAAGGCAGAGGACAAAAAAGAAATTGCAAAATCAAAAGAAAAGGAACGAAAAGACAGAGCAAAACAAAAGGAAAGAGATAGAAAACAAAAGGCAAAAGACAGAGAAAAGGCCAGAAAGGACAAAGCAAAAGGTATTGTGACAGAAAAGCCGTCAGTCTCAGAAAAAACAGCTGAAAAACCGTCGGTTAATACAACACCGGTTAAAACCGAAAATTTGGATGAAAACGTAGAAAAGCCCAAAGAAAAAAAGCCTGAAGAGGACAAGACCGCTTATAACGAAGGTTTGTTATGGTTGGCAAAAACATACATAAAAAGGCAGAACTATTATACTGCTGAGTTGATTCTGAATAAACTACGCACAAATCCTCAGGTAACAAAACAAGTCAGGAAGGAAATTCCGGCAACATTTGCAAGCCTGTATATTAAGCAGAATAAATACCAGGCCGCAATAACGGAATTGGAAACGGCGCAAAAAAATACAAAAGATAGTGAGTTAAAGGCGAGATATGCTTTTATTATGGGCCAATTGTATGAAAAAGAAGGTCAATATGCAGAAGCATATAAAAATTTTAAAATAGCCAATAAAAAGTCTAAAAACAATAATATGTTATTAGTGGCTAATATGGCCATATTGAAAAATGAGTTCCGAATTGGTAAAAAACCAAAAGAAGAGGTTATAACATCTTTAGAAAAGATAGCAAAGGAAGAAAAATATATTGAACAAAAACACATCATATATTTTACAATGGCTCAAATGGAGCTTGAAAATAAGGAATTAGAAAAGGCAATAACCTATTTTCAATTATCCCTTCAAAATAACACCTCGGACCCCAAGCTAAAAACCGATGCATACTATATAATTGCAACGGAATTTTACAACAAAGAGATGTTTTACAAATCAAAACTTTTTTATGACAGTACCCTGATGGTCATGAATAAAAATGACAACAGATTGGCAGAGGTAGATAAAAGAGCGAAAAACCTTGTTGATATTGCCAAAAACCTGGAGATTTTGGCTCATCAGGATACTTTACTTCTTTTATCAGAATTGAGTGGTGAAGAACAGAAAAAGGCAATACAGCAGTACGCCAAAAGCAGAGAAAAAAATCAGACAAATAAAGAAGCCATTTCCAAACCGACGAGCATGAATCTGAAGCCATCTTTGGATGTTTCCAAAAGTAAAGATTTACTTGCCACGTCATCATTTTTTGCATACAGCCGCGAATCAAAAGAAAAAGGAGAACAGGAATTTCGCAAAAAATGGGGAAGAAATATACAACTTCAGGATAATTGGAGGTTAAGCAGCAAAGCCAGGGAAGTAATCAGCAATCAGGATGACTTAAGAAATCAGGCAATAACTGAAAAAGAAAACGAAAGGGAATATGAAGAAAGTCCGGAATATAAAAATTTATTAAAAGAAATACCTCAAAATCCGGTGCAGAAAAAAGAGGTACAGGAGAAGATCATTAATACAATGTTTGCATTAGGGAAGTTATATCGGAATGTAATTGAAAAATATAAAAAGTCAAATGATATGCTTGAAAATATGCATACACGATTTGGCCCGACACATCATGAACTGGAAAGTTATTATCATTTGGTTTTAAATTACAGAGACCTGAATCAGGCTGATAAAGCGGAAGAATATGTGACAAAGTTGGTTAGAAAATATCCGGAATCAACGTATGCTAAAATATTAAGTGATCCGAAATATTTGGTATCAGTAAAAGAAGAGGCAGAAAAAATAGATAAGTTCTATGAAGATACCTACAGGTATTTTAACTCCGGAAACTATAAAATTACCATAGAAAGAATCCAAAGTTTAAAACAACAATTTGGAGAGGAAAACAAGTATTCTGCAAAAATAGCTCTTCTACAAGCCATGTGTATTGGAAATACCGAAGGAAAAGAAGCTTATATAAAAGCATTGAATGATGTGGTTATAGCTTTTCCAAACACACAAGAACAACTTAAAGCCAGGGAAATTTTGAGATTTCTTACCGGAGATGCGGAAGCATTTTCAACGGTAAATGAGGAGGAATCTATGAAGCTGTACACGTTTGACGAAACCAAACCACATTTTGTGGCCATAGTAACTTATGGGTTAAATGAGATGCAGTTTGTGGATGTTAAAATTTCTATTTCAGAATTCAATAAAAACTACTTCAAGACAGAAAAATTACAAATGACAGATGCTATGTTGAATCGCACGGACAATTCTCAGTTGGTGGTGATCAAAAAGTTTGCAAACGCATCGGAAGCCATGAAGTATTATAAAAAAGTAAACCAGTTGAAATCCGAATATATTAAAGGTAATATTCAATTTGAAGTTTTACCCATTTCCCAACAAAACTATTTAAAAATGTTAGGTCAATATTCTTCCAAAGCATATTTTTATTTTTTTGAAAAAAATTACAGTAAAATTGAATAGGTAGGAAGAACAAGAAAAAACAGATTCAAAAAATCACGACAATCCTCCTTATTTCATATAACTGCATTTTTATATATGATTGATTAACAGCTACTTTTGACTTTAGATTATACAAAGAGGAGAAATGTAAAATTTTTTACAAAATTGCTTTTTTTTGTTGTCAGAATGAAAATGCTGACTATTTTCGTGGTGTAAAAGAGAAAATTTAAAAGGTATAACAGGCAAAAATGCGGTAAAACCCTTGTGGTTGTTATCACATTATAAATTATGCTATATCTCAATTGATGTTGCGTTACATTCCGAAAATCGTAAAATCAATTTATAGAAAATTTTATTGCCTGCTTATTGCCGATTAAAATTAACTCATTTATAGTGATGTTGTAAAAATATAACGTCATAAAAAAATGCTTAAGGGATTCCGACCCCTGAAGTAATTTTAAAGTGAACCTAAAAATTTGAGAATGCAAAATGTTTACACCCGTACAGGAGGCCAAGAGGTCTTTTGTGAAAAAATCAGCAATGATGGTTTAGGTATGTTATTTTCTGCCAGGAAAATATATACTAAAAACAGAGACCATTATTTAACAATACTAACCCTGTTGTTACTCTTATTACAAACAAATATTTTAACTGCCCAAACCTGTACATGTACAGGCACCAATTTGGTTCTGAACCATTCTTTTGAGAGTGGGACGAACAACTGGACGTGGTCAGGAGGAAACCTGTACTCTGATACCTATGCTGCTCAGTGTGGTACCAAGGCCGGTCATTTTCAAATAACCAATACGGGAAGTAATTGGGTATCTCAACAAATAGGAACTGTAGGTTCTAACGGAATTACAACAGGTTCTATTCTAAATCTGAGTGTTTACGGAGGGACTCATAATCCTTCATTTTATCATCAGGTTGGTATCAGTTATTTTACCAGCAACTGGACGTATATTTCCGGGAATTATACAGAGGTTAATGCACAATTGCCCAGTATGTCTCTTTATAATATAACGAGTACAGTACCTGCGAATGCTCATTTTATCACCGTGGAAAAAGGAGGAAACGGAGATTGGATTAAAACTGACAGATGGTGTGTATCATTATCACAATGTAATCCGGATAATGGTTCCGCCCCACCTTTTTGTGCGCCACAACCAATTTGCCCGTCAGGCAATAACTTTTTGTGGAGTCAATCAATCAATTCATCTGACGGATCTCCATCCAACGTAAGGTTAATATGTAGTTCTAAATTGACACATACCATCCCGGGCCCATATCCTTCTGCCTTCAACGGACCTGTAAATGTTAATGTATCGGATGTTGTATCTTATGACGGATATGCAGGAAGAAATAGTGTAACCCAGCAAAACGAAAGATGGCGCGTTGTCTTTAGGAAAAATGGAAGTACTGTATACGAATCTCCTTATACTAATGATGTTCCGGACTTAAGAAATCAGGGATATTGGAGGGGAGCTCTTGGAACAACAGTATTTTTACCAAACGGTGCAGACCAGATTATCATAGAACATTGGGCAGTAGCAAATAACACAACCTGTGCTAACGGTCCAAACTCTGTAGTTCCTGTTAGTGTGTGCGTAGGTTTTACTCCGGTCACCTGCGATAATGTTACAAATGGTGGTCAGATCGGTAGTAATCAGACATCATGCCTGGCTACATATGATCCTGCACCTATAACAAATATCACATCACCAACAGGAGGTACAGGCAATCTGGAATATATGTGGTTAAAAAGTACTACGACCTGTGTTGCTCCAAATGGTAGCAATGACAGCGAATGGGAACCAATATCAGGAGCTAATGCATCTTCATATGATCCGGGACCTTTATATCAAAATACGTGTTATCTGAGATGTTCCAGAAGAGCAGGTTGTACCAACTGGGATGGAGAATCGAACGTAGTCTCTGTCACAGTATCCGGACCAGCCGTACAAATTGCTTCACCAATTACTCTTGTAAAAGACAGAACCATTACCAATGAAGTCCATTGCGGTAACTCTAATCAAAGAACTTTGTGGATGGATTGTCTGATTGCTAATGGTCCGGGAGGTAATACAGAAACTGCTAAATACTGGAAAATCATTTCCGGAGGATCATTTAAAGAATATTGTGACGGTACAGCATATTTTGAAATGAGGGTGCAAAACCTAGTTACTTCAACATATCAATTGGATGTAAAGGTGGTTCTAAGCGGAAGAACACACAGTGCTCCGGCAGGTAGTCCTCATGTTGAAGGATGTACATCTTCTGCGCAGAGTGATTGGTATTATTATACCAATATGACCGGAACCATTACAGGTGTTAACGGATTGGCAGGAGCCCTTTTATCTATAGACAGAAAAGGTGCTTCTTTTCAGGTTGGAACAAATGCAAGTTTGTATGCCAACGCAGGACAATTTGGAGCCAGCGGATGGATGATATATAACGTAATCAATCAACCATCAAGCTTCAAATTAAAAGCTGAATGCGGTGCTGATTTCAATTTCTTATTATCCGGTGGTGCATTATCACAAGCACAATCATTTGCTTGTGGTACTATCTGTAGAGGAGAAAGCGTACAACTTACAGCAAACGGAGCAGGAGGTAGACCTGGTTATACCTATACCTGGGACAATGGTTTAGGTTCCGGACAAACCAAAACGGTGAATCCACAAACAACCACCACCTATAAAGTTGTTATAACAGATACAAACGGCTGTAGTTCTTCTTCACAAACAACCATAACCGTCAATCCTCAGCCTGTGTTGAATGCAGGTCAGGATGTAGAAATTTGTATTGGACAGTCCGTTTTGTTGACAGTTAATGCAACGAATGGCACTACACCATATACGTATACTTGGCCAAACCCACCGGGAGGAACAGGTACCAGTAAATCGGTAAGTCCGACTACGACAACAACATATGTTGTGACCGTCACGGATGCTAAAGGATGTACAGCAACAGATGATGTGAGGGTAACGGTTAGTCCGAATCCAAGTGTACAATTAAATACCTCACAGGTTTGCGTGGATGGTACATTGCAAATAAATGCAACGCCGAATGGGGGAACTCCAGGTTACACATATTCCTGGACCGGACCAAATGGTTTTACAGCAACCACTCAAAATGTAAGCCGGCTTAATGCAACTACAAACATGAGTGGATTGTATTCGGTTACAGTTACAGATTCAAAAGGGTGTATCGCAACCTCCAATATTAATGCAACAGTAAATCCCAACCCTGTCATAAGCGCAACTGTTACAGAAGTAACTATTTTTAATGGAAACAACGGGACAATCGATCTGACTGTATCCGGAGGTACCTCACCTTATACATACTTATGGTCAAATGGCGCTACAACACAAGATTTGTCTGGTTTGACAGCAGGATTATATATGGTGACTGTTACTGATACCAAAGGCTGCACAACATCTACAGAGTTTGAGCTTTCTATAGGACATCCGGGAGATTGTACTGGTTTTAGAACACAAACTATGGGTGGTTGGGGCGCAAAAGCTTCGGGAAACAACCCGGGGGTGTATAGAAATGCAAATTTTGCCGCAGCATTCCCAACAGGACTACAAATAGGATGTACTAATAAGTTGAGACTTACCACTGCACAGGCTGTCGAGATATTTTTACCTTGCGGTGGAACAGCTGCGTTATTGGCAGGCGGAACTGCGACTAATCCTTCATGTATTAATAATGTTTTTGCGGGACAACTCGTTGCATTAACGTTAAGTGTGACATTTGATTTGTATGATCCAAATTTTGGGTCATCCAACATTAACCTGAAAGACTTAAAAATAGGTTCAGGACCACTTCAAGGATTGACAGTTCAGCAGCTTTTAACTGAAGCCAATAATTTAATTGGTGGTTGCGGATCTACTTATTCGATTTCTGACTTGGTCACCGCTTTAACGAATTCCAACGAAAGCTTTGTAGATGGTAAGATTACAAAAAATTACCTAACATGTTGTGAGATCGTTTTAAATACTACAGGAGCAACTGTTTGTTCAGGAAGTTCTGCACAGATTAGCGCAACGGCTACGAACGGCACGGCACCGTATACATATACATGGAGTGATGGTCTTGGCACTGGTCAAACCAAAACTGTAAGCCCGTCAGCTACTAAAACATATACAGTAACGGTTACAGATTCCAACGGATGTAGTAAAACAGCTACTACAACAGTAATTGTTAAACCTGTTCCTGCTGTTCAAGTTAATACCAGTCCGATTTGCGCGGGTAATACTTTAGTAATTACCTCAACGCCTAGTGGTGGAACACCAGGATATACTTATTCTTGGAGTGGACCCAATGGATTTACAGCCACTTCACAAAACATATCAAGAACAAACGCAAGTATTACTATGGCAGGAAGTTATTCTGTGACGGTTACAGATTCAAATGGTTGTACCGCTTCAGCTAACATAGCAGCCACAGTTACTCCCGGACCGACAGTAAATTTAGGACCGGACAAATCAATTTGTAACGGTGATGAGTACGTTATTAACTCAGAGGTTACTAATGTTCCTACTTGTGGTACTCAGGGGACCAGTCGTTGCGATAATCCTATTGTTAATTCTAACGGCTATATATCAAATCAGAGTACAGCCGCTGTTTGTGGTGATAATGCAGGAGCTAAATTGTGGACACTAGGAGGAAATGGTACATCATACCTGACTTTAGATATGGGAGCTTCCAGACCAACAGGTACACAAATATGTGTACGGGTTAAATTAGAACATTGCAGCAGCTCCAATTCTACCAATTCAGACATGAAAATCAGACTATCGGGTTCTGCGGATTCCGGATTTACAGATTTGGTAGCTTCAAAGACGTTTTCACATTCGTCTTACCAAACGTATTGTTATACTCTTGCTACTCCAGCCAGATATGTAAGAGTTCAGGATAACGGTAAATGTTCTTTCAGACTTGATTATCTGGAATTTACAACACCAAATACATTTAACAATTCTATAAATTATGTTTGGTCAGGACCAGGAATTATTGGTTCAACTACAGGTTCATCTGTGACAGTAAATCAAAACGGAACGTATGTTTTGGTTGTCACAGATTGTAATGGATGTACAGCCAGTGACCAAATAAACATTAATATTCATAATAATGTGGTAGCCAGTGTAAATAATGCTGAAATCTGTTCAGGACAATCGACAACACTTACAGCTAACTTTATAGCTGGAGCAACTTATGAATGGACGGAACAAGGAAGTAATACAGTAATTTCAACTGCACAATCTATTACAGTCTCGCCGACTTCTAATAAGGTGTATATTGTCACCGTTAGAGTTAATGGTTGTGAAGATTCGGATGATGCTTTGGTAACCGTAAACCCTGTGCCTTCTGTTACAACTAATGCACCTGAAGTGTGTGTAGGAAGTACTCTGGCAATAACTTCTAATCCTTCAGGTGGTACTCCAGGGTATACGTATGTATGGAGCGGACCAAGTGGTTTTAGTGCTAGTACACAAAATGTCAACAGAAATAATGCAACAGTTAATATGGGTGGAACCTACAGCGTTACCGTCACAGACACAAAAGGCTGTACAGCAGTTTCAAGTACACAGGCAACGGTCAACCCGGGATTAACTGTTACTACCAGTGCACCAGAGGTTTGTTTAGGAACGACATTAACGATTTCTTCAAATCCAAGTGGAGGTACACCAGCTTATACTTATGTATGGTCCGGACCTAATGGATTTAGTGCAAGTACCCAAAATATAGCCAGAAACAATGCCGCTTTAAATATGAGCGGTACGTATTCAGTTACTGTAACCGATACAAAAGGATGTACAGGTGTTTCCAGTGTGGTAGCAACGGTGAACCCAGGATTAAATGTTATTACCAACGCGCCTGAAGTTTGCGAAGGTAGCACATTGAATATCAGTTCTACTCCAAGTGGAGGAACTGCAGGTTACACATACATGTGGAGTGGACCAAACGGTTTTAGCGCCGCTACTCAAAATATTACAAGAAATAATGCAACGGTCAATATGTCCGGAAATTATAGTGTGACTGTCACTGACACGAAAGGATGTACAGGAACTTCAAGTACATCTGCAATTGTCAATCCTAACCCAACATTACAGGCTAGTTCAAATTCCCCTGTGTGTCAGGGAGAACAAATAAATTTGTTTTCCACGCCTTCAGGAGGAACACCATCTTACACTTATGTTTGGTCAGGGCCTAATTCATATAATTCAGTTGTTCAGAATCCAGTCAGATTAAATGCAGATAATACGATGACGGGCAGTTATAATGTAACTGTTACAGACTCAAAAGGATGTAAAGCAGTAGCTTCAACAAGTGTTTCACTTACTTCAAAACCGGTATCAGGAATTGAAGGACCTCAAACAACTTGTGCAAAAGAAGCTGTTTTGTTCACCGTTAATCCACCGGCTGGTGCAGGTTCTGTTTATACATGGACATTCCAGGGAGGAACACCTTCAACGGCAACAGGGCCAAGCGCAACCTCGCAGTGGAATGCTCCGGGAACCTACAACATAGTAATGGTAGTAACTAAAGATGGTTGTACATCATCTTACACTAAAACCATAGTGATAACGGAAGAGGTATTTTCTATTGCAGGTCCTGATAAAGATATTTGTCAGGGTGGAAATACAATCATCAACGGTCAGGGACCATCAGGTGGAAATTTCAGTTGGACTGTAGTTTCAGGTGATCCTACATCAATTGATGGTGGTGGATCTTCACCAAATCTGAATGTTTCACCATTGTTCACCACCGTTTACAGACTTACAGTAAGTCAAAATGGTTGTGTCAGAACTGATGAAGTTACCGTATTTGTTAACGTAAGTCTTAATCCGACAGCAAATGCAGGTTCTCCTTTGAATATTTGTTCTGGTGTAACAACAACAATCGGAGGAAACCCAACAGGTACACCACCTGTAGGAAATCCAAATACACCTCTAGGTTATATCTGGAGCCCGGGTGCCGGATTAAGCTCAACAACAGTAGCAAATCCGGGTCTGACTCTTGTAGCTCCGGGTACATATACATATCAGGTTATCGTAGTTGCTTTAGCTACAGGGTGTAGCGATACAGCTGTTGTAACCCACACGATAGATCCTAAACCAACCATCCTGGTATCCACCACAGAAATATGTACGGGCTCAACACTGACTGTTAATTCAACACCAAGTGGCGGAACACCTGGATATACTTATGTATGGAGTGGTCCGAATGGCTTTAGTGCAAGCACACAAAATGTAAGCAGAGCGAATGCTACACCAGTGATGAGTGGATTGTATTCCGTGACTGTAACAGATACCAAAGGTTGTGTAGCTAACAGTAGTGTACAGGCGACGGTCAATCCGAATCCAACAGTACAAACCACAACAACAGAAATTTGTGCCGGTTCTACATTGGAAGTTAATTCAACGCCAAGTGGTGGCACACCTGGATATACGTATGTATGGAGCGGTCCAGGTGGATTCAGTGCAAGTACACAAAATGTAAGCAGAGCGAATGCTACACCAGCGATGAGTGGATTGTATAGTGTTACCGTTACCGACAGCAAAGGATGTGTTGCTAACAGCGGTGTACAGGCGACTGTCAATCCAAATCCAACAATTCAAACAACAACGGAAGAAATATGTGCGGGCTCAACGTTGGAAGTTAATTCAACACCAAGCGGCGGAACACCTGGTTATACGTATGTATGGAGTGGTCCAAGCGGATTCAGTGCAAGCACACAAAATGTAAGCAGAGCGAATGCTACACCAGCGATGAGCGGATTGTATAGTGTTACAGTTACCGACAGCAAAGGATGTGTTGCTAACAGCAGTGTACAAGCGACTGTCAATCCGAATCCAACAATACAAACAACAACAACAGAAATTTGTGCGGGCTCAACGCTTGCAGTTAATTCGGCACCAAGTGGCGGAACACCGGGATATACCTATGTATGGAGCGGCCCGAATGGCTATAGTGCAAGCACACAAAATGTGAGCAGAGCGAATGCGACACCGGCGATGAGTGGATTGTATTCTGTGACGGTAACAGATACCAAAGGTTGTGTTGCTAATAGCAGTGTACAGGCGATAGTCAATCCGAATCCAACCGTTCAGTCGAGTTCAAACTCACCTGTCTGTGTCGGAAATCAAATAAACTTATTTGCAACTCCGTCA
This sequence comes from Saprospiraceae bacterium, assembly GCA_022842725.1. Taxonomy (GTDB): domain Bacteria; phylum Bacteroidota; class Bacteroidia; order Chitinophagales; family Saprospiraceae; genus OLB9. Next base: position 222,731 of record JALHOZ010000003.1, read on the forward strand.
AGCGGAACACCAGGCTTTACATATAGTTGGACAGGACCAAATAATTACACATCTTCATTGCAAAACCCTGTTATTTTGAATGCCGGGCTTTCAATGGCCGGTGTGTATAATGTTACAGTTACAGACTCTAAAGGTTGTGTTGCAAATTCAAACACAAGTGTTACCATAACAAGTAACCCTGTTTCCGGGATTGATGGACCGCCTACTACATGTGCAAAAGAAGCGGTTTTATTTATTGCGACACCAGCCGGACCCGGTTCTACTTACAACTGGACTTTCCAGGGAGGAACTCCTCCGACAGCAACCGGACCAAGTGCAACATCTCAGTGGGATACACCGGGAGAGTATCTCATTACCTTAGTAGTAACAAAAGATGGATGTACTTCTTCTTATACAAAATCTATCATCATAACTCAGGAAGTATTTTCAATAGCAGGACCGGATAAAGAAATTTGTCAAGGCGGTAATATTACGCTTAACGGACAAGGACCTGCCGGTGCTAACTTTAGCTGGACGGTTGTATCAGGTGATGCTACTTCAAGAGACAATGGTATCAATTCAATGAATTTATTGGTTTCACCATTATTTACAACAGTATACAGATTGACGGTAAGTCAAAATGGTTGTGTAAGAACTGACGAAGTCACGGTATTTGTAAATGTTAATTTAAATCCGATTGCCAATGCAGGTAATCCATTGGATATTTGTTCAGGTGTTGTAACTACAATTGGTGGAAATCCGACAGGAACACCTCCTCCGGGAGCACCAAATACTCCGTTGGGTTATATCTGGAGTCCGGCAACAGGATTAAATTCAATAACAGTTTCAAATCCTACACTTACCCTTAACAATACCGGTTCTTACACATATCAGGTTATTGTAATTGCTTTGGCAACAGGATGTACGGATACTGCAACAGTAACTCACACAGTTGTTCCTAAACCTTCTGTTATGGTAACAACAACAGAAATATGTGCAGGATCAACGTTAGAAGTTAATTCTACCCCAAGCGGTGGAACTCCGGGATATACGTATGTATGGAGTGGTCCAAGCGGATTCAGTGCAACTACACAAAATGTAAGCAGAGCAAACGCTACACCAGCGATGAG
>JALHOZ010000004.1 GCA_022842725.1 Saprospiraceae bacterium
GGTAGAAAAAATTTAAATTTTTAACCCGTCAGATCATCCTCAAAGGTGGTTCACTTTGCTCCGGAATAGGTGGCTCAGTTTGGACCGGAATCGATGGTTCAGTTTGACCGGAATATGCACTATACGTTTTAGTGTGCAAAGATCTAATTATGTAAAACAAGGTAGTCAAAAGCTAATCGATATATCTGTAACTCTAAAACGATCCATTCCTTTTTTGATAGCAAGAAATGTAGACTTTTTGTAAAGATATATTCAAAAAATGATTTTTACGTTTTGAACTTTACGTTCCGATATGTTACTTAGGAGAGTCAAAAATTTTTTGTACATATCTATAAAGATATAAATATTCATCGAATCTCCTCATGTTATGTAGCCTTATAAAATAGTAGAGCAAACTTCAGTATGTAAATGTGGTATGTTATTTTAAGCCATCATCTGTTCCAACTTCATTTTCCATTTCTGCCAATCAGGCATTTCTTTGGTTTGCAAATCAAAAAACTTACTTGTATGGTCGTGGTGTACTAAATGGCAGAGTTCATGAATGATAACATATTCAATACACCTCTTTGGCGCTTTGATTAATTCCGGATTTAAAATGATTTTTCCTGTAGGTGTACAACTGCCCCATCTGGAGACCATATTTCTAAGTATAATTTCAGATGGTTTTACCCCATATTTTTGAAATTGTAGAATTAACGACTCTGAAATCTGCAGTAATTTTATTTTAGCATGTTTGACATACCAATCTTTTACCAGAATTTCAACTTTGTCTTTATTAGTGGTTGAGACTATCAAATATTTCCCTGAAAGTTTAACGGAACCGGAATTTCCCTGTATTACTTTCAATCGGTATTGCCTGCCCAAATAATAATGTGTTTCACCGGAAAGGTATTTTTTTTCAGGCAACTTAGGATGAAAAGTTAAAAAAAATGCTTTTTGTTTTATGATCCAGGGAGCTTTATTTCTTATTGTTTGCAGTATTTTATCTTTTGTGGCATGTACAGGCGCCTTTACAACGACTTCCATTAAGGGTGTGACTGTGATACCAAGGGTTTTTCGATCACTATATTCAAGTGAATAAAGAATGGTTTCCGAACCAAATTCTAATTGGTGTATCATCCTTTATATCTTAATTTAGCGATTGCAATACATTTACCAGCTATGTCATCCATATCTCCAAAAGTAAGAGCTGTCAATTTATATTTGTCTCTGACTTCATCAATTAAAAAATCACCGATATCAATTAATAACTTACCGGTAATGTTTGACTTATTTTGCCACTCCACAATCGGAACATCTTTGTCCAAAACCACATTCCTGATTGTATCATCAATTTGAATAGCAACATCAGTTGACATTTCTTTTACCAACTCGACATCACTAAACTTGTCACTGAAAGCTTCATGAAGTATTCCATAAAAAGCCTGAGCTACACCTGTGCCCCTTAACTTGTCAGGAATATCAGAATCCGTATGTGAAAGAACATTATTCATGATTTCCTGAACTCGTTTCAAATATTGAGCGTCACTAAGTCTTTGTGCCTCATAATCTGCTATAGTTTCACGTAACATTTGAGAAAATTTCTTATAAAACACAGGATCTTCATCCATTTTTTGTGATATGTGTTTAGCCGTTCTGCTGGCTATCTTGTCTGCCTTTGCCGCAGTGCCTGTTGTGGATTCTACCTCTTCTTTAAACTTATCTTTGTCAAAAATATTTACAAGCTCAGTTATGGTTTCGACTTTTTCTGAATTGATATGGGTATCTATCAATTTTTGAATCTGATCAGCATATTTCCTGTAATCAACAGGATCACTATACCGACTTATAACTGCGAGCCGCAATTTCATAAACATTGCCAGATCAGTTTTATATTGATTGATTGATTTATCATCAGTATTACGATGAAAGTCGATAGAGGATAATGCAAGTTTAAGGGATTTGGCAAAAGCGGATAATTTATCATAAAAGATAAATCTGACAGCTTCATCACGCAATATGGTCTGATAAGCCTCTGCATCTCTTTTGTTGGGAATTGTTTTAAATATATCCCATAATTCAGAATGCTTTTGAGGGAGCTTTTTGATTTCTTCATGAATATTTGTCAGCGTACCCACAAGATCTTCTTTGTCAAACTCTTCAAATGATGAATACATTTCCAAAGCATTGTCCAGATTCTTAATCACACCATAATAGTCAATAATATAACCAAAATCTTTGTCATCAAATACTCTGTTTACCCTGGCAATGGCCTGAAGTAGTTTATGCCCTTGCAGATTTCTTGTAAGGTACAAAACTGTATTTTTTGGTTCATCAAAACCTGTAAGTAATTTATCAACTACAATGATGATCTCCGGGTCCTTTTGATTTTTAAAGCTCTTAATAATGTTGGATTCATATTTTTTGGCATTACCGTGTGTATCCATCATCGTATCCCAAAACTTTTTTGTGATGTTGTCTGAAGCTTCATATGAACTATGTTCTCCCTCCCGGTCGTCAGGTGATGAAATCAACACCTCTGAACTCACCATACCAAATTCATCCAAAAACTTTTTATATCTTATGGCATTCATTTTTTTATCACATACCAATTGGCCTTTGAATGGTGTACCCTGCCAGCTCTCTTTAAAGTGTTTACTTATATCATAAGCAATCATTCTGATTTTTTGTTCTGCGGCATTAAGTTGATCCGCTCTGCTGAATTTTTTCTTAAAATCTGCTTTTTGGTATTCTGTAAAAGGTTCCGTGACGATTTCAAAAAAGGTATCCATCGGATTGTCATTGACAGATTGTTTGGAAATCCTACCTTCATATAATAAAGGAACCACTGCCTTATCAGTAACTGCCTGATCTACAGTATAAGCATCAATAATACCACCAAATTTGGCAGCTGTACTTTTATCTTTTTTGAAAAGGGGCGTCCCGGTCATGGCAATAAAACACGCATGTGGCAATGCTTTTTCCATTTCTATACTAAATGTACCGTGTTGAGACCGGTGTCCCTCATCTATCAGGACAAAGATATCCCTGCTTTGAACAGGCTCCTTAATTTTTTTGACTGCTGCAACAAATTTATTGATAATGGTGGTCACCACCGCATCGCTGCTACTTACCAAAAGTTCTGCCAGCCTTTGGCCGGTCGTAGCATTTTGAACAAATTTGCCACACTTTCTAAAAGTATCTGTAATCTGCTCGTCCAAATCGGTTCTGTCAGTTACTAATATTATCTTGGGATTACGGATTGAAGATTCAGATGCAATGGCTTGGGCTAGCATCACCATAGTCAAAGACTTTCCACTGCCCTGGGTATGCCAGATGACACCCCCTTTGCGTCTGCCGTCGATATCCAGATGTATACCGATTATGGTTTTTTTAATCGCAAAATATTGTTGGTACCTGGCTATCTTTTTTATTCCATTGTCATAAACGATGAATCCAAAAATTAAATCTAATAATCTTTCAGGTCTGCACAATCCATAAAGATATTCATCCTGTAAAACAGGCAGCACGGGTTGTGATTCAAGGTCATCAAAGTATTTTCTAACATAGCTAAATCTTTCAGAAAAAAGTTTGTCTTTATCCTCTTTGGGCAATGGCAGATTTTTGATTGCTTTCAGATCATCATGAAACATACTATTATATATCTGACCCAAACTATCCTTTGACTGACTATCTTCTTTTTCTTTCCATTGTGACCAAAATTTTTCAGGTGTTCCGATCGTTGCATAACTGGCTTGTTGAGTGGCTAAAGACAATACCATCTGAACATAAACATATAAGTTTCTGATACCATCATCCTGCTGATTCCGGAGATGTTGACTTATCGCTTGTTTTATAGGCTCCTTCATATCCGGACGTTTACATTCGATCACACAAAGTGGTATGCCATTTACAAACAGGACAATGTCAGGTCTGTAATGTTCTTTACCTGCTGTTCTAAGTACCGAAAACTCTTCTGTGACATGAAAAACATTATTCGACAGATTCTGCCAGTCAATATATTGTACTGTAAAACTCTTTTTTTCACCATCTACCATTTGATCGAAGGTTTTACCAAGTGTCAAAGTATTGTATAAAACCTGAGAAGCCATGATATATCCTTCTTGCAGGGGTAACTCTTTGAGTGATTTGATTGCATTTTCAATATTGGTCTCACTGATGTAGGTAGTACGTGTCGAACTGATCCGTTTGTCTGCATTGATCACTCTCAACTGTTGTCTCAGGATGTCTTCGAGGATTACCTGAGAAGTTTTACCTCCTCTGTACCTGTCCGCCTGTGAAGGAGGAAGGTAGGTATATCCCATTTTAATCAGCAGCTGCAAAGCAGGAATCTGACTGATATGATCTTCTTTAAAACTTGGTGTGTCCATTATCTAGGAATAAATTCATTTTGTATCTTTGGGTGGATTCGGATCATTGCCATAACTATTTGGATTTTGAAATTTTCCATCTTTTTTATGTGGAATCAGCTCTGAACCTTCTTCTTTGGCTTTTTCCTTACTCCAATCCATGGCTTCTTTTTTGGTCTCAAAATGTTTGGAAGCTCGTTCTGCATTTTCTCTTTTGGAATCCCAACCTCCCCGATCAGGATTAAATACTACATGTCTTTCTTTGCGTGGCATAAGTTAATAAATTTTAATTTTGTATTAATTCAGCTATTTCATTGGCTATTTCTTCTACGGTGAAATTTGCTGTGTTACGTGCAAGTTTATCAGCGATGGAAGGTGAAAAATCTACTACTTCTTGTTTGGTTATATTGTGCCAAATAGGAAGCAAAACTTGTTCCCCACTCATGACTTTTGTTATGATTCCATCTAATTCATAGTTTGTCCAGCCTTTTTTGATAAAGCTTTTCGAAAGTACAACAATTCCGAATTTGCTTTTTGCAAGTCCCTTATCAATTTTTTGCCTCAGGCTATCTCCAATTTTTAACTCGAATTCATCATACCAAACTGATAATCCAGCATTTCTTAATGCCAAAGCCAATGGACGAACTATATCGTCTTTGTCTTCTGATGCATGTGAAATAAAGACATCATGCTCTCTCAAACCTTCAATGTGACTTTCAAAAGGGAATTTTTCTCTCCCTTGTACTAATGATGGAACTGATGAAAGTGGAGCTCCTTGAAATGCAGGCAAAGCTGACGGCAATACTTGTACACTGGCATTTGTTGATCCTTTTAGCCCTTGCATGTCAACTGTAAGATAAAAGTGCCCTGAATTGGGAACACTTAATACTATCGGTGATTTTGTAACTAATCCACCAACATAACGATGAGTTCTTCCTGCTTTATAATTGTTATAACTAGTACTATCCATCAATCTAACATTAGCTGCATTACCGGTTAAAGATACTTTTACTCTTTCGCCCATTTTAAGTTGTTTTAAGTCCCAGACAAGATATTTCATGTACCTACCTAATTAAAGATTAAAGAAAATATTTAATAATTGGCAACGAAATTATAAACAAAATAAAACCAAGTAAAAATAAAAATGCACCGATTTTAAAAAGTTGATATTTTAACCAGGTAATCCGGGAGTTATAAAGTATTTGTGTACTAAGTTCCGTTTCGTAAACTGTAAAAGCTTCTGAAAAACCAGTTTTTGTTTTCAGTTTTGATTCAAATTCAGCTTCATTTATATCCTTAAGATACCCATAAAAGTGTATATTTTCAAACGAATTTTCTTTATCTATCAAATTGCTAAGATAGTTAATAAAGCTTTTAATAATATTCTCCCTTTTACTTTTTGTTTTCCTTTCAATTATAGCAAGAATTGGAAATAAGGAAATTAAGCATGGCAAAAAAGACAATAGTATGAAAGGCAAAAAAACATAACTACCAGCAATTTTTATAACACTGTTATTATCAAAAGTTGTTTGACTGAATCCAAATACTATTGCTGCGTTTAAAGTTAAAAGGCCAAAGTTTTTTGCCTCAGCAAATTTCAACCAATCATTCACATTTGTAAGTATTTTATAAAGCTGTTCTTCGTATTTTAATTTCGTCATTTTAATTATCTATAGGTGAAAAATTCCAAATTAAGTTGCTACCATATACTTTGCTTTTTACATTTTTTATTTCATGTTTTTGCTCTACCCATAAGTTCTGTCTAATTGAATTACGCTGTGAATTTGCAGATTTAAAGCCTTTATATACTTTTTCTGTCATCAAAATATTTGGATATCTAAATTTTAAAATATTTTTATGAAAATTGACGATTGTTGAACCAATTGAATCTAAAGTTCCATTTTTAAAACTTAGAATTAAGTTTAAAAATTCCTCAGAAGTAATTGATTCTATGCGATCAAAAAATTCAGGTAATCTTTTAAGTTTTAAAAATGGAGAAATATCTGAAATTGGTCTCAGAAAAGTATTAATTGGCCTGTAATACCTTTTTGTAATTTCAAAAGTAATCTGTTCAACTTCTTTATTTGCAATATCGGTTAATCTTGAAGCTATATTTGCAGGATAACCTACCCAAACTAGACCTTTGTTTTCACTATGTTCAGTTCCATTTCTTTGAATTCCAACTTTTATTACTCTTAGATCTCCATAATCAATTCCTATTCCGCATTTAAAATCAACATTACTAAATTTCTTTTTTATTACAAAATGGGCGATATGATTTATAGATATTGCACAATCTACTGCATTTGTAAAACAGTTTTTTGATGGGAATACTATCATAATTCTATCACCAATAATATTTCGAATGTGGCCATTATGATGACGAGCTACTTTTAAAACAGCTTTAGTAAAGGCAGTATAAATCCTGCCCATTGTTTGAGTTTGATGCTTCTCAGTTAAAGCAACAGAATTTCGTATATCAACATAAAGGACGCAAGTTGTAATTTTCTTTCCTTTTTTAGCTTGTCCTCTCTCATAGGTTAATTGGCCATCATCAGAACGTGGCACAACATCAGTATCCACATGCTCGAAAGAAGTTCCTGTTACATCTAAAACATCTGAATCAATTTCTGCAATTATATTTTTTAATGACATAATATTGCTGTTAAATTTTCAATCTTTTCCTACCCGTTATCACCATCTCTATCAATCTTCCTTTTGTCTGAATCATAATTTACTGAATTTTAGAATTTTCTGAATCAGGTTTGGGATGATACTTTGGATTGAACAACAACTTGTGTTGGAGGCTCTGACCACCAAAGTTAATCAAAAGACCATTCGGAAAGTCATAAGCCACGACATAATTTTTGGCTTGCGCCAAATGTACATCTTCAAGATTTACCAATGCTTTTATCTCTACCACTATTTTATTGTCCACAACAAAATCGGCTCTGCGTGTACCTACATCAACACCTTCGTAATATATGGTGTGTTCCTGCTCTCTGACATAACTCAATCCGGCTTTCTGAAACTCGATACCCAAACATCTTTGGTAAATAACCTCCTGAAATCCCGGCCCCAGCGTGTTGTGCACTTTCATAGCACAACCTATTATTTTATATGTCAATTCATCCTTCACTATCATTCTGAAAATTTTGCTACATTCTGTAAATTCTGATCCATTCTGTCAATTCTTTAATTCTGTAAATTCTGATCCATTCTTCAATTTTGTAAATTCTGATCCATTCTGTAAATTCAGATTCAGACGCTTCTTCCCCGTCAACAACACCTGCATCAATCCCTTTTTCTGCTCCCTGAGTTTGTCTACTTTTGTTTTGAGCAAATTGATTTCTTTATCTGCAGTTTGTAATACTTTGGCAATGGCTTGTTGTTCTTGGTAAGATGGGAAGGGAATTTCCAGTTCATTAAAATTGGAAAGATGAACTCTTTTTTTTTCAATTAAAGACCCTATTGCAATTCTGTCATATAAATTCATGAAAATTGGTGTTTTGAATAATGCTTCATAATAATCAACATAAGCATTTTCAATTTTGGGGTATAATGAATTATAGTAAGCTGAGACAGAGACTATTTTATCAATTTTAGATTTGGCAATTGCTCCGAACCTTAAATTCATTGGGTTGAACAATATATCATTAGGATATATCAATTTATATAAATTTTCTTCTTTGTTTTTTAGAAGGAAACTTCTCTCGTATCTTTCCGTCTTTTCAGTTAAACCATTTTCTATTGTTAAACTAAATAAAGGATATGCCAATTGGTCTTTTGATGTTTGTTTTCTTTCGCTGAAAATATCTTTTACTCGAACAATTACCCAATCCAGTGGTATTTTAAGCCCTAATTCAGTTTTATGATACACAGTTTTATTCTCAAACCCCTTCAACCTCTTCTTTCCTGTCAACAACTGCTGCATAAGCCATTTTTTGCGCAACTCTTTTTGTTTGATCAAAGCTTCCGTCTTTTGTATAGCTTCATCCCAGGTAGAAAGGACGGCTGCAATGGCTTTTTGTTCGGATATATTATTAGTTATAAGAATTTTAAACTTTTTTACATCTTCTGAACTAACAGCTGTAAATGTGCTACCTTGTTCAATTTTTTTCCATTTAACTTCATTAAACAAGAGGATTTGATACAAATAGTCTCTGTTTATGTTGGTTGGTTGGATAGCACATACTCCACGACCAATACACGAGAAAAATGAAGCTATACCGATAGTTCCGACAGGAGCTCTTACAGACAAGATAAAATCCCCTTTATCGCAAATCTTAGTAATATGGGTAGTGAAAATACGTCCAATAGATTTTCTATTTTGAAGGTCAGCATTTCCTTGAATTAGTGGTATTCCTTCACTTAAATCATTATAGTATTCAGATTCTGGAGATTGACCCATCGTTATATTAGCAACATCTTGTAACTCAAATATCTGAAAATCACTTGATCGCAAAATTTGTAAACTATCCATAAAATTAGTTTTTATTTTTAGGTTCCATTGATTCAAGATACGACCAAAATTTTTCTATATCATTCAATATTCGTATAATATATTCATTTTCTGTATCCGTGTCACCTTTATAAATTGCTTGTAAAAAAAGAAAACTTTTCCATAATTCAAATTCTATGTTGGATTTAAAAGTTTGAAAAATCAATGTGGCGTCTTCATCAGACATTTTTTCTAAATTTTTAAGATTGAACAGTAAATTTACACTATTGGCTGTTAGTATTGTAACTGGGGTAATCAACCTTAAAAATGATGGAAGTTCCCTGGCTGCGTTTTCAGATGTAATTAATTTTCTACTTTTTTGTATAGCAACTACACCGATGTAGTGTTTGTTTTCTGGATTTGCTACAAAACCTAATAAAGGATCTGACTCAATAAATTCAATTTGTGATAATGATTTCTCAATTATGTCAATTTGTTTGTAAACTACAGTCATTGCTCGACTATTCATAAACTCTCTCCTTTGCGCACTCAACTCCTCCTGCTGTTGTCTTAATGTGATGATGATACCTGCAAAGGACAGACCTGTAAATAAGGCATTGATGGCACCAAATTGGTCTCCAAAGGTTCCGGCATTGCCATTCTCCAGTTTAAATATAAATCTGATAACAAAATAACTACCCAGCCATAATGTCGTAGCACCTACAAACCACATCCAATTTCTGTTTGTTTTTTTAGCCATAAGAATAAATTGATTATAACTGATTTGAATCTGTTGGATCATAATCGATTGCCATTTTGTTGATAATACTATTACCTATGTACTCGATAATAACTTGTTGCTCATCTTCGGAAATTCCATGATCATAAGTAAATTTTGATAAAACTTTATTTTCCATACCGCAAACTTCTATTCTATTGGTAAAAAAGTCAAATGTTACCCAATCAGAGAGAATGCTATTTACGTTTACTGATGGATTAATTGGGCGGTTTAGTTCAACTGAAAAACTGAAAGTTTCTAAATCACGTTTGCTTTTAATTCCCGTGAACATGTTTTCATTATGAGAAAAATTGAAATATTCATCAATAATATTTGAAGCATTTGTAATGTCAATAATATTCAAATTGTTAATTGTGAGGGTTAATTTTCTATTGCTATATAACATATCAAATTTTTCCAAAAGCTGTTCTAAACCTTGAAACAGGTTTTTAAAGGAATTATTCATCAAAGCATCTACTTTTTTAATTGAATACTTTCCTGCAACGTCACCTTTTAGGCTTTCTTGTTTTAGTAAAAGATCCAGTTTTTTAGAAAGGTCACCCATTTCCTCTACACTTTCGCCCTTAGCTGCTTTCATAGATATTTCCAGACTCCAAATAATTTGTTCGGCGATAAACCTTATAAAAGCTTCCATATCTCCTGCATCTGCCAACCGAAGGGCATTCAAGTATGTTTGTTTTTCAGCGGATTTGATGATAACCGGAGGAAAACCGTTTTTCATCAAAATATAATTCATCAATAATCGGGACAACCTGCCGTTTCCATCATCAAAAGGATGAATCAATACAAATTTGTGGTGAAATACTGCTGCTAACGTTATGGGGTGAATGGAAGTCTTTTCGTCCCTGTACCAATCCATCAATTCCTGCATTTTGACAGGCACATCTAATGGATCAGCATAATAAAAGATCTCACCATTTGCTAACAATACTGAATTGGGATCACTTTTGTATTCCCCTGCTTTGATTATTTTTCTGGTTGGTTGCCCTTCCGGGGTTATCGCATCTTTATAAAAGTCTTTGACGAGGATGATTTTATTCAATTCACGGATATCTCTCTCCGTAATCTCCCTATCCGGTTCAGCAGCCCACTCTCTGATCATTGCATAGGCCACATCATGGGCTTTCATCTCTTCCAGTTCGCGCATTTGATACAGCTTTCCCTGAGGTAGTATATCTTTTAACAATAATACCTTTGTATCCTGATAGGTCAGTGTGTTGCCTTCCATGTGGTTGGAATTGTAATTAAATTCCAGTCTGAATTTTTCATCCAGTCGTCTTTGATCTTTTTCGGACATGGTCAGAACAGAAAATTCAGATTTGAGGTGATTTATTTTGTTGAAAATGTTAACCATATTTTACTATTTATCATCATGTAAATGATTTTTACTACAAAAGCGAAATTTTTGCTTTAACTCTTTAACGTGAAATGGCTTTTACTTTTGCAATTGACACATTTTAAAATGTTTAAACTTATTCATTTTATCACTTATTTGGAAAAAAATGTTCTGAAAGCATTCCTCAATAATATAAGTGTTATCAAAAATAAACTCATTTTATTTAATCAAAAATCCATCAATTAACAAATCTCCAAACCTGGTTCTATTCGATCGTTACATGTTGGGCAAATATTCCTATTAGGATCAAAAGGCTCACAATCAAAACCACTTATAAGTTGAAAATTATTGTTTAAATATTGTTCCATTTCAGCCTTTTCCAATTCAACTGGTTCATCAATGACATTACATCCTTCTTCCAATCCAGTAGAATCTAACAAGTAAGTATTCTTTTGGTCATTTACACATTTTGTTATTGTAAGCTTTAAGATTTTACCTGTATTTGCGCATTTAACATCAGGATTCCAAGCAGAACATACACCACATTCATCTAAATTAAATTTACTCATTTTTGTTAAGTTTTTATTTTAAAAATTTATTAATTCATTCAAATATTTTTCCAATTCCTTTTCTACCTCTTTCAACTCTTTTTCCAGGCTGATGATTTCTTTTTGCACCGCTTTTATATCTACTTCAGCTTCCTCTTCAAAAGTATCAACGTATCGCGGGATATTGAGGTTGAAATCATTTTCTTTGATTTCATCAAAACTTGCCACATAACTATATTTGTCTTCAAAGATTCCTGGAGATAACTTGCCTTCATGAAACTTCCTGTAGGTTTCAACGATTTTGTTTATATCTTCAGGTCGGAGTTTATTTTGATTTTTAGCACTTTCGTAATGTTTGCTTGCGTCGATAAAAAGCACATTTTTAATGTCACCTTTTCCTTTGTTAAAGATTATGATGGCTGCCGGAATACCCGTACCAAAAAACAGGTTGGAGGGCAGACCTATGACGGCTTCTAGGATATTTTCTTCGATGGTTTTTTGTCTGATCTTTCCTTCACTGGCGCCACGAAAAAGGACACCGTGTGGAACCACAACACCTACTTTACCTTTACCTTCATAAGTAGTCTCAATCATATGAGAGATAAATGCCCAATCTCCTTTACTTTTAGGTGGCACACCACGCCAGAATCTTTGGTACTGATCGGTCTCAGGATCGTATGATATAGTTGTTTTGTCACCATCCTTGTCTTCGACCTTACCCCATTTGTCCAATGAAAAAGGTGGATTTGCGACCACGGTATCAAACTTCATGAGCGCATCACCTTCTTTAAGTTTAGGATTGCGTATGGTATCGCCCCATCGTATCGATGCATTATCAAATCCATGCAGGAACATATTCATGACGGCAAGAGCCCAGGTTGAACCATTGGCTTCCTGACCATAAAGCGAAAAATTATCCGAACCTACTTCCTGACCTGCCTTGATCAATAAAGATCCTGAACCACAGGTAGGATCACAAATACGGGATCCCGGCGCCGATTTTGTCAGCTTTGCCAACAACGTTGACACTTCTGCCGGCGTAAAAAACTCTCCGGCTTTTTTTCCGGCATCACTGGCAAAATTGGAAATCAGGTATTCATAAGCTCCGCCAATAATATCATTTCCAGCCAGGTGAGAAGGCCGAAGGTCCAGGGATTCCTTATTAAAATCAAGGAGCAGGTTTTTGAGACGTGTATTTTTGTCTTTTGTATCTCCCAATACCGAACTGTTGAAGTTGATGTTTTGAAAGATTCCTGCGCCATCTTCGCTGTATAATTTTTCACGGTTTTGTTCTTCCAGGTCAGCAAGTGCAATATCAATCAATTCTCCAATATTTGAATCATTGCGATGCTCATATAAATACCTGAAATGACTATGTGGTGGAATAACAAATCGTTCATGCTGCATTGCTCTTCGTGCCCGTTCTTCATCACCATTGTATTTGGTCAGATACGTTTGATATTTATCATCATGTACGTCACTCAGATATTTTATAAATAACATGGTAAGTACGTAGTCCTTATATATACTCGGATCAATACTTCCTCTGAAAGTATCACATGCTTTCCAAACAGCATCATTGATGTCTTTTTGTGTTATTGTTTTGGCCATATCAGTTGTTGAGTGATTTTAAAATTTGTTGTTGAATCAATTCGTCTTTTAGCGACATAATTTCCTGAGTGATTTTTTTATGTTTTTTCCTGAATTTATCTATTTTTAAAATGAGTTGTTGTTTTTCCACAGGTATAACGGGTATCTCAATGTCTTCGAGCGATGTTTTTGATATGGATGGTATGGCTGTTCCTTTTGCTTCTCCTTTTAATGAAGATATTGTATCAGTTTGATTCAGATACCAGGTCAGAAATTCCGGTAAAAGCTTATCACTATTAATACGTAGTACAAAAAAAGAAGTTGAGGCAACAGCAAGCGGGAATCTTGATCTTCTCATTGCAGCAAAATTTTTACTACCTTTGGCTGCAAATATAATATCACCTTCGTCGAGAATATGTTTAGGTTGGACGTCATCCTGTGAAACTGAAAGAGACCAGATACCTTTATGTTGGCCATCATCATCAAAATCACTCACCTGAAGACATGTCATATTACCCTTTATATTCGTTTTGGCAAAAACTCCTGTTCGAATGTGTACTAAATCTTTAAGATAATGTTTCAGATAAAATATTTAATTAAGTAGAACAACTACAAAATGTTGTAAAAAGTTTCATATAAGCAAGAAAAAAGCAAATATTTTATAAACACGTAACAAAATAATCCACATTACTCATTAATATACAGCACTTTGCAAAAACAACAGGTGAAATATTTTTTTTTAGATCAGAAACATTGTTTCAAATTGGGTTATAATAAAAACAAATTTTTTTTTGCATTTTTGTCTTATGATCTATCAAAACATGCTTAAAGTGAATACTTATAACTGCACTTTTGGTGTTAATCCTGGTTATCTTCTATCTAAAACATAAGATTCTTAACATTAGATAACCAAAAAAACATTACATGTTTGATGTTGTTTTAAAACAATTACCTGAATAGTCTTGGACTCTTTAATTTACAACTCTTTCTACCACAAAACAACTGTACTTATTAAATAACAATGTTATTCCTCTCCCTTTTTCCAATGAATATATCAAATTGTGACGTCTCAGGCATACATAAATAGCAACTACGAAGGGGTTCCACTTAAATCATAATGTTATTTAAAGTGTTCTCCTCAGGTGGACAACTAAAAAACACCGATTTGTTCTTGGATTGCTGAGGCAGACAATTAAAAAACACCAAATTATTCCTTTCAACTTCATGCAGACTACAAAAAAACTCCGGTTTATTCCTTTCTTCCTTAGGCAGGCTGTCATCCATCACCGATTTATTCCTGTATTGCTGACTGCATGACCTGCCCTTCGCGTGATTTATATTTTCATCCTAACGGAATGAGCTTTCCTTCGCATGATTTTTAGATTCATCCATGCGGAATGACTTTCCCTTCGGTTGATTTTTGTTTTCATCCTCATAAAATGACCTTTCCTTCATGTATTTTTTTGTGTCAATCTCATGCAGACAGCATTTAATCGGGTGTTTTTCCATTCCGCTTGACGCAGACTTGCACAAAACACTGATTTATTGCTGTCTGCATGACAAAATCAACAATCCTTCACGTGATAATTGCTGTCTGTGTAACAAAATGAACAATCCTTTTCGTGATAATTGCTGTCTGCGTGACAAAATGAACAATCCTTCACATGATATTTGCTGCCTGCGTGGTAAAATGAAGAATCCTTCACGTGATCATTACTTTCTGCATAAAGCAGACTACATTGTTTTATTTGATTTATCCGTTCCGCCTGACGCTCACTTCAACAAAACACTGATTTATTGCTGTCTGCGTGACAAAATCAACAATCAGTTACCTGATAATTGCTGTCTGCGTAACAAAATGAACAATCCGTTACGTAATAATTGCTGTCTGCGTGACAAAATGAACAATCCTTCACGTGATTTTTAGAGTCAGCCTGACGTGGACAACTACTTTTTATGTGATATATAAAGTCCGCCTCGCACGGACTTCTTTTCATCAGGTGATTATTTTTACACGTCGTGGTCCAGTCCTGGATGGATATGTGTATAATGTTCGTAGAATCCTTTATAATCGAGTAGACCGCCCCAGATGTTGTGGCTCACTTTGACCTTACTATGCTTATATATCCATAAAGACTCTTTATCTTTGTGTGATAGACAATCATAAAGAGTCGTGTGAAGGCAGAATGTAACGAATAGTACCATGAGAACGAGGGGTGAGATTCCTCTGCATCACTTGACCAATATATTTATCACAAAAAATACATTTAAAAAATGAATCTAATTGTTTTTGACATTGATGAAACCTTAACCATGAGCGATTATCATCATAAAGTGGCTTATTTAAAAACAATGGAAGAAATTGGAGTAACGGAGATTAACCAGGACTGGAAAAATTATAAACATCATACTGACAGTTATATTTTAAAAGTAAACTATGAAAACAATCTTCCCAAAAAATTTGACTTTCAAATATTAAGTCACTTTGAACATAGAATGGCTGAAATAATGTTAACTTTAGAACCGGTTAAAGAAATCCGTGGAGCCATAAAATTTGTGGACTATCTGAAAAAAGAAAAAAACTATGCTTTGACATTTGCAACAGGCTCTCTGCTAAAACCTGCGATTTTGAAATTGGAGCAAGCAACAATTTGGCACGACATAAAACTAATTTCTTCATCAAACAACTTTTTCGAAAGGGAAGAGATTGTAAAAGATGCTATAGAAAGAGCAAAACAATATTATAATGTAGTTGACTTTGAAAATGTTATTTCAATTGGCGACGGAATTTGGGACTTAAAAACAGCAATAAACTTAAATATTAAGTTTATTGGAGTAGGTAAAAAAAATTACAACGACTTCAAAAAAGAAAATATTAAAATTCATACTGAAGTTTGGGACCATTTTGACTTTGAAAATGCAGAAAACATCCTTTTAAACAATACGTCAGCATAACATTAGACAACCCCTATGCTGGCGCAAGTTTGCAACTTGTGCCTATACTTTAATTCATACCATCATCTATAAATTTTGTAATTCCAATCAAAAATATAAAAATACTACCCGTGATCAAATAAAAAAAAGTATACCTCTTATTTTTGATGTTCATCTAACGTGTGGTTTAATGCAAATGCCCCCGGTACATTGCCCGTAAATTTTTTGATGGCTCGGTGGAAGGTTGCTTTTGAGTTAAATCCGCAATCGTAAGCGATGGCCACGAGGGTGAGGTTTTTATTTTTTTCATCTTTGACAGCTTCCTGAAATGATTGTACCCGATACTCATTGATAAAATCATTAAAGTTTTTTCCAAATCCCTGATTGATCACACCGGAAAGAACAGAAGTATTGCTATGCATCAACACGGCCAGCTGACGCAAAGTGAGATCAGGATTGAGAAATGGTTTTTGACTTTCCATAAACGTCAGCAGTTTTTCTTTCAGGTTGTTTTCTTCATCAGCCAATGGTTTTTCTTCTTCTTTTATATTTTCTGATGTTTTCTTTTCTTCTTCAAAATGTATGTTTTTATTCTGCTCCTGGGTCAATCCGGAAAAACCTACATATATTATGGTGGCGACAGTAAACAATTGCCAGTAGTAATCCTGGTCAAAAGGCAGATCATACACCAGATCAATGACAGTATTGATCAAATGAATCACAGCTCCGATCATAAAAAACCACAAAAAATTGCGTAGCCATTGTAATTCAACCTCATAAAGATTTGAATACTGGTTTTCAGCCCAAAACTTATAATTTCTGTAAATCCGCAAAGACCTGTAAAAATAATAAAAGATACCACCGTAATTCAATACATAAACACTTATATCCCAAACGGTTCCCAAGGTGGTCTGGTACAACCCGTTATTGGGTGTTCGCCCGGTGAACAACAATACAACTGACACCAAAACATAAAAGATATAAGGCATCACATGATAAATATGCCTTTTTTCCAACCTGAAATCTGCATTGGTCTGGGCCAGAAAATAAAAGTAGACAGTCGCCGGAAACAACCAGGGAAAATGCCGGGGCCAACCATCCAGTTCTTCCCAAAGAACATTGATACCGGCAAATCCAAAGGTATAATCCTGTATAAGCATGGCCATAAAAAACATCACCCATGCCAACATTTTGTCAGATAGTCTGTCTTCTCTGAATCCCCTGACCATAAAAATGACAAAAAACAGGAGAGCGAGAAAATATCCGAACTGAAGCCCGGTCGTTTTCAGGTTAAAACTCCATGACACAAATAAAAAAAACATGTTTACAGGATTATTGGATGAAATTTTGGGCAAAGAAACAAATGTTATCGCACATTATATCTGTTTGATGCACACATAACCCATGCCATTTTCAAAATGTTTATCCCGGATTAATTCATTTTGTCAAATATCGCCCGGTACACCGTAGTATCTGTTGTTGTGTCAAACATAAATCTCCGGTTTTCCTGTCCCGACAGTTCAAATTGGCCGTTGACGACAAACTTTACTTCAGCACCCAAATATCCGGTTACAAAAGTGATGTCTGCCACATAGAGGCTGTCTTGTATCAATTCCTTCATCGGGTAATCATTTTCCCAGTTCAACGGGAGATTCGACCCTCGGACAGATACTTCACTGACATTGGGAATATGGCTTACATCCAATACAAACCTGACCGGATAAGAATGTGTTTTTTGTACACAGGAAAACAAACCCGTCAAACCCAAAAGTAAAAAAGCTGTTATTTGTAAGGTATTCATCTTATTTTAT
The DNA here is from genome assembly GCA_022842725.1 of Saprospiraceae bacterium. Lineage (GTDB taxonomy): Bacteria > Bacteroidota > Bacteroidia > Chitinophagales > Saprospiraceae > OLB9. Next base: position 17,809 of record JALHOZ010000004.1, read on the forward strand.
TTTTTTTGAAATGATATAATCCAGCCCGAAACGACCCGAACCTACAATCATATAGACTATAGCTAGCCAAAGGAATCCCATACCCGGCAACATATTCCACATGCCATTATCGCCATGCTGCCAAAAAACAGCGACGACCATAGTACACAAAATCAAAAATGAAAATAACCGGGTTTGCAGGCCTACCATCCAGAACAAACCACCGACTGCTTCACTGAAGGCTGCCATCCACGCAAAAAAAGCAGGAAACCAGGAGAAGGGCGCACCAAAATCCGCCACATCAGCGGGAAACCAAAAAGCAACCTCAAACAGGTTGAGATTTTTTTCTTCCGAAGACCAGGGCATTCCGAATTTTGATGCACCAAAGTTTGCCGCCAACAGATATCCATAAACCACTCTGGGAATGGCCAACAAAAAATCCTGAAATACATAAGGCATTTCGATCGGTTTAATCAATCTTTTTAACATGATTATCCTTTTATTTTGTTATAGCCCATAGACAATCCTGTATCTCCGGTGACCCTGAGCTTTACGGCTGCTTCCTTATCTTGTTTGTTTTCGATTTTTAAAGCCGTATCTTTATCTACTTTTATCCTTACACTTTGATTCGGTCGGACAATGACCGGAGAATGCCGGCCTCCATCAATAGGTGCTTCCCAAATGGAAAGTTCGTGACCGGATATATTTTTCACCCTGACCTTAAACGATCCATGCTGATTGTTGCCCAATTCAAAATGTTCTCCGGGTTTGATAAAAGTAGTAGAAGTCAGACTACAGGAAGACAGCAAAAAAGTAAATGCCAGACTAAAGATAAATGGTTGCATGATTATTGTTTTGATCACCACGACATTGTGAATGACAGGGCAAAGATGGGTGCAACCTTCCGTTTAATCGCGACAATATATCATTTGAGACGTCTCAAATCATAGAATGAGACAAATACTTTGAACTTTCAGCCTTATAAATTAAAAATACCGAAGAATTATCAGGGTTTAATATACCATCAGGATGGAATTGATATTTCCACCTTCGTCTCTTTCCTGAATTTTATTATCAGGGTCGATGATCCATTCACGTCCATCGATAACAAACTTGTAATAATGTTTGCCGGGAGGAAGTTTTTGGACCACCCTCCAGCCATCTTTTGATTTGGTAAGCGGCAGCCCATCTTCATCCCAATTGTTGAAACTGCCTGAAAGGGCCACATGTTTGGCATTTTGGAATCCTTTAAGGAAAAACAAAACATCTTTCCCAACGACCAATATAGAATTGTAGGTATAATGCTGATTCTGAACCCTGAACTTATTGGCAGGATCGGTTATCCAGTCACCGTCAACAATAAATTTGTATTCATATAATCCGGTAGGCATCTTCAATTTTAATTTCCAGACGTCTCCGGTTTTGATCATTTTAAAATCCCGTTCATTCCAATCATTAAATGTACCGGACAAAATCACCTGGTTAGCTTTGCCTCTTCCTTTTAAAACAAACTCCACATTACCATTAAAGTCTACCCGAACCGGTTCTTTTTCCACAGGATGGTTGCCTTGTTTTATCCGCTCTGAAACGGGGTAAGCCCAATAAGATATGTCAATATTAAACTTATCTTCCATCGAAAACAGTTTGTCAAACAAACTCAGTTTTTTGTGCAATTGGTAGGTTAAGGCACCGGTTTTTGCCAGCGTCCATCCATCTTGCGTCCATGTGGTGTATGCGCCGGATCGGATTAATCCCGTTAAATCATACTTTTTAAAATCTTCCAGCGCAGCACAATCTTCATTGGTCGAGTTGAGACACGATTCATGAAATCTGATAAAAACATCCTCACCCTGAATTTCACATCTTGAGTAAGGACTTTCCTGAGCGGATAATAAAGAACAGGAAAACAAAATAAATAAAAAAAGAGTCCGTGTTTTCATTAGGGTACGACAACTTTAAGTGGATGCAAATATAACATTTGTTTTTTATAATTGATGCTAAACAGCCAGGGTGATAAAAATTCAAATCCCAAAATCCCGTCCAGATTGGTGCGGTATATTTTGTTGAGATTGTCCATATTCATCAAAACGGTACCCATGGCGCCGCAATTGTATTTATCTAAGATCTTCACCCGCTGCAATCTGCCAGCGATGACTTCACTTTCTTCATTATTGGCACCTGCCAGCCGTATCGTCCTCATCGGAAGAAACTCTGTCATGATGTTTTTGGATCGTTTTAAGTCGAGCAGGTTGATTTCTGCCCCTGAATCAATGCCAAACTTTTTGGTAAACCCATTTACCTTGACTTCAATCACCGGAATAAAATTGCCCATCACAAAAGTAAGGCTGTCGACCTTGTCCAATACAAAAGGCATGGGATCGATGATCCGACCATTGACATCGACCCTCGACAGAGCAATGAGACGCTCCCGGTAGTGAAACATCACCTCAAAGTCTTTAAGCAAAGAAAAACCAATCAGGCCTGCTATTCTGATGTTTTTATTATTTTCGATAGCCGTAAGATCGACGACATCAGCGGAAATTCCTGAAAAGGTAAGTCCTTCCGCAGAGATATTATTGTTTTTGCTTACGGTAAGTCCTCTGCCGCGACCATTGACGCCGTAATAGGAACGGGATTCATCGGTGACTCCCTGGTAATATTTTTTATTGAGTACCAGACCTTCGGCGCCGGTATCGATGACAAAATTACCCATCGAATCATTAATCATCGCCTGAATGATGATGAGACCTCCCTGCAGGGTAAAAGGTACGATATAACCATCTCGTTGTTGACTGACCGGAATGTGTAAGTTTGTTATATGAGCAGCACCTGCCATGTTGCAAATGAAGCAAAACAAAACGGACCATAAAATTTTTCTGACTCCGGACAAAGGTTGATGGTTTGAGACCCAAAGATAAAAAGAAAAACCAAAGCATATTTTAAATTAACAAATCGCCAAATTATCCCGTTTCCTTTGCAAAAGCGTTCGATTATCCGTTATTGTAAGCCTTTTGTCTATAAGATGATGCTGTTTTGACAGGAATTTGTACTTTTGTTTTTCATTTGAAAGTCGGATTGATGTTGTCAGACGTACAAAATACCTTTAAAAAATCCACCAAACGGGATACGCTTTACCATATATTGTTATGGGTACTTTTGTATTTAATGCAAACCATCAGTCACAGACATTTCGGATTGACCATGCAGTTGGGCCTACCCCTGGTCAATGTGGTTTTTTATGCCTTTATGGCTTATTTTAATATTGGTTTTCTTTTCAAAAGATACGTTGCCAATGGAAGAATATGGGCACATTTTCTGATGTTGTTATTGACATCAGCTGTTTTGACCCCGATCAAGTCTATTATTTTGTTTACCATGTCTCAGGCAGACCCGGATTATCAGGCAAGTATCATCGATGGTCAGATTTACAACTTTTTTTCTTTGTTTCTCGTAGGGGCTTCCGCCACGATTTATCAGGTGATGCAGGAATGGCTGATTCAAAAAGGTGACAAAAAAGAATTGGAAAGCCAAAATCTTCAGAGCGAGTTGAAGTTGCTCAAGTCACAGATCAACCCACATTTTTTGTTTAACACTCTCAACAGTTTGTATGCGCTGACGCTCAAAAAATCTGATCTTGCACCTGAAATCGTCCTCAAACTGTCAGAAATGATGCGATACATGCTGTATGAATGTAACGAAAAAGAGGTCAACCTGGAAAAAGAAATCAACTATATGAAAAACTACCTCGAACTCGAAAAATTGCGGCATGGCGCAAAAATGGACATATCGTTGGAGATCGAAGGAGAAGCGACGGATCAGAAAGTAGCACCTCTTCTACTCATGCCCTTTATCGAAAATTCGTTCAAACACGGCATCAACAATCAGTTGAATACCGGATTTGTCAATCTTCATATGAAAATCCTGGACGACAGAGTCATCATGGATTTAAAAAATTCCAAAGCGCCTTCCATGCCAAAAATCCGCGATAAAAAATCCGGAGGTATAGGCCTCAACAATGTCAAAAGACGTTTACAAATATTATATCCCAAACATCACGAACTCAAAATCGAAGAAAGTCCTTTTGATTATAAAGTTCAGTTGTCTTTACAATTTATTGATTCATTACCTTAACAAAAACAAATCATCATGATCAAAGCCATCCTTGTCGACGACGAACCTCTGGCACTGGAAGTATTGGAAACGTATATTCAACAAATACCGAATATCACCCTGGTCGCAAAATGCGAAAATGCTTTTCAAGCCAATGAAGCCTTAAAAAATAATGCCATCGACCTGATGTTTCTCGATATTCAGATGCCTCAATTATCCGGCATTGACTTTCTCAAAACTTTAGCAAATCCTCCGGCAGTTATTTTTACAACCGCCTATCCGGATTATGCGGTTGAAGGATTCGAACTGAATGCTGTCGATTATTTGCTGAAACCGATATCCCTCGAAAGATTTCTCAAAGCCGTCAACAAAGTGAGTGAAAAGATTCAGGCAAAAAAGTCGGACCACGAAGATGTCGCTCCCGAAGAACAGGAAGACTATATTTTTGTCAAGGCTGATAAAAAGTTTATCAAAGTTCATTTTGATGACATCCTTTACATCGAAGGGTTAAAAGATTATGTGATCATTCGCCATGAAACCGGAAGAATCATCACCCTGCAGACCATGAAAAGTCTTGAAGAAAGGCTTCCTGAAAATAAGTTCAGAAGGATCCACCGATCTTACATTGTCAATATCCGCAAGATGAGTGCTATCGTCGGCAATATGGTCGAACTCATGGAAGGTGGCAAATTAAAACAATTGCCTGTAGGTAAAAACTACAAAGACGAATTATTGGATCTGGTCAATGACAATAAACTATAGAAGGTTGTTGATTTGTTGGGTTGATGTTCTGACAGATTCCTTTCTTTGATAATAACGTTTGTCAAAGAAAGGAATAAAAAACTTTATCTGAATTTGATGGCAGGTGCTCACCTTTTTTCTTTTCCCGGCGGTAACCCAAAATACTGTTTGTAGGCCTTACTCAGGGAATACACGTCCCCGTATCCGACTTCAAAAGCTACTTGTTCGAGTGACATACGGCTAGTCTGCAGTAAGTTTCTGGCCTTCTGCAAACGAATAACTTTTAAATACTGATAAGGACTCTGTCCGTAAATCTGTCTGAAAAGTCGAAAAAAATGGTATTCAGACATACAGGATTCCATAGCCACATCAGCTATATTGATATCTTTTACAATGCATGAATCCAGATATTTTTTGCCAAGCTCTACTTTTTTTAAAATTTCTTTTTTGGTACTGATTTTTTTTGAGTTTATGGATTGTAGTTGTTTTAAAACAGGCACATAATCTTTGATAATATTTTCACACAAGTGATAATAAAATTCATCTGAAAACTGATATTTTTTGTAAGGATCCGGTTTGATGGTATTTTCCAGTTGCAACATGAACTTTCCAACAAAAGCCTGACCGGCACCAAACTTTTTTTCCATAAAATCAGCAGATGTAAAGAAGGAAGTTTCAGCAAAAATATTACAAACTTCATCAGGGAATACCTGACCGGAAAGCACTTCAGTCAGCACCTCATTCCGAACGTCTATACAAATTCCTTTGACATCACTTTTACTGTCGATGAGGACACCGCCTTCACAATGTTGGTTGGTGAGCAGATATTCTCCGGGCTGGAGAACATATTCTTCATCTTTAAGTCGGTATATTTCCTCACCCTCCATCACATATTTTACACCAAAATTATGAAAGGGAAGTTTTGTTTCCAATTTTTTGATAGCTGAGTACATAACGAGATTGTCGCAACGTGAGGTAGTCGGATTTTCAATGCCGGAAGCATCAGACGTAAGGTACATGATATCATTATTTCCGTCAAATGTATACATTCAAAACATGGAAACAGGAGCAAATCGACCAAACCCCTTCATAAATCGATATAAATAATACGAATAGTATCGGTTACGACATTTCAATTTTTTTTTAAAACCATTCGCCCGACCATCTAAACCGGTTATGATTTTACTCTTTGTTGCTCACTGTCCGAACCACTGCCGGATGGTTTTGATTTTTGTGAAACGGCCTTTCCGAATCTGTAAGAAAATGCCACCGTTACAGACCGCGTATCCAATCTGCTGTTCCAATCTGCCTGTGTATTTCTGAGATTGTTGATGACACCGTCCGCTCTTCGGGTGTAAAACAGATCACTTACCAATATGCGGATATTACCCACATCTTTTAATATTTTTTTATTCACACCAAAATTGACAATACCAAAACTTTTGATCAGTAACTGACTGTACACTACGTCACTCCTGTATTCACCACGCAATTCAAATGACCACCCTTTATTAAGTGAAAAAGTATTGGTAACATTCATGGCGTAATATAATCCCGAAGTGTCCAGGTTTTCTGTATACAACCGACTTCTGTAAGACAGGTAACCGACTTCACCGTAAGCATTGATCCGGTACCAGGGCGCCACGTTAAAGGCACCATCCACAGCCAATGAAAAGGAATGATTGTTGGATATATTTCCCGGTCTGCTGTAATAGATACTGTCAACGATTTCGAGGGTTTCGTTGATGCCGTCACTTACAAATCCATAGGAAAAAGTCGTGTTAATTTTATTTTTAAATGAATGGGTCAACGAAAAATTATTTGAATACGTTGGCTTTAACCCGGGATTTCCTCCGTAAAAAGTATATTTATCCAACGGACTGACGAAGGGATTCAGGTCTTGAAAAAATGGTCTGTCGATACGTCTTCCGAAAGAAAACTGTAACATATGAACATTTGCCGTATCCAATGCTCCCGAAATAAATAAAGTTGGAAAAAGATTGTGATACACCCTTGTAAAACTGGTATCAGGATTTCTGATATTGCCCGGTTGATAACCTTTAAAACTGGTGGTTTCTGCCCTTAATCCGATTTGGGCTTCCCATTTACCAATATTTCTGTTGTAATTTACAAAAGCTGCATGTATCCATTCATTATAAACAAACTGATTGCTGAGATCATAGTCAGGTGTGGTAATATTGCCAATGGTCTTGGTATAAACAGCTGTATTGTCGGTTTGGGTATTTGCTGTTTTTACACCGATTTCCATTTTTGATTTATCCTTCAAAAATTTTTCATATTGGATTCTTCCGGTTACAATGGTAATATCTGAAGGTAAGTCACCACGTATAATATCACGATACGCAGGATTATTATTGTTCGAAAATATATCATTATTAAAAATCTGATTGCTCTGCGAACGGTAAAGCACATAATCAACATCCGCCAGGATATGCCCGCCTTCATCATCAGTAAGGTATTTTGTATACAAATTAGAAGCTACATTTCTGAAACTGTTTTGCGTGGTGTTGTCTGCAAAAACGCGATTGCGGATTTCATCAGACTGATCTCTGATCAAAGCATTATTAACGGTATGGTTATCATTGGGATTGGTCAGACCTCTGACAAAAAACCCCAAAGTCATTTTGGTCGACATATAATAATCCATTCCCCATTTAATATTGACAGAATGACCCTTTTTGACGATAAATGAGTTTTGAGAAAAAGAAGACGCATTGGTCGAAAGATTATTTTTATAATACCTGTTGATATTCAAATCCTGGAAACTGTTGCGCACGCCACCTGAAATATTCAGATACGTACTCCACTTATTTTTATTATAAAACACATTGAGATTGTTGTTACTTCGGGTATATCTCCCTTGTTGAAGACTCAGGGACAGATTTCCGAAAAAACCGGCGACAAGATTTCTTTTGGTAACAATATTGATAACTCCGGCATTACCTGCTGCATCGTATTTTGCAGGAGGGTTGGCCATGATTTCAATATGTTTAACAGATGATGCCGGAATAGAAGACAAATAATTCTGCAAATCAATACCCGAAAGATATAATGGTTTATCATCGACAAACACAGCCACGCCACTTCGTCCCTTAAGGGAAATATCACCGGATGGATCCAGCCAGATGCCGGGAGCTTTTTCCAAAGTTTCGAGGATATTACTTCCTGCATTGGATATCAAAACATCAGGATTAACGACAATACGATCCGTTTTTCGTTCGATAAATGCGGTTTTTCCTTTGACCACAACCTCATCCAGGGTTGCGGAAGTGCATGTCAGAACAAAATTTCCCTGATCTTCAGCTACACCATTTTTGTTGATTTGTATTTTTTGAAACAAAACATCACATCCAGGAAAACCAATATCAAGATTGTACATACCTTCATCTATCCTGTTGACCAAAAAACTGCCATCCTGATCAGAAAACACCGAATACCTGATGGTTGAATCTGAAGTTGATACCAAAGTGACCAAAGCCAGATCAATGGCATTGCCGTTTTGGTCAAAAATATTTCCCTGAAAATTGATGGTATTTTGAGAAGACAAACTTGTTCCAAAAACCAATAAAAAGAGATGTATATAAATCGAACGCATGATGAAGTTTACAATATGATTCCAAAAAACAAACAGGATATAACAGAAAAAAACCCGAACAAATGTCAGGTTTTTTTTTGATAGCATAAGGTTGGGTTCCACAATTACAACAAAACAACTTTTATAACCGACACAGAATACCCTTTGATAAATATTTTCAGAAAATAAATTCCAGCCGGCAAAACAAGTTTGTCGTTCAGGGTAAAATGGGTTGTTCCGTTGCTTTCCGAACCTTCCTGTAAAACGTGAATATTATTTCCGGTGATATCAGAAAGAGTCACCCCGGCGATCAAACTTTTTTGAAATGGAACTGACAGGTTTACGACCCCGTTGGAAGGATTGGGAAAAACTTCAAAAATATCAGGTGAAAGTTCTTCGGTTGCCGTCGAAACTTCATCGGTAATATTGATTTCATCGAGATACATATTATTGGAGCCTGCATTATTGGAATCCGACCCGAAATAAAAGCGGAAACGTACACTGGGTTTGTTTTTAAAAATATTCGAAAAGTTTCCTGTCAGATTGACTTTTCTCCAATCTTCCGGTCCGACAGGTTCAAACAAGGTACTTTTTACTTTTCCTGTATTATTGGCCATAACATTGGCAGAAGGAACTCCGGGAAAGTTTTTCCAGGATTCTCCGCAATCAAAAGTATATTCTAACCTGAAAGAATCAGCCTGGTTTTCATATCTTTTAGAATAAGCATAATAAAATGACATCTCAGGTTTGTCTGACAGGCTCAGATCAAAAAATCCGGTTTCAAAATAATCCCGTTTGGCACCTAAAGCCGGATTGGAAAAGTTATTCAGATAAATACAACCTTCTGTTTGATTGGCACCAATAAAAGGTTGAATTTCCCATTTAGAACCGTCAGCAGGTTGATTGTAAACTTCAAGATCATCGGGTAAAAACTCTTCAGAAAATGAATACCTGTGTTCCGGTCTTTTACCGTTTTCACCGTCAAGTACTTTCACAAACCGGCTCAATGTATCGCTGCCATTAGCGCTGGTTACCACCAGGGTTATCAAAAACTCACCAACTTCTGCAAAAGTAGCTTCAACCGTGCTGTCTGTGGAAGTCTCCGGGAAACCACCTTCAAAATTCCATAACAAACTCCCTGAAGTATCTCCGGTTTGACTTTGGTTGGTAAAAACAACCGACTGACCTTTACAAATGGTTAAACTACTCATGTCAAAATCAGCTTTGACGGCACAAAGATTACTTCCTGTTACTCCGGTCGCAATGAGGTTTTCTTCACTGATCAACTGATTCCTTTTGTTTAATCCGAGATTTATGGTTTCATGCATATAATCCGACTGGCCGTTGGTAAACATGAGTTTGCAAGGTGCATAATCCATATAATTCTGAACACTTTCTTCGATAAGCGGGTCACAAATTTTTGAATTATTGATCGCACAGGTTGTAAAACCTTTGGTTAACGGTGTATCGTCGACAAAATCATCACCACATGCCACGCCGGGTGCATTTGTAACTCCCCACGTATGCGGCAAACCAAACCAATGGCCTACTTCATGCGTCAGTGCTCTGGAATTGGCTACACTTGCGGTGCCGATACTTCCCATGATATTGTGTTGAATGACGATCGCATCGGCAGATTCCGGGATGCCGATACCCGGAAGAAAAGTATAAGCCGGAGCTATGTTGATAGAGCGAACGACATAAACATTCAGGTATTTTTCCGGAGGCCACGTGTAGGTAAAATCTGCCAGGTTGTTGGCATTCCATACCGTTTTGGGAGTGTAATGGCGGACGATCCCATTGGTACAATAACCATCCGGATCAATGGTTGCCAGTTTAAAGGCAAAATTTACTTTGGCAATGTTGTTTTTAAAGGCCGGAACCACCATGGAAGTATCTGCATTCATTTTTTGATAATCACGGTTCAGAATCCTGATCTGATCAAAAATCTGTTCGTCACGCACATTTTCAGGTCCGTTGAGATGCAATATATGAAATACTACCGGTATGGTATAAAGTGTATCATTCCGGTTTTCAATATGTTTATTTTTCAGATTTTTGTAAATCTTTTCCAATGTTACGTCATAGTTGTTCATCTTTTCAGGATGTTTGACAAACCATTGTCGGGTGACGTGCGCCTGTCCACATGGCTCATCGTGCTGAGCATAAAGCGTAAAACACGAAAAAAACCAAAAACTAAGGGTAAAAAAATACATTTTAAACAACATAATCTCAATATTTTTGACAAAATTACGGAGGACACCTGCTACAAAATTTATCCAAAACTGCTAATTTAGCAACATGCCGGGAAAAATAATTTCCTTAATGACCATCATAAAAAATATTCACAAAAAATACACTGATTTTTGAAGACTGCGGCAACAAATGTAAACAAATATATAATTTACAATTCCTTTTTGCCCAACTCCTACCTACTCAAACAATAATTGTTATTTTTGCTGTCGGCAATAAAAATTTTATGATCCGATCACATTACAGACAGCAAACTTTGCGCTTCCTTTCCTTATGGTTTGGGGTTCAGTTAATGTTTGTATACCCTTCATTTTCACAAAATGTGCAGGACAATCCATTAGTTGCCACCATTATTGAGGATTTTTTGGAAAACAGTGAAGACGAAAATTTTGATTTTAACACCATATTCGAAAATCTGTCTTTCTACTATCAGAATCCTATCGACATTAATGAGGCCACGGAAGAAGAACTTCGCGATCTCATCATCATCAATGAAAACCAGATTCGTCAGCTGCTGCAACACCGAAATACCTTCGGCAATTTCCTGAGTATTTATGAATTACAGACCATTCCGTCCTGGACACTTCCGTTTATCAAAAACATTGTTCCGTTTCTTACCGTCAAAAGAGGATTTAAGGATTTGTACGCCTTCAACTGGAAAGAATTTTACAAAGAGGGAGATTCCGATCTTTTCCTCAAAGCAAAAAGGGTCATGCAAACCCGCAAAGGTTACCTTCCCAACAGTGATGGTGTCCCACCTTATATTGGCGATCCCAACAGTTTTTACCTTCGTTACCGATATCAGGCAGGCAATTATTTCAGGATGGGTCTGACGGCTGAAAAAGATCCCGGAGAACCCTTTTTCAGAGATATCAATCGGGCAGGTTTTGACTTTTATTCGTTTTTCCTGCACGGAACCAAACTCACACCCAAGATCAATTCAGTTACTATCGGTGATTTTACGGCGAGTATGGGTCAGGGTCTCATCATCCACAATGATTTTGGCGGCCGAAAATCATCTTTTGTGATGAATGTCAAAAAAGGCAACCGTTTTTCGCGTCCTTACAGTTCGGTAAATGAAGTTAATTATTTCCGGGGCGTGGCAGCGGAGTTTCAACCACACCCACAGATTCGTGTCGGATTATTGGCGTCTTACAAACCACTTAATGCACGAATTCAAAGTGATACAACTGAAAATTCTGATTTTGAAAATTTTTCGTCCATCATAGAAAGTGGTTTACACCGCACCGCTACAGAAATGTTAGGCAAAAATATTGCAAAACAAATGAATGCCGGTGGCAGTGTAAAATATGAAAATAAAAACCTGAGACTGGGTCTGAATTATTTATATACAGGATTCAACATTCCTTTCATCAGAGACGAAGCTTTGTACCGAAAATATACCTTTACAGGAAAACAATTGCACAATACCAGTTTTGATTATCAATATCAAAGACGAAATGTCACCTTTTTCGGAGAATGGGCAGTCAGTGACAACGGAGCACCTGCCATTACCAATGGTTTATTAGCCAGTCTGGACAGAAGGGTTGATTTTTCCATGTTATACAGGCATTTTTCGCCTGAATATCAGGTGTTGAACGCCAATGCATTCGGAGATGGCACCTTGCCCATCAATGAAAATGGTTTGTATACCGGATTTGATATCCGCCCTTTTCCAAAAATTGTCGTCAGCACCTATGTTGACTTCTGGAAAAATCCCTGGGTGGGCTATCGCCGCAACGGACCGACACAAGGCAGAGACTTTTTTGTCAAAATCGCTTATACACTCAAACGAAAACTCGATGTGTATACACAATATCGTTTTGTCAATAAACAACTCAATCCTTCTTCTACATCAGGAGATTACATCTATGCACCAGAGGATTTTGTTTTACAACGACTGCGGTTTCATATGAATTACAAAATCTCTTCCGAATGGGAAATCCGGAACAGGATTGAATTTTCTTTTTATGAAAAAGGTAGCCGGTCTTCAGGTGTACTCATGTACCAGGACCTCATTTACAAACCTATCGCCAAACCCTTCTCTTTTTCGGCCCGATACTGTGTTTTTGACATTGAAAGTTTTGATGCCAGAATTTATACCTATGAAAATGACATCTTATTTGAGTTTTTTATACCTTTTTTCCAACACAGAGGGTCCAGGGTATATGCCAATTTCAGATACCGCATCAACAATTGGCTGACCTGGGAATTTCGTTACGGCAACACCTTTTTTACCACAGATGGTGTCATCGGTTCCGGCAATGAATTTATAGACGGCCGCAACAGAACTGAGTTGAAAACCCAATTAAAAATCAGTTTCTAAACAAAGCTATTATGTCATTCTGGATAGGGGAAAAAGTGTTTCTGATCAAATCCCAACGTAAAGGGGTCGTTCAGGAAGTTTTGAAAGATGGCAAAGTCCGGGTTAAAACAGATGAAGGCGTCATATTAACCAACGCCGGCAATATCAAAGTGTTGGATGAAGAAAAATTTGAGTTTCCGGATTGGGTATTTGACAAAAAAGAGTCAAAACCGGTTCTGATGGATATCACACAATCCAACACAATCGACCTGCATATCGAAAAACTCGAACCTTCGATGATAAACAGTGGTGCCATTCTTATATTACAATACCAGCTCAGGATGTGTCGCGCCTTTTTTAAGGACAGTTATCAAAGAAAGAGATCAATCGTCTACGTTATCTGTGGAAAAGGAGAAGGCGTACTCAAAAGTGAGGTCACCGCTGTAGCGAAAAATGAATTTTCGGTTCGTTTTGTCTATGAAAAAAATGAAGGTGGTATGCTTGAAATCTGGCTGTAAAAGGATCTTCCTATCATTTTGAAGATTTTTTTATCTTTTTCATGATTGAAATGCCGAAAAATAAATGATTAATTACTACATTTGCAGCCCGATTTCAAAAAGTTCTTTTATCATGGACAAGTTACAACATTTTTCATTACCAATATCGGGGTTGAAGAATGAGTTACACGAATATACGTTTGAGATAGATGATGATTTTTTTGCTGAGTTCGATCAGAATTTGGTCAAAAAAGGAAAGTTTATTGCAAATGTTGACGTAGATAAAAGGAGTAACCATATCATACTTCATACCAAAATCAAAGGATTTGTGGAAACGAATTGTGATCGTTGTCTGGCTGATATTCATTTGCCTGTTGTTGCTGAAAGCACTTTGCACGTCAAACCGGGCAATCCCGATGAAAGTGATGACGAAGTGATGTTTATCAAAGAAGAGGACACATCATTGAATCTTGCCGGATTACTTTATGAAAACATTTTGGTATCTGTCCCACTCATCAAAATTTATGATTGCGAAAGTGAAAATATCCGCCCTTGTAATGATGAAGTGTTAAAATATCTGACAGAAACCAGAGAACAAAAAGAAGACGATGGGGATACCATCAATATATTCAAAGACATTAAATTGTAAGTACTAAAATATTTTATTATGGCACATCCTAAGAGCAGGGTTTCCAAATCCAAAAAAAATAAAAGAAGAACACACCACAAGGCAGAGATGCCTCAGTTGACCGTATGCAGAACTACCGGTGAAACCCACATGATGCACAGAGCTTACTGGCATGAAGGCAACATGTATTATAACAGCAAAATGGTCATTCAGGCCAAAGTAGAAGAAGAGGTAGAATAATTTCCTTATTTCGGATACAAAATAATAAGCTCCTTTTCATTTGATGAGGGGCTTTTCTTGTTTGATTAAGACTACCCTTTTTGTAAAAAATCACCGTGCAATACCGGAATATTTTAATATTTTTGCTGCTTACAAATCCCGCAAAAATGAAAATGTTATTTTTACTCTTTATAGGTTTTACGTTTTCCCTCCAAACCGTGGCACAAAATCAGGGTTGTAAAAACTTCGGATTGTATTACGAGGCACACAGACAAAGCAAAAAAGGAAATATCGATAAAGCTGATTCCCTGTTTTATGAAGTTTTTTCGTCAGGATTCGGCGATTTGTCACATACCTACAATACCCTTTCCTGGGCTTTCCGGGAAAAAAGAGAAAAACTGATACCCGTTCTGCTGAAACACGGATGTCTGAAAGGTGAGTCGTATTATGAACTTCAATCTTACCTGAGTCAAAATGGTCAGCAAAACCATTTCCTTTCTGAAGAAGATTATCTGGTTTGGAGAAAAACCTATGAAAGCGGACTCGACACCCTCATGATCAAAGAATTATTGGACATGGAATCCAAAGATCAGTACGTTCGCTCTTCCGAAGATCTTTTTAAATCTCCTTACCGCGCCATGGTCGACAACACCAATGCTTTCAGACTAAAACAATTAATCACCTACAACCGGGGAAAATTTCCTTCTTACGCTCAGATCGGAAAGGATGGTTATGACGCATTATGTCTGCTTATGGTTCATCAGAACATTGATGTGATATCTGACATCCTGCCTGTTTTGATTGATGCCATCCAAAATAATGAATTTTATGACCATCATGCCGTATTATATCAGATAGACAGAAATATGGAGGGCAATCCTTTTGTTTTTGAATATGAACCTTCCACAAAATCATTGGTAAAAACAAAACCCAATGTTGAAATTCCGGGATACGGTTTTACCCAATATTACGGTTCCCTGCATGTTTTTGACCCAAAATCTCAAAAGGTCTACCGTATCCCGAATTTTCCGGAAGTCGATCAAACAAAAAAACAGGCATTGTTTGATGCCCTTTGCTATCCCGACCCCAATCCGCTCAATGATCATGTAAGAAATGTCGACATAAATACTTTTTTGAATATTTTTGACCTGAACCAAAAAAAATAATGAAGTATGTTTTGAGTAAACAAGACCGGTTTTAAGTGCTTATAAAACAAAGTTTTGTTGAAAAAAACACGAAATATTTTGGCCGAATTTCCGGTTTTACCACCAACAATTAGTACTTTTGCATGTAACATCGTCGTTATATAAGTAGTTATATCTTTTTTATTCATCACCTTTCAACTTTAGTAAACATGTATTTCAAAATCATTTCTTCCCTTTCTGTTTTTTTAATGATCGTTTTGGCCAATCCTCAATCAGCTTTGGCACAACGAAACGAAAAAGATTATCAGTTTCTTAAAATGGCTGAAAAAGATCTTTCCGTAAGTCAGAAAACGCTTGAAAAAGCTCAGAAATCTTATGAAAAAGCCAATGCTACTTATGCCAAAGCTGAAGCCACCTACGAAAAACAAATGGGAAAAAATGGCGAAAAAGCAGCAAAAATGAAACTGAAAGACGCCGAAAAAAATGTCAAATACGCTGAAAAAGATGTAGCCAAATGCGAAAAAGAAGTCGAAAAAGCCCAACAAAAAGTTGATAAATACAAAGAAAAAATGGGCATGGATTCAGAAGACGAAGGCGAAACCGAAGAAGAAGATAATTAATCAACATAATTAAACATATTATTTGTGTCTAAAAAAATCATCAACAGCAGTAAAGCACCCAGTCCGGTAGGTCCGTATAATCAATCCGTTTTGGCAGGAAATACACTTTATGTTAGCGGTCAGATAGCCATAGATCAGAATACAGGTGAGTTGCAACTTTCAGATATCGAGACGGAAACCCATCAGGTTATGAAAAACCTTTCTTTTATTTTGGCTGAAGCAGGACTGACGTTTGATCATGTAGTCAAATGTTCTGTTTTTGTCAAAGATATGGGCATGTACTCCCGAATCAATGCAGTATATGCATCCTATTTTGACGAATCCACAGCGCCCGCCCGAGAATTGGTGGAGGTGGCCAATTTACCCAAATATGTCAACGTAGAAGTGAGTTGTATCGCCGTGTTACCAGGCTAAACCGTTTTTTATGTTACGAAGAACTTTTTTAAAAGATGTAGCGGTAGTCACTGCTGCTACAAGTATTCTGCCTGATACATTGATCGGTCAAAAACATAAACTAAACAAAATTTCACTTGCTTTTATCGGTGTGGGAGCCAGAGGTATGGATACCCTTTCCCTGGCACTGTTGAGAGATGATGTGATCGTAACTGCCATCGGTGATATCGATGTTGCGGAAGCCGAAAAAGCCAAACAACTGGTCAAAGAAAAACAAGGCCACGAACCAAAACTTTTTACCAAAGGTCCCTATGATTACCGGAATCTTTTGGTGCAAACCAAACCGGATGCAGTAATCATTTCCACACCATGGGAATGGCACACCATCATGTCGGTGGATGCTCTGGAAAACAAAACAGCCGTAGGTTGTGAAGTTGCAGGCGCTACAAGTATTGAAGAATGCTGGCAGCTGGTGCGTGCTTATGAATCCACAAGGACACCCTTTATGATTCTCGAAAATGTTTGTTACCGCAGAGATGTGATGGCCGTTTTACAAATGGTCAGACAAAATATCTTCGGAGAACTCATCCATCTCGAAGGAGGGTATCAACATGATCTGAGAGAAGTAAAATTCAATAACGGCAAACAACTTTACGGTGGTGGCGTCGAATTTGGTGAAAAAGGATTTAGTGAAGCCCGGTGGCGCACCCAACATTCGGTATACAGAAACGGTGACCTCTACCCTACGCATGGTATTGGACCCATTCACAACATGCTGAATATCAACCGCGGCAATCGTTTTGTCAGATTGACTTCCATAGCTTCAAAGTCACGTGGACTTCATGAACATATCCTCAATCACCCGAATGGCGGCAAAAACCATCCGAATACAGATGTAAAATTTTCCCTGGGTGATGTGGTTGTTACTTCTATTCAAACCCATAACGGAGAAAGTATCATCCTGACCCATGACACAAGCCTGCCCAGACCTTATTCCCTGGGTTTCCGTGTGCAAGGCACCAAAGGTATCTGGATGGATATCAACAAGTCCATACATATCGAAGGAAAAAGTCCGGCCCATAAATGGGAAAATGCCGACACATACCTGAAACAGTACGACCATCCTCTTTGGCAAAAATACGGAGAAAAAGCCTCAGGTGCCGGTCATGGTGGTATGGATTTTTTTGTTTTACACGCCTTTATTGAGGCATTAAAAAGAAAGGAAGATATGCCTCTGGATGTGTATGACCATGCATGCTGGGCTGCCATCACGTGTTTATCAGAACAATCCATAGCTGAAGGAAATGCACCACAATCATTTCCCGACTTTACAAATGGAAAATGGATGTCAAGAAAACCGATATTTGCGATGGCAGGAGAAAATAACGAATGGTTGTATTGATTTTAATTATCCTTACACATGGGATTGTTTCCAAACCAAACGTCTCATGAGTACACTTTTTTTACTTAACTTCATCTTTCCGAAAGGAAAAAATAATTGTGTTTTATGTACCTGCGCACCCTTAGGATGTTTTCGTTTTTTGTAGCTCTGATAGTTATGCTTATGTCATTTTCATGCAAAACCACTCCGTTCATTCCCGGTGATAAGAAAGAACAATATATCCGATTTGGCAATGGTGGTGGTTTTACCGGCGGCGTTACTGTATACTACCTTACGGAAAAAGGAGATGTTTACAACGAGGTCGATAATACATTGACAAAACTTTTTAGAGCAGATGCCGCTTTCACCGAACAAATGTTTGCCATGCCCAAAATCCTGAATATCCGGAATAAGCCGTACAATAATCCGGGTAACAGATATTTTTTTATTGAAGTATCCACGGAAACAGACCAACAAAAAATAGTTTGGGGTGGTGATAAAATCCAGATTAAAGAATATGAAACCTGGTATCAAAACCTGATGTTTATGGTCAAAAAAGAGAACTTAAATCCTGATTCACCTGTTAAATAAAAGGTTGATTGTACACAAGGAACAAAATATACCCACAAACCATTTCAAATCAAATCATCCAGCCCGATTCCGGCATGATGTAATGTCCTCCGGTAAACAACAATAATTAACAATGCTTTTTTTATATTCATTCAAAATGTTTTTTTATGGTAAACGGTAAATCCTTTTTTAGCTTGTTGGCTTTCATTTTTGTTGCTCTTTTACCTCAGGCAGAAGGACAGTTTAAAGAAATCCAAGGTAATGCTAACCCAAATCCCGGACCAAAACCGGTCTATACTTTGTCTCCTAAACCGGATCATGTAAAAAACAATACACCGACGACCCAACAGCTTACTTTCAAACCGGAAACTTTACCGTATTTCGGAGGACCAACCCCTTTGAAAGCCGGCAGTTTGAATGAAGATGGATTACCTTCCTATATTGAAGGAAAATTAAAAAATTCAGTTAAAAATCTACCTTTAGAAGATCAGGCTTTGGCCTATGTTGCAGAAGCAAAACCCCTGATGAAACTCAGGGATGAAAATATCACTTTTTTGCCAATACAAAACAGTACGGACGAATTGGGTATAAACCATGTCAAAATGACCCAATACTACAAAGGGTTTCCCGTTTTTGGTGCGGAAATTATTGTTCATGGCGATGCTGAAGGATTCGATTTTATGAACGGCAAATATGTTGCCGACATAACATGGGAAGAGATGCCTGTAACATTTTCCGAAAACCAAGCCAAAGAAAAAGTCACTGGTGAATTTTTATATTGGCAAAAAATGGAAGAAAATCATAAAATATTGCTTCCCGGAGAAAGGACAAAATCACAATTAGTTCTGTATCGAAATGAAAACAATCAGTTTGTATTGGCCCATCATCTGACCACATATTCTGATATTACCAACCGTTGGGAAGTTTTTGTCGACGCCACAACCGGCCAAATTTTGGACAAATACCCTTCTTTGTGTAAATTTCATGGTTTTGGTCTCCAAAAATCAGGGATGTGTACCCATCAGCATCCTGCTCCGGAAGACAACAATACTGTTTTGCTGGACGGAAAAGCCCAGGCAGTTGCCAGAGATTTATTAAATGTCAACCGATCCATCAATACGTATGAAGCAGGTAATAAATTTTATCTGATTGATGCATCGAGAGATATGTTTTCGGCACAATCCTCCTTTCCGAATGATCCGCAAGGCGTGATATGGACGATTGATGCTTTTAATACCTCACCTGCCAAAGATAACTTCACTTTTGATCATGTGACTTCGTCCAATAATACCTGGAGCAATTCACCTGCGGGCGTTTCTTCACATTATAATGGTGGTAAAGCTTTTGAATATTTCAGAATCGTTCACAACAGAAATTCAATAGATGGTAATAAAGGAAATATTGTCTCACTCATCAATGTAGCTGATGAAGACGGTTCTTCTATGGGCAATGCTTTCTGGAATGGAGCCGCTATGTTTTATGGCAATGGCGACAATGCTTTTTTACCGCTTGCCAGAGGACTTGATGTGGCAGGACATGAAATGTCACATGGTGTGATTCAAAACACGGCAAACCTTGTTTATGAGGGAGAATCAGGCGCTTTAAATGAATCATTTGCCGATATTTTTGGTGCTATGATCGACAGGGATGATTGGAATATAGGGGAAGATGTGGTGAGAACATCAGCGTTCCCTTCCGGAGCGTTGAGATCATTGTCCAATCCGCATAACGGCGCGCAGACCAACCAATTCAGCAAAGGATGGCAGCCAAAACATTATAATGAACGATATACAGGAAGTGAAGACAATGGCGGTGTTCACATCAACAGCGGTATTCCAAACCATGCTTTCTTTTTATTTGCAACAGCAGTAGGAAAAGAAGTTGCCGAAAGGGTTTTTTACCGTGCTTTGTCACAGTATCTGACCAAATCTTCAAAATTTAAAGATTGCAGGGTAGCCGTGATCAAAGCAGCAACAGATTTTTTTGGAGCAAGTTCCAATGAAGTCACCGCTGCTAAAAAAGCATTCACGGACGTTGGAATTCTGGGAGACAGTCAGGATGATTACCAAAATGATGCACCACAAAATCCGGGACAGGATCTGATACTTTTTACCAATCAGAATAAAAACGGATTGTTTATCACCAATGCAAACGGACAACCGCTGGCCTTTGCCAATCCTCTGACCTCGAGATCCATCATAAGTAAACCAAGTATCTCTGACGATGGATCAGAAATCGTCTATGTCGGGGCTGACAAAAAAATATATTATATCAACATCAACTGGAATACCAATCAAAAAACAGAAACGGTTCTTGGTAGTGATCCCGTGTGGAGAAGTGTGATCATCTCCAAAGATGGCCTGAAAGTAGCCGCATTGGAGGACGATTTGAGTAACCTGATTTATGTTTTCGATTTTTCAGGATCATCTGTTGTTTCCAATACTTATGAACTGTACAACCCTACTTTTACATCAGGTGTGACGACCGGAGATGTTTTATATGCCGATGCGATGGAATTTGACCTAACCGGCGAGTATATCATGTATGACGCAGAAAACGAACTTCGTAGTGCCTCCGGAGGAACAATCTCATATTGGGATATAGGATTTATCAAGGTTTGGAATAATGCCAGCAACTCCTTCGCCCTGGGAGATATCGACAAGTTGTTTTCCGCTTTGCCCAATGATGTGAGTACAGGTAATCCGACTTTTTCAAAAAACAGTCCTTATATCATAGCTTTTGACTACATTGACGGAAGTGATAATTATTTGTTGGGAGCCAATTTAGAAACAGCAACCGTAGAGACCATTTTTGAAAATAATGTTTTGGCCTATCCTACGTACTCAACAAAAGACAATCAGATGATGTTTGATAATTTTGATGTGAATGAATACAGGATAGCACGGATAGATCTTCAGGACAATAAAATCGAATCAAAACCCAATACAGGTGTTGTTTGGTTGGAAGGATTCAGATGGGCTACCTGGTTTTCGAATGGGAAAAGAGTTCTGTCATCCAATGAAGATGTAACCGAAACAAACAAATCGCTGTTTGTTTTTCCAAATCCAACTTCTGCGGACGTGAACATCACTTTTGAAAGTATCGCACAGCAAGCCGCTGACATCGTCATTCATGACATAAAAGGAGTAAAAATCTGGGAACAGAAATTTCAGGCGGAAAACGGTAAAAATACCTTTTCTTTACCTGTTCATGGTTGGATGAATGGTGTGTATTTTGTCAGCGTTATGTTGGAAAATAAAATATACGATGTTAAAATGATTCAGATTCAAAAATAATAAAACCCAAAAAATATGTTTGACGGTCTTTTAGATAATATGAAGGAGCAGGAAGCTGCCATGCAACAAAAATTGGCGACAACCCGCGTTCTCGCCAATGTTCAGGGAATATCTATGGAAGGAAATGCTGCCATGATCCTTGATCAAATTCGCATTGACGAGGAATTATTGCATCCTGACAAAAAAGAAGAATTGGAGGATTTGTTGATCACATGTTTTACAGAATGGAAAAACAAAGTGGATAAGTTGGCTACTGAATATTCTCAAGCCATGGTCAATGACATCCTGCCTCCGGGTTTTGATGATTTAATCAAAAATTTTAAATAAGATTCATGAAGTTCTTCAAGATAAAATTTACTCTTTTTTTACTTGTTATATCTTTTTATTCTGTCCTTTCACAATCGTCCGTGCAATATACTTTTGATAATTGTGACTACAAAGAAGCACAAGGATTGATGGCCGATGTAACGGTAACCGGAAATCCGGCTTGCGTCTGCGGATTAAATGGAAACAGTTTGCTTTTTGAAGGAAATGATACACTGGTTTTTCCAAAAACGTATTCAGACCTCTTCATTCGAGAATCCTATACCTTTGATTTCTATTTTACTTTGGTAGATGTACAGTCTGATATGGATATTTTTGCTACCTCTGCAAATTGTATTGGCAATGATTCCACCATGACCTTAAAATACCTGACTGCAAACGATGAATTATTATTTTTTATGGGAAGTAGTTCCAATAATTTTATGATCAATCTTACCAAACTCGATCCGTCTATCTGTTGGCATCGTTTTACGCTGGTAAAATCGGAAACCGAATATTTTTACTATCTGGACAATGTGTTGCAGGAAAGATTTGTTTCCAGAGAAAATATTCCTGTAAGTAAAACAAATCCTTTGACTTTCGGCGCTAATAAATGTAGTGTATTAGGAAGTGTGCCGATGAATGGCCAACTCGACAACATCTCATGGACTGAAAGAGCTTTGTCTCCTCTTGAAATAGCTGCTTCATACATTTTCCCTGATCAGATTATCACAAGGGACACAACGATTTTCAGCGGTAGCAGTGTATCGATCGCTATGGGAAGTTCCTGTGCACAAACTATAGGATGGTCTCCCCTAGACAATTTAGATCTGACCAATCCTTTTGCACCGATAGCAACACCTGATGAAAGTACGACCTACACTTCCGTGATAAATTACCGACATTGTACCATAACGGACACCGTCAGAATATACGTTGTCGACGAAGATGATATTGATTGCAACAATATTTTACTACCGAAAGCCTTCACACCCAATAATGATGGCTTAAATGAAAGTTATGGCATCAGCAATCAGTTTATACTCGAAGGAATGGAGTTTTTCCAGATTTTTGATCGTTCCGGCGCAAAACTCTGGGAAGCACAAACAGAATTTTCGACCTGGGACGGCACTTTCAAAGGCCAACCGATGACTTCGGGATTGTACTTTTACAAAGTAAAATATCGTTGCAAAGGTGAAGAGTTTTTAAATATTGATTCGTTTACACTGATAAGATAATACTCAAATAATCCCTTATTCCAACCTGAAATTGACAGGGATTATTTTTTCAGATTCTACAGGTACTCCACCCTGAAGAGCCGGAATCCAGGGTATCATTTGTTCTTTCATTTTTTCAAAATAACTGATCACAGCTTTACCGCAGCCACCACCGATATCTTTGATCAGACGCATATCTTTGATATATCCCTCTTTGGTTATGGTCACAGAAACTTCCACGGTACCCTGAATTCCGTTTTCCCGGGCCAGAGCAGGATATCTGAGTTCGGTATAAAAATCCGTGTACATCTGTTGATTCGCACATTTACCTTTTTCGGTGTCCTCTGCTATATTTTCACAATCTTTATGAAAATATCTTGGCTCACTTAATAAGGTATCTCTCAAAAGTTTAGAAGAAACGATATCTTTATTTGTCAGATTTTGAAAAACATCCAGTTTGTTTTCGATATCCAAAACAAAGGAAAACAAAATGATATACACCAAATTAAACATAATGTCTGTCTATTAGAATATTACCAAAACATGTAATAAATAAATCCAACCATAGCCGTGATGATGATGGCCATTACATTAAAAGTATTACTTGTTTTAAACAAACCTGCATCAAAATAAATAGCTTTCGGGTCGTCTTTGTCTTTGTTGGTTAAATAAGATATAAGAACCATTACGCCGATGATGATCAAAAAACAAATACCCATTCTGTCTATGAAGGGCAGCTCTGGTGTCAAAAACTTAAAAATAGCTGAAAGAGGAATAGAGATTAATACTGCTGTAAAAGCTGCATTGGCTGAGGTTTTTTTCCAAAACATTCCCAACAAAAAGATGGCGACAACACCAGGGCTGATAAAACCTGTAAATTCCTGAATAAACTGAAAGGCCTGATCGAGTGTACCCAAAGAAGGCGCTACCACCATTCCAACGACAAGGGCAACCAAAGCAGATATTTTACCCACTTTCACCAGTTTATCCTGTTTGATTTCTTCAGTTTCGCTGGGTTTCAGGAAAAAATGCTGATAGATATCCAAAGTAAAAATGGTCGAAGTACTGTTTACCATCGCGGCAACAGATGATCCGATAGCAGCTATTAATGCCGCCAGGGTTATCCCCTTTAATCCGGAAGCTACATGATTGTTCAACACCCACGAATAAGCCTGATCGGATTTGGTTAATTCGGCACCCAATACATAAGCCGCTATACCCGGAATGACGATGATCAATGGTAAAAAAACCTTAATAAAAGCTGCAAAAGCTGCTCCTTTCTGAGCCTCGTCCAGTGATTTGGAAGCCAGGGCCCGTTGTATAATATATTGATTACTGCCCCAATAATATAAATTGGCAATCCACATTCCACCTATGAGTACGCTGATTCCCGGAAGATCCATGTACGCATCTTTTAATCCTCCTTTCCCATCAGGAATCATCATGGTCCCCTTTTCAATGATCATGTCAAATTTTTCAGGGGCACGGGCGATCAATTCTTTCAGTCCTTCAATAATACCACCGCCAACAACGTCCAAAACGCCGTACGTAGCCACCAATCCTCCAAGTACCAATGCAATCACCTGAACAACATCTGTCCATACAACCGCTTTTAACCCTCCGGTTATGGAAAAGGTTGCCGCATAAATGCCCAAAAACAAAATACTATACATCATCGAGATGCCGGTTATGGATTCCAAAGCGAGAGCCCCCAAATACAAAACGGAAGTAATATTTACAAAAACAAAAAGTAATACCCAAAATATAGCCAAACCACTACGAACAGACTTGTTGTATCGCTGTTCGAGAAATTGAGGCATGGTATAAATCTGTTTATTGATGTATACCGGCAATAAAAATTTTGCGACCAATATCAAGGTAATGGCGGCCATAAGTTCGTATGCTGCGATGGCAAAACCCAGGGCATAACCTGAACCCGACATTCCGATAAATTGTTCCGCAGAGATGTTGGCTGCGATCAGCGATCCACCGACAGCCCACCAGGGAATGGAGTTTGACGCCAAAAAATAATCCTGCGCCGTTTTCTTTTTACTTCTGTAAGAAACTATTATGCCAAAGGTCATCATGAAGACCAACCAGGCCATAACGATAATAATATCAAGGGTTGTTAAAGATGTCATAGAGTTTGTGTTGAATAGACAACAAACATACAATAATTGTAGAAATTGATGTTCTTCCGGAGCATAAATTTCATTTTGAAAAAATAATATAGCTGTCTGAATCCTGAATATGTGTTAACATATTGTCAATCATTGTATGTTTTTGAAACTAAAGTAATATAAAATTCTGTTTACAGTTATTGATTTAGAATAATTCAAAATTATATTCGGCATGAATCTTCAAAATATCCTCAGCATAACTTTAATATTATTTTCTGTAATTGATATATTGGGAAATATCCCGATCATCATCGACCTTAAGAAAAAAGGGGTGGTCGTAGATTCAATGCAGGCTGCTTTGGTTTCGATGGGACTGATGATCGCATTCCTGTACGCCGGAGAAGTCATACTTTCTTTATTTGGTCTGGATGTACAGTCCTTTGCAGTGGCAGGTTCCATCATATTGTTTTTTCTCGGTTTGGAAATGATACTTGGAGTCCGGTTTTTTAGGGAAAGTGCCGGTTCCAATACCGGGACTATTGTCCCTATTGCCTTTCCATTGATAGCAGGAGCCGGGACAATGACCACCCTGATTTCTCTTAAGTCCAAATATGAAAACCTCGAAATTCTGATTTCGATTTTTATCAATATTGTAGTAGTTTTTGCGGTTTTACATTTTTCTGACTTTGTCAAAGAAAAATTGGGTGATGCAGGAACTGCTGTATTAAGAAAAGTTTTTGGCATCATTCTTTTAGCCATAGCTATAAAATTGTTTAAAGAAAATTTTCACCTCATTATCACTCCTGATAAAAAACTGGGGATAGCAAAATTGTATTAATTTTTCTCTTGTGGTCGATTGAAATATTGGATTTGTCGATCAGCTTGATTTTTTTGGTTATATTTATGTTAAAAACAGGTTTTTTCGCATAACTTTGTCTGTTATTTGAGTTTATAATCCGGAGTTTATGCCGGAGCAAACACTTCAGAAATATCCATTAATGACATTTTTAAAATCAAAAATCATGCGCTACAGTGCTTCCCTGATTATCGTTGCTTTGTTTGGCTTTTTTATGTACAAAGCAGCCCAACCTAAAATTATCAATCCAAGTAAAGAAGGTTTGGTATTGGAAAGCATTATTTCAACGATACAGGCAGTCCACCTGAACCCAAAACCCATCGACGATGCCTTCAGTAAAACGGTCTTTGATGACTTTATCAAAAAACTGGACCCTTCCAAAATCTTTTTTATTAAAAAGGAGTTTGTTGAACTTCAGAAATTTGAAATGCTGGTAGACGATCAGGTCAATGCGAGAAATTTTGATTTTTTCGACAAAGCATTTTTATTGTCTGAATCTGCCATAGACAGAGCAAAAATCATTTTCGAAGAAGAAATAGAAAAACCTTTTGATTTTGATAAAAATGAGGTTATCGAAACTGACAGGGACAAAAGAGTGTATGCGAAAGATGAAAAAGAATTACGCAAATTCTGGAATCAGGAATTAAAATACGACATCCTTCAGACCTGGGTATCCAAAACAACTGCACAGGATAAAAAAGAAAATAAGGAGGAAATCAAATCTGACGAAGAATTGAAAGCCGAAGCTGTAAAGGAAGTTAAAAAACGTTTTACCAATTATTTTAAAAGATTAAAAGAATTGAGACGTTCGGACAAAATGGAATTTTACCTGAATTCCATAACCACCTATTTTGATCCACATACAGACTATTTCAGCCCCAAAGACAAAGAAGACTTTGACATCAATATGGGTGGGCAACTGGAAGGAATCGGCGCCAGACTACAAAGTGATGGCGAATACACCAAAGTTTCCAGTGTTGTCGTAGGAGGACCCGCCTGGAAAACCAAAAAACTGGAGGACAATGACATCATCCTCAAAGTAGCTCAAAAAGGAGAAGAATCTGTTGATATTGCAGGGATGCGTCTGGACGATGTCGTACAACTTGTCAGAGGTAAAAAAGGTACGGTTGTCGTGCTTACCATCAAGAAAAAGGACAATAGCATCGTCGAGATAGAAATTGAAAGAGATAAAGTACAACTTGACGATTCCAAAGCTAAATCGGTGATGATCAATATTCCGGGAACACTCAAAAATATCGGATATATCAACCTGCCAAAATTTTATTCCTCTTTTGAATTGGAAGGTGGCAACAGCTGCGCTTATGACGTATTGATGGAAATCCGTAAACTTAAAGAGGAGGATGTCAATGGGATTATCCTGGACCTGAGAAACAATTCCGGAGGCTCGCTGAATGATGTGGTGGAAATGAGCGGTTATTTTGTGGAAGACGGACCCATAGTTCAGGTTAAAGGAAGGGAAGACAGTCCTTTTGTTCACCAGGACAAAAATAAATCAGTAGAATACGATGGTCCTTTGGTAATCATGGTCAATCAGTTCAGTGCTTCCGCTTCCGAAATTATAGCTGCGGCCATGCAGGATTACGGAAGAGCCATTGTGGTCGGTACACCTACTTTCGGAAAAGGTACCGTACAACGTTTTTTTGATCTTGACAGATCTATACGTGGTTACAACGAATTAAAACCTTTGGGAAATGTAAAAATGACAACTCAAAAATTTTACAGAATCAACGGAGGTTCCACTCAATTGCAGGGAGTTATTCCCGATATCACTTTACCGGATTTGTATGCTTACATCGATGTCGGAGAAAAAGAATATGAAAATGCCATGACATGGACTGAAATCAAACCGGTAAAATACAGTCAGAATGTAGTAGAACTGACTCAAAAAAACATGTTGATTGCCAAAAGCAAATCAAGGGTTGACAATCATCCACAATTTTCTTTAATAAAAGAAAGTGCTCTGAAGATTAAAGAAGATAAAGAAAAGACATCGATGCCTCTTGAAAAAGTTTCTTATGTTAACATGAGAAATCAGAGGGAACAAGATAATAAAAAGTATGATATCGTCATGAAAGACGAAATCGCCGGCCTTGAGATAAGTAATCTGGCTTCTGATTTGGAAAAAATCAATCTTGATGAAAAAAATCAGGCGTTGAATCAGGAATTCATCAAAGACTTGCGTAAGGATAGATATCTGGAGGAGGTGTTATTCATTATGAAGGACATGATTCAACTTGAAAAGTCGTTTGCAGTACAGCAGAAAAAGATCGTTGAGGCAAAATAAATATTATGATGGGAATCAGAAAAATTTCAAGAATACATTGAAATTTTTCTGATTCTATATATAAAGTTTCATTTTTGTGGAAACTGTATTTTTAAAAATGCTGACTTTATTATCCAAATATGGCTGAAAAATTTGCTCCAATACATATCCAAGGTGCGGACAATGAAATTGTATCATAG
Source organism: Saprospiraceae bacterium (assembly GCA_022842725.1). Taxonomy (GTDB): domain Bacteria; phylum Bacteroidota; class Bacteroidia; order Chitinophagales; family Saprospiraceae; genus OLB9. The sequence goes on from JALHOZ010000004.1 coordinate 46,521, forward strand.
CTAACACATTTATTACTCATTGATTTTTCTTTTTATACTGTGTTTTTAGCAGACCTAAAGTAAAAAGTTCAGATACCGGCACTTTATTCCGGAATCTGAACTTTTAAATAAAATATAAGTTATTATCCGTTGATTGTTTTATCACATATACATAATCGCTTATTCACTAACCAGATACAAATAATTTTTACTACCTTCCGCAACGATTTTATAATTTTTTCCTTGTGTAGGGTCGTAGTCCCCGTACCAGTCACAAAGAACTTTGCATTGCCAGATATCAAAATCATTACCTTTTATGTATGATGTCAGCACTCTGCTCTCACCTTTTTTAATAGTATATTCAACTGAATTCATCCTTACTTTTACATCTTTGGTGGTAACATTTCTTACTTTTATATCCTTTGGAAATATAGGATTCATAATGTATAATTCAGTGGCTATGGTCGGGAAAAGTGTATATTTAATGTAAAATATCCCTTTATCATGCCAGTAAGTACCCCAAGAGTTCTGGACAATAAAACATTGTTTTTGGTCATCATACCCTACAATGGTAACGGCATGCCAACCGGTGTCAGATGTTTTTTTATAGCTTGAATAAATTGCCGGCATTTTTAAAGCTTGTTTGTCAAAATTACTGTTGGCATCGAATACCAGAATAACAGGATAACCTTTGTCCAAAAGTGTTTTTACAGAGGAAACGTTTCGTGCGACAGTACTCCAGGAAAGAATTTTTGCAATTCCACCTTCATTTAAATGATAACTATTGGGTTTTATGGAACAACCATTATTATCAGAATAGGGCATGTCAGACCAGGAACAAACTCCTTTAGCTTTAATAAAATTTAAAACGTTTGGCATGTTTGCCCCGGCTTTATCACAAGCCCCTGCTGATTTTGTTGAATTATAAACATATTCAGGACTTCTGTTAGCGCCTTGATTTGTATAAGGTTTTCCGGCAAAAACTCTGGTATAATAACTTGAAATCGTATAAGCACTGGCAAATGCTGTGCAGCTACCTTCATTGCCTTGGTTAGCAACAGGTGGTGTGTTGATTCTTCTGTAAGAACTTCGGGTCTCAACTTCATTTTCTGAAGTTAATGATGCTAAAGATTCGATATCTGCTTGCGGAAACATTGCATATGTTTGCGGATCTTCCGGAAGTGCACCGAAAGCTTTGGGCTCTGTAATATATTCTTCATGTATATCATTATCTTCCATTTGAACTATGTTCGAATCTTTATCACAGGAAGTAAAAAAAAACATACATACAACGATACTGAGTTTGAAATGGATGGATTGTAAATTTGTCATGTCTTAATTTTGAATCTAACTTTGCTTACTCTAAACGTTTTTCAGCTTCCCCGCCTTACTCTTTCCGGATTTTCAGGTTTCTCCTTTCTGACCTTAATAACGGCTGCTTTGAAAGGTAACCCGATTTTGAAAAAAAATTATAATTTTTGAGTACATTAACGGAAAAGTAATTTTTATAAAGCCACGGATGTCAAGTTCAAAATTTCCAACTATTATTCAGACAATCTCTTTCGTTTTTACATAAAAAAAAGTTGCCCGATTCCGGGCAACTTTTTTAAAAAATATGTTCATTACTTTTTATAACTTACTTACACATACATCGTCGATAAAAAACTGTGAATTGTTGGCGTATGGGTAAAAGTTGATCGCTTCAAACCGCATGGATCCATTCAAGGTTTTTGAACTTTCCTTCGCAGTCCACACTGCTTTAACTACTCCGTTTATCAAAAGTACGGTTTGATTATTTCTCATGTTGATATCCAGTTCAACATTCATCCATGCGTTTTGTGTATAACTGAAGTTTAGCGTTCTGTTTGACAACTTAACTTGTCCTTGTCCATTGCCTGAGAAGTAAACCTGACCTCCCCACTCAGTTGCTATGAATTTCTGTATGTTGAAATGAGCAGTTTTACCACCATAGATGTACATTTTGAAACCAACTTTGATTCTTTCATTAAATCCTCTTTCACCGATATTCAATAATACATCCGGTTGGTTTTGTGCACTTGTATTGATTTTTCGTTCGATTTTTAAGTATTTATTACCTCCTGACATACCTACTTCTCCGTCGTAGAAACTATTTGCATTCCATTTTTCCCACAAATAAGATTGTTGAGATACATTACCGAGATTGTATGATTGGAAGTTGTCAAAGATCAAACCTGTATTGGAACCGTTACATGAAACAAAATTTGACTGACAGTTGATATGAAGGTCAAAGTTACTTCCGTTACCCGGCGCTGAATCGATGATCAACAAATATTTTCCGGCGGTAAGGCTCAATGGTCCTAAATGTTCTTCATAGGTAGAGTGAGAGGAACTGTAAGCTACCAATTCGTCAAATCTTTCAACAACATAGTATATTCCGTTTCTATATTCACATACCCAGTTGCCTCTGAATAAACTCATGGCCATATTTTTATTTGTTTTGGTAAGGTCAAATCTCAGAAGCTGATCTTGAGTCAATTCTACATAAAATTGCGCATCACCCCCGTTTAAATTGGTTGAAAATCCCAATTTATTATAAAAATCATTGCTGTATCGGTTAGATTTACCTATGGTTGAGCTTTTAATCCGGTTTCCGCATTTCAAAATGGCATTGCCATATCCTCCTGTTCCGAAGTTGGACGTGATTTGAACACCACTTCTATTCTCCAGTCCCGGGCCGTCTTTGGATTCTTCTATCAAAGCAGATTCTTCAGAAGAATCATCCGTTTTACTTAAATCTTCGCTTTCTTCAAATTCGACAGCGTTGCCAGTCGGAGCGGTGATGTCTTGTTGGTTTTGTTGATTTTGTTGTTGAGTTGAAGTTAGTTCTTCATTTTCCATACATGAAGAAACCATTACTAAAACAAGGAAAAGGGCGATTACATTTTTTAAAGTTTTCATTTTTAAAATTTTTAAAGTTTGTTAAATTATTCGATGATATACCCTTTATATCTGTACCGAAGAAAGGTAACCCACTTTCTCAATTTTTTTTAAAAAAACTTTTTAAAACGAAAAATATGAATCTCCTTATCTGAAAAGAGACTCATATTCCTGAAATTTATAACGGATCTTGCTTTGGAACTTTTTTAAAAATCACAGCAGCAAGCAACGCAAAAATAATGACATAAAATAAAGACCCAAACATTCCTAATAAAGTATTTTGAAATCCAAATAATTTTTCAGGACTCATTTCATCATCAATACCTTCTTCTATACTCAATAACATATCTTCATCACTTATCATCCATCGATACATTGCTTTTTGACTTTCAACATATCTTTCGAAAATTTCTGTTTTTGTTTCTTCTGAGATTACACTATGGTAAATCAAGGTAAACAACATGGACATAAATAAGCCGATAAATATAATCAAAAAATACAATTTAAACAATTCACCAAAAGTGGCATACCCTTCATTTTTTGATTTAAATTCCCGCCCTGCCAACCAAAGCAGTAAAATCAGCAATAAAATTCCCACGACTGAATTCAAACCCATCCCGATAAAACCATGATAATACATCATCACTGAAATAATGCTGAATGCCCCGTATATTAATCCGAACTTTAAAAAAATGTTTTTCATTTAAAAAATTTATAAAATTAATAATTTATGGTTACTAAATGTCTTGATTTTAATGAATGCTGAATAACGGCAAAACGAGATTCAGATGATTTATTCTTTCAATTTATAAAACGGAATGTTTATATGACTTATCCCAAAGGTATCCTTACTAATTCCGAACTTATCGTCATTTTTTTCCTTGTGCATCTTCCTTTTGATGTATATGTTATGAAACCCATTTTCCATTGATTTTACAGGAATATAACATAATACACCTTTTTCCCCTTTATTAGGGTGGATGTACCACTTACATTGCAGACTATCGGAATATGAAACATTATCAATCTGCACATCAAATATTTTTAAAAATGTTTTTAATCTGAGATGATCCATACCGGCCCAATATTTTCTGAGTGAATCCCATTTTACATCATCGAGACTATCTATCCTAAGCAACAATTCTTTGCGATTTTTTTCGTCTTTACTGCTTTTTCGAAGTTTTAATACTTCGGATTTTTGTTTCGTAAAAAATTTTTTAATATTCTCCTCCAATGTGTCACTGACCCATTCATCCTGTATTTCAGTGATAAAACCTGTTTTAAAATTTGGAGGAATGCCCTCAATTTTTTCGAGGTATTTATCATCTTTATTTATCATTCTTAAAAATAATGACAAATGATCTCCGGAAACTTCATACGAATTCAAACTAACCAAAGGAATGATAGTTTTATCCTTAGACACGTTATTTTTTAGTAAATAATTATAACGTAAATCATCGTAATTATTCCAAAACACCAAATGTTCTGATGTACAATCCATACAACCTTCAGGAATGGGAAAATTAGCCGAATTTAAAACTTTGATATTCGGAATACAGATAAATACTATTAAAAAATAAGGAATAGAAAACCATATAAACCTCCGTGAATAAGCATTATCAATAAAATTATATACCAACGCCCTATAAAAAAATGACAAAGTTAAAATATTAAAAACCCTGTAGATGTAAAAATAGATTTTTGAAATGGTTTTATCTTTTACCTTTTTAAATCCTCCCATAAAAACTACATCAATCCCGTAAATCAGACCCAAAAGAAAATAAGGTAACGCAATCATACTGATAAAAATCCCCTGATCACTACTATCCAAATTATCAGTGAGAGATTCCACACCCGAAATAATTAATACAAAGACACCAAAATAGGCCATTAGGGAGACAAATATAAAAAACAACAAAAAAGTATATGCATATAAAATACTACAAAAACGTTCCAGTTTTTCAATATAGACATCAAAACGACCCACCTTTTTTTCAAGATGTTTTTCAAAAATTTCACTATAATTCAACGATTTGTAATCAACTTCACCACTTACATAGCGAAGTCCGATTGCCCCTATCCAAAATCCTCTTGCCAATATATGCACTATCAGGTTTATAATAAATATCACCCAACTACCATAAAACAAATCACTGGCAAATGAAATAGGGTTTAGTGTTGTATAATCATACATTTCCGCATAAACGGCAAAGTCTTCAATATACACCCTGGCTTCATAAACCAGGTATAAAGCAAGACCTGATATGACCAGTTCCAATTGCCAGCTCTCCTGCTGAAGTTTCTCAAGCCATTGTGTAAAAATATTTCTTTGAACATTTTGACCTTCGTTCTGATTTTGATTTTCCATTGATACCGAATTAAATTTAAGGCCTGTACGAAATTATAATAATAAAAATGGATTATTATAATATTTTATTCTGCGTATTTCTAATTTTTTGAACAATAATATCAAATTTCTAAATATTAAAACACAAATAAAACAAATAAATATAATATACAAAAATTTATTTTTATAGAGTGACTTCTTCCCACATTGGCTCTTCTCTTTTGTCAAGAAAAGCTAAAAACATTAATGCCGCAAATATTAGTATTGAAAAATCTTTATTCTGAAATTCGGTTTTATCATAAAGACCAAATAATATTAATATCAAACCAATAACAGACAGGCTAAATTTAAAATAAACATGCCACTTTGGTTCCTTTATCTCAAGATTAAAATAATAATCGCCGGGTTCCTTAACCGTAAAAAGTTTGGTGTAAAGTTATTTACCAACGACTGCCTTAAGTTTGATTGGTCCGGGTATCACTTCTACAGTTGTTGATTCTGACGAACTTAATGAACCTAGCTTATCATCATTGAGATATAAAGTAAAAACTACCTGCTCATATTTTTTATGAGACATCCGGGTAATGTGAATAGTGGCCATATTATCCATTTCTATAAAGTTGATTATTTATTTTTAAAGTTTTGCAAACTGTCTTGCCTTATTTGTTCCAGCGCGTCTTTTTTGCCGGCTTCCTGACCTTTACTTCGTACATATTCCCGAAGTTGTGCATATCCGACAAGGGATATTATTATTACAACTATAATAGAATTAAATAATAAAAAAGAATCTTTGGTAAGGTGTTGTAGAGTGCTTCTATTGTCTTCTTCAACTTTAGGTTTCAGGGTCCCCCATCGGTCATTTTTATCCATCCATACCATGGCTTTCCAATACATCCAAACTCCAAGTAAAAATAGGATTGTAAACAGAGACCCGATAATGATATGATCAATGTTGATGATAAATACAACAATAAATCCAATAAACCCTATAAAATAGAACAAAACAGTTTCTTTTAAATCAAATAAATTAACCATCCCAATGTTGAACGACAAATTTACATACCAGGGTGCGCCTTTATATCTGGCAGGTTGATCCATATATTTGAGTAAATATACTCTTGCTATGATCTGAGCAATAATCATAGGAATAAAGGCTATAAAAAAATAATTACTTGACATTTTGTTTCGATTTTAAAATGAAGAATAAAAGTTTCCGTCAAGGCTATTCAGAGGCCCAAGACTCAATATTATATGTATCACTGATGTTTATCTATCCCGTAAGCCTAACAAAAAGCCGGCAACAACAAACAAAATTAAGATACCTAAAATAATCCAGAATCGTTGTTTCGATTTTGAATGTTGGACAATGGGTTTGTTGTCAATATTCAGATCAATCTGGAAGCCATAAGGAAAGTTGTATCCTATTTTGACCACAGCTTCTTTAGCCTGTCCATTTTCCTGAATATTGAAGGGATGTTCGATACCAAACAAAGACCATTTTTGGGATACGGTTTCTCCGTTCAGTTTTACCGTTTCGGTTCCCCAGATGTTGTTGTCCAGCTCAATAATATTGTCGCCGATGTAAAAAGTTACGAGTTTCATGTTGTTTTGTTTAAGATTAAAAAATATTTTTATTTGTTGTGGATGATCCATTTTTTAGCTGATTGATACCAAAAGCTTATCACTAAGATTATGCATAAATGGATGAACCAAATATTGTACACGTAATCCATCGTGAGGAATATCAGCATGAAGAAAAATATTCCTCCTGCCCATTCAAAGGTTTTTAAATATTTGCCGTTGCCGGATAAAAAAAGCAAAGGTCTGACGAAAATTGGTGGTTTTGGTTGGTTGTTCATTTTGTGATTTTTTTATGCTTTTAATGACTTTTTCCATTCATGGATTTTGGTCAGGTTGTTTTGGTAAGCCAACCCAATAATCATGATAAAATACATGCCTGAGTATTCGTGACTTACTTTTGCTATGCTGGTTTCTAAAATTAGTAAGATGAAAGAAAAAATAAAAACCTGCCTGATACGGTATTCATACTTTAGGTATTCAGAAATGTAGTTGACCACATCGTTTTGTTGATTTTCTAATAATTTACCCTGCTGTTGTAATAAACTTCCATACCGGTAAGCCATAAAAAACATAACACCCACACATGCGAAATAAATTGGTAATGTGTATAAGATAGCATTTGAATCACTTATTATCTTAAAAATCTCTTCTTTTTGGTAGGTAAAAAGCACAGGTAATATCGCAATAATCGGGTACGATAAAAATGTACCTACCCTATTATAAGAAGCTTTCTGTTTCATAAACAAAAAACTTTTTTCATGAAAAAATGGTGCGGGTGTTGTTTCCATTGGATTTATTTTGTTTCTCAGGATTGACTATTAAATTTTATTTGATGTTTATATAATTAAAAGGTTACTTTTCTACAGGATTATTTGACTCAATTAACTCCAGTTTCCGGCTGAATAATAATAAAAAACTTGTCGGAATAATAAGTAGGAGTCGTATCCATTTTGTGATTTTATCCGGATTAATATCATAAAAAAATATCACTGCTACAAGTATAATGACTGCCGTTAAAATATATGGAATATTTTTTTTACACGCAGGTGTAAAGGGCCCGGAAGATATATATTTTTAATATTGGATACCGGAATCCAGAAAATGCTGAGGTAAATAGCCACTTTTCCATTGGAGGCGGCTTCGGCTTCCAAACTAATTTCTTTATCATTTTTACCCAGCTTGCCAACTTTTTTATTGTTTACCATTATATCATAACTAAAAATGCTTTTATCCACCAGATTAGAAAATTTGATTAACATAATATGATTTTAAAATTTATTATTGAATTATATGACAACATACAACTTGTTAGCTGACCCATTTCACGGTATCAATTTTTTTCCATTCCATTGGGTCTTTGATTTTCGGATTGGAAAATAAAATCATACCCATGATCGCAACAATTGAAAGCAGTTCAATAATTTCCGGGTTTCTTTTTATAAAAAGCAAAAGCAGAAACATAAAGAAAAAATAGGCGGCCTTCAGCGGTATTTCAGATATGCTGAATTTGGATATATACGGGCAAATACTGTCAAAATCATTGGTCAGATTTTTACCCATTTCGTTTAGCTCGTTGCCTCTTATCCAAACATATACAAACATAGCCAAAATATAGAGGGAAACAAAAATCGTCACCAATGGCTCATCCGAAAAAAGGGACATAAATTTTGGATCATCAAAACACATCAAAGCCAGTCCAAAGAGGATAAAAGCCGGGTATATTGATAAATTGTATTTATTTGCCTGCGCCTTCTTTTTCATTTTTTCAAAACGAGGCTCATCAATCTGGGTTTCGTGTTGGATATTCATTTTTTACTGATTTAAAGTTGAAAAATTTAAATGTTTGGATACTAATAAATATTTGAATGCTACATAAATTTATTCATTTTTTAATCTCATTCTGGTTTCCGAAAATTCATTAAAAACCTCAGATACAAAATCATACAAATAAGAGGAAACCATAAAAAATCCACCTATAACAAGAAGCCTTCTTGACCATGGTTTGGAAGGGTTAAAAACACCAACGAGGAATATAATAAATCCTAAGATGCTGATAATGTCTAATATGTTTTTCATTTGATTTTACTTTAAAAGTAAAATCAAATGAAAATGTATTGAGAAATTGTATTGTTGATTTTCAATTTGACAGGTTGTCATTAAGTATATCGAACCGCCGTACCCGAAGCCACGACCATCAACATGCCGTTACTGATGGTTTCATAGTCCAGATCGATACCAACAATCGCATTGGCTCCAAGACTGGTTGCCTGCGCTTTCATTTCTCCGATTGCGGTTTCTTTGGCCTCTCTTAATACTTTTTCATAGGACGCAGACCTGCCTCCTACTATATCGGTAATGCTGGCAAAAAAATCTTTAAAAATATTGGCACCTATGATGGTTTCTCCGGATACCAATCCCAGGTATTCCTGAATGTTTTTATTTTCCAATTGGGGTGTGGTGGATAATATCATTTTTATTTTTAAATTTAAGTTGGTTAATATTTGTTGGATAATATCTAAAGAAAAAAGTATCCTAAAACTTTGAAAATTTATTCGATGTAAATCTATACTGGAGCCCAAAGGCAATTCCCGGATTGACGTAGGTATCCAATTCTCCCAAAGGCATGTTGCCATTGACAACAAAAGCCAATTCTGTATCAGAAACCAACAAATCGCTCAATGTTAAACCGACCAAAAATCCGATGGTGCTAAATTTGTCGTAGGACACACCAACGTGAACGAGGTTGACAAATTTCATTTCTGTAGATAATATCCCGTTAAACAACTTGCCCCCTTCATATTGAAGTTCGAGTTGGGATCTCCACGACATATCTTTGGAAAGCGGTATAATAGCGGCAGCCAATCCGCCAAAATAAAACTGTTCTTTGTAGGAAAGGGAAGTCAGATTGACATTTTGAGGAAGTGCCTTCAATCCGGACAGACCAAACTGAAAGGAAGATTTTCGGCTCCTGGGGTCCATCGACCTCAGTGAAGAATAAAACACCCCAAATCCAAGATTGGTGCCAAAAGCAGACTCAAATCCATTCGCAATCAGGGGATCGTTTGTGTTAGTTGCTTTGATTTTGTCGCCATTAACGCCTACCCTGTTAAAAGTAACGCCGATTCCCCCGGCCAGATAATCTCCGTTATTGAACATATTCAGAATTTTATAGGACGAAGACAAATTGATACTTGTGTTATTGATGACACCGGCATTTTCATTATAAACCGCCAACCCGACACTAACATTTTGGTTAGGTACAGCAAATTGCAGCCCGGCAAACATATTGACAGGTGCATTACTGATAGCAGTAAAGTTATTCTGATAATACAACCCCAACTCAGTCTGATTCCAGGCGCACAAGGCGGCCGGATTTCTCAGGAATTGGTTGTCAAAATTAAACCTCATTTCGTCTGTTTGCTGCGCTTGAACAATGGCTATGTTGAAAAAAATGATTAGAAATAAAATTATATTTTTCATTTTGGATGATTTTAAAATTATTATTAATGGATCAGAAAATTTTGATGATGAATTTTGTCATTATTGTCTTCTGATGATGGTGATATCACTCTTGAATTCATATTGATCCGGGGTGGTATTCCCGTATCTCAGCACATAATAATATGCACCATCAGGAAGCGGTCGTCCGTCCAAGGTTCCATCCCAATCATTATTATATCCTTCAAAGGTTCTTACAATCTGCCCCCACCGGTTGAAAATAATCAACTTACGATAAGTGAATCTGTCCAGATTTTCAAATTCAAGCACATCATTGGCACCGTCACCATTGGGAGAGATGAAATTTGGTCCCTCTATCGGTGAAGTATTAAAAGTCAATTCAATCGTATCCGTTTTGGTACATCCGTTGGCATCTGTTGCTGTCACAATAACGGTAGTATTTTGAACAAATGTAAAGGTTGTCAACAAACACGAAGTACAGGACAATACAGCATCTGTAGTAAGCCATTCGGCACTGACTGCACCTATGGCTTCCAGGGTGACCACTTCATCCTGATCAATATCGATTCTGTCTTCAGGAAGTTCGATGACATCATCAAAATAATTCACGACGATGGTATCCCTTCTTACACAATTTTGTGTATTGGAAACAACGGCAACATAGGTACCTGCTTCAGAAACTTGCAGCGTTCTGGTATTGGAAGAAACGAGGATTCCGTTCCTAAACCACTCTATGGTTACATTAGAAGCATTGACCACACCGACATCCAATGTTTTGATTTCATTGGCACATAAGGTCATATCGCTACCAAAGTTAAATAAGGCAAGTGCTTCTGAGGCATTCACTATAATTCCTTCTAAAGTAGCTGTACAACCATTTACGTCCGTTACCGTCACATTATAACTACCGGCAGCCAGCATAGAGACCACAGAATCAGAGGCAAGAGAAGCCAGTGACCAACTATAGGATTGGATGGCTACATTATTTAATACACTGATACGAATTTCACCATTATTTTCACCACAGGAAGTCTGCGTTATTGTTGCTTCAAGATTGGCCAACTCCGGTGCTGTCAACGTAAATGTAAAGGTGGTATCCTTACCTGATCCATCTGTCACGGTAACAGAATAATTCCCGGCTCCGAGATTATTGATAACTTCGGTGGTTGCCGCATTACTCCACAGTATCTGCACCGGTGGAATTCCTCCGGATATATTTAAGTCTATACTTCCGTCATTGATATTGCCACAGGAAGGATTTACGACAACCGGACTGAAGTTGATTTCGCCAACTTCAATGTCTCTGCATTGCTGACAGAATGTATTACATTCATCGGTTACGGTCAGACAAACTGTATATTGCCTGTTTTCACTCGGGTAAGTGTGCGAAACCGATGTCAGATCACTCGTACTTGTCGTACCATCCCCAAAGTCCCAAAGGTAACTTACCCCTCCAATGATATTGTGGGTAAAGGTATATATTCTGTCGTTTGACGGATTGATGGTAAATGTAATCGGTTCGCAATTCAATCCAAAAGACAAACAGAAACTCTGGCAGCAGGATATGGTATCCTGACATCCGTTCAGATAATTCCTGCAAATGGTATAATCACCTTCAAGAGTATTGGAATACGTTGTAATACTTCCTCCCAGCGATACCCCCATTCCATTCGGTAGCGTAATTTCCGTGCTGATGGCCCCTGTATTGGTGTCCGTGAAGGTAAATGTAAAATTATTGACCCCTACAACAGAGGTGATGTCAAAATTATCACAATCCACCGTTGCCGGAAGGATACAAACCGGAGTACAACATACTCTGCAGCATCCATTTTCCATGTACACGACACACACATTGATCGTAGAATTGCCCTGAACCAACGGTATGATTTGAGGGTCGGTCAGGTCAATTTCAGGATTCTGAGATTCAGAATAAATGCCCGGCAATCCTTCAATGGTCCACACCGGATTATTGACGGAAGTACTCAGGGATATGAGGTTATTGACCGGCAAACCGGCAGTAATTTTATCACAACCTGCATACGGATCGACAAGACATAATCGTTTGCAACATATTCTGAAACATTCCGAAACCGGATCATAATATCTCACCGTTACAAATATTTCGGAACCTAAGGTAACACCTAATGTTTCAAAATCTACTTCAAAAGACGCCTGATCACTAAGGAAGGTATTGGTATTGTCGAGCGTCCAACTGATAAACTGAGCTCCAGGCACATCCAGTACAAAATTGTAAATTAATGGATTGGTTGGAGAACCCGAATAATAATATTTAATTGAGGTACATTCAAAAGGATTTTGGGCAATACAGAAACACTTGCAACAAACCTTATAACATCCGGTCACTCTGTCCCGATAGAAAATACTGATACAAACTTTATCGAGTGTCAACGTTGGATATAATACCGCCAAGGCTTCAAAATCTACCACATCTGACATAGAGCCCGAACCAATGTCAATCGTTTGATTGGTACCCGGAATATGTAATCTCCAGACAATATCTTCAAAATCATCTGATGGGTTCACTTCAAAAGTATATTGCAATCCATTTCCTGTATAAATCGGGAAGATATTGTTACATTCCTCTACCGGAGTCGTCACCGGTATACAAATACGTCGGCAACAGATTTTCAAACAACCGTCGGCATCAATATATCGTACACTAATGACGATTTTCTGACCGGGCAATATTCCAAAATCTGCAGGATTAAATCTTTGCGGATTGTCCATACCGATGTAACCTCTGTTTGGAAGACCTGTAGGTATGTCAATATTCCAGCTTATAATTTGTTGAATGCCTTCCGCACTTAAAATGTATTCATTGTTGGCACCGTCGTAATCGATGATAATTCTATCACAATTCAACGGGTATTCGACGCAGATGCGACGACAACACCACACATAACATTTGGTCAAAGGATCCCAGAAAACACAGTAGACATAATAGGTGCCTTGTTCGGGGAATCTGTAGGTCAGCGTGGAAACATTGTCCGCCACTTTGGTATCACCCACGTACCAGGCTACCAGTTCCAATCCATCCGGGTTGGGGTTTTCCAACACAAAATCAAAGGTCAGGTTTTCCGGGTCATTGTCACCTGCAAAATAAGGTGTATAATAATGACACCCGTCAGGAATATTTACTTTGTAGCAACAGTATTGGACACATCCGTTTTCGTCCAGATATTTAAAACAAACGATATAGGTTTTGCCCGGCAAAAATCCCGGAAATGTCAAGGTTGTGGATCCTGAAAAGTCTTCATAAACCGTGGTCATCACAGTACCAAGGACTTCTTTGACCACCCAGCCTTCGCCGGTGGCTGTGCCATTATAGGTAAATTGTCCTGAAATAACATCATTTCCTCCGGAACCAAATCCATTCAACACGATGTCGTCACAAGGGAAAAAATCACCGGGATCGACGGTTGGGGGCTGGCAAGTCATACATTCGGCGATACAGATATTATCTATAAAAAACCCATCTCCTGCAAAATTAATTTTATTGATGGTGGCACCGGCATTTTCCCAATTATTGCCACCAGGCCCTGTATAATTTACTTTACGACCATCAATAAACATTTTCACCGGACCTGACCGATCAATTAATATTTGCAATTTGTGCATACACCAAACTAAGTCCCCACCACCACAAAATTTCAACAATGACGAATTATTTGCAAGGATATCAGAAAGAGAAGGTGTATAACAAAATCCATTACCTACCGTCTCTGTTTGACAAAGTGCAATCTCTCCCAGGAAAGCCGGCATTTGTTGTCCGGTTATTGGATTGCGTATCCACTCTACCTCAAAATCTAATGTGACTTTAAAAATATTAACATTGTCAAGGGAGGGATTATCCAATCTCAGACAGAGAATGTCGTCACCATTCATTGTACCCCGAGCAGTACCTACCACACCCTGACCTTTCCACCAATCCATGTTGATATTGATTGAATCACCTTCCATATATCCATAACCCAAAGGAGGTCCATTCTCAAAATCTTCGTTATAAATCGGTCTGAAATAATCACACTCCTCCCCGAATTGTTCGCATCCATCCGGCCCTTTCAGGCATACCCGAATACAACATACTTTCCAGCAGAAACCTACCCGATAGTAAAAATATACAAAAAGATATTCAGGTTGCTGAGCGGTGATATAATTCTGAATTTCCGGATCAGACAGGTCGAAAGTATTTTGATCCATGTTGAAGCAAAGTCCCTCCAGGCCTCCGATCATCCAATACGTCTTCTCATAATTACCCGTTGTGGTGAATGTATAATTGTTTTCACTGACGTACAGTGGTGTGAACGTGTTACAATTAAACGGAGGCTCAAGTCGTATTTTCAGATAACACCATCGACATGCTTTCAAACACGGGTCATAAAACATAGCACAAATAAAAATATCGGTGCCCGGTTGGCCATAAAATGACAAATCTATATCATTCAAAGTACTCAACCCGTCATATTCAGGATAATGGATTCCGTTAATACTCCATTTAATGTCACTCATCTGTCGCATAGGTTCAGTACAATCACTATTCAATTCAATGGTATATACATTGGGATTTCCTTCATTTCCTCTGAACCAATGTTTTAATAAGGCGCAATCATAAGGGTACGTAATACAAATCCTTTTACAACAAATTACATAACATTCATTGACAGGGTCGTAGATGAGTACGGAAATCGTATAACATCCCGGTGTCAGGAAATTATAAGATACAGAGCGGGTGTTTTCACCGATCACCAGGTCCAATTCATCAATACGCCATTCTACGCCGACGAGGTCATCAGGTATAGTGAAGCCATATTCAAGGCTCAGGTCACCCGGGCCGCCGAGATATCGCGGCGTGATGTAGGTACAATCAAAGGGGTCGTTATAACAAAAAACTTTTCCACAAGACTCCTCAACACCACAACATCCTGCATATACTTTTTTTATTTCATAGGAAAACCCGGGCTCCAATTGAATAACCGGACTATCGCCATAATAAATTTGTGTCATGGCTAAATTCCCCAGTGGTGTAACCTCCCACCTCAATACTGGTCTTCCAACCGTACAAACCAATCGGACTTTATTATTGGGTAGAGGTATTACCCTGAAACTATTTTCGCAAGGAACTTCCGGTTCATTGTCAATACAAGTATACACGCAACAGGTATCTCTCAAAATGATGGTGCCCATGTTTGTTAAACCGATGCCACATACCTTATAAACACCAGGTCCGGGATACCTTGCTGTCATCATGTTGCCGTTGGTTGTGAAATTCACGGACGGCATGATGGTCCATTCCAAACCGTCCTGACTACCTGACCAGGTATATTTATATTCTGTAGGCGAAAGTTTTTCAACCAATATATTCTCTTTTCCACATGCCAGATCTGCAGGCGGAATATAGGGCAGACAAATGATTTTACAGCAAACATCCCAGGCATGACAAACCGGGTCAAAGTGCCAGCAACAAATTTCGTATTCACCGTGGGGTAAGTTTATATCTGAACCGCATGGGTATTCCGAAATGGTTGTTCCATTGGTGGGTTTCACTTTGATCAGACAAATGTCTTCCATCATCAAAGAATTTTTGCCGACCATACCCCCGTCTTCACAGGTTACTCTGATTGTAGAAGAATTATTGGTCATACTGACTTCCTCTATAATCGGATACACACAATCATACTTTTTTATGATCGGGCAATATTTAAAACAACATTTTATAATCTGGTTATTCACCCGGTAATAAAAACATACTTCATAACATCCCGGGAACGGGAAATGACATGAAATGGTGCCATCTCCGTTTATCAGTGAAAGAGAGTCTGTGTACGTATAATTTTGGCCAATCGCGTCATATGGGAATTTAATCGAGTGGGAAACATAAGTACCCTGGCTATTATTTTCAAAAATAATATCATTGCCGCTTTGGTTGGCCAATGGCCTGAAAAGATTACAATCACAATTGACCCAAAAAACGAAATCATCGGAAGCATTCAGGGAAGAGAGCTCCACGAATATATAATAGGTGACCCCTGCAGTGAGAAAAGCTGAGTTACGGGTAATGCCGTGATCTCCTGACCAGGAACAATCCACCAAGGAACATTCCAACTGTGGCTCGCTTGTAGCGGTCACATCACAGCAATCCGAGATAAAGATGGCCGGGGATGGCCCGAAAGATGATAAAGCATTAAACGTGTAGGTTTGAGACACGGTTGGCGTAAATGTATAGATTTGTTCCGCGTTTTCGTATCGTTGGAAATTGCCGCCAGGGCTGCATTGATAAATGTTAACTTTGCTACTACCATTCTGAAACGAACCTGAATAATTTTGGTCACAAACGACAGATGTACTTCCCTGACACACGTTGGTTTCACATTCTATCCAGATAAGAAAGTCATCGGGGGCATTCAGTTTTTTTTCAGCAAAGATATAATATGTAACCCCTGCCTCCAAAAATACAGATATTTCAGAATACAATGTATTGGTCTCTGATTGTTGACAAAAAGTACAATTTTCCCCGATTATATAGTAAGGTACTTCTCCACCTGTGGACGTTGCCGAGCAACAATTTAAAATAAATAAATCGGGATGTAAAAAGCTATTTTGATGTCTTGCCCTAATTTTATATTCTTTTGATTCGGTGGGTGTAAAAGTGTAAATCCTTTCATTTTGATTATAAAATGTATTGAGATTACAGTCATACTCGGAAATACCGGAAGGAGCCTGTTGATATGTTTCTTCATAAATAATACCGCATTCCAGTTCCGGGGCCAAGTCGCAAGGATTATTGCCACATGTCAAACGAATATCATAGTCGGCCGGAAACTGAGAATCTACAATTACTTGATAATCCAATAGATTGCCATTCGGATCGATATTAAAAGTTATGGATTGGGTGCCAAAACTTCCGCACTCAACCACAAAATGTGGTGTACAGAAATTTACTCCAAATTGAAGCCTGGCTCTTATAAAAAAATCTACATTTCCGGTTACGGTAACCGTAACGGGTCCTGTCACACTTGGGTCAATACGCCACACTTCTTCTGCCCCTTGATATTCCACATCGGCACAAGGTGGGCTATACGATTGTATACATCCAAAGCAGCCATTATCGTTAATAATTGTTACAAATCCTTGATAAGTGTCCCCACATGTTAAGGTTTCATCTCTTACAGAATGTGGCTCCTCGAGTTTGAAAAACATTTTAAATCCACCTCCCGTTGTATTTCCATTGCTTTTAAATGTAATAACCAAACAACCATCATCCGAATTTGTGTCATAGGGACTAAATTGTGAAATATTGCTATTTTCATTACAAAATTTTTGAGGTAAATTTGGATTTTGACCTGTGATTTCAAGAAAGTCATTAGAGCAATCTGAATCACCGCCAATAATATCTAAGTTTTCAATCCTTCCCCATAACCTTGACTTTGGGCATCCGGCAAAAGTTTCATGACAAATTGTAACCGTGAAGTCTTCATTATTCCCGTAATTTCCACCTGGTCCACCGGAATCATATAAGTATAATCCCTCGGGTGGTACGGGAAGAGTTTGTCCGTTTACCTGATCAATATTGTAAGATACCTGAGCCAAGGAAAGGTTAGAAATAAGAAGTAAGAAAAAGCCTACTAAACAGGTAGGCAATATCGATATGGTTTTTTTAGATTTCATGACTGAAAAATTATTTTATGTAAAAGTTTTTAAGTAAATTATAGAAATCAATAAAATAAAGTATTATTAACATGGCTATTTAATACTTAAAATATTGATAATTATTTTGTAATGAAAGACTGTCAGCTTTGATTTCATAAGCGCTACCATAACCACTTTCACAGGAAACGTGTCTTAGAATGGTCAATACATCTAAAGCCAATATTACCGCTTTATGTAAGGGTAGCATGTTGTTAAATTTTGTTTACAAATAACCAGCAATGGATTCTTTTATGGATGGCCGGAGTCTCTACCGTTAAGAAAGGAAAATAAATAAGCCTGATCCATTAAAAACGGACAATGATAAAAGAATAATACCTCAGTCAAACTGATAAGCATTATTGTTACGGGTTATTAGGTTATAATAATGAAATTATCTGACTTTTATAACTAATCAAGGATAAAAGTATATTAAATGCTTTATATAGCAAAATAAAAATTCAGATATAATATTAATTAATATTTACAATACTGACTATATGTACATTATGCTTTAACAACAGACCTTTAGCCTTCATTTCGTACGGACATCCGTAGCCCCTTTTACAAGAGCATAAACCTATACAAAGGAGGCAGAGGAATACAAAAACCAATGATTTTGAAAAAGATTTCATGAGTTGTATCAATTTGAGTGGTCAATAAATTCCCATATGGGATCTGAAAACATCTCACATCATACGCATATAGAATGTTAAGAAGGAGAAGATACACTTAATACAACTAATCAAAAAAAGTAACCCTGGAAAAGAATTATTTTTTAAAAAAATTCAACATTATTATTCCAACAATCTGAAAGCTGCCCAAAGTGAAGGTGGAAATTGTCCTGACATAGACTTACGGGTTTTTTCAAAAGCCTGAGAAATTCCGGATCCGGCATGTAGGTGCTCATAAAACCGACCTGCAAATTCAACAGCAGAAGCATCAGGAATATCCCACAAAGTATATAACACCTTCTCAGCACCCGCGGAAGCAAATGCATCACCTATACTAAATAATCCCTGACCTGAAATATACGGTCCGATACCTGAAGAACAAGCCGATAAATACACAAGATTAACATGCCTGGCATCCAGATTGGTGATTTCAAATGCTGAAACAAATCCTTCCGGTTGGTTGGCTAAGGCCAAAAATGCAACGTTACCGGTTTCAAGGTACCAATAATTTTTGAACGCTTCTTTTGCCTGATTTTTATATATTACCCCATGGGTTGAAATATGAACTGCCTTATAAGATGTATCTTGTATCGCTTGCAGTAAAGAATTTTTTGTAGCATCACAACCGGTAATCACTTTGACGGAAGGACCGATTTCTTCTCTTATTTTGTCAACTTCCACCAATGAACCAGGTAAATAAGCTAACGTGTCATTGTTCCCCCTGAACGCCAATATTTCGGGTTTTTCTGTCCCCGACAAACAATTATACCGGATACCACCCATAGCAAAAACAGTTCCATTCAGGTTTTGATCTCTTTTGCTTTTTTGCATTTCCTCATAAAAAGACTTTGAACTATTATAATACCGAAATCTATGTTTTTCCATCAAACTATTTTTCCTCGTTCCATCAGGAGACAGTACTTCCAGGGGAATTTGATGTACTATTCCATCTCCGACTACCAATACCTCGTTTTTACCATCTAATTTCGCGGAAAGGGAAGTAAAAAAATAGTCGTACCAGTTTTTATTTTCTAACTTATTATTGGTAAAATTAGTATTAGAATGTATATTCAATTTTAATTCCGGCAATAACATGCATTTTATTTCGTTTTCATCAATACAAACAGCATACAAATCTGATTTTTGTTTAAGCTTATCATTGACCTCAAAAAATTCGATAAATAATTGATCAGGTGCCAAAACGGACTGAATTGTCTCCACTGTAATATTGGGGATTTCAAACTTCAGATCCTGAATGAGACCGGATTGAATCAACTTTTCCAGGATTCTGATAGAATCCATGACTTCCGTTCTCAATTTCGTGTCCTTGATGTCACTTTTCTGAATCACAGAAAAACGGGAAGACAATTCCTGAAGTCTGCTCCGGTGATGATGGATTAAATCATCATTGGCATAACCCGACATTATTTCACTTCGTTTTTCAAGAAAAACGGGATTAAGTTTTTTTATATTGGTATTTAATGTATAAACTTTTTGAATGATCCTTTTATCTTCTATATCTGATAAACGTTTAAGAACATTCCATGCTGTCATTTGCATAGGAGATAAAATACTGTATTGTAAATGCGGATCTTCATTAAAGACATTATAAATATTGGCCAGAAAAGCATATTCCATTTCATCCAAAATTTCAGAAATTACTACCAAATCCTGACTTTTAACCGCCAAATCAAGTCGGGCATTCAGCAAACTTAACCTGTACAAATGAATACCTTCAAGATTGTAAACTTCAAATGTTTTTGACAATTGTTTTGCAATCAACTCCGCATCAACATGTTTGCCCATTTCAGAATAAAGTAAAATCAATCGTAGCTTGGAATCATAACTGTCATCCCGGATTTTAGACAATAAACCTGACTGCAATATGGAGTCAGCTTTTTGATATTGCTTTTTTTTCATAGCTAAAGTAAATAAATGTTCCTGTAGGTCACATTCGTCTTTTTCCGGAAAATTTTGTTCCTTACAATAATTTTTAATTCTTTCAAGGGAATTTAATAATTTTACTTCATCATTCAACATAGAATAGGCATCTGCAATATAATTAAGATTACGGATAAATAAAGATTTGTCCTGTATACCATACCTGGTCACCATTTCATCATTCAGCAAAGATTGCCTCAAAGCTTCGTCCGGCAGGTTCATCATCATAAAATATAAAGAGTAGTTTAATCTTAACACGAATAAATAATGAAAAAAATTTTCTTCCTTATCTTTAGCAAATTGGATACCTTCTTCCAGTGATGCTTTCATTTTACTGTACTCATTTATTCTCAAATGGTAAACTGCCTTTCGATTGATTACTTCCAAAAAAGTACTATCTTGATTTTTTTCTTTACTGGACATAATCAGATATTCCATCTCAGAAAATAATTGTTTCCGTTTTGCAGGCCAACCGGTAAAATTGAATCCCAAGTAAGGGGTGTAAAACTTTTTTATATAGTCAAGTCGGGTAGTCTCACAAACAGACATCATTTCTGTTTTCATTTTTTCATAAAATGCTGTAATTTCCGTTTGGATACTGTCTGCTTTGGCTGCCTTGTTACTTCTTTTATATTCAACCATTTTTTGAGCAGAAGGACGGACATAACTATTGTATAGAAATATGAAACTATCTAATTTTACCTTGCAACTATCCGACATAATATGTTTTAAAATCTCAGCAGATTCATATTTATTTAAACCAGTATGTATTGATATCGTCTCCCTTTTATCAGGAATCCCCCACATAACCATATGATGAGCCAACAACAAAAATAACGAAAACAAACTTTTTCCCATGACTTTATATCAGATTAAAATTAGAACCCTAAAATTAAATAAAAATATTGAAGCCGGAATATTATAACCGGCCTCAATATAAAATTAACATTTTGATTTTACTCCAAAACAAGTTTTAAGTCATAATTAGTGTTTACATCGATGATTTTATAACTTTTACCCTGTGCAGGAGCAAAATTATCCCACTTGCAATTCTGATTTTGTCCCTGGAATATACATTCCCAAATCTCCAATTGATTAGGTGTAAATTTAGCCGGAATGGAGACGGTTTGTCCTTTTTTAATCAGGTAAGATATATTATTCATTTTTATGGTAATCTCATTTACTTTGGATGCATGTCTTACCTTTATATTCTCAGGAAAAAACGGGTTCATCACATATAATTCACGGGCTATAGTCGGAAACAAATTATAGGTTACATAAAAGAACCCATTATCATGATTCCACGTCCCCCAGGAATTTTGCACGATAAAATGTTTCTTTACATCATCATATCCTACAATGGTAACAGCATGTCCGTAATATTTTGTGTCCTGCTTGTAAGATTTATAGATGTAAGGTGCTTTCAGGGTTTCTTTATCAAAATTGGTATTAGCATCAAAGGCCATGATGACAGGATATCCCTTTTTAAGTAACTCTTTAATGGAAGTAACATTTTTTGCCACCGTGTTCCATGACTTGATTTTCCCTATAACTCCTTGTGATATCTGTGTAGCATTTGGCTTGACATTACAGCCATTCGCATCAGTATATGGCATCTGTGACCATGAACATACCCCTTTGTCCCTAATAAAGTTTAATACATCAGAAAGGTAAGCTCCACGCCCGCAATCTCCTGCAATTTTTGAAGAATTGTACACATATTCAGGACTTCTGATAGCTTGGGAATTTGTATATGGCAAAGATCTGAAAGCTGAAGTATAATAACTTGAAACCGTATAGGAAGTAGCAAAAGCAGTACAACTTCCTTCTGAACCCTGGCTCACAACAGGAGGGGTGTAAATTTTAACATATTGAGATCTGCTTTCTACATCATTCTCACCGGATATGTTCTGCAAACTTTGTAAATCAACCTCAGGTAATGTTTGATATTCAGCCTCATCCATAAAAATCAATCCACCTACATGTCTTGTATTATCAGATTGTACATCGTCGGCCTGCTCCTGTTGATCATCAAAACCAATAGTGGAATCTTTTTCACATGAAAATATAAATATACTTGTTAATACTAAAAAAATCGGTAAAAATAATTTAAACTTGTTCATTGTCTTTAATTTTAAGATGGTGCCTACTCTGTCAGTTTTCAGCTTTCCTGCCGTACTCTTTAATGGATTTTCCGGTTTCCCCAAAAATCAACATTTGTGATTTCTGCTATTTATACTTCAATCTTAAAAAGGTAACCCAAAAATTTTAACTTAATTTGTATCAAATGGTAACTTTGAAAAATTTTTTTAGATAGTTTTCAGAAATTATATAGCTTTGCTTTCAGATAAACACCATTTTATGGATATTGATTGGGTCTGGAAACTTCAAAATGACGAAAACAAGGCGCTAACAGAAATATATAGATTATTCCGGAGTGAATGTATTGACTGGCTAAGGAATAATTATGGCGTTGACCAGGATGATTCTATTGAAGTATTTCAAAATTCCGTTATCGTACTGTATGATAATGTAGTAAGCGGTAAACTGGTACAGTTAAGTTCTAATATTAAAACTTACTTATTTGGTATTGCCAAAAATCAGGCATTAAACCTCCAAAAGTACAATAAGCGAATAGCAACCAATGAAATTAAAGATGGTATTGAATATTACGTTCTTGAAGAAAATGAACATATGATAAAAGAAAAAGAACTTCAACAGGCCAACACCGCCATCGAAATATTAGGTGATCCCTGTAAGTCATTGCTGCAGTTATACTATTACAAAGGTATGAATATGGAAGATATTTCAGAGTTACTCGGTTATAAAAATGCAGATACTACAAAAAATCAAAAATATAAGTGTTTGAAAAGGTTACAAAAGATATATTTTGAATATAAAGGTAGTATAACAGGATAAAAAAATATTATGGACAATAATTTTAATCTTTTAGAAAAGTACATTCTCAACCAATTGGATGAGGAAAATAGAGATATCGTAGAAAAAAGAATAGAAAATGACCCTTTGTTTGCCGAGGAATATAAAAATATCAAGGTTCTATTAAGTGGAATCAAATACAACCAGTTGATAAATAAAA
This sequence comes from Saprospiraceae bacterium, assembly GCA_022842725.1. Taxonomy (GTDB): domain Bacteria; phylum Bacteroidota; class Bacteroidia; order Chitinophagales; family Saprospiraceae; genus OLB9. Next base: position 70,222 of record JALHOZ010000004.1, read on the forward strand.
AAAATGTTCTTAAGGACGTTGAAAGTCAAATTCAATCAGATCGGGGAAATGGAAATATCTTTCACTTATTTTCATTTGGAAAAATACTCCTGGCTGCCTGCCTTGGCACCATACTTTTTTGGGTTGGCTACCGTTTAACAGACTCAGGCAATAATTCAACTCATCAAAGCGAATATGTTGAAAGCACAGAAACAAAAAAAGATCTGATTCCTCCATCCACCACAATTAAAGACAGCACCGAAAATCAAAATACGAAAAAAGATAAAACAGAAATTATAGAAAAAGGGCAAAAAACTATCATTGGAGAATTGGTTCAGTCATATAAAAAAACTGCCTTTGCAACTTTAATTTTAAGATCACATCAATCAGATTCCATGGACTTAAAATATAATTCGGCTGTAACTTTGTACAATAAAAAACAATATAGAGAAGTCATTTCATCATTTAAAAATACAGACGACCAACGAATAACATATATCTTAGCCCACGCACTATTGAATAAGTCACAATATGATGCGGCAACAAAACTTTTTAAAGAATTATCAGAGGATGAATATTTTGAATATCAAAAAGATGCTCAATGGTATCTTTTTTTATCATTACTGGCTAATTATCCTGAGAATGAAAAGGAAGCTAAATCTGTTGCTGACAAAATCAGGCAAGATAAAGATTCTACTCATAAAGAAGATTTAAATAAAATAATCAAGTCCTTGGGATGGCAATAACTTATGACTAAACTTCACACTTTACCACTTCTGCCAAAAAGTGGTTGTAGTTTATACAGGTACCTTATTTCTAAATATTAACAGGTTTTCAAAGGTATCAAATTCGTTGATAACTTAGCTATAAGTCTTCTGTATCTGAGCATTACAGTCGACTCAATTATGACATTTCTGAATACCTTAAAATTATTTGTTAAAGTGTTCATGAAGTAATTGATATCAAAAAAAAAGAGGCCACAATGACTTGAGGCCTCTTTAATATAAGATTCAAAAGAAAAATTATTTTTTCTTTCCTTTTTCTGCTTTTGCTTCGGCTGCTGCTGCTGCTTTTAATGCTCTTGGGATTTCAATCAACGCAACAGGTGTTGCAGCATTGTTTAAAATTTCTACACCTGCAGGAACTTTTACGTCTCTTACCCGCAGACTTTGACCCAACTCTAATGAAGAGATATCAGCATGTAAAACATCAACCATAGCTTCAGGTGTTGTTTTAATGGTGATTTTTCTCACTTGTTGAATCAGCTTACCACCGACTTTAACACCCGGAGAAGTACCTTGAAATCTCAAAGGAACATCAACTTTTACAGGGGTTTTGTCAAGCAATCTCAAAAAATCAATATGGATAATCTGATCAGTGACCGGGTGAAACTGAACTTGTTTCAGGATTGCATTAAATCTGTTACCGTCCAAATCAATGTTTGCCAACTTGAAATCAGGAGTATACACAAGATGTTTCACCGCTGCAGGTGTAACTGTAAAATGTTTTACTTCATTTCCTCCGTAAAGGACAGCAGGAATCAACCCGCTTTTTCTTTCAGATGAAGTTACTTTTTTTCCAACTCCGGCTCTAACTGAACCTTGAATATCTACAGATGTCATGATTAAAAAAATTCATTATTTAAAAAGAAGCGCAAAAGTACAACTATTTATTGATTTTAATACTATTCTTTTGCGAAAATATTTTTTATAACAAGTGAAAAAAGGTCAATATTTTCAATAATCCGACCTTTCAACCTATATAAATTGATCAGGACCATTTTTATGGGTGTAACCAATGAATGATCCTGATCAATATAATTTTAGCATTTGCCAAAATATCGGTTATTATCTGTTTTCAGATGTTACCACCAGGTTTTTAAATTCCCTCATACCTGTACCGGCTGGGATATTTTTACCTACAATAACATTTTCTTTCAGACCGGAAAGTGAATCCCGTTTGGCAGCAATAGCCGCCGTACTCAATACTTTGGTTGTTTCCTGGAAGGAAGCAGCTGAAATCCAGCTTTCTACACCAAGAGAAGCACGGGTAATACCTTGCAATAAGATGGTTGAAGTCGCCGGAATGGCATCTCTTACTTCGACCAATTTTTTATCATTTCTCTTGAGGTTTGAATTTTCCTCTCTGTATTGTCTGATTGATACGATCTGTCCGGCCTTTAAATTGGCACTGTCGCCCGGTTCTACAACAACTTTTTTGTCATATATCCAATCATTCTGCTCGTTAAACTCATGTCTGTCGACCGCTTCGCCTTCGAGGAAAGTTGTATCTCCCGGATCAATGATCTCTACCCTTCTCATCATCTGCCTGACGATAACCTCAATATGTTTGTCGTTGATGGCAATACCCTGAGACCGGTAAACTTCCTGAACACCGTTGACGAGATAAGACTGAACCGCAAAAGGACCTTTGATATTCAAAATATCCAATGGAGCGATAGCTCCGTCAGTCATCTGGCTACCTGCTCTGACGAAGTCACCTTCCTGTACGAGTAAGTGTTTGGAAAGACCCACAAGATATTTTCTTCTCTGTCCTGTTTTTTCGTCATCCACAAAGATCTCTCTGTTACCTCTTTTGATTTTACCGTAGGTTACGATACCGTCAATTTCGGCGGTGACACATGGATTAGAAGGATTTCTGGCTTCAAATAATTCGGTTACCCTCGGAAGACCACCCGTGATATCCTGGATTTTACCAAGATTTCTCGGGATTTTTACAATCTTTTGTCCCGGAAGTACTTCTTCATTATCATCTACTGTAATGTAAGCACCTACCGGTAGGTTATACGATTTTAATTCTTCACCACCCGGAGAAACAATTTTTACAACCGGGATCTTCTTTTTATTTTTAGGCTCAATGATGACTTTTTCAGCATAACCGGTTTGGTCATCTCTTTCTACCCTGTAGGTTACCCCTTCATCCAAATCTTCAAACTTGGTGATACCTCCAAATTCGGAAATGATCAGGTTATTGAACGGATCCCATGCGCAGATTGCCTGACCTTTATCAATTTTTTGCCCATCTTTTACCAAAAGGTTGGAACCATATGGAATAAAATAGGAGTTATATACTTTTTTAGATTCAGGATCGACTACTCTGATTTCTCCTGAACGGGAAAGAACTACCTGATGTTGAACACCACCTTCAACCTGCGTGGTCACTTTGATACTGTCAAACTCGATAACTCCTTCAAATTTAGAAGATATTTCAGATTCAGTTTTAGAAACTGACGCGATACCACCCACGTGGAACGTACGTAGTGTCAACTGAGTTCCCGGTTCACCGATACTTTGTGCTGCAATGATACCAACGGCATCACCTTTCTCCACAATTCTTCCCGTTGCGAGATTTTTACCATAACATTTGGCACAAACACCAACTTTGGTTTCGCAGGTTAATACGGATCGGATGGTCACTTTTTCAATACCGGCTTTTTCGATATTGTCCGCTACTTCAGGAGAAATATATTCTCCTGCCTCCATGATTAACTCATCCGTTACCGGATCAGAAATAGAATGAAGTGAATATCGACCAATAATTCTGGAAGTCAATGTTTCGATCACATTTTCGTTATCTTTCAATGCTTCGGTATCAATACCTCTCAGGGTATCACAATCCTTTTCAGTGATGATAACGTCCTGAGCCACGTCAACCAAACGTCGGGTAAGATATCCCGCATCCGCTGTTTTTAAGGCTGTATCCGCCAAACCTTTTCTCGCACCGTGAGTAGAGATAAAATATTCCAAAACCGACAACCCTTCAAGGAAGTTTGCAAGAATCGGGTTTTCGATAATCGCTCCACCCGTATCTCCGGATTTTCTTGGTTTAGCCATCAATCCTCTCAGACCACATAACTGTTTGATCTGTTGTTTACTACCTCTGGCTCCTGAGTCAAGCATCATATACACGGAATTAAATCCTTGTTTATGAAGAGCGATTTCGCGCATCAGGTTATCCGTAATTTTATTATCCGCAAAGGTCCATTTATCAATGACCTGATTGTACCTTTCATTTGGTGTAATCAGACCCATATTATAATTTTCCCAAACTTCATCTACCTCTTCCTGTGCATCAATCAACGTTTGTTCTTTGATGGACGGCGTAATCAGGTCACCCAGGTTGAATGACAAACCGCCTTTGTAAGCCCAGAAGAAACCTAAATCCTTGATACTATCCAAAAACTTGGCTGTTTCTGCAAAATCCGTTCTTGTGATGATATCAGCGATGATTTTTTTCAAACTCTTTTTAGTCATCAACTGATTGACAAACGGTACCGTTTTTGGTGTTGCCTGATTAAAAATCACACGACCTACGGTGGTTTCAATGACTTTAGTAACCAAATCACCATTGTCACCTTCTACTTTGGCTCTTACTTTAATGACTGCATGAAGGTCTACTTTCCCTTCATTAAAAGCAATGATTACTTCTTCATCAGAATAAAAAGTACGTCCTTCTCCGGCAACTTTTATCTCACCGGCAGATTTTTTAGGTTTCGTAAGGTAATACAATCCCAAAACCATGTCCTGAGAAGGTAAGGTTACCGGCGAACCATCCTGAGGGTTGAGCATGTTGTGCGCTGACAACATCAAAATCTGAGCTTCCAATATGGCTGCATGTCCCAATGGAACGTGTACTGCCATCTGGTCACCGTCAAAGTCAGCGTTGAAGGCACCACAAACAAGCGGGTGAAGTTGAATCGCTTTTCCTTCTACCAATCTTGGCTGGAAAGCCTGGATAGAAAGTCTGTGCAATGTAGGAGCCCTGTTTAATAAAACCGGGTGACCTTTTAATATATTATCTAGGATTTCCCAAATAACGGAATCCTTTTTATCAACCAGTTTTTTAGCCGACTTAACGGTTTTGACGATACCTCTTTCTATCAGCTTACGAATGATAAACGGTTTGAATAATTCCGCAGCCATGGCTTTTGGAATACCGCACTCATGTAAGAGAAGCGTCGGGCCCACAACGATGACAGAACGACCTGAATAGTCAACCCTTTTACCCAAAAGATTCTGACGGAAACGTCCTTGTTTTCCTTTCAGAACATCACTCAATGATTTAAGAGAACGTCCTCCTTCAGCTTTCACTGCATTGGACTTTCTGGAGTTGTCAAACAATGAGTCGACAGCTTCCTGAAGCATTCTTTTTTCATTTCTTAAGATAACTTCAGGCGCTTTGATTTCCAACAACCTTTTCAAACGGTTATTTCTGATAATCACCCTTCTGTATAAGTCATTTAAGTCAGAAGAAGCAAAACGTCCACCATCCAAAGGAACCAATGGTCTCAATTCCGGTGGTGTCACCGGAAGGTATTGGATGACCGTCCATTCCGGTCTGTTGTCCGTGTTTTTCATGCCATCTCTGAAAGCCTCAACAACACGCAATCTTTTGAGTGCTTCAGACTTTCTCTGTTGAGAAGTTTCATTAGCAGCCTGGTGTCTGAGCTCAAATGACAATTCATCCAAATCAATTCTTTCCAAAAGATCTTTGACAGCTTCCGCTCCCATTTTGGCAATAAATTTCATCGGATCAGAATCGTCCAGTGCCTGATTTTCTCTTGGAAGGGTGTCCATCAATTCAAAATACTCTTCTTCTGTCAGAAGATCATGTTTGTTGACTTCGCCTTCTTTTACACCTGGCTGAATGACTACATATCTTTCGTAATAAATTACGGATTCAAGCTTTTTAGAAGAATAACCCAGTAAATATCCGATTTTATTCGGCAATGATTTAAAAAACCAGATATGGACTACAGGAACGACCAGTTTAATATGGCCCATTCTTTCCCTTCTGACCTTTTTTTCTGTGACTTCCACACCACATCTGTCACAAACGATACCTTTATACCGGATTCTTTTATATTTACCACAAAAACATTCATAATCTTTTACCGGTCCGAATATTCGTTCACAAAATAAACCATCTCTTTCAGGCTTATAGGAACGGTAATTGATGGTTTCCGGTTTCAACACCTCTCCATAAGATCTTTCCAGAATTTCATCCGGAGAACTCAGGCTTATAGTGATTGATTCAAAGCCTTTTGTGGGTTTAACACTTTTCTTTTTAAGCATATGTTGAGAATAAAATGGTCAATAAAAAAGATTAGTCAAATTTAATATCCAGAGCCAAACCTCTTAATTCATGTACCAATACATTGAATGATTCAGGAATGTTGGAATCCGGGATATTGTCTCCTTTGACAATGGCTTCGTACGCTTTTGCTCTACCGATGATATCGTCAGACTTCACGGTAAGAAGTTCTCTGAGTATATTGGCAGCACCATATGCTTCCAATGCCCAAACCTCCATCTCACCAAAACGTTGTCCTCCGAACTGAGCCTTACCACCTAATGGTTGTTGTGTAATCAATGAGTAAGGTCCGATAGAACGTGCATGCATTTTGTCGTCAACCATGTGTGACAGCTTCAACATGTAGATCACACCTACAGTCGCCTGCTGGTGGAATCTGTCCCCAGTCTCACCATCATAAAGATAGGTCTGTCCGTAAGAAGGAAGATCTGCTTTTTTGATGTATGATTCAATTTCATCAAGGCTGGCTCCGTCAAATATTGGAGTGGCAAACTTCATGTTCATTTTTTTACCTGCCCATCCCAAAACCGTTTCGAATATCTGTCCGAGGTTCATCCTTGAAGGTACACCCAACGGGTTCAATACGATATCTACAGGAGTTCCGTCTTCAAGGAAAGGCATATCTTCATCTCTTACGATTCTGGATACAATTCCTTTGTTACCGTGTCTTCCCGCAAGTTTATCCCCTACTTTCAACTTTCGTTTTTTGGCAAGATAAACTTTAGCAAGTTTCAATACACCTGCAGGTAATTCGTCACCGATACTGATATTGAACTTTTCTCTTTTGTAACGACCTAATTCTTCGTTGACCTTAATGTTGAAATTATGCAACATTCTGGCAAGAACTTCATTGACTTTGCTGTCTTTGGTCCAGTTTGAATAATCAACCTGTGAATAGTCGATTTCTTTCAGCACCTTGACTGAAAATTTGGTTCCTTTAGGTACCAATTCTTCGTTGTAGATACTTTTTACCCCTTCGGAAATGGCTCCTTCAAGCACTGAAGTCAGTTTATCAACAAGAATGGTTTTCAGTTCATTCATATTGATAGCGTGTTCATCTTCAAGGGATGACAACAATTCTTTCTCCTGAACTTTTTGGAATTTATCTTTTTTAGCTCTGGCAAAAAGTTGTTTGTCGATGACGATACCTTCCGTAGAAGGAGAAGCCTTCAAAGAAGCATCTTTAACGTCACCTGCTTTATCTCCGAAGATTGCTCTCAAAAGTTTTTCTTCAGGTGTCGGATCGGATTCTCCTTTTGGTGTAATTTTTCCAATCAGAATGTCGCCTTCTTTGATCCATGCACCGATACGGATGATACCGTTTTCGTCAAGATCTTTGGTGGCTTCTTCGCTGACATTCGGAATATCGTTGGTAAATTCTTCTTCTCCCAACTTTGTATCGCGAACATCTATTTCATAACTTTCGATATGAATCGAAGTAAAGATATCTTCTTTTACTACCCTTTCAGAAAGAACGATGGCATCTTCAAAGTTGTAGCCTTTCCAAGGCATGAAGGCAACCATCAGGTTTTGACCAAGAGCCAATTCTCCGTTTTCAGTTGCATAACCTTCGCAAAGCAAACTTCCTCTGGACACTCTTTGTCCTTTCAGTACAATTGGTTTGAGGTTAATACACGAACCTTGGTTTGTTCTGACAAATTTTGCCAGGTTGTATTTTTTGATATTGTCTTCAAAAGAAACCAATTGTTCTTCTTCCGTTCTGTCGTATTTAATGATGATTTCGTTTGCATCGACATATTCCACAATACCATCACCTTCTGCATTGATCAGCATGTTTGAATCCTGAGCAACTTTGGCTTCAAGACCTGTACCTACGATAGGAGCTTTAGGTCTGACCAAAGGAAGTGCCTGACGTTGCATGTTTGATCCCATCAAGGCTCTGTTGGCGTCATCGTTTTCGAGGAAAGGAATCAAAGAAGCGGATACACCGACAATTTGGTTTGGAGCGATGTCCATGAATTCAAGTTCTTCCGGAACAAGTACCGGGAATTCACCGTGTTCTCTGGATTTGATTCTCTCGTTGATAAATCCACCTTCATCGTTGACCAATGCATTAGCCTGGGCGATTCTTTTATAATCCTCCGCTTCTGCAGAAAGGTATTGTATCGTTCCGGTAACATCTACTTTTCCTTCAGTAACCTTTCGGTAAGGTGTTTCAAGGAAACCCATTTTGTTGACTTTAGCGTGAACGCATAAAGTCGAAATCAAACCGATGTTTGGTCCTTCCGGTGTTTCAATCGTACACAGACGACCGTAGTGAGAATAGTGAACGTCTCTTACCTCAAAACCTGCTCTTTCTCTGGAAAGACCTCCGGGTCCGAGGGCTGAAATTCTTCTTTTGTGCGTAATTTCGGAAAGTGGGTTTGTCTGATCAAGAAACTGAGACAACTGACTGGTTCCGAAAAACGAGTTAATCACAGAAGAAAGTGTTCTTGCATTGATCAGGTCAATTGGGGTAAAAACCTCATTATCCCTGACATTCATTCTTTCTCTGATGGTTCTGGTCATTCTGGCAAGACCGACACCAAACTGAGCGTATAATTGTTCGCCTACCGTTCTTACCCTTCTATTGGCAAGGTGATCGATGTCGTCCAATTCTGCTTTTTGGTTTACAAGACTCACCAAATATTTAACGATATGAATGATATCATCTTTTGTTAATACCAAAGTTTCTTTAGGGATTTCAAGCTTCAGTTTTCGGTTGATTTTATAACGACCTACTTCCCCGAGGTTGTATCTTTTGTCTGAGAAGAACAATTTGTCGATGATACCTCTTGCTGTTTCTTCATCCGGTGGATCTGTTCCTCTAAGCTGACGATAAATCTGAGCTACCGCTTCTGCTTCAGAAGACGAAGGATCTTTTTGTAAAGTATTGTATATGATGGTGTAATCCTCTTCAAGGTCTTCTTTTTGAAGTACTACAGATCCTGTTTCCGTTTCTTCGATGAGTTTGATATTTTCCTCATCAAGGATGACATCCCTTTCAAGAATGATTTCATTTCTTTCAATGGTAACCACCTCTCCGGTGTCTTCATCCACAAAGTCCTCAGACCATTTGCGTAACACCCTGGCTGCCAATTTCCTACCTATGGCGTTTTTTAAGGACGTTGCATCTGTAGTAATTTCTTCGGCCAGTCCAAAGAGATTGAGAATATCTTTATCGCTGTCGTAACCGATAGCCCGGAGAAGAGTGGTCACCGGAAATTTTTTCTTTCTGTCAATGTACGCATACATTACGGAGTTGATATCCGTGGCGAATTCCATCCAGGCTCCTTTAAACGGAATGACCCTTGCGGAAAATATTTTTGTTCCGTTCGGGTGATAAGTCTGACTAAAAAATACTCCGGGACTTCTGTGAAGTTGGGAAACCACGACTCTTTCGGCACCGTTGATAAGGAATGTACCTTTGTTGGTCATGTAGGGAATATTTCCAAGGAAAACATCCTGCACGATGGTTTGAAAATCAACGTGCTCCTCATCATTACAGGAAAGTCTTAATTTTGCTTTCAGCGGAACGCTGTATGTCAAACCTCTCTGTAAACATTCGTCAATTGAATATCTTGGAGGATCGACAAAATAATCTAAAAATTCCAGTACAAATATATTTCTGGAATCACTGATGGGGAAATTTTCCTGAAATACTTTAAAGAGTCCTTCATTCCCTCTGTTTTCCGGTGTAGTTTCCAATTGAAAAAATTCCTTGAAGGATTTTACCTGAATTTCCAACAAGTCAGGATATTGGTTTGCCAATTTGATCTTGCCGAAATTAATCCTGTTAGAACCGGTCACAATTGCTAATCCGTTTGATGATGTCATCCTGTTATTTATTTTATAATTCGATCCAAAGTGCACTTTGGAAAATAATAAATTCTATTTTTTGTCCCGCACCGATTGTGAGAGATGGCGGTTACTTTTAACCACTTGGAATTAAAATATACTTTTCATGATAAAATGACAATAGGCTTAACCGATCTTCATAGATCAGTTAAGCCGAATGCCATCTAATTCTAAGACTTGAATCTTTTGATTAAGCCCATGAGAATCTTAAAGCGAATTATTTTAATTCAACAGAAGCTCCTGCTCCTTCTAATGCTGCCTTAATCGCTTCAGCTTCTGCTTTAGGAGCTGCTGCTTTTAATACTGTAGGAGCGGCATCTACCAAGTCTTTAGCTTCTTTAAGTCCAAGGTTCAACAATGTTTTTACCTCCTTAACGATAGCCAACTTGTTAGCACCTGCTGATGTCAAATGTACATCGAAATCGGTTTTTTCAACAGGAGCGTCTCCTGCTGCAGCGCCTCCTGCGCTTGGAGCTGCAACTGCTACTGCTGCTGCTGCTGGTTCGATACCATATTCATCTTTTAAGATTTGAGCCAATTCGGTAACTTCTTTAACAGTTAAGTTTACCAATTGCTCTGCGAATGATTTTAAATCTGCCATTTTAAATGGATTTTAATAATTTTAGAAAATATGTCGTGCGACTTGGAAGCCAAATTATTGAGCGCGATCCTCAAGGGTTTTCAACAAACCTGCAATCGTTCCTCCACCTGATTTAAGGGCAGAAACCACATTTTGTGCAGGAGATTGAAGTAATCCGATAACTTCGCCGATAAGCTCGTTTCGTGATTTCATCTTCAATAAGAAATCCAACTGATCGTCTCCGATATAAATATCAGTGTCTATATAAGCTGCTTTGAGGGAAGGTTTGTCACCTTTTCCTCTGAACTCTTTAATGATGGTTGCAGGTAATTTACCATTATCTGAAAACAAAATCGTGCTTTGTCCTTTGAATGCTTCAAATACACCGGCAAAGTTTTTGGATTCAGGATGGCTTTCCATGGCTTTGATGGCCAATGTATTTTTAACCACTTTAACTTCAACACCTTTGTTGAAACAGATTCTTCTCAGCTTATTGATTTTTTCAACTGTAAGTGAAGATGAATCTGTAACGTAGAAGAAAGAGTTGTTTTCAAACTTATCTTTCAACTCTTCAATGAGAGCTCCTTTTTCTGTTCGTGTCATTTCTTTAAATTTTTAGAGCTATTTAATGGTTTTGGTGTCGATAGCAATACCCGGGCTCATCGTAGATGCGAGGCTAATGCTTTTCAGGTATGTTCCTTTGGCGGTAGAAGGCTTCATTCTTTCCAGTGTAGAAACCAATTCTATTGCGTTTTCAGCCAATTTTTCAGGAGAAAAAGAAACCCTTCCGATAGGCGAATGAATAATACCATACTTATCAACTCTGAAAGATATTTTACCTGCTTTCACTTCATTAACAGCATCTCCGACATTCAAAGTTACTGTTCCTGATTTAGGATTGGGCATCAAACCTCTTGGTCCCAGGATACGTCCGATCTGACCCAGTTTTGCCATGACACTTGGCATAGCAATAATGACATCAATATCAGTCCAACCTTGTGAAATTTTTGTGATGTATTCATCAAGTCCGACATAATCCGCTCCGGCTGCTTTAGCCTCAGCTTCTTTGTCAGGAGTACAAAGAACCAATACTCTTTTGACTTTACCGGTACCATGTGGTAAAGATACCGTACCTCTGATAGCCTGATCGGCTTTTCTTGGATCGACACCAAGATTTACGTGTAAATCGACAGAAGCGTCGAATTTTGCTGTATTCACTTCTTTCACTAAAGAAACAGCATCACGTAGTGCATAAAATTTTGAAGAGTCTACCTTTCCTTCGATGGCTTTTCTCTTCTTACTCAATTTTGCCATACTATAAAAAATTTAGGTTATATCGCTGAATCCTAAATCCAGCTCCCTGGTTAAAAAATCTTAATTATGTTCAGGCTTCCGCCCAAGGTGCATCACCACTAACGGTAATACCCATACTTCTTGCAGTTCCTGCCACCATTTTCATGGCTGACTCGATGGTAAATGCATTCAGGTCTTTCATTTTGTCCTCTGCAATCACTTTAATCTGATCCCAGGTAACGTTACCTACTTTATTACGGTTAGATTGTGCAGAACCACTCTTGATTTTTACTGCTTCCATCAATTGAATTGCAGCAGGAGCTGTTTTGATAACAAAATCAAATGATTTGTCCGTATAAACTGTAATAACAACAGGTAATAACTTCCCTTGAGCGTCTTGCGTTTCAGCGTTAAACCTCTTGCAGAACTCCATAATATTCAAACCTTTAGAACCAAGTGCTGGTCCTACAGGTGGTGCCGGGTTCGCCTGGCCTCCTTTAACCTGGAGTTTTACGTAAGTTTGAATTTCTTTTGCCATTTTTTAAAAATTAATGATATGTAAAAATAGGGACTTTAGGGAAGCTTTAGACTAAAGTCTTGTTTTGTTTTAAGATTGTTTCTCAACCTGCATATAGTTGAGTTCTACTTCTGTTCCTCTTCCGAAAATTTTGACGATAACCTTCAATTTTTTCTTTTCTTCGTTGACCTCTTTGACATCTCCGATGAAATCATTAAACGGACCGTCAATAATTTTGATGGTCTCGCCTACGATAAAAGGTTCAATCATGGAAGCAGAAACATCCTGTGAATCATCCACCTTGCCCAACATTCTGTTGGCCTCCGTCTGAGTCATCGGAATCGGATTGTTTTTGCCAAGAAAATGAATCACATTGGTCATATTTGATATGACCTGAACCATTTCTCCTGAAAATTTTGAAGCCAAAGCTTCAACTAAAATATATCCCGGTAAAATATTCCTTTCGAGAATTACCTTTTTACCATTTCGGATTTTATATACTTTTTCAGTCGGAACCAAAACCTGAGTTACGATCTCAGCCCAGTCATTCCTTTGAATTTCCAGCTCAATCCGCTCTTTGATACTTTTCTCTTTGCCGCTTACTACTCTGAGAGAGTACCACTTTTTATCTTCAGACATGAAAATTTTATTTACAGGCTATACAAAGTGGTTGTCAAAGACTTTGAAACCAGATCAATCAAAAATATAACTACAGCAAAAATAACGGTAGCGATGATGACAAGTTTCGCACTACTGAACAACTCGGGCCATGTAGGCCAAGTTACATGATGTATTAATTCATTATAACTTTCTTTTAAATAAAGCCGAATGTTTTCCATGATCGAAAATTTATTTGGTTTATAATCTTGCAGGGGAGACAGGGCTCGAACCTGCGACCTACGGTTTTGGAGACCGCCACTCTACCAATTGAGCTACTCCCCTTTTTAAATAAGAAAAATTAAGCACTCAAATGAATGCTTAATTTTTCTAATATGTCGAGAAATCGAATTAAGCGATGATTTCAGTAACCTGTCCGGCACCTACTGTTCTACCACCTTCTCTGATCGCAAAACGCAATCCTTTCTCCATGGCAATAGGGCTCAACAATTTTACTTCTAATGACACGTTGTCACCTGGCATAACCATCTCGACTCCTTCAGGTAATTGAACATCACCTGTTACGTCTGTGGTTCTGAAGTAGAACTGAGGTCTGTAACCATTAAAGAATGGAGTGTGTCTTCCACCTTCATCTTTTCCAAGAACGTAAATTTCGCACTTGAAGTGTAAGTGTGGTTTCACAGAACCCGGCTTAACGATAACCATACCTCTTCTGATAGCATCTTTTTCAATACCTCTCAAAAGGATACCGGCGTTGTCTCCAGCTTCTCCTCTTTCAAGGATTTTTCTGAACATCTCAACACCTGTTACGGTTGAAGTTAATGGTTTTTCACCTGGTTTCATCATACCAATGATTTCAACAGGATCTCCTGTGTTGATAACACCTCTTTCAATTCTACCAGTCGCAACTGTACCTCTACCTGTGATAGAAAATACGTCCTCGATAGGCATAAGGAAGGTCTTATCCACATCTCTTACGGGCTCAGGAATCTGCTCGTCAACGGCAGCCATAAGGTCCATAATTTTTTGTTTTGCTCCTGCATCTCCCTCAAGTGCTTTCAAAGCAGATCCTTGGATGATTGCAGCGTTGTCTCCGTCAAATTGGTAAGCGCTCAAAAGCTCTCTCAATTCCATTTCAACAAGCTCTAACATCTCAGGGTCGTCTACAAGGTCAACCTTGTTCATGAAAACAACGATCTGAGGAACACCTACCTGTCTTGCCAACAAGATGTGCTCTCTGGTTTGAGGCATAGGTCCGTCAGTTGCAGCACATACTAAGATGGCTCCATCCATTTGTGCAGCACCCGTAACCATGTTTTTTACATAGTCGGCGTGACCAGGACAGTCCACGTGAGCGTAATGTCTGTTTACAGTTTCGTACTCAACGTGTGCAGTATTAATGGTAATACCTCTTTCTTTTTCCTCAGGTGCAGCGTCGATAGAATCGTAATCCTTTTTCTCTGCAAATCCCATTTCGGAAAGTACGTAAGTAATAGCGGCTGTAAGAGTGGTCTTACCGTGGTCAACGTGACCAATCGTACCGATATTAACGTGTGGTTTGGTTCTAACAAATGTTGATTTAGCCATCAGTTAAAATTTTCTGGATTTAATAAATATGAATAATAAAATACCTTTGAGCCAATGAAGGGAATTGAACCCCCGACCCCTTCCTTACCATGGAAGTGCTCTACCCCTGAGCTACATTGGCTGCTTTTTTTTTAATAGCTCCGGGCTAAAAACTGGAGCGGAAGACGAGACTCGAACTCGCGACCCTCAGCTTGGAAGGCTGATGCTCTACCAACTGAGCTACTTCCGCTTATTATTTATAACTAAAAGTGGGGATGATAGGATTCGAACCTATTCAGCCTAAGCAACAGATTTACAGTCTGCCCCGTCTCTCCAACTTCGGCGCATCCCCTTAGTTATAAAGTTAGAGCCAGTGGAGGGATTCGAACCCCCGACCCGCTGATTACAAATCAGCTGCTCTGGCCAACTGAGCTACACTGGCGTCTGTTTTGTTATTCCAATTTTCAAAATGCAAAATGGAACTTTTTCCAAAAGCGATGCAAAATTAAGTCTATTTTGGATAATACAAAATATTTTTTAAGGTTTTTTTAAAAAAAATGATATGAACCTGTTAATTTATTGAAAACAAGCTTTTGAAACCTGGTTTCTGACAAAAAACCCGTTGGCCTTCTGCTTTCAACCTTTATCTTTTGGTTAAAAAACGGAAGACCTGCCCTACTGTAAAATGGAAAGTTTCCTGCTAAAGTGTACCGCGCAATTCCTGTTCCCTCTCTATGGCCTCAAATAAAGCTTTAAAGTTGCCTTTGCCAAAGGATCTGGCGCCGTGTCTTTGTATGATTTCATAAAAGACCGTAGGCCTGTCCATTACCGGTTTGGTAAATATTTGTAATAAATACCCTTCTTCGTCCCGGTCGACCAGAATATTAAGTTTTTTAAGATCTTCAAGGTCTTCATCGATTTTTCCTACTCTGTCCAACACATCGTCGTAATAGGTCTCAGGAACATATAAAAATTCCACACCTCTGTCTTTTAATTGTGTTACCGTATCCAGAATATTATCTGTGGCAATCGCTATGTGCTGAACTCCTGCTCCTTTATAAAAATCAAGATATTCCTCAATCTGCGACTTTTTCCTTCCTTTTGCCGGTTCATTGATCGGAAATTTGATAAACCCATTGCCATTGCTGACTACTTTACTCATTAAAGCGGTATATTCTGTGGAAATATCTTTGTCATCAAAAGTCACCAACAATTTAAAACCAAGAACATTTTCGTAAAAAGAAACCCACTTGTTCATGTCTCCCAGTTCGACATTGCCGACACAATGATCCACATATTTTAAACCGATAGGAGACGCTTTATACCTGGACGTTCTGGCTTCAAAACCGGGCAGAAAAGCACCCTGATAATTTTTTCTTTCCACCAATGTGTGGATGGTCTCGCCGTATGTTTGGATAGCTGCCATTACTACCGTGCCGTTTTTATCTTCCAAAACCACCGGTTCAAATGCACTTTCGGCACCTTTTTCTATGGCCAGATGGTATGCTTCTTTTGCATCATCGACCCAAAGTGCCAAAACTTTGACACCATCACCATGAAGCGCCACATGTTGTAAAATTTCATGATCCGGCTGAAGGGCAGAACTGATTACAAAACGGATTTTATTTTGCTGTAAAACATAGGATATGACATCCCGGCTTCCTGTTTCAGGGCCTTTATAAGCTATCAGGTCAAAACCAAAACAATGTTGGTAGTATAAAGCCGTTTGTTTGGCATTGCCAACATAAAACTCAATAAAATCAGTTCCGTTGATCGGAAAAGTGTCTTTGGTTTCCTGTAATGATGTTAAAAGTGAAGTATTCATGGATCAAAATGTTTTGAATGTAAATATTATGAAAGCCAGCTCAGGCAGTAATCCGGATCTTCGATGCCAACGGCATGATCAGTCATGAGCAGGGGTTTGAAAGTGTCTACCATTACAGCGAGTTCGTGTGTTTCTTTTTTGCCTATACTTTTTTCGACAGTTCCCGGATGAGGTCCGTGAGGAATACCACCGGGATGTAGGGTAATCTGACCTTTTTCGACGTGTTTGCGACTCATAAATTCTCCATCGACATAATATAATACTTCATCACTGTCAATATTTGAATGATTATATGGGGCCGGAATGGACAACGGGTGATAATCATACATCCTGGGAACAAAAGAACAAATCACAAAACCTCTGGTCTGGAAGGTCTGATGAATCGGTGGCGGAAGGTGAAGCCTTCCGGTGATGGGTTCGAAATCATGGATAGAAAATGCATATGGATACAAAAATCCGTCCCAACCTACGACATCAAAAGGATGCGCTTTATAATGGTATGGATAAAGATTGTCCTGTTTTTTGATATGAAGCAAAAAATCACCTTTTTCGTCATGAGTAATCAATGTTTCCGGTTTTCGGATATCTCTTTCGCAAAAAGGTGAATGTTCTTCAAATTGTCCGGAATCATTTCTGTATCTGGCCGGAATTTCAATAGGAGAAGTTGATTCTACGATAAACAAACGGTTGTCTTCCGTCTCAAATTCCATCTGATAAATGGTTCCCCTGGGAATAACGAGGTAGTCGCCGTACCCAAACCGGATGTTGCCGTACATCGTTTTTAAGGTGCCGCTTCCGACATGGACAAAGATAACTTCGTCAGCATCGGCATTTTTGTAAAAATAATCCGTCATACTTTTGCGCGGCGCTGCCAATATGATTTTACAATCCTGATTGACCAAAACCGGCTTGCGGCTATTCAAAAAATCATCTTCGGGTGCAATATGAAATCCTTTGAGACTACGGTGTTTTAACTGTTTGTCGTGAATTGTTTTCGGACCAACCGGAACGGGATCACCGATTTGGGTAATCATCGTCGGCGGATGGTTATGGTACAAAAGCGAATAGATACTACTGAATCCCTCCGTTGAAAATAATTGTTCGCTGTACAAGGTGCCGTCTGTTTTTCGGAACTGCGTGTGTCTTTTATGTGGTATACTTCCCAGGGAATGATAGTGCATAGTGTGTGAATTTATGGTTGAAACGACAAATTTTCTTGTATTTTGTGTAAAATGTTTGAAAAAACAAACATTTCTTCTTTGCTGACATTTTGGTAAGCCGTTTTCCGAAAGGATTGAACCAATGGTAAAATCAATTTGTACATATTTTTTCCATCATGCAGCAATTCAATGACAAACTTTCTTTTGTCATTCGGATGTTGGCTTCGGCGGATATATTTTTTTTGTTGCAGGATATCAAGGATACGGGTCACTGTCGGCGCATCTTTGAGGGAAGATTCGGCAAGATCCTGTTGGGTCAGCGGACCTTCATTGTATAATAAATCGAGGATAATCCATTGATCTACGGTAATATCAGCTTTAGGGTGAGCCAATAACATTCTCGAAAAATGAAGTTTCATTTTTTTGGCTGTTTTCTCCAATAAAAACCCGGAGACCATTTGATATGTATTTTCAGCTTCAACGGATGCTGTGCTCATTTTTACTTCGTATGCTAATGATTTGCAAAGCAAGGAGATTTTGCCGAGATAAAAAAGATTTTCCATCTTTTTTTTACAAAAAGGTCAATTACCGGCATAACACGCAATCAATTCCACTAAAATCGAAAATTATTGAAAACGATATATTCTCTATATTCAATAGAATACAAATGTCTAACCTTTCTTTTTATTACAGACAAAAATACAGAAAAAAATCAACCACAAAACGTCGTCATAAACCCATTACTGAATCAACATCTTTCTTTCGTAAATGCGGCCACCTGTTTTGAGTCTGTACAAATAGGAACCCGGTCTGATAGCATATTTTGCCGGATCTACGATTAAAGTATGAGAGCCTTTGAGTTCGAATTCATTGCGGAGCACACGAATGACCTGACCACTGAGATCAAGCAATTCCAAAATGACCTGACCGTCCTGATTCATGGCGTAATAAAACTCTATGTGGGCAGGATTTGTAGTGGCAGGTCTGTGACCCAGCAAAGCTTTATATTCTTCGGTGCCTATCGGAGGATTTTTGGTCGGAACCAATCCATTGAGGATATTTTGTGGTTTTCCAATGACAAAATCCGCAACATCAGGCGGCATGCCAAACCAGTTTTGTAATACGGTTCCGTAGATATCTCTGAAATCCTGTTCGAAATACGGATCTCCATATTGATCGGTGTTGATGAGATCCGGTGGATTGCCCAGAATTTCTTTTCCGATGTCTTTGGTAAATAATAATACCGGCGCACCGGTTCCATGATCTGTACCGAAAGAACCGTTTTCGTAAATCGTTCTTCCGAATTCAGAAAAGGTCATACCCAATACTTTGTCGTCATACCCTTGTTTGGCCAGATCTTTATAAAAAGCACTAACGGATGACGCCAATCGGTTCATCAGTCGGGCATGTTGATTTGCTTGTTCTGCGTGGGTATCAAAACCGTCAATATATACCAAATATACCTTGGTTCCGAGATTGCCTTTGATCAGTTTAGCTACGATGGCCAATTGTTGTGCCAGATTGTTATCGGGATAATTTTCTTCATTTCTGCCTTTGTTGTAGGCATCCCGGATGCTCTGACTGTATCGGAACGCACTGTTGGCTACATTGCGCACAAATTTTAATTCCCGATTGTTGGGAATGCCTTCATTGAGATTGACGTCGTACAATTGTCCTGACAGCGCCAGTTTATAAAATTCATTCGGGCTGCTCACCGAAAGAGCCAGGTTTCTGTTTTGTCCCTGAAAAACCAAATCTGTCTGTACACCTATCTGCAATGCAGGCGGAACTGTTGGTTGGGCTTCTTCAAAGGCCGGTAATTCGTAATCAAAATATCTTCCTATCCACCCGCTTGATACATATTCATCAGAATCAGAACCTGTTGCCCAAATATCTGATGATCGGAAATGGGAATAATTCGGATCGGGGTAACCAACATTTTGGATGACTTTCATTTTTCCTTCTTCCCACATGGGCATGAGGTCTGTCATGGTGTTTGGCATACCTATTTTGGGATCCAAAGCCCACAAATTTGATTCTGTGATGGCAAGGGTAGGTCTGATATTGTAATATTCACTGTTGAAACGATCAATGACCGTATTACAACCGTCATTACCTCCTCTCAATTGAATCAGAACGAGAACCCTGTCGGTTTCAAGGCCACTCAATGGTGCCATCTGAAGATTGGAACCCAAAGCATACATTGGAAATCCGTGGATGGAAGCAGCCAGACCTGTCGCTACCAATCCGGCAGACTGAAGAAAATCCCTTCGGCTGAACAATTTATGTTCCTGTTCGTGTGCTTCTTCGTGTTCGATATTTTTGCCCGGTCTGTTATGATGTTTGTCTTTACACATGATTCAGGGATTTTACATTAATTGAAATTCTGGAAGTCGGGATAAGAAGACCAAAAGATTGCCTACCTGAAACGGTGCTTCGTTCCAGTTGAGGTTCCATGTGCCGTCATCAAAATAATTCTGAGGAATATCACCTTTCAAATACAAAACAGCGGTTTCATGATGTTCGTCAGAAAGGGGTCTGCCGATAAAATGTTCTGTCAATCTTCTGGTAATCAAATCCGGATTGTTGATTTCTGTACCAACCAATTGTATTGCCAGACTCCGGAGACTTTCTCTGTTGGTGGTATTGGTAAACGTACTGACGATTTCCCGGCAATAATTCCACCTTTGGGTAAGGGTATTTTCATTGATCCAATCACGATATCCGGGCCATCCTGCCACATTGATCGGATTAAAAAGATCCATACCGAGATTTGCAGAACCATATCTGAAAGTATTGTACCGGTCTGTAAGGTTATTGGCTGTAATACCGGATAGTCTTGACAAATCGATAAAACATTCCAACGGGCTTTTGATTTGGGCACCGATCAAAGCGTCATCAAAAAAATGATCACTGCGGAACATCGCCCGGAAGACCGGCAACAATTCCCAATTTTCATTGATAAATAACGTGGCAAGGGAAGAAATAAATTCATTGTCCGGCTCGTGATAGACAAAATGGGTATATAATTTATAACATATATAATAGGCAACTTCATTTTTCCTGTCGGTAAAAATCAGGTTGTGGACGTCGTTATAATTCCAGTTGCCGGTTTTCCCAAAAATGGTTTTATTATTTTTATCAAAACGGGCATTTGAAAAAGTCACACTGTTACATTGATATTGATCGCATCTCCATCCTGTCAGAGCGCGGGCTACTTCCACCACATCAAACTGGGTATATCCGTTATTTTCACCCATGGTAAATAATTCCATAAGTTCGCGGGCATAATTTTCATTCGGTCGGCCTACTTCATTCTGATTCCCGTTTAGATAAACCAGCATGGCGGGACTTTTTCCCATTTCTTCAACAAAAGTTTTAAAATTTCCCAGACAATGTCTATTCAGCAGATTGTAATAATTCCACAGATAGCGATTACATCCGTAAACATCTAACTGGGTAACAAAATGGTTGTGCCAAAACAAAAACAGTTTGGTACGAAGACCGTCATTGATCATGTCAGCATAAACGGAATCATACAATTCTGTTCTGTGGGTAAAAACCAGGTCATCGTCTCCGGAATTTTCGTAATCCTGAGCTGTATAATTTGCCCAGACAGGTGGTGTCGGCAAAGCGCGGTTTTTAATACCAAACAAAGTATTTTCAATAAAAACACCGGGATCTGAAGCATTGAGCGCTTGAGTAATCTGTTGCGGCGACCCGCCCATTCCCAATCTGCGATAAAAATGAATAACCCTTTTTTTATCCCAGGGTTTGTTGGAAGAAGGAATGTAGGGTGTAAGATTTGCCATGACCTTAAAAAAATTTGACGCAAATTACTAATATTTTTGATAATCCAAAGAATTATTTTATTTTTACCTTTGATAAAATATAATTAAGATGAACCTCAGGATACTCTTTCTATTTTGTATATTGGCAAGCCAACAGGCATTTTCGCAAAATATCCTTTTCCGGGAGGATTTTGACAGTTGTGCATTGTCTGACCAGTGGACTTACACCCTGACAGGCAATCAGGATGTTGCCTGGGGGGTCGGTCTTCCGACGAATCCGAAAGCAGAAGGGGCATCCATCAATGGCAGTTGTTTTTTATACATTGACGACGATCTGACGGGTGACAAAACCCCGCCTTTTACTCTGAGGGTAGTCTCTGATTATTTTAACGGCCAGGGGTTCAGTGATATCAGTCTGCAGGCACAGGTTCATTTCCGCAGAGATAAAACGGAAGTGATGCGGCTTATCATAGACAATGGTAAAGGGGAACATGTCGTAAGAGAATTTAAAGACCGGAATTATAGTGGAGATAAATTTTCACAATACGTCGATATCAGATCGGACATCAGTTATTTTGCATCAGACAGTATGCGACTGATAATCGAATATGTTGACAATAATGAATGGGGCTGGTGGGCCGGCATTGACAATATCGTCATCACCGGAAACGAAACCGGCGAAATCATTCTGGGACAGACTTTTAATGATTGTGCCAAACCGGCAGACTGGCAGACTGAAATTGTCAATGGTCTGGACGACTGGCAATTTGGTGTATTCACCGATGGCAGGACGATGGACGGCACTTGTTTTACCTATTTTAATGATGATGCTTTGGGAGAAAACCGGCCATTGTCCAAGGTAAGGTTGTTTTCACCGGTATTTAATGGTGAGACTTTTGGCAGTTACAAACTCATCTATGATTTTATCTTCAGGACCTACGAACCTTCGGAATATTTACAATTGTATGTTGACAACGGCAAAGAATGGATACCTGTAAAAACGTATAATGGCGACGTCGCCGGTCCAAATGTCGATGAAAACACCAAAGAAATCATCGATCTGTCTCCGTATCGAAGTGAAACCATGCGGCTGATCTGGGAATACAACGATGGTGGCTGGGCATGGTGGCTGGGCATGGACAATGTCAAAGTCGTGGGGCAAGGAAATATTAATGATAAGTGCAACAAAGCCCTGCCTTTAATAACCGATGATATTTGTCTGCCGTATGACAACACCAATGCATTGGTTACGGATGAATTTGGCATCAATCAACCTTTATCAACAGGAAAAATATACTTTAGCTGGACACCGGCTAATTCAGGAAAATATGACGTCATCACCAACAGTGAGTTTAACGACGTTATAGAAGTTTTCCGCGGAGATTGTAATCAACCCGAACTGCTCAACACCATCAACAAAGACGAATATGGTTTCAAAGGTGAAACGTCGACGATAGATGTTATCGGTGGCCAGTCCTATATCCTAAGGATTTCAGGAACGACCAACGAATTTGGTTTGGACAAAGGAACGGGTTGTATCGCTGTCAAACAACATGGCGTCACCATTCAGGCACCTTCCAATGATATGTGTCTTCAATCGATCCCGTTACAAACCAATATTTCCTGCAGCATAGGTCAAAATATCGTCGCCACATTGGATGGTCCGTTGCCATTATTAAATAAAAGGTCAAGAGCTGATGTTTGGTTTTCATTTATTCCGGAAACAGACGGTGATTATATTTTTGAAAGCAACGCAGATTTTGCGGATGTGATTACGGTATTTAAAGGCAATTGTGCCCAACTTACCGAAATTATGGCCGATTTTAACGGACAACAATGCGAACTCAATCAGTTATCCAAAGATTCCCTTTATTTTATCCAGGTGACAGGATATTTTTCATTATTGGAAGGACATTTGTGCGGTTCCGTAAGATCTAAAAATAAAGACAGTGTAACCAATACCAATTGTGTTACTGCGCAGGTACTGATGACTGATGGCAGTTGCCAAACCCATTCCAACGAAAATGCCGGATTTTCAGGAGTCAGACCTTCTTGTGATGTGACCATAGAAAACGATGTTTGGTTTACTTTTACAGCGCCACCTTCCGGGAAAATATATTTCAGGGCAAAAACTGATTTCCAACATGTACTTTCAGTATATGAAGGAACCTGCGGGGAACTTACTTCTGTGTATTGTCAAAAAAACAAACATCATTGTGCCGGCTATCAAAAATTAGAAGGACTGACGGCAGGGACTATCTATTTTATCCAAATCGGAAGTGAAAGAGGTAAAAAGTCCGGTAGTTTTTGTTTGGAAATCACAGCAGAAGAACCTGAACATCAGAACCTCGTTTTGTCCGTGACGCAGGAATGTAAAAGCCGCGGAGCCGTTCAGTTTTATCCTGAAGCAACCGGAGGCTTAGCGCCATATACCTTTTATGGTCAGGGATTGGATGTGCCGGTAGCCGGTAATGACATATATTATATCGAAGTTACGGATGGTGAAGGATGTGTTCAAACGCAAAAAATAAATGCCAATACCTGTCTGGATTTCGGTTGCAGCCTGGCCTCTCAATTTACGCCCCGTGCCGTGACCTGTCCTTCAGGAAATGACGGCCGTATCGAAGTGACTACAAGCGGAGGATTACCACCTTACCAATATACATGGTCAAACGGAAGTTACGGTCCGGTCTTAGAAAATGTCGGGGCAGGGTTGTATCAGGTGACCATCACGGATGCTTCAGGATGTGTTTGGACCGACGAGACCCAAATCTATCAACCGGCGGCATTCAGTGCCAACCCTGTGGTAACGTCTCCCCCTTGTTATGGTGACAGTACCGGATTGGTTGAAATATTGCCGATCGGTGGTAGCGGAAATTATACTTTTTTGTGGTCGGAAGGCAGCGCAACTCAAAACCTTACAGAGGTACCGGGAGGTAATTACCGGTTGACCGTAACTGACGGAGCCGGATGTGTGTATATTGAAAATATAGTCATTCAGCAACCGGAAGAAATCGTGATTGAAGAAGATATTACCAACAATCCTTGTTTTGGCGGATTGAGTGGTATCATCCGGTTATCCGCAAAAGGAGGCACAGGTACCCTATCCTATCTGTGGTCAAACGGAGAAGACACCGACATGATCGTTTATCTCAAAGCCGGAACCTATCAGGTTACGGTAGTTGATGAAAATCTTTGTATGACCATTAAAGAATATTCCATTACCCAACCGGATAGTTTGGTGATGGTCGCGGGCCCAACCAATCTTGAAATTACGGACAGTAAAGATGCGGAGATTTCGGTTTTGGTTTCAGGAGGTACCCAACCTTACACCTATGTTTGGTTTCACAATCAGGCTTCGTTTCCATCTGACACCAACTATATCACCACCCGGGAACCCGGAGTATATTATGTAGTCGTAACCGATGTCAACGGATGTACCGTTTCCAGTCAGACCTGGACTGTTTTCCGTACCTCGTCAACTGAACAGGAAAATGTCGGACAGATTTTTTTATTTCCGAACCCAACCAAAAGAGAGATTACGTTGACTTCGACAAATGGTAAAACCATTGGGGGACTATCGATTCGTGACATTACCGGAAAAACCGTTTTGGTCTCAGATCAAAAATATACCGGTGGAAAGGCGATCCTTGACGTGTTCTTTTTACCTTCCGGTGTGTATCATATTCATTGCCAGCAGGAAGACACAAATGTTATCCTTCCCTTTGTGAAGGTGGATTAGGAAGATGCGGAAGAAGATGTTTGGAGTGTATGGTTTTGACGAAAAGTGATAGAAATGTAAATTTCAAATTGAAAGTACATATCACAATTCATATCAGAAATATTACCTGAATAAACTCAGGGTGGTTGTGATCCAATAACGATAAAGGCCACGGTGTGACAGCTCCTTTTTTCATTCTTTATAAACAACCTCACCTCCCCCGGACTTTGATCATTTTTCCTGTCCGGATTTTGTCGTCCTGATTTTTTCCGACAAGGATATACATACCGCTCATCCAATCGTAAACATCAATTTTATCCTTTGGGGTATAAGACTGCATATACAAGAC
The DNA here is from genome assembly GCA_022842725.1 of Saprospiraceae bacterium. Taxonomy (GTDB): domain Bacteria; phylum Bacteroidota; class Bacteroidia; order Chitinophagales; family Saprospiraceae; genus OLB9. The sequence goes on from JALHOZ010000004.1 coordinate 95,593, forward strand.
CTGTTTTCCGTCCACGGAGTACACCGACAAATCTTTGAGATTCTCTTTCAGATAAAGTTCATGTGAAGCCGGAGAGGGAAATACAGTCAGAAATTCTTTGGGTTCGAAGGGTTCTTCAGGAATTTCGGGATGTATGGCATAACGAAACCATTGACGGTTATTCTGTGGCAAAGTAGCTGTAAAATATACATAGTTTTTAAACAACAGAAAATTGCGAGGGTCGCTTTGGAAAATTCCGGGATAAATGTCGGACAATAAAGATAATGTTTGATTTTTTACGTTATATATCCAGGGTTCGCGTTCGTAATTACAGTCAAAAGGTATTAGAAAGCTGTGGTCATTAATAGCTACACCATCAAAAAAACCGGACGTCAGGCAATCAGGTGCAATACTGTCTGCGGAAACTACCTGATTGATAATGTCGTAAGACAAAGATAAGGTATGTTGGTAGTCTCCCTTCCAAACCAAAGTAACCAAACTATCCGACATGGTGGAAAATACCTGTAAACTACTACAAAGCACTAATGGAACCGGTTCTTTAAAAGAATCGTAATACCAATATTGGTTTTGATAACTTTTTCCTGTTCTTAGCACAAACTTATTACCCGATCTTTGCCTAAAAGGACTGGACGATGCATAAAAATTATAATATGGAAAAAAAAGGGAAGTCGTATTTGTAAAGTCATTGGTTAAAACAACACAGGAATCCGGTGTCGTTTGTATTAAAAATAAAGCGACCGGACTATCCAAAGAAATACTGACACTGCTTTTTAGATTCCATTTGCCCTTTCCGTCATAAACAACAGAGATATTACCATCTTTCTGAAGCAAACGGACTTTTGTCTTTTTGGCAGTAAAATTATTTTCAATAAAATAAAATGAGCCGTCGTATCCGGATAAAACATGTACATCACCGTTCAGATCGAGGTTTATGGGTTCGGTTTTTTGGGTATCATAATGCAACCAATATGACTTTCGTTCGGTACTTCCTTCTGTGGCATTATATAAAATGACAGCTTTTTTCTTTCCGGAAAAAATTTTAAACCCGGAAACTGCAGGTAAATTATCCACTTTGATAAAGTCTTTTTTTACAATATCAAATAAAAACAGCTCATTGTCCGGAGAACGTGATAAAATATATTTGTCCATTCCGCCCGGGTTGAAGATTTTGCCAATCCTTTCATCTTTTATTGAATCCAGTTCACCTGTTTTGGTATTAAATATCTGATAAAATGTGGTATCGGTAAATTCATCAAAAAAAACAATATAATCTTCATATTGGTAATAATTGATGTTAACAGAATTTTCGTAGGTCTTTTCAAATGGCGGAAAAGGTATCCGTGGGGATTTATTTCCTGAAACGGTATACAAACCATTATTATTAAAAAAATATAAAGAATCATTACCCTGTAATACATGAGAAATATAGTAGGTACCCAGATTTTCTTTTAAGTCAAGAGGCCGTACTTTTGCAAAAGTTTCATTTTGATCGAAATGCCAGATAGCAGGTTCGTGTTTGGCGGTATTGGCGGCAAAATACATTTTTCCGTTTTCACCAAATCCCATGCTTATGGATTCCGTTTTGGGATTTATATTCGGGTCAGACTTTTTAATATTTCCGGTGTTTATATCGTAGCTCACTAAGTAAGAAAACAGTTCCCAGTAATAATTATCATAAGCTGAAAAAATCAGTTTATTTTCAAAACTTCGGGTACTACCATCCATCATCCAGGTGACAGAAGGAACAAAAGAATATCGTTTACTTTTGCGATCGACAACATAATACATGCAGTCACTCAGATCATCTGCAGGATTTGACCCGGTAAAGCCGATAACAAGAAAATCTTCAGATATATCCGGTGTTTTAAGATAATGAAACTCATCGACATAATGTTTGAGATATTCTGTGATGAATGACATCTCCAAATCACATGACCCCAACTGATAGATTTTGACTTCATCTTTATGTTTTCCGATGACCGTGGCAAAATCATAAATACAGATTAAAAGATCACCGTTTACAAACACTGATTTGGCATCTTTGATATCTGCTGCCGGACAAAGATGTGTCTGAATGGAAAGTTGGTGGTCAATTTTAAAGATGGTACCTTTGGCATCTCTGTACACCATGGTGCTGTCCTTTTCGGAAAACGAAACAAAATACAGCCGTTCTGCCGAGTCCAACAACAACGTATCTTTAAGCGTAACAGGGTCGCGGACAAAAAGCTTTTTTTGACCATCAATACTGAAAAGCAAGTGATCAAAATACCGAAAATCCGCTCTGTTTTCTGAAAAAGATAAAGTATCGACCCTGCCGGATTTTGTAGAATAGTGACATAAAACAGGATTAATGAAATCAAAAACATCCCTGTAATAATAACCAGTCTGATAAACTGCAACGGGGACAGTACGCGGAATATTTTTAGAAGTGAGATTATGACTTTCTATAATTTCTGCCTTTATGATATTTATGACCTGATAACCACCAGTAAAATATCTGTAATATTTCTGATCCCGGATATCAAATTGCGAGCTTAATCTGCCACCACCTAAAAACTGTATTTGTTGATGTTCTAAATTTTCTATTTTTCCAACCTCCAAAAACTGACCTTCGGATAATTTGAAAATGGTCAAACCCTCATGTTCCTGAAGCATATACACCTCACCGTTTATGTGGGCAAATCCGATTTTATTTCTCATAAAATAACCGTCCTTAGCACCAAGATTCCGTATGTTTGTCACTTGTTCCTGCCCTGTCAAAACTAAAGAAACCATCATGAGGATACATAATATATATTTTGCCATAAGGAGGTTCTTTTAATGATGGATCATTATATTCATATAGTTTCAATGAATAATTGAAAAAAACAAAGTTGAAACAAATATAATGAAAAAATACATGGCCGTCCCGAATGAAAACAACATTATTCTTTTTCTTGTCGCTGAGGCGTCTTTTGAATGGGATTTTTAACTTGTGCATCTACATCCTGCCAAAAAAAAGGAAAAACCTTCTTCGGAAAAGGTGTTTTTCCTGTAATTAAAGCTAAAAAATAATTGCAATTTTGCAGTCTGTCCTGTAAGATTTTTCTCTATAACTTTATTTCCATGTTGAAAGAGTAAAAAGAAAATCCAAAGGGTATAAAAAATAAAAAATTGGATGCTTTGAATACCATGGTAATCATGTCACCATTAACCGTTAATTTTTATTCGCGTTTGCAAATTTCACATCAATACATATTCCAGAATAACCAAAACAAAATGTACATACAATGATCAACCAAACCCTTGACCTTTGGATCAGCATGGTCACCGTCATCCTTACAGGAAGTCTGATGTTGGGCTCCTCCTATGAATGGTATGCTTCATGGATCAATAAACGGGGACACCATCTTTTTGAATCGATTCACAAGATGTTTTCAGGCAACAGAGGAAATGATTTTATCTCTTTATTGTATAACCATCCTGAAATTCATCTTTTGAAACACAAAGGAGAGTTGCCTTCTTATATCTCCAAAGCCATGTTTGCCCATACTCTGCTGGATGTTATTATTGATGATTATAAACAACAAAAAACCATCATCACGTATGAAAATTTTATTCCTGAAACAGAAGAAGAAAATAATTTTATCCATAAAAATCAATTGTTACATGAAGCAATAGAAAATCTCGAATATTCTCACATCAAAAGAATGTTGCTTACACATAAAATCGATAAAAATGATGCTGATTATTACGAAAAAATATCAGAAAAATTAGCGGATTGGTTTGAAAATTATCAGGAAAGGACTACCGGTTGGTACAAACGAAGTGTGCAGAGACAAAGTTTTTGGGCTGCTCTCATATTTGCGGTATTTGTCAATTTTAATATCATTGATGTATATATCGAAATGAAAAACAACATTCAATTACAACAAATGACCATTCAATTGGGTGAAAAAATGGTTTCTGAAGGCCATGACAGTCTGCAAAAAAAATCATTTGAAACGTGGAATACGCATATTGATTCCCTCAAAGATTACAAATTTCCTTTTGGTTATAAAATTTCAAAAGAAACAAAAATACTTATCGAAAACGGTCATTGGACGGATGCGGTTTTTCAGGCCGATTTTTCATTTTTTAAAGAGTTATGGTTTTTGAATTTCAAGTGGTTTACCATTCCCGGGTGGTTACTGACCGCCATGCTTCTTACCATCCAATCCAGTTTTTGGTTTGAATTATTGGTAAAAATGTTTAATATCAGAAAAACCGGCGCAAAGCCAGATCAACAAAAATAAATTCAGAAACTTTAAAAAGAAGAACATTATGTTTAACGTACATACACACCTTTTTACATCCAATCATGTACCGGAAGAATTGTTAAAATTATATGTGAAATGGTTGCCTAATTTTGCTATTAAAAGAGTTTCGACCTTTATGAACAGTAATGCAGGAAACTTTTTACTTGGGTGGACCAACAGATTAGGAAATGAACCACTAAAAAGATATGGTAATTTTATGAAATTTGGTTACGGAATGAATGTTGAAGAACAATTTCAAATCCTGAAAGCAGCTTATCCCAAAGGAACCAGGTTTGTGGTGCTCATGCAGGATTTTGCCTTTATCAGTGATTATCAGTCTATTGTTTCATTTGATGATTACAAAAAAGAAATATATCATTTAAAAAGAAAATTTCCGGATATACTGCTACCCTTTCATTTTGTAGAACCCAGAAGTATCGGTTATCACGACAATCCTGACCGGCTGCTTGACCCTATCAAAAAAGATTACGAAAGAGGATTTTGCCAGGGACTAAAGATATATCCTGCGCAGGGATATTTTCCTTTTGACTACAGAATGTTGTCAGTTTACAAATATGCTGTTGAAAATGAAATTCCTGTAATGACCCACGTCTCCAAAGGTGGATCGAGATATGTCAAACAAACAAGTGATGCAGATAAAAACATTTTGAAGCTTGATGGTAAAATATATCAGACAGGTTTGCCAAAATTAGGTTGGTTTAATAAAGACTATACAGGAAGAGCTGCCCTATTCAGTGACCCGGAAAATTATGAAAAGGTATTGGATCACGAGGGACTCAGAGATTTAAAAATCTGCCTTGCCCATGCCGGTGGTGATGAAGACTTTAACATAGCTTTAGACAATTTAAAATTACCAATATCTCAGCATAAAAATAATTGGTATAAAACATGTTTACATCTCATAGATTTTTACCCAAATGTGTACATGGATATCTCATTTTCCCTGCATAATCCTGATTTTTTGGAAAAACTGATCAAGAAAGATTTTATCCTCGGGGATGATGAGCTTAAAGATATAGTTATGATAAAAAAGAAAGAGCATCGCAGAAAACGATTGCTTTTTGGTACAGATTATTATATGACGTACACAGAATTCGATTCTTCGGTAAAAAATCTAAGTTTGATTGAATACGATCTTTGGAAGAAGGCAGAAAACATTTTGGGTTCAGAATTATTCAAATTGATTTCTGTTGAAAACCCTACACTCTATCTCAAATCAAAAAAATACAGATAGGGGAATAACATTAAATTGATACATATGAAAGAAGTGTACGAACAAACCTCAATCTTAACCTAATTCTTAACCTCAGTCTAAGACATCAGGGCTACGCCCCTCAAATTGTCGTTTTGGATCGTTCTAAGTTTATAGGTTGTAAAGGCCTATCTTTGCGGCGGTTTTTGGTGATAACCAAAACTGGCGTCAAAGCACTTGTTATCTCAGGATTTTATCATACTATTTTTTTTCGAAAGTATAACTCACCCCCATAGTCCAAAAGATAACAGGGGTTGGTGATTTTACAATTAAAAAATTGTCAATACTATTAGAAATTATCTCTTGACTGCCTGAATCATAATAAGTTGTTTCAAAACCGTACATGTAAGCAATTCGAGTGTTAAATTTTAAAGCATGAAAAATTTGAATTTGCAATCCAAAACCTAAACCAATTGTTGGACTAACTGAATTATAATTATATTTAGTTTCCGACTTGGCTAATTCAATGGAAGTTGTGATACCTAAATCGGCTGGATTTATTTCTCCATCAGTATCATCAATTACGCCATCATTATTTGTATCATCCTGAAAAAATGCATCATCTGATTTCGTGATGCCATAAAATCTATTCAATCCTATGATTACATCAAAGTAAGGATGTACAATTCTAAACTGCTTTTTTACATTAGCTCTAAGGATGCCATGTAAAGTTTGCATACCTACCTTACTTTTGAATCTTTGTCTTATAAAAAGGTTGTCTTCAAATTGCAAATCACTAAAAGAGGATTCATCATAAGGTAAATGGTAAAATTGCATACCAAAACTCAAATTATTAGTCTTGTTCGGTTTATAAAAAAGACCTAAATTTAATCCGAAGTAGGCATCACGATTGATGTTTTCTCCGAAAGTTCCAAAAGGCTTACCGCCTACGCCATTAAATTCAACAGATATTTGACTAAAAGTTGTGCCGCAAAACATTATATTCATAAAAACAATATAAAATAGAACGACCCTTTTTTTTCTACTTCCTGGTAAGATTTTACACGACATATTTATTTAATTTTAAGCAATTTATTTTGTTTAATCTTATATATCTTATTTATTTCCGCTACAAACCTCCGCCACCCTTCCGGTTTTTCCAAACTTTGACAGAAACGTCTTAGCTTACTTTCCAAAAAAAATAAATTTTGTTCAAAAAGCGTGTTTGTATTCATATTGCTACCTTATGCTCCAACAAAACTAAAAAAGATTTTTGAATGGTGGAAGGTTTTTAAAAGAATTTTAAAAACGTTTAATTTTTCGAAGGAAGGAAATCACCTTTGTTTTAATTGTTGAATTTGTAAGATTTGTAAAAGTTAGGGAGAGGCGGCACACGGAAGATCGATAGCTGCGTGGACGATTTTATGAGTTGACGATTTGATAAGTTGGGTCGATGTGTTTTCGACCAAGGTGCGCCCTGAAAGGCGACCCTTGAGCGAAAACAGTTTGAAGGACAAATCGAAATCAGGGAAAATAAAACACAGTTTTTGTCTCCAAACCCCGCTCAGCGGTCTTCGTTCCTCAGCTCGCCGGTCGATGTATTACCGGCCAACTTCGTCCTGGTTTTACCCCGACCCTGGAACCCCGGACGATGATGGCCTCGGATTGTCTATTTTACTGAAATTTTATTACTGAAATCCATTTTTGATGCTCCCTTCAGGGGTTCGGGGTAAACGCCAAAAATGAACGGAAAATACTTAAACCAAATCTAAGAACGCAGGGCTAACGTCCCTCTAATTACACCTTATGATTTTTCTATTAAGACATCAGGGCTACGCCCCTCAAATTGTCGTTTTTGGATCGTTCTACTAAGATATCAGGGCTACGCCCCTTTTAAAGATAACCAGAAAACCATAAGAATTAACGCACAAAAATCAGAGCTTGTGCGTCACCCTTCCATTTCAAGGGATGACTGAATGGTCTTGACTGCAAGGAAGAAAATGAGTGAACAATTTCACTCATTAATGAAGGAACCACAAACAATGGCTTGTGGCGTGATAAAATGGGTAAAAACGATTCAATGCGCAGCATTGAATATCTGGACTTCCTCAACAAAGTAAAGACAAAGATGAGTTAAAAACAAATAGTCTATTCATTACACAAAGTTATTTTTAAAAAGTATACACCACTTCTTCACTAAATTCGCTCTGTTTTCCATCCTGATCGACTACCTTAACACGATATTTTACGATGTCCCCTTTTTTGATTTTGATATCTTCAAATGAGGTCTGACCTTTTACAATTTTGTAAGTAATATAACCTGTTTCATTTATATTTTTGTAAATACTGAAATTGACATTGGTTTGATTCTGGTAATTCCATTGTAACCTGGCTGCCTTTTTATCTTCAGTCAGACTGACAGTTAGATTGGTAACAGGCTCGATAATTTTTCTGTAATAGGATTTTAATGTCAGAACACCGGCATCAGGTGAGATCAAACCGGCATCATCTACGGCATAAACCCTGTAACTGTATGTTTTGCCCGCTTTTACATTTTTATCCACATAAGTATTAACATCTAATCGGACGCCTTCAAACTTATTGATTATTTCAAATTTTGTATCTCTTCCTTCTTCTTTTCTTTCAAGAACATGAGCTACCACGTCTATAGACTTACTAGTGTTCCATTGCAACATAATTCCGTCTTTTGTCACTTCAGAAACACCAAAAACGGGAGACACCGGGGCGATCAAATCCGGCTTTTGCAAGGTTAAAACCTCTGAAAACTCAGAATGATTCATCCGGTTGTCCACAGCTTTAAGTTTGATATAAATTTTTTCAGTTAAAACATTCAGAGGAATTTTCCCTTGCCAAACTGTGTCTGCCGTTGGGTGTCCGTTTTGGCGATGAAAATTAAATTCATTGTTGTTATTCAAATATAAATAATAACCTCTCAAATCTAATTCTTTGTTTTGATTCCAGGTTACCGTGATTAACCCTGTGGTATCTATTTTTCCTTGTAGTTTTAAGGGTGCCAAAGGTGGAAAACTATCGATAAAATTTCCAATATGAGGCTCACTCACTGTTGGATTTCCTTCTTTGTCATATATACCTATAAAGTAATAATTTATAAATAATTCATTAAATGTTGTATCAATAAATGTTCTGGTTTTGGGATCCAATGGCGCTGCTGTCAACTCCATAAATCCTTTGTCAACCTCGTTACTTCTCGAAATTCTTATGCCGGCAATATCTTTGTCATTCGGATTGAGCTCCCAGGATATTTTCATGGTTCCCGGGCCTACATATTCTGATTTAATATTTTTGGGAGGGGTCGGTGGTGTCCTGTCTTTTGAATGTATAATGATGGGGTCAGACAAAGGCCCTGTATTTGAAAAATAGGTAATGCCCTGTATTTTATAATATTGATCCACATAGTTTTGACGTGTACTATCCGGAAACACAAATTTTGTAGAATCTTTATAGGCTGTAAAAACAACTGGAATCGGTGTATACAATTGATACGTTTTCCCTTTGTCAAAACTTTTATAAATATTGAAACTGGAGTAATATTCCGCGTAATAAGGTTTATCCCAAAAGACTTCGAGGTACTTGTCACTTTGTATAGTGTCATTAAGCACTACCTTTGGAAATTCGGCTATCTTGTTTGTAAATACATAGGCCAGGCCCTGATCGACAAATTCCTCTGATGCAGGTAGTAAGGGAATAATACGATATACATATATTTTATTAGGTTCTACGGTTTTGTCTTCAAACCGCAATGCTGCAGTATTTCCTGCCAATGCAGAGTATCCTGTTGCAAAAATGCATGCAGTAAAATAATTATTGAGTTGGTCGTCCATAATTTCCAGATTTTCAATACTAAAGGGTTTATATTGGTATTCTCCGTGGATGGACTGACCTGCCACCATTAACATAGTATCTGTAGGGTTTTGTAATGCTAAAACTTTCCATTTTTCAAGACTTAATGGCTTTAACGAATCGGCCAAAGTTACAAATTGCAGTTTTTCATTCTTAGTGGAATCTATCTCTGCTCTCTCAACTTTATATCCGTAATAATTGAGTTTTTTCCAGGTACCTGGTGATGGTGGAACCCACCTTAATACAACCTTTCCTTTTTCAAGATATTCTCCTTTACATTTTATAAAAGCAGTTTCTTTAGCTGTGGTATCATTTAGGGTGGCGTTGGTATTGGTCTGCCCCATTACATTACCAAAAGTATGTAAAAAAATGAATGTAATGATTATTATTTTCCCAATGAAAGGATCAATTATTTGTTTCATTTGAATATTTTTATTTTTCTTTTAATGGTAAAATGGAATCTATGATAAAAAATAATCATGGTTTTATATAGAATATTAACCATGATTATTTTTATGTCGCTTTCATTTTTTTTAAATTAATAGGTAAATGAATAGTTATACCTGCTTCCCTTGTCAGTCCCGCCATTGACATTTGGAAATCTGTACCTCATGGTGAATTGGTGATTTACTCCTGACACAGGTCGCATGGTATCGACCATTTGGTTTATTGTCAACAAACAGGTACGGTCAAATTCACTTCTTTCTGATGCTGACATCAGATCTCTGACAGGTGCATTAGAAAACGGATTCACAGACACCCTTGTCATTTGAAATCTTCTCATGGCTGTTTGCATGGTGATCAGCGAACCAAGACCTTCGGAATGTGCATTGTACAATAGCAAAGCATTTGCTGATGTCCCGCGGGAAATCCAGCCTGCCGGTAAAATGCCTGCTGTACCCCCTAGTCCGAAATCATTTCTCATATAAGCAAGAAATCCACCTGTTAAAACTACAGCATCTCTGAAGTTATTTGCTAATTCTGCCTGAGTGAGTGGTCCTGTTGAAAAGTGAACATTTCTGCCTGTGGTGACAAATCTTACCATCCTGTTGTTGAAATTAGTTTCAGAATGGTTACTTATAATATATGGCAATGAACTTATCAGAATATTTCTGCTTCTTACTTGTTCTCTTACCTGTTGAGCTCTTGAAAATCTGTCATAAATTTCCCGTTGGAATTGAGTCCTTAAATAGGTATTTTGAACAAAATCCGGATCATACAAATCACCTACCATAGCGATATTGCCATTGACCCCAAACTCAATGCTGCCTTCCGGCCGGTAAGTTTTTACACCTCTGGTGGCAGGGCTGATAAAAGCTTCGTTATCCAACCACTCGAAGTCTTCATCCATCGGACTACTCAGATACTTAACATCTATTCCCCATGCCGGTCTGTTTTCCACCGTCCAATCACTCCTTTCAGCATTCATTTTTGCCTGCAAAGTATTGTACAAAGAAGTTTTAAAATAAAAGGCATAAATCTCCTTCTCGCCACGATTGACATTGCCCTGAGGAAGCCGCACTTTGCTGACTATTCCATCAAGATTTACTGTTCCTGCATCTCCGGCAGAAAGATTTCCATAATTGGTAATGGTAACATTTTTGACAGGTCTGCCATTGACACCAAATCGTGGGGTGGAAGGCACTATCGGATTGTATCTGATCAATTGTGCACAATATATTCTATTGGGCGCCAGCCTTGACACATCGAATGTGACTCCCTGATTACTACCAAATAATTCTGCCGGTGAGGTTATGGTATCTCTGTCTGATGTAAATCTGACATAAAATCTATCCGTTTGGGGTGTCGAAGCTACTGCAGAAGCGGGATTACCACTTCTCGTAAGAGGTGTAAGCGCTCTGTTATTGCTGAATGTAGCTCTGATAATACCTCTATTTGCAAAAGTTTCTCCCTTTAAAAAGTTTCTTTGATTTAAGTAAGGGTAGGTAAAATCAATAATCTCGTTGGAAAGTATATCCGGTTCGAGGCCTGTGGTAAAAGTCAGTAAAGTATCATTTTTAAATGGTACAGAACTGCCTGGTCTGGCAGGCACATCTGTATATCTGCCAAATTTTCTCTCGCCGATTCTGCATTCAATTTTAACGAAATGAGTCATATTTGAGGCAAGTGGCCGACTGAATGTTTTTGTGAGGACTTTATTTTCATTACTCCATTCCTCTCCTGACACAGGCACTATAATACCTGTAACCGAGCTTTCTCTGATTTCCATATACCTTACATATGGTTTGAAAATTCTGATCACAGGCGGATCCCCCTGAAGAACCATTTCAGGAAATTCATAATCTCTCTCCATTTCCACTGCAAAAGCACCACTGACGTCAGTATAAACGCTGACATCTCTTGCACCTCTGTTTGGACTGACATCTTCAATTAAATCTATTCCTGAAAATGGATTACCAAGAGTGGGCAGACATACTGTACCGAGTTCAGACCTAAAATTACATGATCCACTATGTCCCATTACATCATACCTGAAATGTCCTCTTGCAGAAAACCAATCCGGACCTAACAATCCTCCTTGCATCAATATGGCGGCCGCTCCTTTGAAAATTTCTATTTTTAAATCAGGAACAAAATATGGAATTCCTAATCCGAATGAACCCCTGATTCCTGCATACATCTGACCGGTAGCGTACCAAAAATTATTGTTTGCACCGGGTCTGATATCAGAACCCGCACAGCGCCTTTGGCCAGTATTATCTTGAGTTACATTTATGTCAAAACCCAAAACAAATTGTAAGTCAAAATAAAATGGGGGCAAAGGTACAGGAGGAATATTTAGTGCCAGAGACATGCCCAAGGCAAAGCCATCTCCGGTGGCAGCCGTTTCATCTCTGGGTGCACCATTCAAAAATGATGCAGGATCTCCGTCAGCTGACCGTATAGGTTCTCTCATACCTGCAGCTTCATAAAATATAGACATAAATCTTTCGTCAGGCTCCGGCATAGTCAAAGGTATACCATTGCCAATCATAATGTAGGATTTTAATTCTGCAATGGTCTGACCTCCGATTGCTAATTGTAACCCACAATACCTTCCTGGCTCAGGTCTTCCCATATAGAAATACCAATAACCTGTATTATTAACTAAAAATTCAGCTCTGACTGCATAACCTCCTTCTCCGACTCCTGATAAAATAGGAGAATTAAATGGTACTTTCACTTTTAAATTAAAATAGCCATCGAAAGTAAAACTGCCATCACCCGGCATTCTTAAATTGACTCCAAACTCGCCAGACAGCGGATCTTCTGATTCTCCCCTCAATGCTGCCATACTGATTCCATCGGACATAACTCTGAAATTGCCGTTGATACCTATATGAATTAATCCTGAAGACTCACTGAATACAGCACTTAATGAAGCGTCAAGATTATAAGCCTTACCCATATCGTTTGATCCAAGTATGACGGTAAATCTCAAACCCAAAGCAATATCATGATCTGGTCTGTACCTTGCATGTACACTTGCATCCGGAGTGTATGTCCTGAAACTTGATTCACCGGGTGGTGTGTCATCACCTTCACCTTCTTCACCATTTCGTGGTTGTGACCCATCGAAATCAGCAACTGAAGCTGTGCTCGGCAAAAGAAATGAGTCCTGACTCATTCTGTGCCAAAATCCTCCTCCTACACCAAATAAGCTTACACCTGACATAATGGTAATACCTGAAGAAATATAAGCCATACCATCCACATAAAAATAATCAAACCATCCCGCACTGCCATGACTATAACTTCCTGATGTAGCCTTAAAGGTTCCGAAATTGGCATTGATATCCAATCCAATTTTAGTTCCCATATTAAATTCCATGGTAATGCCACCTCTTACACCTTCAGATCTTCCATTAATACCCTCAATGACTTGATCACTATCTTTATAAAACTCCACGCAGCCGGCAATCTTAACATCAGAAGCCATCACATTCAGACAAATTTTTCGTAAGTCTATACCTGTAACATCAAATCGATCAAAATTATCTCCGAAACTCAACCCGATATCAATCAAAGCAGAAGCTGAAAACCCTCCATCTCCGGAACCAAGAGTGATATATGGTTCGATACTGACTTTTTCATTAGCAAAACTTAATTGACGCAGACCGATAGGAAAGCCACCCAAATCAGACTCTGTATCTGATTCTCCCGGTCTTGGACCGTCATCATCATCGTCATCATCATCACCTCCGGTCAAACCCCGGCCTCTTCCTCTCCAGGTCCTGCCTCCATCCAAAGAAAATGCAAAAACAGAATCAATCATACCACCGGAAGTATTCACTCTTAAATTTTGAATGGCGATCGATGGCAGATTAAAACTTTGATTCATTTGAGATTCTCCGCTTGCTCTTCTGGGAGCATGGGTATTACTAAATCCAAAGGTAGCACACAAGTTGACCTCAATGTAATTAGAGTCTCCCATAGACGCTCTAAGGTATGTATTGTCCGTTATGACAGCTTGAGCCATCGCTATGGGAATGGTAAGATTTCCGTCCGGTCTGGCCTGAATGACCACATTATTTCCCCGGGAGGTCAACAAAAGGTTGGCGCTGTATTTTACATATTGTGTCCGCTCTGCTATGGGAAGGCCTACCTTGCCGGAAAAACCCAGTTTCCTGGGATTATTTTGCACCATCACAAATTGTACCGTGTCTAAGGAAGCAGACCATCCGTTAAATGTGCTGGCTTCATCCGATTCTGTCCATCGAGCAATATTCGTAGCATAAATATTAAAGCTGATGTCAGGGTCTATGATCAGGCCTTCTACCGTAAATGTGAGCCTATCTCCACCATCAGCTTTCAAGGCATGCGGTGTCCTGATTTGTAAGCTTTGCATATAAAAACCCTTCCATGTATTTTCCATGCCACCCGCATTAAATGCAGCATGATTATAACCTGCAGGAAGATTCCTTCTCAGTCCGGCAGGATTAGATCGATCGGATAGGTCAAAAGAAACACCTGTAGCCTGGAATGACCAATTCGGCAAATCAACTGCCTGAAATCTGTCTATTTCTAATTGAATTAACGCATTGATACCCTGATCGAGCCTCACACTAAACTGACCTCTTACTTTTACCGTACTTGTAGTGTCAATAGTTCCATCAGGTTTTTCAGGAAGTAATACCGATCTGTCAAAAAGGACACTTCCGGCTAAGTTTAATGCTCTGAACCCATTACAATCAAATTCCACAGAGGTAACATAAGTTTCTTCCGTTCTTCCATCTGCTCCGTTAATTCTGAATTCATGACCATTACCTAAGGGAAAATTGATATCTCTGGGTAAGAACAATTTGACATCATTGGCCGGTCCCCCATTTGTAATACAAACCTTCGAACCAAGAGAAATCGCACCACCGGCAACTTCTATTTCAGGTATTTCCAAATTGACTACCAAATGCATAAAAGCTGTATCTTTTCTGAATACCATTTCCGGAATACCCACAATAATGGTTCGTCCATCAATTTCTCTGTCTATGCCTATAGGCAAGGTAGTCGTCTGATCAGAAGCCAATATTCTTACCAACTTATTGCCTGCGACAACCATACTTTCTATTGCCCTGGCCTGGTGATCTCCGATGTTCAGTAATTGGCCTAATTCGTGCATTCTGGTATTTATCTCAGGCAATCCATCATCTTTTTTTAAGGTAATTTCACCACTTACCATTTGACCTGAATTATTGACTCTAACACTTGAAAAATCACATTCCAATTTTACATTATTAAGCCATGGAATTTGTACTGTACCTTCTCCGGTGAGACTGTTTACATCACCATTGCTCTCCGTAACGGTAAAGGTAAAACCGGCAGCCCGGAAAGTCTCCGTAGTCCTTGGCCCTCTTACAGGCTCATTGTCAGTAATGGCAGGAAATGTACAGGGAGCTGAGCAGGCTGATTCTTCCGGTGATTCCTCTGATTCAGTACCACCTGTACCCGATACACCATCCGGGGAGATCGTAAAACTCCGGATCGCACTGGCATGATATATCATGTCATCCGTAATATTGATACCCTCCATGTGGGGATTGATCACATTAACAGAAGCAGGATCTCTCAACCAGACTACTCTCCAGAAATAATCCCCGTTGGTACCCAGAGTGGTGGTTGTATTCAAATCCTTGTACACCTTTGCTGACACATCGTCTTCATCAATACGTAATTCAGGAGAAGTATCATATGTTGGTGAAAATGATTGGATCACAGGGTTGTCTACATCAAATGTTTCACCGGAATTGGTGACATTGGCCTGAATTTTTTTGACTTGCGAATACACCATACTTTCAGGAGTAAAATCCCGGCTGGTTGCTATCTGTAAAACACATTTTTCAACGATGTGTAACGGAAGTACGGTTGGTGTCGAACCTTGAACCGTGGTATACATTTTATAAGGTGGCACCAACCGGGAAGGAGGCGTACCGGTATTAAAACCAAATCCGACTACTCCGGGCGCTATGTCCAAACCTTCTTCCGGGAATAAGAGTTGTGGCTTGGGCATTCCCGCAACCCCGTAATTGCCGGAAAATTCATTAAAAGAAAATGACCTGATATCAAAACCGCCTGTCAACCCATTATTAAATCCGGCTTCTACCCTACCCACTACGGCAAACCGATCTCCTCTGTTGACCTGAAAATTTCGGGAATTGTCATAATCATACACCAGATTATAAAGATGTCTGTCCGATCCGTCAGGATAATAATAGTTCATTCTGGAAGAATATCCGGAACCACTGTTATTGATAAAATCAGTGAGATATTGAGACGGACTTCCGGATGCTCTGTAGTCATAGGTAACATTTGCTCCTGTCGCATTATTACCTGACGCACCCTGAGATGAAAAACTATATACATAATCCATCCCGGTAAAATTGTCGCAATCCGGCTCAATTTTGGTCACCGCATACAATCTGGCGTACGGTATGGTGTCTCCCGGCACAGGGAAAACAAATTCACCTGTCACATTTGGTGATCTGCACTCACTACCTAAGCTTACCCCGTAATGAAACATAACAATCCTTGATCTACCTTCCTGACGTATAAAGGATTCGGGATTGATAGCTGTAACCCTTACCGCAATGATATCTCTTTGGTTCAGATCAAAAGGGCTATCACTTTGAACAGTACTAAAAGAAAATGCATTGATTTCATCCTGTTCCAATATTTTCGGCAATGCGTCAAAAATATCATCAGGTCTGCCCTGACTTTCAAAAATTTCCGCCAATTCTCTGGTTTCAAATCTGACCATTTCCAGTAGATAGGTCGTTCCCATTCTTGCCTGAGGCATAGTCCAAAAAACTATGACTTCGTCCAAAGGATTATCCACAACTAATGAATTGTGATCCGGAGAGGTAATATAGGGAGGGTCCAGGTATTGGATGTCAAACTGAATACAACTTTGCAGTAATGGTTCGCTGATTAATTCTCCGAAAGGATATGACAATGCTTCGACACACAACTGATAACTTCCTTCAGGTAATCTCCTTGTTTGTGACAACTCATCTCTGAGCATAGCAGGTGAAATATTATATTCTTCCAACGATGAATTCTGATAATCTCTAATCAGCCTTCCTATGGTAAAAAGATCACCACCGGGTGTGATAATTACCTCCTGAAGGTCTGTAAGAAAATTATCAATTCTTATACTTCTTCCCTGAACATCCGTGCCTGCTAAAGAAGCAACAAAATGGGCGCTTACCGGGCCGGGAGTAAGATTTCTGACTCTGACGACAACATTTTCAAGGATAGTTTCAATATCCGCACTAATGATTCCTGTTTGATTGACATCAATTTCTACCTGCTGTTGAGCAAAAGAAGCTGAATGAACAAATAGAAATAAACTACATAAAAATGATGAAAATAAATGGTTTTTCATTTTGTGTCTTTTTAGAAACTGTAATTGTATGAAAGTCGCAGATTAATTCCACTCCTCGCTTTTAAAATATTTGTTCTTCTGTCAAAATATTGAAAGCCAAATGTCAACTTATGTTTTTTGAAAAATGGATAGGTCATGTTTGTACCGGCATTGATTACAAAACCGTCACTTTCCCCTTTGGTATAATTTAACTTAAATCCGGCATCAAATTTTATCCTTATTCCATCTTTAACATTTTTGGACAGGTTTGAATTAATCCCTATTCGTTGGGTGGGTAATTCAAAATTTACGTTGGTACTTTGGAAATTAATTCCCCCACCTATTTGCCATGCATTTTTTGGCGCATATTGATAATTAACAACATAATTGCTGCTGGTATTGGCAGTCTGAACCGTATCCTGATTTAATATTTCAAATTGAAAAGAGGAAACGTTAAATATCAGGCGATGTAATTTGTCTTTTTGTCCAAAAGAATAGGAGGACGAAGCTGTCCAACCCTGATTATTTATTTTTACCCTTAAAGAATCCTGAATATCTTCGACCACAGGATTGGAGTTCTGTTGATTGTTGTTGTAGCCTCCGCTGACACTAAATCTGTCCGTGATTTGATAACTGGCATTTGCATTCAGGATAAACCTGCTTTGCGGCAATCCTGAAAAACCGGTTTTATGAACATTTTGTCTTCCGGCACTGATTCCTAATGATATTTTTCTACCTATCGAACCATTGATATTTCCACTGATATTTTCATAATTACTTTGAAAAAATGAAGCGCCCAAGGTATTAAAATTGCGGTCGACAGCTTCATATTTGACCCCGATTCTCATGGTTGACACAGGAAAAGAAATTCCTCCCTGATATACAAATCCTATACGACTCGTTTCATTCACCGCAATAAGGGGTTCAAATCTGTCAATCAACTTTTGATTGGCTTCTGAAGTTTCTATTTTTTCACCTTCACTATTGCCGGTAACAATGCTTGAAACAACAGACGCTTCAAGATCGACGATTTTAAACAATTTGAATTTTACATCAGCATTTAATCCAAAATTTTCTTTGGGTGCAATACCAATTCTTTTCAGACTATCAAAAGAACCGGACAATGGGTCTTCATAAATTTTCATCCCTGCCAGACCAAAATGATTGTTTTCCGTTCCAAATCTGAGTTTTCCCCCGATGATCCATCTGTCATAAATTTTGATACTTTCATCGAGAAGCAGATAGTCATTTCCGGCACTGTACAAATCATTAAACTTCCCGTAAAATGCGAGTATGCCAAACTTTTTGGGTTGCCATTCGATTCCGCCGCCTATGATTGTTTTTCCCATCAAAAGATAATTATTCAACTGATAGGATCGGTATCCAATATGAATTTTGAAGTTTTTATATCCGGGACTAAACCCCAAACGTCTGATATTCAGTGAATTTGCACCAAAACCATTGACACCATAACTCAGGTTTAACGGGAGATTAAATCCTTTGATTTTCCAGTTTAGACCGACATTTACATAATACCCGAACGGTGTCCGGGAATTAATGGTCGAATAATTGGTACTACCACTTAAATATCCGGAAAAACTACTCCATTTTTCTTTTTTAATATTGGTAAGATCCTGACAAATCAGAGCATTCAGACTCATCATCAGAAATATGAATAAAATTCCCTTTTTCATCAGGATCTTTCTTTTTTATGATTACTTATTTTCCAGTGCTGTGACCTTTGCTTTCAGTTCATTTATGGTGGCTTGCTGCTCCTGGATTGCTTTTATGAGTACAGGAATCAAGTCTCCGTATCTGATGCTGTGCATTCCGTCCGGAGCGTTAGGGTCGGATTGTCTGGTATCATTACCCTCTCTTTTATGAGTTTCAGCCACAGAAACAATCTCCGGTATGATGACTTTTACATCTTGTGCTATCAATCCGAGTGTTACGTCATTTTTTGGATTTCCGATCAAATTGTATTGTACCGGTTGAAATTTCATTACCGCATCCAAACCATAGGTCAAAGGTTTGATATTTTCTTTGATGCGCCTGTCAGAACCTACATTGGGTTGATTATTTAGAAAGATGTTTCTCCATCTGAAAGTTGCATTTCCAAGATCCCAGGCATTGTTAGTAAAAGGTTCTACATGTCTGCCGAGTGCAGGAAAAAGGGCGTTACCCATTTCTGACCATTTATCACTTGGCAATGAAGCAGGTTGCCATGAATTAGGATTGTTACTACCCACAGGTGACCAAGTCAATACCTGACCTGTTACCGGTGCTATATCCCAAACATTTCTGCCCTGCAGTTGATTGGCGTTCCATAAGGCGGATGTATTTTGAGCACTGATGGTATTTGATGCAATAGAAATCCCTGTTCCGGCTGTATACGTACCTGCAGGTCCTGTCGGACCTTGAGGTCCTTGCGGGCCTTGTGGGCCGGTAGCTCCTTGTTGTAAGGTAAAATTCAACACTTGATTGGGTGAGGTACCTGTGATCGTCACGGCTGGAGAGGCGCCACTGGTTACTGTTCCAATGGTAAGGGTATTGGACGGTCCGGCTGGCCCCTGAGGTCCATTGGCTCCTTGGGGGCCTGTAGCTCCCTGAGGTCCTGTCATTCCTATCGGTCCCTGTGCACCTGTCATTCCCTGAGGTCCCTGTGTACCCTGATCGCCTTGTGGTCCTGCAGGGCCCTGAGCGCCTTGCGGTCCTGCATCTCCCTGGGGTCCTGTCATTCCTGTTGGTCCGGCCGGACCTTGTTCTCCTTGTGGTCCCGTTGCACCTTGGGGACCAGCAGGCCCCTGAGCTCCGGTCATTCCTTGTTGTCCCTGAGGTCCTTGTGGCCCTACGGCACCTTGCTGGCCTTCAGGACCCTGTGGCCCGGCTAATCCTTGTGGTCCTAACAGTCCTTGTGGTCCCTGAATAGAACCTACATTTGTCCAGTTTGTACCATTCCAAACATAACCTGCACCTGTATCTTCTGTGATCACCATATCACCTGTCTGGCCCTGGTAATTTGGATCAAGACTATTGGCATCCGGAACGGTACCGACTACTCTGACTCCTGTTCCTGCTTGTCCCTGAGGCCCTTGGGGTCCGGCAGGTCCCTGAGCACCTTCAGGCCCTTGAGGACCAACATTTCCTTGCGGACCTGCCGGGCCCCGTGGACCTGTAAATATCGAATTATTAATTTGAGAGGTAGCTATTTCCTGGTAATCACCATTTTGATTTTCTGCACATTCGACAGACAAAAATTTTGACCCACTGCTCCATTGGATGGCATTGATATCACCACTTACTACTGTACCATTACCCACGGTGGCACTCAACCATCCAAACTCATCGGTGCGGATCGTTTGTGTCTCAGTGTACAATGAGGACCCCGCCGGGGACAGATCTCTGATCGTAAACCGAAGAAATACATCGACATCTGCCTGTGGTATCCCTGCCTCATTTCTTACGATCGACTGATAAGAAAAACCGGATTGTCCAAAAGAAACATAGGCAAAAGACATACATATTAATAGAAAGAAAAACTTTTTCATAAAATTTAATTTTAAGATAATGGATTAGATTTTTATAAATTTTTGTGTAATGGATTTTGATTGACTGAAGGTGACCCTGATAAAGTACATCCCGGGCATCAAAGACTCAAGGTTAATCATCCCATAAAAATGATCATCTTTTACATTCAAAACTACCTGACCGGCAGTATTATAAATGTGAATTTGCCTTATGTCCTGAAGAGAATTATATTCCAGCTCAAGCCTGTCAAAAACCGGATTAGGTTTAATCTTAAATGACCCAACACCCGGATTATCTTCAGAAGTGGTTATGTCACCACCGGTAAATGGCGGTGAAAAAATAAAATTACCACATCTTCCGTAAGCTGCTGAAATACTGCCTGTAGCACTTTGGAACGTGAACTGACCACAATCCCCTTTGGAATAAGATGTGGATTGAAGTTGCGAAGAATTGCACTGAGCATAAACATGTACAGATAAAAAGAAGGCGCCAACAAACATGAATGTCTGTAACCCTCCTAAAAATATTGTTTTTGTTTTCATAAAATATTTTTGATTTTTGAAAATACCTGTTGAAAAAATAGTTTGAAATGATATTAATCCGGATGCCTTCCGTATTAATGATTTACGGTGCAAAACTGATAAGAATATGTTGGCTTATCAAAATAGTACTGTCACATGATGATGTGAAATTTTCAAAATGTCCTGAAATTCGAATTTATCGAAGGAAGAAGGATGATTAGATGTTCGCGATGAACTTCATTAACTGATGCGAAAAGAATAAATATTTGACAAATTTTCCCTGTGTTTTTATAGTTTATCCTTACTGAGCGAAAAGTTTTTTTTTGAAATGAGGAGTAAAACCGGGCTAATTGAATGGCGATATAAAACACAATATTTTTTTCATAATAAGTCATGGAACACCAAAAAAAGGTGTTACACATTATATTCTTATGCCAAAAAAATATAAAAATGAAGAAATAAACCAGCCACCTGATTAAAAAAAATCAATCAGGGGTTAGCTCAATAAATGAATATAAACTTAGACTATATTCCTTGCAACTAAACGAAATTTACAGAAAATGTTGGAGTTAGAAAATAAATCCCAAGGAATATCAAAAATTATTAAATTCATTTATACCTCAAAATTTTGCCTGTTTAATTGGTTTTTACCGACTTCATGGTGCCTTTTACTTTTCCGCTGTTATGCAGACTGACGACATACATTCCGGCAGGAAGCTGTTGTGTGGACAACTGAACGTTTTGAATTCCGCTTTGTATGTCACTTTGCAAAACGCATCTGCCTTCCATATTACATACTTTAATTGAATAATCATCAGATAATTCTTCGGTAAAGGTTATCTGACATTCTTCATTTTGAAAAAGGACTGATTTTATTTTGTTGACAAATTTTCCGGGCACTTCAGGTGTTGCATTCAATTTGCCAACAGGCAACAATCTGCGCCATATACTATGTCCGTAGGTACTCGCAACAATATAGACAGAATCCTGACTATATTTTTGAAAACCAAAATCTGTGATAAAGGTACCTTTAGGCAAATCGTCATCCCATTTTTGCCAGTTTTTTCCGCCATCTTCGGTAATAAACATACCAAAACCATCGGTACCAACCACCAAAATCTGATCATCCAAAGGATGTTCCATCATAACGGTGTAAGGAACATCAGGCAGGTTGCCGGAAATATTGACCCAATCTGCTCCTTTAGCATCGGATTTAAACAGTACTTTACCTGAGATATGCCCCCCGTAACCACGCATAAGTGCGTAAACCCTGTCAGGATAAGCCGTATTTTCTGACACATACACATGAGGAACGGTATATTCATTCGCATTAGTTGCTTTTGGTAAACCCTCACTTATATTGGTCCATTCCCAAACCGTTGCATCAAGCATCAAACAAGATGAAGAATCCGGTCCGTCTCCTGATGCATAAATACTTGGAAATTCTCCATGTGAAATACGCATAGAAGCAAAAGAATTAATAGAGATATCATTGGTAAAAAACTTATTCCAACTATAACCTTCATTGGTGGAATAATACATTTTATTATCTGTTTGAGTATAAATGATGGGTGGGTCATTCCTGTCTGCCCTGACCAGTCTCCACCATTGACCTGAAGGATCCAGGCCAAAATCAGATTCAAGCCATCCAAGTGTCGAAGGACCTTTTTTTGTCGAATTTCTAAAAGAGAGTTCTCCTCCATAAAGTCCAAGTGTAGCAAAAATAGTTTCATCATTTTGAGGATGATAAGCCACACCACCACCATCGCCGAGAAAATAAACCCATTTTTTGATCTGAGGCACATAATAAACCAAACCATTATCCTGGGTACCACCTATCATTGCTTCATTGTTGGTAGGTGCTACCGCCACAGTGACAAATTGTGTGATCGGAATTCTGTTGATGGTATGATCCCATTTCCATTGCTGATCAAAAATGGTTCTGTATATGCCCCCATCATTTCCGTAGTAGGCCATGCTACCGTCTGCACTCCATCCTCCGGTATGAAAATCGGCATGTTGTCCTTCCTCCGGACCATAAAAATTTTGTCCGTCTGTGCTGTAGATATACCAACCTCCTCCTGAAATCACATGGTTTGGATTGGTAGGTGAAACTGATATAAAACTACAATACCATGCCATACCCCAATGATAATCGAAAACTATTTTTCCGTTAGCATCAATTAATGTACATTTATTCCATGACTCACCACTGTCAACAGATTTATATATTCCTTCTGTAAATCCGTCATTTTTTGTAAAAAGCGCATAAATCACATTAGGCTGGGTTTTACAGTTAGATAATTCAATTCTGGCAAAATTATTAACAGGAAGTCCATTCGTTTTCTTTTCCCATGTGACACCTCCGTTTGTAGTCTTAAAAATCCCTCTAAACAAATCTCCCACCAGTACGATGTCCGGATTATCCGGAAAAACAACCATTCCCTGACAGTTTCCTCCCCACTTTTGTGACCAGGTGTTGCCGGAATCCGTTGAAAAGAAAACACCATCAGAACCAGATGTCCATACTTTACCGGGTTGATTGGTAAATTCCATTTCATCAAAGGCTGCCATTCCCACACCGCCATTTATTGGTATATGACTCCAGGATATTCCTTTGTTTTCACTCCTCCACAATCCGGTACCTCCGCGGATTGCCGGCTCTCCTGTTCCGAATAATATAATATTTTCATTAAAAGGATCCGTAGCCACTGTACCACCCCAGGGAGATAATACGTCTGTGGCCGTCAAATTTTTGTAACTGATCTGCCCGTCTTCCTCCGTAATGACATCCCACAATCCTCCGCTTGCAGCAACTACGCGCATGTGCTTGTCATTGATTACTTCTACATCTCTCACCCGGCCTGAGCAATAAAAATCATACCCTTCACTTGATTTGTGTCCTGAAGGGCCGAAAAGTTCCCAGGGAGATGAGGTTCTGGATGACACACCATAAGAAGGAATATCATTTACCTGTTGCCATTTTTTAAAAATTTGATCACCGGTTAAAAGATCAATGCCGGGATTAAGCATTTTTAGTTTAAATTTCTGAGTAACTGACTCTCCTTCATGCTCCTTTTTTGGGCCTAATGATTGGGCATTAAGATGAAACTCACCTGTGATTATGGCGAATAACATGATTTGGGCTAAAATTCTGTAGTGAGACATAAGGTGTTTTTATGATGTAAATTGTTATATGATTTCATTTTTTCTGTACATGACCAATTCTAAACGGGTACCCTTTTCGCCTGTTTTGATGTCAAATTTAGCCTTCAACAATGCTGCCCTGTCAGCCATATTTTTCAGACCGTTACCTTTGGAAATCAATAAAGGGTCAAAACCTATACCGTCATCAACCAATGTGGTTGTAAAATATTGAGAACTGATATGTAAAGATAATATTACTTTTTTTGCCTTGCTATACTTAGCAGCATTATTTATGGCTTCTTTCAAAATCAAAAAGTAATGCCTTCTGTTTTCAGGTGACAATTTGATGGAATTTGGTATCTCTTCCTGGTTAAATTCCACCTCTATTCCCTGAGGCTCCAGGGTTTCTACCGCAAATTCCTGAACCTTCGAAAACAAAAATTGCAACGATTCATACTTGGGATTGATGCTCCAAATGATTTCAGACATACTGTTCATAACCTCACCCGTTTTTTCAGCAATTGCTTTATAAGGGCTTGATTCGTTCGTACGCATGGCCTCCCGTTCACTTAGCATGCGGATATAAGACAAATTACTTCCCATATCATCATGCAAATCCCTGGCTATAGAAAGGCGGAGTCTTTCAAGTTTCTGCCGCTGTATATCTCTGTACTTAAAAAATCCGTAAATAATACCGGATACAATTACAAGCGTCAGAGATTGAAACCACCATGTTTGGTACCAAGGTGGTGAAACGTTTATGTATAGTTTGAATTCTTCAGGACTTGGTATATTAAAACTATTAACAGCCCGAACCGACAACAAATAATCTCCCGGTTGTAAACTGGCAAAATCTAATGTGTTTCCCGATACTCTAATCCATTCATGCCCTTTTTTTAATTTGTATTCGTATACATTGGCATGAGCATTTGTAAAATTAAAATTAGAAAACGTAAATCTTAAATTATTTTGATCATACCTTAATTCAATAATGTCCTCTGTTTTTGGTGTTGGTTCAATAATGGAATCATTCATCACAAAGGTTGACAATAATAAAGGATAAGAAGCTTTTTTGGGAATATCACGGGAAAAAAAATATTGAAGACTATGTTTTTGAGAAATATAAACCTTATTTGTATAAGGTGAAATGGTTATTTCCGGTGCTGTTTCAGGTCCTAACGTTGAGTTTGTATTAGTATATAAAAAACCAAAATTTTTTGTTTTACTCATTCTGATAATGCCCGCATCGCAGCTGATAAATAAGTTTTGTTCATCTGATCCTATGGAATAGCAGGTATTGATGAGTTTGTCTCCTACATTGCTGTGATAGTTAAGAAATAAATCATTATTTTCAACGGTCCCAATAGCAAGTCCGTGAAAGGATGTTATGGCCAGTTTGTTATGATCAAAAAACAATATTTTATTTATATTGTCCAATTTTCCCAAAACTTTATGACTGTTTGCATCATATTTTTGAATTGTTTTTTGGCGAATATTATATTTTAAAATGATACTTTTATTTTTGTCATTAAAATCCGGAATTTGCCACAAATTACCTGAATGATCAAAAATAAAATTATAAATAAACGGCATAGCCCCGATTTTTTTTTGAAAATTTGAAAGAGTACTTTCTTTTACGATCGTGTTTCCTTCCAGTTTATACAATCCGGTATAACATCCTAACCAAATTTGTCCTGTATTATCTTCAGCTACTTCAAAAACCTGCCCTGTTTTTTTAAAGTCATCATCAAATCTTATAATTGTATCATTTGAAAGGTCATACCCTGTCAATCCTTTGTTAAAAGAAGATATCCAAAGACGATTTTTTGAATCGATAAATAGTTTTTGAGGCTGGATTGTTCCTTTGCAATAGGGCAAAAGTTTTGCCGGAATGGCTGCCATCTTATTATTGGTCAAATCATACCGATGTATTTCTCCGTATGGGTTGTAAAACCAAATGATGCTGTCTTTTCCGGCTTTATTTGATTCAAAAACAAGGTTGCCGGGGTTTGGGGCTCCGTATTTTTTTAACTCCGGAATATCTGTTGATTTAATAAAATGTTTGTACGGATCGAATCTGTGTAATCCTTTCCATGTACCGATCCACAATCCTTCACTCTCTGTCTGAAGTAATGAAAAACATATACCTGGGACTCCGTAAGGATCGTATGTATTTACATTAGTATACGATACAAAAGTTTGCTCTTTTTTATGAAAAGTCTGCAATCCTTTAAAAGTAGCCAACCACAATAAATCCTTATCTTCTTTCATCGGAAGAATTTGAAAAACACCGTTATTAAATTGTTTTGGGTCGGCATAATCAAAATTTTTCCAAACTTTTTCCCGGATATAAAATTTATACAATCCGCTTTCATAGCCTCCCAACCATATCAAAGAGTCACTTTCTATATAAAACGTAAGTAAATCATTTTCATTTTTTTTACCGGAAGTGCTAAAAGGGTTTTTATAAGTAGTAAATGAACACTCAGTTTCATCAAAATAATGCAGCCCATATTCATTGGCAATCCATATATTTCCATTCTTTTCAATCTGAATATGACCTTTTAAATATTCAGTCGTCACACCATGTATGCTGTATTTGTGCAAACATATATTTTTACCTTGAGAATAGTATAATCCTTTATCAGAGGATATCCACATGACATCATTTTGAACATCATAATACATACTTCTTATCGCAAAACCACCCAATGAAATCTTTTCATCAGCATATCTGATGATTTCATTTCGGTCAATATCAAAAATGTTCAAACTATTGGTTCCTACAGATACCCACAATCTGTTGTGTTTATCCATGGTAAGATTTTGGAAATAATTACCCGAAAAACCAACAGAAGTACTCAAATCCGAAATATATGTTTTGAATTGATGTCCATCAAATCTGTACAATCCATTTTCTGAACCAACCCAAAGATATCCATCCCGTCCTTTGGCAATACTCAATGCCTGTGATGCTTCAAAACCCTCTTCATTACCAAAATGATCAAATATAAATTTCTGACATAAACCTTTAGTTATCAGAAGTATACTGAATATAAAAAATAATACAATTTTATATTTTGATCTGACTATATACATATTTGACCAAAGATATGAAAGTATTTCGTATAATTACTTTCTATCAATAAAAACCTTATGTACTGCTTCGGTTACGGAATGTACATGAAGTTTTTCATATATTCGTTTGACATATGTACGTACCGTATCCAGACTGATAAGAAGCTCCGAAGCCACCATTTTGTAACTCAAACCCTTGGAAAGCAACTTCAATATTTCAATTTCTCGTTCAGAAAGATTAAAACTGGCTTCTGATTCTTTACCCGGCGACAAAGGCATTTGCAAAACCCTTCTGGCAATTGACGGACTTATAGGTGCTCCCCCGTTTTTAACATCTTTGATGGAAGACAGTAAGGTAGCCAATGAATTTTTTTTGAGTAAATATCCGGTAGCTCCCGCTTTTATAGCATTAAATATCCTATCATCATCATCAAAAACAGTATTCATGATGACTTCAACCTTTGGGTAAACGGATTTAAGTTCTCTCACACCTTCTATCCCCGACCTTCCCGGCATATCAATATCCATGATGATGACCTCAGGATCAAAAGCTTTTGTATTTTGGATTACATCGAGACAATGTCCGAATTCGCCGGCCAACTCAAAATCTTCTGACTCTCTGATGATGGACGAAAGGATATCCCTCAGTCCTGCATTGTCTTCATATATGGCTACTCGGATCAGATGACTCATGAATGTTTTAATAATGAAACGCAAAAATAACATATTATCACCTCTAATCAAAAAATGAAGCTGTCACATGATGATGTGAATTTTTAAAACATTTGAAATTATTTTACTACTTGATACAGAAAAAGTCTGACCTATTGTCAGAGCGACCATTCAGGATATTTTCAATCTGAAAATAATTCAACTTTATTGATTTTATCCGGATTGATACAGACAAAATTCAATCAAAAATTAATGCGGAACTTTCTCCACTTCCTTTTTGGCTTTATTGACTATATATTTGATTTCTCCTTTGGTGAGATATCGGGACATCACGACACTCGATGTATCGGTTTTGATGCGAAAATATTTCGTAATGTTGAGCCAGTGTGACTTTTCTTTTTCCACCTTTGGCTCGTAAATCTGAAGCCGGATGATGGAATCTTTAGAATCTTTTAAAGACTCTATCTCTTGCAGATGAATGGTGGGATTGGAAGTAAATATACTGTTGGTCACCGAATTGACGACAGCCGTCAATTGTGATGTAATGGTATCGTCCGTTGCCGCAAATCTGCCGTTTTCTACGGTGATGAGCACAATCCTTTTTTCCTTAGCTATCTCATCTCTGATCTTTCGGGTCAGCTGATAAATATTGTCTAATGATTCATAAGGTCCGTTATCGTACACACCTCCATCCATATAGTTACAACCGTCTACTATCGCACTCGCACTGATCATCGGAAACATCTGACTCATAGCCACGCTTTGGCTGACAGAAATGGTTTTACCTTTTTGTGCCAATTGATCCAATACCGAATAATAATTTTTATATTCAGGAACATCATATTGGTAAGGACTCGAAATACCCGGCAATCCTTTGGAAACATTATAGGTCACCGGCAAAAAGATTGGTAAACCCGGCAAAGTATCGCGATACAGATCCGACCATTTCAGTTTGCGCAATTTAGCATTATTGTCAAAACTTTGGGATTCGAGTTGGATAAGATTGTCATTTCTGTTGAGATACCGCACCTTTTTAAACCATTTTCCAAAAGTATGATCCACAAAATATTTGTATATAAAATGATCGGTAAACAACAGTTTATAAAGTGACTTGGTGACATAATCTACATTGTACAATTCAATAGCCCTGTTTTCCAATGAATCAATGTGATTTTTTCCCATAAAACGGGACGCAAGATAAAAGGAAGCTCCGTTGCTGCTCCCTGAAATCGTGGTTACCGCCAGTATATTGTTTTTAATTTCCGGTTTACCATCGAGAAGCGACAATACAGAAAACATTGCACAACCTGCCCTTGATCCGCCACCTTGACCGGCTATCAGGTAGACAGGAGCCGGGTCGTCTTTTTTGTTTTCCATCCAGCGGGTGATAGCTTCTGAAAGTAATATATTTTGTGTGTGTTTCTGACCCAGATCTTTTTGCAAAAATTCGTAATGTGGCACTTTGGATTTTTCATCTATCGTAAGATAAAATCCATAAATAACTAAAACACCCACCAAAACAAATATCGATGTTTTTTTCCTTTTGGATAGTGCAAAATATCGTTTTTTTACAGAAACTTTTTCTTTATTTACCAAAAACAAATCATAAAGCGCTTTACCAATTTCTGCCATTTCAAATAATATAACCCGCAATACGATTGCCCCCAATAAAATAATGTCCAAAGCCGGAATAGTACCAATCGCTATCAGACTCAGACCCAACAACATCACAGGTACCAACAAAGGGTAAAACCAATTACCCATTTTTTCTTTGATAATTTCCCAAAGTTGATAAAATCCCGATACCAATATGATGATAATGATAAAATACAGATGTTTAAACCAATGTTCAGTATGTTCTACAGATGCAAAAACACGACTTATTTTATGCAACATACTGGTCTCATAATACAAATAAAAATAGACAAACATCGAGATGATAATGAATGCCAGAAACCGGTTGATCCCGGTAAAAAAGTTCATATTAAAATACAAACTGGAATAATCTTTACTTTCATCCAATTTTTTAAAGGTTGGACCGACGTTAAAATACAAAGTTGCCAGATACCCGATCATTCCTACAGAAATAATGATCGAATAAATGTGACTCATCGGTTTGTTTGACAATAAAATCATCAACCAATACAAGGAAGGCAACATGGCCAATAAAATATTGCCGATATACAGTGCTTTAGGCAAATGTTTTTCTATAGGTGTAACCTGATCTTTGTACAAAGGATCAGTTTTTAAGTGATGTACAAAGATGCCGGCACACAAAAAGCCGTAAATAAAAACCAGATAAGTGGAAAAAAACGGATCTACCCTGTCAAAATCATAAAAAATAAGGTGTTTGGCTTTGTCGACCTTAAAAAACAAAATAATCATCAAAAAAAGAATGGAATAACCGATCACCAACGATAAGATAAACGGCATATAGCCGAAAGGAGATTGTTTGGAAACTTCGGGTTGGACAAAGTCTTTGGATTGGTGTACCATGTGTTTTAGTTTTGGCTGACAATAAAAGCCAAAAGTAAAAATTTTCTCCCGACAAAATACAGGTGTTTTTCCTGTATTTCAAAGGATTATTCCCCTAAAAAGAACATTTATCTTATTTTCCTTCGCAACCAGGGCGAAACACGGTATCTGTCTTCTCTGTAATATTCCTGAAGATGGTCTAATGTGGACACAATTGTTGACCAGCCGATTTCTTCGCCCCAGGCCAACAATCCCTTGGGATAATTGACACCTTTGGTCATGGCGAGCTCGATATCGTTTTCGTTACAAATGCCCAGGTATAAAGTATCTGCTGCTTCGTTGACAAGCATTGACAATATGCGGAGTCCGATGGTTTCCCATTGATGGTCTTCTTTGATATAGTCGCTTTGATCTTCTTCTTTCGGAACTGAATAATCATAAAATCCCCTACCCGATTTTTTACCCAGATAACCGGCTTCGACCAGTTTTTTCTGACTCAGTGACGGTCGGTATCTTGCGTCAAAATAAAAGGATTTCCAAACCGTCTCCGTCACTACGTAATTTACATCGTGACCTATAAAATCCATAAGTTCGAAGGGGCCCATTCTGAATCCCAGGTCTCTCATCACACGGTCTATACTCTCTATGTCAGCGATCCCTTCGTCGAGGATGCGCAGGGCTTCACTGTAAAAAGGGCGCGCTACTTTGTTGACGATAAATCCCGGTGTATCTCTGGCGATGACAGGCACTTTGCCCCAGGTGTGCATCAGCGACACACATTGGTCAATGATAGAAGATTGGGTTTGCAGGGCACCGATGATTTCTACCAAAGGCATGATGGCTGCCGGATTAAAAAAGTGTATGCCGACAAATCGTTGCGGAAGTTTCAGACATGCCGCCAGTGAGGTCACCGAAAGAGACGACGTATTGGTAGCCAGGATGCAGGTGTCTGAAACGATATTTTCGAGATTGCGAAAAGCATCCTGTTTGACGTTGAGGTCTTCGACAATAGCTTCTATGACGAGATCACAGGATTCAAAAACAGACAGGTCGCTGCCGAAATAAAACCTGCCCCAGGTTTCGGCATGTTGTTCGGGGGAGATTTTGCCTTTGACCATCGATTTGTTGAGCTGATCGAGGATATAAGCCTGCGCTTTGTCCAATGAGGCCGGATAAGGGTCAAAAAGACAAACCTCATTTCCTGCCAATCCTGCAACCAAAGCGATCCCGCTACCCATGGCTCCTGTTCCGTAAATCCCTGTTTTCAAAATGAATGTTGTTTGATGAAAAAAAATAAATGACTATCCGAAAGAATCAAAATACAAATAACGATATATGGTAAATTGTTCAAAGAAGGTTGAATACAAAGTGCAGTTGAAAAGAGATTCTTACAGCATGGTAAAAAAAATGAACTCAGGATTACTCAGAAATCTTCAATTTTGTAAACAATTAATGAATCGTATGAAAATGAATTCATTTTCACAATATCGTTATAAGAGTATTTTGCAAAATGTTTATTATTTTTAGAAAGATATAATCTCGGGGTATTAAAACCATTAACAACATTAAATTTTATACCAAAAAAAATCGAGTGTCCGCCCTCAACTTTATAAAATGTCATCTTATAAATCTTTCTATTATTAATGATCAATGTGTCAAAACTTCCTTCCAGAATCTTAACCTGATATTCCGCACTGTCCTCAGGAAAACTAAAAGTACAATTAATCTTTAATTCGGGTGTAATTGTTTGAACGCACGCTGACATTCTTAGCATAAATATGATGGTCAGAAAAAACAACAAAACCTTCATGACAGGTAATTTCAAAATAACAAAAAATATACGGCTCACCCGAGAATTCCTAATCATGTAATATAAATTTAAGCTATAATGTGAATTTTTTAAAATATCACAAACTTTTCCTCAGGCCGTCGATATCCACATGAAATGACAACTTATACCATGACCAGAATTTGCCGCCAAGTGCCAATCTGAGTTCTTCGGATTGTACCAAAGGATAAAATACATGAAAGACTTTTTTGAAGTCAAACATGACACCTCCTGTGTACAAAATTTTATTTTCTCCGGATGCGTCTCCGTACATCCCGGCGTCGGCATACAATTTAAAATAATCGAAATTGCGGAAGGGCAGGTCTATCACTAAATTGGTAGAAAAAGCATATCGGTTGGACATACCAAAATTTAATGCAGGATCCGGGGTTTGTTTGAATCCGCCATCCTGTTCAAAAGCTGTCTGTCGACTGAAAAAGGATGAAGTCCCGGCTCTGTCAAAAAAATATCCATCATACCGGTAATCATTAATTGCTTGTTGAAATAAAGGTATACTTCCTCTGGTAAATATGGTATTATAACTATTAGAATTTTTTTGGGAATTAAATAAAAATGCTGAACCAAATACCCGCACAGAAATTTTATTTTGAGCATTGTAGGAAAAATATTTTTGAATACTTGCTGAGGCTTTAGCGTATTGTTCTCTGTCACCGAAAGGCGACTTGTATGGCTGATATTCCAGAGCAGCATACCATTCGGTTTTCCCCAAGGAATGTGCTTTGAATTGTTTATATTCAACTAAATAAATTTGTGAAAAATTGGTTTGTAATCCAACATAATTTCCATCTGAAAAATTGCCAACCTGATTCCACAAAAAGATGGATCGAAATTTTAGTTCGCTGCGAACCTTTTCATATACCTGACCTTTAAAAAAAATCAGCGATGGTTGAAACTTCACATAATTTTCGGTATAATCCAAAGAGTCCTGAGTAAAATAATCATATTTTTTTACCAAACCTTCAAGTCTGATATTGTCAAACTTTTTGGACTTCATAAAATTCCAGGCAAACCACCCGTCTCCGGCAAAATTGGAAGATCGGGTAGCAAACATCGGCATCAAATCGTATTCAAATCCTTTAAGGGCAATCGATTTTTTATTTTCAGCATTGATGCCCACCATAAATCCGTTAGTGGTATTAAAAGCCAATAAAGGTCGTACAGACAACCGTTTGGGTATAAAAGGTATGTCTTCTATTTCAATCTTGCGGCTCTGACCAAAATTTTCCGGCGTTAATATGACCATATGATTTTGTCTGGATGATTCGCGCAGATATCGGTTGGGATCGAGTTTTATGGTGACAATGCCTTCATTATAATCCAATCTCCCCGGGATAGTTATGGTTTTTGTACCGGAAAATCCATCTTTCCAATAAACTTTTTCTCCTGAAGCGGATTTTTCAATCAACATAAAAGGAACAGCCGACACACCTTTATTTTCCATAGTCATGATGATGCTGTCATTTTGAATTTTTGTCTCCGTGATTTCGTAATTTGGTCTTGATTCCGGGTTTAAATGACTTTGATAAAAAGGCATAAAATCCTTACCCGTTTCATCTGATAAAAAATGGATGAATCCGTCCATTGATATTTCCTGATGAAATTGCTGAGCAAGATATTTTCCCGTAAGGGCAAATAAAGAATCTTTTCCAAAATAATTTTCCAAATTATAAAATACGGACAATCCAATTCCGTTATTAACACAAAACTTATGTCTTTCGTCCAGATCATTTTGCATAAAACCATCACTCAGACCATTAAAATCCATAAATGGAAAAACGTTCCTGAAATTTTCACAATTGTAATATTTATCATCTATTTTTTGATTATTTTTTTTAACACCAGGTAGTGTAGAAAAAAAATACTGCATATATTTCCACTCTAAAACTGTAGAAAACCAAATCTGGTCAGGTTGCACATGAAAATGATTGGTAAAATAATTGTCAAAAACACCACTTAGAAAATAATTTAGAAAGTACTTTTTTGTAACATTATTGTTGCTAAAAAAATAATTGTCAAAATCTAAAGATGGTAATGTTTTTTCTAACAATAAAATTTCGGAAGAAAATACCCTTCTGAGATTTGCCTTTCTTTTATTTTTTAACTTATTTTTCCGATGAAAAACAAAAACTTTTTTACCATCTTTGCCTACAGGAATTTCCATTATTTTATCTTTTCTGGTCACAACTAATGCAGGAGACTTACCGTTTAGCTTAAAATGATATGATGAAGAATCTCCATTTTCAGACAAATAACTGCTTAACACCTGATATGGTCCACTCACCTTTAAAAATCCATGATGACTTCCGAATGCTTCAGTGCGGAAATAATTTCTCCTCAATGGTTCGTCGTACCATTTTTTGCCATCATGATAAGCTAAAACCGGATACCATTCATAGAGATGTATGTAGTCTTTGTCCCAACCTAATGAATACATCTCTTTGGGTATTTTTACTTCAAATTCAAACTCCAATTCGTGTTTGTCCGTTCCGTGTGCAGGCATTTCGATGGACAATATTTCCTCCTGAAAATCGACCGGAATGTTCCGGCCATTGGCTGTGACGGCAACTTTTGTATAACCGCCGTATTCTTCTTCTTTGTAAAAATAAAAATCAGTGTCAAACAGAAGAACATTTTTTGCAAATGGCGTTTGTTGCGAACGATAAGCATTGGTGGTCAGTTTGATTTTGAGCGTTGACAAGGATGTTTGTACTTTGATGTTACATGTACCGGAAATGGTTTTGTTTTCATAATCCAAAGTTGCCTCTACCCTATACTCCGGAGACAACACCTGAGCATTCAGGTTTAAAAAATTACACATCCACGCCAAAATAAAAAAAATCGTTCGCCTCATGGTTTTATCATTTTGTGGCAAAGATAAAAGGAAGCACTGAAAAAATCGTTATTCCCAAAAGGTAAGTTTTTTTTCTCTTTCCCCAAAGTCTTCTTGTTGTCAGGAAACACTTTTTGATTTCTGTTGTTTAAACCGGTTTTATAAGGTTTTTTGATCTTACAGATAAAAATGCATTCTTATTTTTTTGCCACAGATATTTTTATTGTTGAATAATTACCGATGATGTTGTATTACAAAGTGTTTACCCAACCCAAAAAGGACCTGCCGTGGATTACTTTTGTTCACGGAGCCGGTGGCAGTTCTGCGATATGGTACAAACAGATTCGGTTTTTTATGCCCTATTTTAATGTTTTGGTGCTTGATCTCAGGGGACATGGCAAATCGCCAAAAGGCAACCAAACCCATCACTACACCTTCAAAGATATTGCAAAAGAAGTGGTCGATGTTTTGGACCATTTATGCATCCAAAAAACACATATGGTTGGCATTTCCCTGGGAACCATTATCATCCGCGAAATAGCGGAATTATTTCCCCATAAAGTCGACAAACTGGTAATGGGAGGAGCCATTCTCAATTTTAATCTCCGGGGAAAAATACTCATGAAAATAGGCGATTGGTCTAAGTCTGTACTTCCCTATATGTTTTTATACAAAATATTTTCATTTGTTATTTTACCCAGAAAAAATCATAAAGAGGCCCGCACCTTATTTGTCAATGAAGCCAAAAAACTGGCACAAAAAGAATTTGTCAGATGGTACAAACTGACTGCTTCGGTCAACAAAATCCTGAAACTCCACAGAGATATCCCGGTGTCGCATCCGACGTTGTATGTGATGGGCAGTGAAGACTACATGTTTCTGGAGCCCATTCGCCAGGTAATAAAAAACCAACACCGTGCCGTCCTTGAAATCATAGAAGATTGTGGTCACGTAGTAAATGTTGAAAAACCTACCGTATTCAACCAAAAAGTTTTGACGTATCTTCATTTGGACTGACAAGATTTTTTGTCAATAAGGAAAAAATTAATACTACACATACTGTAACTCATGTAGTGTTGTCCGGATATGGTACATTGAGAAGATGACTGATACCTATCTGTTTTAGAAAAGGTTTTTGCCTATCCTCAGTCACCTCTAAAGTTAGAAAATTGCGTATTTTTAGTGAAAAACATAATATAAACCATCTGTTTCATATCGGAGAAGACATATTTTTTAAAAAAATACAAATAGGATATATCTGATTTTGAAAACACGGTGTATATTTGTTGTAAGGTTCTTGAGATAATTCGTATAGACAGCTGCTTTTTGGTTTGTCTGACGGAAAACTGCGTGTTCTAACTTTCTTTACTAAACATTCGAAAAAAATGAAATTCTTTTTATCCCTTTTATTGTCCTTGATGGTTAGTTATGAAGCACAAGCTCAAGTTATCAACTTCCCCGACCCGAATTTTAAAAATGTTTTGGTGAATACGAATTGCGTGGATACAGATGGTGATGGTACGGGTGATGCTGATGCTGATGCAAATAATGATGGGGAAATAGAAATTTCCGAAGTGAATATGATCACCTGGCTTGATGTAAGTGAAAAAAATATTAAAAGTTTAGAAGGAATTGATTTTATTACAAATTTAAAATCTCTTGATTGCAGTAAAAATGAACTAACCACATTGGATGTCGAAAAATTAAAAAGTTTGGAGGGGCTTTTATGTATGTATAATAAAATTGAAAATTTAAAAATAAATTCTTTATCAAATCTTGTAACGCTTTTTACATTACATAACAATTTAAAAGAACTGGATGTAAGTACTTTAATCAATTTAGTGTGGCTTGATTGTAGTGATAACTTACTTGAAAATCTGAAAATCGGGACTTTACCTAAATTAAAAAAACTAAGTTTCCCAAATCACAATATTGTTTCCATAAAAATTCAGGATTGTTTGGCTCTGGAAGAAATAAATTGCGCATCAGGTAAATTGGAATTCCTTGAGTTAAATAATTTACCCAACTTAATCTATTTAGGTTGCCATAACAATATGCTTACATCCCTTTCATTAAAAGGTGTTCCTGAACTTACAACAATAATTTGTAGCCAAAATCAATTAACCTCACTTAATTTAGAAGAAGCAAAAAATCTTTATTCCCTTTTAGCTTCTAATAATAAACTTGAAGAAGTAAGTGCTAACAATCTTTCAAATTTAAAGAGTCTGAATTTTGATTATAATGACCTTAAATACCTTTTTATTAAAACCGGGAATACCTTAGATTATTTATCTCTATTGAATAATGAAAATTTGGAATACATCTGTTGTGATGAAGAAAATATAAATGAAATAAAATATAAAGCCTTATTTAATGGTGTACTAAATTGTGAAGTCAATTCCTATTGTACCTTTACTCCGGGAGGTGCTTTTTATACAATCAATGGCCAAAATAAGTACGATTATAACAAAAATGGTTGTGATGATGTTGACAAAAAACTTCCACATTTAAAATACACAATCAGCAATGGAAGTGTTGAAGGGACTATTTTATCCAACTCTACCGGAATTTATTCTATTCCTGTCCAGGCAGGTACTCACACGATAACACCTGTTCTTGAAAATTCTGAATTTTTTGAAGTATCGCCGCCTTCTCTCACGGTGACTTTCCCCGGCACTTCCGACACCATCACCCAAAATTTCTGTATCACACCAAAAAATCCGTTCAGGCAAGTCAATATCACCATCATTCCATTAACTCCTCCCGCCCGACCGGGTTTCGATGCCCAATACAAAATCATCTGGGAAAATAAAGGCAATCTCTTTGAAACAGGAACCATTCATTTTACCTACGATGAAAACATATTTGATTATGTGAGCGCTGACGAAACACCGGATGTCATCAATAATGGTAAACTATCCTGGGATTACACAGATTTACTGCCCTTTGAAAAAAGAGAGATCATCGTATCGCTCAACCTGAACAGCCCGATGGAAAATCCACCGGTCAACGCAGGTGATATCACTTACCTATATGCCAATATCCTGGACAATGTATTCAGACTTGAAAATGTCATCGTAGGCTCTTACGACCCGAATGACAAAACCTGTCTGCAAGGTCAATATTTCCATCCGGACAGCGTGGGCAAATACGTCGATTTCCTGATCCGTTTTGAAAATACCGGCAACTTTGCCGCAGAAAATGTAGTCATCAAAGACATCATCGACGACAAAACTTTTGATATGCCATCTCTTCTCATTACCGATGCAAGCCATGAAGTCTTCACCCGCATCGCCGCCAATAAAGTGGAGTTTATTTTTGAGAACATCCAGCTTCCCTTTGAAGATGAAACCAACGATGGTTACGTCGCTTTCAAAATCAAAACCAAATCCACCCTTAAGCTCGGCGACGAAATGAAAAATCTGGCAGACATATATTTTGACTACAACTTTCCAATAAGGACGAATGAAACGCAAACCACCATTGCTTTTCCGTCCGGAACAAAGGATATTCAGACAGAGGTCACCATCCATCCGAATCCAGTCCGGGATGTATTGACGTTGGACAGCAGTACAAGATGGACCAAAGCAGAAATTTTTGACATCTCAGGACGATTGATCAAAGTCACCGGAGTAGATGGATTTTCTGTTGATGTCATTGGATTGGACAGCGGTACCTATATCTTACACCTTTCTGATAAAGACAAAAGAGGGCGGGTGAAGTTTGTGAAGATGTAGATAATAGTGTTTATAGTTTAAAGTTTAATGGTTAAAAGTTTAAAGTTAATTAATGAGAAGTGTATTCGTTTTATCTCTTTTGGTTTTTTGTTTTTCGGGATTTGGTCAAATTATCAACTTTTCTGATCCAAATTTTAAAAATGCATTGGTGAATACGAAATGTGTGGATACAAATGGGGATAACATAGGTGATGTAGATGTGGATATAAATAATGATGGCGAAATAGACCAAACAGAAGCATTAAACATTACAAATTTAAATGTAAGAGATCAAAATATTTCAGAAATTAATGAAATCAAATTTTTTAAAAATTTAGAATTTTTTGACTGCATCTTCAATAATATTTTAAATCTTGAAATAACAGAATTAATAAAATTAAAAACATTATTTTGTTCTGATAACCAATTAACTTCCCTTGATTTACACAACCTTGATAAATTGGAAAGAATTCATTGCAGTACAAATAAAATTACTAAACTTGAAATAATTAATAAGGAGAATTTAATCGTTTTAAATTGCATTAATAATCTGTTAACTGAACTGATCATTAAAAATGTACCTGCGTTACAAAGTATAAGTTGCAATTATAATCAGTTAACATATTTAGATGTCAGTAGCGCCTCCAATCTCTACCAATTGGAATGTGAAGTCAATAAACTAAAAACTTTAATTCTGAAAAATGGAACCGGAATGTGGCCATTTTTATTTTTTGCAGGCAATCCTGATTTGTCTTACATTTGTTGTGATGAACATGTCATTGACGATATAAGAACAACGACTTTTATTTTAGGTTTGACAAACTGCGAAGTTAATTCCTATTGTTCTTTTACTCCCAATGGCACTTTTTATGTATTTAACGGTCAAAATAAGTATGATGAAAATAAAAATGGATGTGATGATATTGACAGAAATCTTCCACATGTAAAATACAATATCCGAAAAGGAAATGTTGATGGCACTTTTTTGTCAAATGCAACAGGAAACTATTCTATTCCGGTTCAGGAAGGAACGCATACCATAAACCCTCTTCTTGAAAATTCTGAATTTTTTGAAGTATCGCCGCCTTCTCTCACAGTGACTTTTCCCGGCACTTCCGATACCATTACCCAGAACTTTTGTATCACACCCAAAGAACCGTTCCGACAAGTTGATATCACGATCATCCCATTAACTCCCCCAGCCCGCCCCGGCTTCAATGCTCAATACAAAATCATCTGGCAAAATAAAGGTAATCTCCTGGAAACCGGGACCATTCATTTTACCTATGATGAAAATATTTTTGATTATGTGAGCGCAAACAAAACACCGGATGCCATCAATAATGGTAAACTCTCCTGGGACTACACAGGTTTACTGCCCTTTGAAAAACGAGAGGTCATCGTAACGCTCAACCTGAACAGCCCATTGGAAACACCCCCTGTCAACGCAGGCGATATCACCTACCTGTACGCCAATATCCTGGACAATGTCTTCAGGCTGGAAAATGTCATAGTAGGATCCTACGACCCGAACGACAAAACCTGTCTGCAAGGTCAATATTTCCACCCGGACAGTGTGGGCAAATACGTTGATTTTCTGATTCGTTTTGAAAATACCGGCAACTTTGCCGCAGAAAATGTCGTCATCAAAGACATCATCGATGACAAAACTTTTGATATGCCATCTCTCCTCATTACCGATGCAAGCCATGAAGTCTTCACCCGCATCGTAGCCAATAAAGTGGAGTTTATTTTTGAAAATATCCAGCTTCCTTTCGAAGATGAAACCAACGATGGATATGTCGCTTTCAAAATAAAAACCAACTCAACCCTTAGGCTCGGCGACGAAATGAAAAATCTGGCGGATATCTATTTTGACTACAACTTTCCGATCCGGACCAATGAAACGCAGACGACCATTGCTATTCCGTCCGGAACAAAAGATATTCAGACAGAGGTCACCATCCATCCGAATCCTGTCAGCGATGTATTAACGTTGGACAGCAGTACAAGATGGACCAAAGCAGAAATTTTTGACATCTCAGGACGATTGATCAAAGTCACCGGTGTGGATGGTTATTCTGTTGATGTCAGTGGATTGGAAAGCGGGACGTATATCTTACACCTTTCTGATAAAGACAAAAGAGTAAGGGTGAAGTTTGTGAAGATGTAGGTAATAGTGTTTATAGTTTAAAGTTTAATGGTTAAAAGTTTAAAGTTAATTAATGAGAAGTGTATTTGTTTTATATCTTTTGGTTTTTTATTTTTCAGGATTTGGTCAGATTATAAACTTTCCGGATTCAAATTTCAAAAATGCCTTGCTGAATACAAATTGTGTGGATACGAATGGTGATGGTACGGGTGATGCTGATGCTGATGTAAATAATGACAATGAAATAGATATTTTTGAAGCAGACCAAGTTAGCAGATTAATTGTAGGTTCCCAACAGATTAATAGTCTGGATGGGGTAGAAAATTTTAAAAATTTAATTTATTTAGACTGTTCATATAATTTTATAATTTCACTTGACATCAGTAGCTTAATCAAGATAGAAGTTTTAAACTGCCAAAATAACAGAATTACATCACTTCTATTAAATGGACTTGAAAACCTTGTTGAGTTACGTTGTGGATTTAATAAACTTAATTCATTATTGATTGATGATTTTATTAAATTAAAATTGTTGGTTTGTGAAGACAATTGGTTATTGAATTTAAATGTGGATAAATTAATCAATTTAGAATACCTGATATGCAGAAATAACAAAATATCAACATTAAATATTTCAAATTTGAAAAGCTTAATTGTACTTAATTGCTCTAACAATTTAATTTCATCTTTAGATATCGGCGCTTTTGAAAATTTAACAAATCTGGAATGTGGCTTTAATAAAATACAATCGATTAATTTAGATAGCGTCCCAAATCTGATGCTTTTTTTTTGTGACTTTAATAATTTATCTTCTCTAGAACTGAATAATTTGAAAAAATTGCAATCTTTTACCTGTGTACAAAATCAGCTCACATCCTTAGATATAAGTGAAACTAAAATAGGGTATTTTATATGTTCTGACAATCAACTGAAATATTTAAATATTAAAAATGGGGTCGAAAAACAAACCCTGTTATTTGATAAAAACAATGACTTGTCTTATATATGTTGTGATGAACAAATCGTCATCAATGTAAAAAATCAGTCTGTAATAAATGGACAAAACTGCGAAGTGAATTCCTACTGTTCCTTTACTCCCGGAGGTAAATTTTATTCAATCTATGGTGATAACAAATACGATGAAAATAAAAATGGTTGTGATGATATTGATATAAAACTTGCATATTTAAAATATACAATCACCAATGGAAATGTGGAAGGGAATATTTTATCAAACTCTACAGGAAATTACTCTATTCCTGTTCAGGAAGGCACCCACACCATAACACCTGTTCTTGAAAATTCTGAATTTTTTGAAATATCACCGCCTTTTCTTACGGTGACCTTTCCCGCAAATTCCGACACCATTACCCAAAACTTCTGTATCACACCCAAAGAACCTTACAGACAAGTTGATATTACGATCATCCCATTAATTCCTCCCGCCCGCCCCGGCTTCGATGTCCAATACAAAATCATCTGGGAAAATAAAGGAAATCTACCTGCAAATGGAATCATTCATTTTACCTATGATGAAAACATATTTGATTATGTGAGAGCTGACGAAACACCGGTTGCTATCGACAGTAGTAAACTATCCTGGGACTACACAGATTTACTG
The DNA here is from genome assembly GCA_022842725.1 of Saprospiraceae bacterium. Classification (GTDB taxonomy): domain Bacteria; phylum Bacteroidota; class Bacteroidia; order Chitinophagales; family Saprospiraceae; genus OLB9. The sequence continues at coordinate 138,412 of JALHOZ010000004.1, forward strand.
CCCTTTGAAAAACGAGAGGTCATCGTAACGCTCAACCTGAACAGCCCAATGGAAACACCCCCTGTCAACGCAGGCGATATCACCTACCTGTACGCCAATATCCTGGACAATGTATTCAGACTTGAAAATGTCATCGTAGGCTCCTACGACCCAAATGACAAAACCTGTCTGCAAGGGCAATATTTCCACCCGGACAGCGTGGGAAAATACGTAGACTTCCTGATCCGTTTTGAAAACACCGGCAACTTTGCCGCAGAAAATGTAGTTATCAAAGACATCATCGACGACAAAGTTTTTGATGTGTCATCTCTCCTCATTACCGATGCAAGTCATGAAGTCTTCACCCGCATCGTAGCCAATAAAGTGGAGTTTATTTTTGAAAACATCCAGCTTCCTTTCGAAGATGAAACCAATGACGGATATGTCGCCTTCAAAATCAAAACCAAGTCCACCCTTAAGCTCGGCGACGAAATGAAAAATCTGGCGGACATCTATTTTGACTACAACTTTCCAATCCGCACGAATGAAACGCAGACGACCATTGCTATTCCGTCCGGAACAAAGGATATTCAGACAGAGGTCACCATCCATCCGAATCCTGTCCGGGATGTATTAACGTTGGACAACAGCAACTGGACCAAAGCAGAAATTTTTGACATCTCAGGCCGGTTGATCAAAGTCACCGGCGTGGATGGTTATTCCATTGATGTCAATGGATTGGATAGCGGCACCTATATCTTACACCTTTCTGATAAAGACAAAAGAGGAAAGGTAAAGATTGTGAAGATGTAAGTTTTCCATCAAATCCTGGGCACATCAACACTTATGTACGCTTCGTTGAAGGTAATGTTTCCCGATTCTGACACAAGATAAAAATTCCCTTTTTTACGAATACTCCGCTTTAAAGAGGACAAATAAACATAAAACGGATCTTTTACATCTACTGTTATGATAAGTGGGTATATTGATGACTGAACTGCTTGCTGTATGAGTAACCGGAAAATGGTGACAGACCTTTCTTTAATGGAAACAGAATGAATTCCTGTTGTTTTAATAACCTCACCTTCTTTAGGGAGAGGAGGATAACCCAAAAGTCCGGAAGCAACGCTGTTATAAAATACACGAGCCAATTTTAAAGACCAGTGATACTTATTTACAACGGTTTGTTTGATGGCCGAAGTATCCCATAATCCCAGGATTCCAACCAATTCTTCACCCTTAAAACACAATAAATAATCTTCCATTTTTTGTCCGGCATAGTAGGCATTCTGTCCGATTTTACTAAAGTCAACAACTAATTTCAGTGCTGTGAGATCCTTATCATAAAAAGTCTTCATTAACATGATATCATCTTCAGTTGCCCTTCTTATATCATATAATTTGTTTTCGAAAAAATCTGCTCTTTGAAAAATAAAGGTTTCTATATCGGCCACTTTTGTGTAATAGGGTATTTTTTTGGGTATTTTTTCTGCTGCCCTTTTTTCAATAATATTTATCATCCGGGTATTGTCAGAAAAAACAATGGTCGTTGCCGGCCCTTTGTCCAAATCAAGCCCTAAGCAGTTTATATAACGGATGATGGCCAGAAGTACTTTTCCATTCTGATGTGATGGTGCAATTCTCAGGTCACAAAAATAGGGAAGACTTTCTACTTTTCCCTGAAATATCTGACACCTGCTTCCTACGTTAAACAAACCAATAACACAATGAGAAATGTCATCAATAACTATAAAAACACGGGGAATTTCAGTTTGAATGTGCGCACCAGGCAAACTATGTGGTTTACGTTGCAAACTCAATGAAATGAAACCGGAAACAGGAATCTCATACAGATCCTGAACCTGGTTTTCGTAAGAAGTATCATAAGGCAAAATTTTAATCATCAGACCTGAAATTTTTTCTAAAAAAATTGACAGGCAATAAAACAGGTAGTTTTACATCTCCATCCCGGATTTGAAAATATTGACCGTAATTTACCAAAATTTCAAGTAAGGTTTTTGATGACACAATTTTGGAACACAAAGGTTTTAATTGATTGATGTCTACAGCTTGTTTATAATATGGGTTTTCATTTAAAAATATTGAGGCCTTGCGTTCTAATGCTTTAAAATCAGTAATATGGTCAGAAATTAACAATAATTCGTATCCTGCTGCTGCCTCGTCTTTATAGGGGCTTAACAATACTGACTGAAGATTCCGATCTTCTTTCATCAGGATCTCAGACAGAATTTGTATAGAGAGAGCATCAACCTTTTCTCCTACCATATCAACCACATTCCCGGATCTGCCGGTAAATTGCAAAATCGGTAATGGCTTAAGCTTAATAACCAGGACTACATCTCTGGTATTATATCTGTAAAGTCCTCCCCCGTTTGTGAGGATTACTTCATATTTTTCACCTATTGAAAGATCTGAGCTATCAAATATTTCACCTGTCCGGATATTCCTGAATTCATAAAAATGACTTGTATACGCCAGGGCATTGCCAAATCTTGTCGGCGTTGTGATGACACCTTCTGTGCTTAATAATCCTTTGGGTTGGATATGGATTCCATCAAACATTTTTTCAAGCTGTGGCAACCACATCTTTGCCTGCCCATCAGTCCAGCAGCTCAGGGTATCAAGGTTTGTAAAATGGTTTTTCCAATAAAAACCATTGCGAACAATTGCCTCTTTTTTTGCTTTTGGCAATGTACTTTTGGCAAGGATTTCATCAAGATTTTTTTGTATAAAGTGATCTGACTTTATGATAAAACTTGGATTCCATACAGAAATAAAACTCAGTGTATCACAGGCCAGCAATTGAGCTGTACTATTCAGATAAAATTCATGAAAATCTTTGGATTGCATTACATTTTTACCGACGGCCATGATACGATTGATAATAAACCTGCTAACAGGATCAAAATATTCATCATCACTTTCAAGCCCTACGGGAATTCCACCTTCTGTGGAATATTTATCTTTCAACGGAGGAGAAATCGACCAATATGCTTTACCTGCAAGTGCCTTGGGGCGCATCCAATTAAGTTCATTCATCCATATGTGGATTGCTTTTTGAAACTCCTTTTTCAACCCACCGGTATATGGAATTAATTTTGCCTTACCCGTGGATCCGGAAGTGCTTTCAAAAGCCAGGACAGGTTCTTCTGTGAGAATACTTTGATGACCTTGAGAGATTTGATCAATATATTTCTGTATCATTCCAAAGTCTTCGATGACCGAAACATTCTCTCTGTATTCTGTTAAAGATTTTATTTTACCAAAATTATGTAATTTACCATAGGTAGTATCTTTGTTTTTTAATAAATATTTCATCAAAATTTCTTTCTGAATTTTATCATGCAAATGATGGTATTTCATGAAATATTGGTGATCCTTCTTTCCCGTTTGAAGCCACAGATTATGCCAAAAGTTTGCCATACTATAGATCGATAGGATGATTCATTCCCTGTACAAAAAAATCCCTGGCAGTGCGTATCAGATTATCAGGATGCAATTGCGCTATACAAACCAATTCATCTCCTTTGGCAAAGTCCGGATTTTTTTCCAGGAAAAATCTGACATGAGAACTTTTTGCTTTTTTATAACTGTCTTCAGCTAAATCAGTGTTTAATTCTCCATGATGTTCTTTAAATTTAATCAATCCTGATTCGGGTTTCCAGTCCGGACCATACAAACAGGAAGATACTTCGTTGGCGATATTTGCCAGTATTTCATCATCTTCACTTTTTATCAAAGAAGGGTAATAAGATTTGAAAAACAAAGGCAGATACATATAAGTTCGGTGCCCTTTGGACATAAGGTACCAATACCAGGGTTTTGTACTGTCAGAGGCTACCAGACAACCAATGGTAAAACACCATCCTTTCATCATAATCTGAGAGCCCCAATGATCCCGATGTATAATCGTATCTCCGGAGAAAATTATGTGGTACGTTTTTCCACAACATGCTTTAGGATCAATGACATACGTTGTAAAACCCTGAAGAGATTCATCTTCATCTTCTATGAGCCCAATGTATTGTTTATTGGACAAATCATAATAAAACATTTCAGGTGTGACGTGGTCATAATGCGCCTGCATAAGGTCATACATTATTTTTATCTGAACCTCAGTAAGGTGATCTTTACCAATCAGGCGATAAGTAAGGTGTCCGTCTTTAATCATATTTTGGTCATTTGCAATTTAATATCCTTTGCCAATTTTTTATCAACAAAAGAATTCAATCGGTTTAAAAAAAAATTTGTCACAGGGTATTTTTGATAACAACTGAATTGATAATCAAGTAAAGCATCCCGCATTTCCGGTTTGTAATGATCAATATGCGTATAAAAAATGGTGCCGTCAAGAGATATTTTGTTTTCAATTAAAAAAGCATTCATTCTTCTTACATGATTGCCTACCTCACTACAGCACATAGAGTTATGCTTCCAATAAGGAGCCATAGTCAGGGGGTTTTCCATTTTCCAAAGTCCATATTTTTCTTTATTTTTTTGATAAAGAATAGGGACACCTTCTACCCGGACACTAAAAGTCGCTAAAAAATGGAAATCAGGTTTAGCATGTTGTAAAAAGGTTAAGGTTTGTTGAATGGTTTCCTCTGTATCCGTAGGAAATCCGACGATGATCGAAACAACTGTTGTGATTCCGGCCAGTCTGCAGTTTTGAATGGCTTTAAAATTAGCTTCAACCGTACAGTTTTTATTCATGGCGTCCAGGACATTCTGAGAGCCGGATTCTATGCCTATTTGAAACTGTCTTGCTCCGGCAAGGTACATTAACTGTACCAAATCCGGATTTTCGAGGTCATCAGCACGGGCATAACAGGTCCACTGAATGTCGATTTTTTCTTCAATCAGAATGTGACATAATTCTTCAATTCTTGACTTTGGCATAGTGAAGAGTGAATCCAGACAAACAATATGATTTACACCTTCCGCTTTATATTCTGCCCAGTCATCGGCAATTTTACGGGCACTCTTGGTTCTGAAAACTTTGTCATTAAAAAGGAAAGGATAATTGCAAAAACTGCACCTGTAAGGGCATCCACGAACGCTTTCATATGAAATTTTCCTATATGTTTTATCAGGCGAATGATTTTTCCAGTCAGGCTTTGAAATAAAGTCCAGAGATTTGTTTTTAGGAAGTGTACTGAATAAAAATTTAGTTTGATATTTTGATTCCGACAATCTGCCTTCACCGGCGTCCAGAATTGTAAAATCGCTTTTCGCCCAGTCACACAAGATGGGAACAAGAAATTCGCCATAACCTATCGCCAGAATATCAACTCTTGGATCGCCTTCCCAGTATTTATACAAACTTCCGGCCAGGGCACCTCCCACAACAATTCGTTTATTATAGGTTTGCAGAATATTCAGAATCGTATTGAGCTCCGAAAGATCGTGTAATAAAGTAGTGGATAAAAAAATAACGGCAGAACGCAAAAGTTTTTCTTTATTTTCATCACTGATCTGAAAAATTTCATCACAAGTCAAAACTGAACAACAGAGGCCTTGTTTGGTAACTTCATCTTTTAAAACTACTTCTGTGAGGTCAGGAGGAAATTCGGGTTTACCGGAAATAAACTCCCTGACAAGGCCCTTTTTATTTTGGCGTCTGTGATAAATGATTGGTTCTGCACTGACCAGTTTTATTTTTATTTCCAACCATTGGTGACGACTTTCTTTCAATTGTCTAAGTTGTTTTTTAGCTGCCTTCCACATGGATTTTTCAGTAACATTGAGCAAACCACCTGTTATGATACAGACTTCAGGTGCCTGAAATTTAGTATGTGAATTTGTATTCATATCAAACCCAAAATTCTATGTCTTTCGTAATGGGTTTAGGATTTTCTTCCTGGGATGCAGCTGCCTTTCTTAATGATTCTATATAAAGATGCATAGTGTCACATTGTGTGGATCTGTAATCTGATTGCCCAAATGATTTCATATTTTCACCATGCAGCCTCATAATCCAAACGTCCTGCATGATGACCTTTTTCGTGTACCAATGTAATCCAAATTTAGCAACAGGAGTCAACCAGCCGAACTTATAGGAAATCAAGGTATAAACCATTGTGCTGAATGGTTTGACAGGAGTACAGGTACTTGTAATGATGAAGCCACGTTCTTCTTCGCCAAATATATAATCAACCCTTGTATTATTCGGCATGTAAAATTTGTCCGTATGTTTCATGGGCAGGTTTTTCGGATTGACAAGCCACCCATTGAACCCGATAGAGTCATTACTCTGATCATAAGTTACCAGAACGCTATCATCAGTACGCTCTACCTTCGCAGTGATTCTGATTTGTTTACGGTCTCTGAACCATCCTTTATGAACAAAAATTGTATGGGGCACGTCCATAAAATTCTCAACAAGATCCGTGACGCCATTTTCAAAATGAGTAACCATAAAATAATGATTCCATCCTTTTTCTGCCATCGTAGGCATAGGAAAAGGCTTTTTGTTAATTTCATTTTCTTTCCCCATCCAAACCCAAACCAATCCTTTTTCTTCTGTGACAGGGTATGATTTGACTTTTTTGTTGGGAATCCTTTCTGAATGCGGGCCTTCTGAGGGTATCATTGTACATTGACCTGTTTCGTCATAAGTCCATCCATGATAAGGGCAGACGACACAATTATTTACAATTTTTCCTTCACTCAATGGCACATTCCGATGATTACATTTGTCCAAAAGAACGGCTATACAACCATCATCTTTCCGCCAGATTATCAGTGGTATCTCAAAAATTTCTATTCGATGAGGCGTACCTTTTTTAAATGATGATGATAAGCCTGCCGCGTACCAACCATTCACTAAGTCACCTGATTCAGCATACATTTTCATAAGTTTGTTTATTATATATGAATGTCAGATAATTGTAAGTCATGAATCTAATTTTCAAATTCATTTTGTATCTTTGGAAAGCAATGACCAATGCAATGAAGGGTAATCATGATGTCTGTTGTGATAACCTACATTGAAAAACAAAAAATTGAACCATTTCCAATATATGTCATTACTATTTCTGTCTTTTGTATCAAAGTGCTGCAAATAATTTACTAAAGCAAGGACAAACTGTAAAGCCATTGCCGGTAAGATAATAACGATCAAAACAGCCTTAAAACTTATCAAACCAAGCAGAATTACAGTGATGATCAACATTATGTTTTCCAGTAAATTATATTTAAAAATACGACGATTCTTATTTTTTGAAAGCCATTCGGATTTTTTAATAACCGTTAAATACGGGGCTGTTAAAACATATAAAATACAACCGACAAGGTTACCTCTTTTCTCAAATCTTTTTGTGGAAACCCAATCAATATTTTCGTCATTTACCGCATCGTGATGATTTATGTTATGCACTATTTTAACAGAACTGGTTGAAGTAACTGGAAGAACATTGAGCCAATTATCCATGATATAATTCAAAGGAGCTGCCCTGAATATGGTCAGGTGACAATGATTGTGCTTTATCAACATGGTGAACATACTACCTGTTAGTGAAATGAAAAAAGCTGCAAATACTAATGAATCAACATGTACAAAAATAAATATTTTTCCGACACTTATCAGGAAAAGACACAAAAGAGAATAAAAATCGATTAAATACCTCATAACTGCTTAATGTTAAGATAAGAATTAAGACGTACATTTTCTATTACCTGCCTTTTGCCGTTATGCCAATGAATGATCACTTTTACATCCTCAATCGTCGTATTTTTTCCTAATCCAAACAGCAATCTGTTGTCTGCCATCGCCATAAAACCATTTACCAACCGTACCTCCCTGATTTGTGATTGTGGTTTTCCATTTTCCAGATATAACAATTCAATTTTTGAACCTACAGCATCCCTGTTGGTTGTCGTTCCGTTCCCTTCAGGTATTATGCCGAGCCATCGTTTGTCTTCAAGAATATTTTTATATAAAAACGGATCTCCAAACTGATGGGTGACAAGGATATCCAGATCTCCGTCATTGTCAAAATCGGCAGTAGCTACGCCCCTTGTATTGGCTTTATGAACAAAACCAACAGCATCACTTGCATCTCTGAAATACCCATTGCCAACATTAAGAGATATCCGATCCTGTTCGTTCGGATAAATATAACATCCACGGATATCTGCCCATTTATCAGCATAACTATGGACTTCAGGTCCTGTTCGCGCTATCTGAGCCTGATAGTACCAAAAATCATGAGGTTTTTCCCATTTTTTGTCCCAGATATCGTCAACCATACCATTTGCCTGTATTACATCCGGCCAACCATTCAGATCAAGGTCACCAATCGCAGCACCCCAGCCAAAACGATTGGCATTAAGCAGGTTGTGTTTTTGAGCCCCTTCACGAAATTTTAATTTTTTCTCATTTTTCGATGTGTGATTCAACCATAACAAACTTCCTTCGGCCTGCATTTCGTGGTGAACATTACTTATGTAAATATCTTCTTTTCCATTTCTGTCAAGATCCCCCAGAGAAGCATTCATTCCTTTGTATGTATCAAGACCTATCTCTCCGTAAAACAGACCTTGCTGCCTGATAAATCGTTTTCCCTGATGATTGAGATACCAATCATCTCTTCCAAAATCATTGGCTATAAAAAGATCCGTATACCCGTCATCATTCATATCTGAAGTCCCTACAGCCAAAGACCATCGGGTCTCATACAAAAGTGAAATATTTTTGTCGACCAAATCAAAAACACTTGTCTTGCCATTATTGAGGAGTAAGTGATTTAAACCTCCGTTATTGGCGTTGTGCCAACTTTCATGCAGGAAGTGAAACATCCTTCTGTCACCGGTATATTCAGGCTTGGGTAGGTCAAAAATATTTAAAGGTGTTTTATTTTTGTAATCAGGGAGATATTGATGCAATGTATTAGTCAAAATCATATCAAGTCTTCCGTCATTATTAAAATCCATACTATTGGCAGCGAGGCAAACTGTGTTGTTTTCACTGAGGTACGGCACATTCACTTCTTCAAAACCAAGTAGTCCTGTTGGTATAAATTTATTTTCAAACAGATGGGATTTTCCAAACCCGAAACCAACCAAAAGATCTTTGTCACCATCATTATCATAGTCTAAAAAATAAGCAAAACCAGGGACGCCGTGTTTTTTTGGATTGCCGATATAAGGTTCGAGGGCATCAATTTTGATTTTTTCAAACTGAAAATTTCCTTTGTTGATATATAGTTTGCCCTGATCTTCGATGGCTTTAAGTGGTTGAGTAAGAAAAAGGTCCGGAAGTCCGTCATTATTAACATCTCCCACAGCAGCAGCGTCTCCCACTGATAATATCCATTTGGCTACGTGGGCAAGACGTGTATCCACAGCTTCAATTACACTTCCTTTTTTACCATACAAACCACTGTGGTCAGGTGGAATAACCGACAGCAACATATTGACTTCGCCCGGATTGAGATCCATTTTCTTTTGGTATCGGAAAGACCAAAAAACAGGAAGAAAAAAGAGGAATAATACCGGAAAAGTAGCCCAATTGATCTTCCAGTTGGCATTTGAATCCGTCCACCATTTTTTGGCTAACAGATAAACATATCGAAAGGTAGCAACAGTCAGACCTGCAAAAAAAAATGTATACAGACTGAATTTTAAATGAAATATTAAATCCAGTAACGCAATACTTACTCCAACAAGAATCTGCTCTCTTTTTGATTCAGGACTGGTAGCCGGATCGGTAATCATGTAAAACGTAAACAGGTAGAAAGCAGGCGATGTCAAGGCACCGACAAACAGAGTCTCAAAAGGAATGACATGTTTCATCACCAATGCTCTGATAATGGTCTGCAAAGTAAAAGTGATTAAAAATGCACTTATTAAATAAATTCTGTTGATTTTAAAAACAAAAAACATTAACGAGCCCGTGATCACAAAATACATCATCACCCAGGCAGAATTTGCACTTCCGTACCACTGGTATGAAGGGGAAAGGGTTATGTAATCCTGACCGAATAAAATACAAAAACAAATGGCAAATAGTGAAGGATTAAAAAAGTGCCTGCCGTTTAATGTAATCAGATATTTGGAAGCAATACATATAAAAGCAGGAAGAAATAAATAATGAAAATCGTATGACCAATTTAATAAAATAGCCAGTGAACAACATGAGATCATGGCTGAAAGCGGAAAGATTTTTTTTCCTTTCAATAATCCGTTTAGCAACACGTCCAGAAATGCGCCGGTAGCAATTAATAAAAAAACCTGATCCGGCTTACGGCTAAAACCCAAAAAAGTCATGCCTGACATCAGGTATAAAAAAAGCAATCCAAACGCCCTCCACCTCACATCTGAAAACGGTGGAGGTCCGAAACTTCCCTGCCACCTGGATACATTCGTAAAAATCATAGTTTTAAGATTTGATATAGTAAGACAAAAGTAAGACAAAAAAATCCGATATTGCTAAAAAATGTTATCCTGTTTATATTACGAAATCTGACATCTTCTGCCGAAGCATACCAAATAGCCTTGTCACCTTTTGTCGCCTGACCCACTATTTTATGAAATTGACAAGCAAAATAGGTGTCTGCCAACAACGCCATGGCTAAAATACCCAAATATATCTCATGTATTAAAAAAGCAGAATCAAACCCCATGTGACCGGGACTTATCAATTGGAAGATCACATAAAAAGCTAACAAAATATTAAATGTCATTCCATAATATGGTGTCCATTTTTTTATGATGTACATCAGGATAGGTTGAATACAAGCTCGTAGTAACATAGCTATAATACAAGAAATCAAAACATGGGTCAGAATAGATTCCGGCAAGTTGAAATAAATCCAAAAAGACATAAAAAAATAAAAAAACAAGGCCCAAAAAAGCCAGATAGTCTTTGTTTTGGATATTTTCCCCCCAATGACGTTACTTTTGTTTTGATAAAAATGAAAGAGAACTCCGGCAAAACAAAAGACTATGACTGAAAAAAATAATAATTTCAAGATTCTTCATTTCGTTAAAGCAAAGATAAGTAATAATTCTGATTTTCGAAATAGTGAAATCATTAATTTTTTATGGCAATTTGCCCGGACCATGGAATATTTATTAGTTTATTAAGAAGTCCGGAATTTAATCGTTCAACAGATTGGAGATTGGAACTTACATTTTACACCTTTCGGATAAAGAAAAAAGAGGTCGGGTAAAGTTTGTAAAAATGTAGATGATAACATTTTTGATATCTTGCAGAATTTTACGTCAGAAAAATACATTTTTTTTATCAAATGAAAAATTTTATTTAATTTTACATTTCTATTTTTTATAACAGAATTGTGTAGGTAATATTATTGTAAAAACAAAACTATTGTATACACAAACTGTACATTTTAACACCTTTTATAATTAATCTAAAATGTATATTATGAAAAACTTAATTATCACATTTTTTTGTTTCGTATCTTTAACATGTTTTGGCCAGATTACAAAAATTACAAATTTTGCATCATCTGTTCCATTCTACACAGATAATACAAATACCGCAACAGCTGTTGGAGATTTATACTTTTTTGCAGCAGACGAAGGCTCTGAGGGTAATGAACTTTGGGTTACAGATGGAACAAATCAGGGAACCAAAATGGTAAAATCAATCAGACCAGGTCAACCATCGACCGACTTGCACAGTTTTACAGCTTTCAAAGGCAATTTATATTTTTTTGCTGATGATGGTGTAAATGGTAAAGAACTCTGGAAATCGGATGGCACCAGTGAGGGTACAAATATGGTTAGTGATATTGCGCCGGGAAGTGCTTCTTCAATATTTTTTGAAAGTGACATGATATTTGTCATAGGAAATTCTATGTACTTTAAGGCATGGAACAGTACTACAGGTAGTGAATTCTACATAAGTGACGGTACTTCTGCAGGCACTAAGCTGATCAAAGATATATACGTAAACGGCAATTCAAATCCTCATCGACCTTTTCTGTTTAAAAATAAAATTTATTTTTTTGCTGAAAGTGATGTCTTTGCCGGATATGAATTATGGACAACAGATGGAACCTCAGCAGGTACTACTAAAGTAAAACTACTTAATGAAGGCGGAAGGACGAATATTTGTACATCTGTAGTCACAAATAACGAAAAAATCTACTTCACAATGCAATCCGGTTTTAACGACCATTTGTATGTTTCCGACGGAACTGCCGGAGGAACAATATTTGTAAAAAACTTAAATACTTCCGTCAATCAAATGGAAATATTACAAAATAATAATGCAGTTTTCACCGTCTCAACCGGAAACAATAAGGAAGATATCTGGGTAACAAACGGGACAGCTGATGGTACAATAATTTTAAAAGATTTAGATCCTTTCATTAAAAGACCTGTTTATTCATTAATTAAATGGGAAGATCATACCTACATTTTAGCTAATGACGCAGACAATCTAAGCCTTTTCAAAAGTGACGGGACAATTTCAGGTACTACTATAATTAAAAATTTTAGTAGCGATGGAGTAACTGGTATTCAATACCTTGCACCTTTCAGTAAAGAATTTATAATTGTCGCTTATCCAGACTTCATTGAACATATTGAAATTTTTGTTAGTAAAGGTACTCCGGAAACCACAAAAATATTATCCAATCTAAATCCCACCTTCTCCGAATCCAGTAAACCTGCTGACTTCAGGGAGTTGGAAAACGGTAACATCATATTTAAAGCCGAAGAAACAGCGAATAACAGAGAATTATTCTATTACAACCGTTTAGAACCAATGACAATTTCCCTTCAAACCGATAAGTCGCCCTCTTGTTCAGATTCAAATGATGGACAGGTATCAGTCATAATTTCAAACGGAATCCCTCCTTTTACGTTTATTTGGTCTACAGGTGCAACAACACAAACGGTTTCTGATTTACCAAAAGGTACACATAGTGTAACTGTCACTGATAAAAACAATCAGGTTCAAACCAAATCTGTTACATTGACTGCTCCTTTGGCAATAAATGTCAACGAAAACATAAGAAATGAAACCGGAAATACAGCAAATGGCAGGGTAATTCTCAATGTTACAGGCGGCACTCAACCTTATACCTTTCTTTGGTCAACCGGAGCAACAACCCAAAATATTACCAATCTTAGTGCCGGTAACTACTCAGTGACAATTACAGATAAAAACGGGTGCAAATTTACCGAAACCTTCATCATCGAACGTCTTTCATCTGCTTCAGATATAAATAACTGTTATCATGTAGTAAAAACAGTGGTTCAGGATGTGCTCCATTTAAAAAGCTGTAATAATGATGTAAAATATGTTTCCCTTTTAAGTTCAGAAGGAAGATTGATTGATCAATATGAGTTTAGAGAGGAATTTATAATACCTATGACCAATCTTACATCAGGTGTTTACATTTTGCAAATCTTTTCATTATCTGAGAAAAAGATATTTAATACACGTATCATCAAGCTGTAAAGTCAAATCACAAACGTAATTGTCACATTCAGCTTTTGTTAATTATCCAAACTGTTAAGAAAATATTACTCATACAGCAGTACTTTTCATTAAAAAAACATAAATAGAGGTGTCTCGTCTAATCTGAATTCCGGCGAGACATCCTTTTATTATGACAAACTGTAAAAAGATGATATCATTTTCAAATCTTTCTATTGAAAGGACAAAGAAGTTTAAAAAGGAAAACAATTGTCCATAATAACAACAAAAATCAAATCATTAAATTGAAAAGAATAGAATAATTATGCAAATGATTCCAAAAATAAAAATTTCCACCCTTTGTATATATTAATTAAAATGACAAAGCTTAATAGTTTTCAAGACCTTTTACTTCTTTTTTGCTGTCCAGTGTTTTTTAACCTTATTGGTAAAAGATTCCACCGGGCCCTGCCCTCTTTCCGGTTTGTTTTCTGATGCTTTTTTTGGAAATGATGGGGAATGTTTGGGTTTGTCTTCACCCAACAACCTTTCAGCCAGATCCTGCCTTCCGATTTTATTCAGTCGTTGTCTGATCCAGCCTTTAAATTCCGGTTTGTACCAGAAAAAATAATTATTCTGGATTTTTTTGTCTTCTTTTGTTTTTGGTGTATCGACAGGCTGGAGTGTATAGGGATGTACACCGGAATAATAAATCACGGTAGCTACCGTCATCGGTGTCGGTGTAAAATCCTGAACCTGCTCAAGCCGGAATCCCAAATCTTTGGTTTCCGCTGCCAGATTGGCCATATCTTCTTCGGTCGTTCCCGGGTGAGAACTGATAAAATACGGAATGAGCGGTTGTTTTAAACCGTGTTTTTCCTGAATTTTGTCGTATTTTTCTTTAAATTTTTTAAAATATTTGAACGACGGTTTCCGCATGATCTTTAAGGTAGCATCTCCGGTATGTTCAGGAGCTACCTTAAGTCGTCCGCAAACGTGTTTGGTGACCAACTGTTCGAGATATTCGTCGTGATTGCCGTCCTGATTGTTTTTGTTAAAGTCATCTACCAACAAGTCATACCGCACACCTGAACCGACATAAGCTTTTTTAACATCAGGCAATGCATCCACTTTTTTGTAAATTTCTGTCAAAGGTTTATGAGAAGTATCCAGATTGGAACAAATCACCGGATGGATACAACTTGGTGCCTGACAACGGGCACAGATGGATTCGTCTTTGCCTTTCATTTTGTACATATTTGCCGACGGTCCGCCCAAATCGGAAATATAACCTTTGAATTCCGGATGTTTGGTCAGCTCTTCCACCTCTTTGAGAATGGATTTTTCAGACCGGGAAGCGATAAATTTTCCCTGATGAGCAGAGATGGTACAAAAGCTGCATCCTCCGAAACAACCACGGTGCATATTGACGCTGAACTTAATCATTTCATAGGAAGGAATGGTGCCTCTTTTGTTGTATTTCGGATGTGGAAGTCTTGTATATGGCAAATCAAATGACATATCCATTTCGGTTTCTGTCATGGTTACAAATGGTGGATTGATCACCAATGTTTTGCCTCTCACCTCCTGCGTGATCCGGTTGGCCTGCCATTTATTGGATTCAACTTCGACGATTTTAAAGTTGGCAGCATATTTCAATTTATCTTTCAGGCAGTCTTCATGACTTGAAAGTGCTACCGTATTCCATTTTTTGATTTCAGGTACTTTTTCCGTAAGGTAAGCTATCTGATTTACATCTTTGATCGAAGTGAGCGGAACACCTTTTTTGACCAGTTTTAGAATTTGCCTGAGCGGTTGTTCTCCCATACCATACACTAACATATCCGCTTTGGAATCTGTCAGAATGGTTGGCATCAATCTGTCTGACCAGTAATCGTAGTGGGTCACTCTTCTCAACGAAGCTTCGATGCCACCGATGAGAACAGGTACATCAGGATAGAGTTTTTTTAAAATATTGCAATATACCGTTGTTGCATAATCCGGACGAAATCCGGCCACACCGCCGGGAGTATATCCATCTGTGGAGCGTTTTCTTTTACTGGCGGTATAATGATTGACCATGGAGTCCATACATCCGGCTGTGACACCAAAAAAATATTTGGGTTTGCCGAATTTTTTAAAGTCTCTCAGGTCGTCCTGCCAATTGGGTTGGGGAATGATGGCTATTCTGAAACCTTCACTTTCGATGATTCTTCCGATGACGGCCGTTCCGAAAGTCGGATGATCTACGTAAGCGTCTCCTGAAATGAGTATAACATCGAGCTCATCCCATCCATTTGCCTCCACTTCCTTTTGGGTTATAGGCAACCAATCCGATAAAGGTCTTTTTTGTTGATCCATGGGGCAAAGATAGGCAGGGAAAACAATTAATCCCTAATTATAAGTGTCACAATTGGCAAAACAGCTGAATTTTTACCATTCTTTCAAAATAAAATCTCAATATGCTTTTGAAAAATCTCGCATTTTAACTGTCAAACCGTTTTTACATTAATCAAAAATCCGTCAATCGCACCAGTTGGCCTTTTCTTTTGACAATATTTTTATAGTCCCATTGAATTTTTCGGGATTTTTCCAGATAACGAATCATGTTGTCCTTTGCTATTTCATCTGCTGAATTAAAAAATACAGAAGCATCTCTGAATTTTCCGGTTCCTGCCAAAAGCAAGGGTTCTTCAAAATCAGCTCCACTCCAAAACATCAACCGGATACCTTTTTTTTGTTTGCTGTACCCTACGATGGGGTTACCATCCAAAAACCATACAGGATGTGCATGCCAGATTTTATTTTCAGCTTCAGGAAGATGTTCCGATATGATTTCCGACAATAAATGACAGATTTCCTTCTCAGCAGGAAGCTGACTCTCATTATATTGAAAAATGTCCTGATGTGTATCCATGATTGTTATTGTTTAAGGATATATTAATAAAAATATGACGATCAGTAAAACAGATTATTAAGAATAAATCACTTGTCGATATGATTTATTTTATGATAATAATCCAAAACCGCACTTTTTTTGGTGAACCAGTTTCTGCCATCTTTGTAAGCATCGATTAATCCGCGTCTTGCCAGCAAACTCACATATTCCTGACCGTAAGGAACAGCGGGCTCAGATACGATCATAGAAATCGGTGCATAATCATCATCATTTTCTTTTGAAGGAAGAGCATCCAGAAAAATCGACAACGATCTTTCCATGGCCTGCAAAATCAATAAAAACAATTTGTCATATTTGCCATTATTTGCCTGATTTAATGCCTGATAATACTTTTTTCTGTCCTGTTGCAGAATAATGGCAGGAGGATAACCTTTGCTCATCAGCAATATATTCATAAGGAGGCGAACAGTCCTTCCATTCCCGTCGAAAAACGGATGAATATGCACAAAATGGTGATGAAAAAGGGTTGCAACCCATGCCACCGGCCATTCCTGCATGGATATTGTTGTCTGTTGCAACAATTCATGGATCAGGTCAGAAACTTTCAGGGCATTAGGCGGAATAAAATTAGCGCCGACGATACGAACCCCACCATTTCGGTACCTGCCCGAAAATTCTTTTTCTATATTGGTCAATACAATTCTGTGGATATCAAGAATGTCCCGTTCCGAAATTTTATAATTCGGATGTATCAATGCAGAAATATATTCTATGGCATTATGGTGATTAACTATTTCAAAATGTTCACGCAGGCTTTTACCATGAATGGTCATGCCCTGCTCCAAAACTATTCTTGTTTCGTTGAGATTCAGCGTATTTCCTTCAATACTGTTTGAGTGATAGGTCCATTCAATCGCTATATCAGACGTAAGTCTTTGCAGAACAAAATCCGGTAAAGGCCTGAATGCATCAAGCATCGCTTTTTTCGATTCAAGCCTTGATAAAATCTGGTCCTGATCTTCTAATAGTAAAGGATCGTAATACCACTTCATAACGATTAATTTTTCTTAAAACTTATATTTTCCAAATACTTTAAAATCAAATACCTTTTATTGGTAATCCGCAAGTCAATACGTAAAGACGCTTTGCAACTTAATATGCTTACAATTCAACTTTATTTTTACAAACCAAAATGAATTTATAAACATCATAAAACAATAAAAAAATCCATATTTAACCCAAAGATACAATATCGGATACGTACTAAATAACTTCTATCCGATATTAACAAAAAAATAAATAAAAATCAATATAAGCGTTGCTTATCACTTTAAAAATGAAGCATGTTGGTTCATCAACCCATTTTTTTTTTAGAATACAACTATTCTAAAGGGCAAACCACTAAAGGAAAACGAAAATAAGAAGTTATAATTTTACGATGTCGAGGTGTTTTGATTGCACAGGAGCACCATAAAAATGGCTGGCATGGTTGTCAAAATCTTCCGTAGAATCGGTTGTATAAAAAGATTGACTGCTGCCTTTGGTACATCTGGTTTCAATTTCCGGATGATTGCAAAGATAGTCGCTCAGGCTATCAGCTACTATATTGCCTTGAGAGATAACCTTTACCCCGGCGGGAAGAAAGGAAGATATTTTGTCTTTGATAAGTGGATAGTGGGTACACCCCAATAAAACAGTATCTATATTTTTTTCCTGAGTGAGTAGTTCCTCTGTATTTTTTTTAATAAAAAAATCAGCACCGACTGAGTTTTGTTCATTGTTTTCAATCAACGGAACCCACATGGGACAGGCCTCCTGAAAAACATGAATTTCGGGAAAAAACTTATGGATTTCCAAAACATAAGATTTGGACAAGACAGTTCCTTTGGTAGCGAGAACACCTACATTTCCTGTTTTGCTGTATTTACCTATGATTTCTGCAGTAGGTCTGATGACGCCAAGCACTCTGTTGGAAGGTGCTATATTTGGAAGGTCATTCTGTTGAATCGTTCTTAATGCTTTAGCTGAAGCAGTGTTGCATGCCAAAATAACCAAAGGACACCCTTTTTCAAAAAACCATTTGACACACTGAAGGGTATATTGATACACCGTATCAAATGATCTTGGTCCGTAAGGTGATCTTGCATTGTCTCCCAGATACAAATAATCATAATCCGGGAGACGATGCACGATATCTTTGAGTATAGTCAGTCCTCCGTATCCTGAATCAAAAACACCTATGGGACCGGAAAGCGACATTACGGTGTAGTTGTAATACCTAACTTTGCTTTTACCAATGCAGACACATCCGTTGTCGGGTCAGCATACAAAACAGAACCCTGACTGATATCCAGAATATACGCATAACCGTTTTCCTGAGCTACCATTTTGATGGCATTGTTGACTTTATCCTGCATAGGTTGAAGTAACTCTTCAGATTTAGCCATTAGTTTTTGCTGACTTTCCTGCTCAAAAGCAACCAATGCCTGTTCTTCTTCTTTGAGTGCCTGACCTTGTTTTTCAGCTTCTACCGGTGCCAATTCACCGTTAGCTTGTTTTTGCTGAAACTCCTGGTATTTTTGTTGCAATACCTGTACCATATCCTGTCCTCTTTTTGAAAACTGAGTTTTCATGACTTCGAGTTGAGAATTGGCTTCTTTGACTTCCGGCATCAGAGAGATTAATTCCTGCGTATTGATGTAACCTACTTTTTGGGCCTGAATATTCAGAGCAACCATACACATCAAACATACAATTACAAATGATCTGATCATTTTATCACGTTGGTTTTATAAATGAAAAAAAATTATTTAATACCTAATTTTTTCTTGATATCTCCGGTTTTATCGTATTCAGGATTTGAAAATAACAATCCTGTGGATCCTGATTTATCAAAAATAAGGTCAAGTCCTTTTTCTGCTGCATAACTTTCAATAGATGCAAAAACTTTATCCTGAATCGGAGCTACCATCTCTTGTCTCTTAGTAAAAAGTTCTCCTTCGGGTCCGAATTTTCTTTTTTGCATTTCACGCACTTCAGCTTCTTTTTTGACTATCTCGTTTTCTTTGGTGGCTTTTTCATCAGCACTCAACAGAACCTGTTCTGCCTGAAACTTATTGTACAAACTTTTGACTTTGTCAAACTCTATGGCAATCTCTTGTCTCCAGGTCGCAGATATCTGATCCAATTCTGTTTGGGCAGCTTTGTATTCAGGCATATTACTTAAAACATCATTAATATCGATGATGGCAATTTTTTGACCATATGTCATGGGTGTCAAAAACAAACATACAAAGGCCAGAATCATGGTGGAAATTCTATTTTTCATGATATTTCACATTTTATTGGTTAAAAAAGATATAAATATAACATTCATAAAGAAAGACAGGAATTCGTCATTATTTGTTTCATGTATGATGGTGCCTTTCAAAGGTCTTCTATGTAACAAATATACTATCAACAACTTACATATTTATGCAATAGTAATGTTTTGATATTTTAACGATAGTTTAACGCTATCTTATTGAGTTTCATGATTATATTATCATCTTTGACAGCGCAAAAATATCATTTTATATCAATTTTTCGGCAAAACTATTTTTTATTTTAAAATTTATGAATACTTTTGCACTCCTTTTTAGAAAGGGGTTTTTAAACATTTTAAATTTTTTCAAAATGAAGAAAGATTTGCATCCGGAAGATTATAGAATGGTAGTGTTTAAGGACATTTCCAATGACGAGATGTTTTTGACTCGTTCTTGTGCTAAAACAAGGGAGACCGTTATCTTCACAGACGGCAACGAATATCCATTGATGAAGATGGAAATCTCCTCGTTTTCACATCCTTTCTTTACCGGTAAACTCAAGTTCGTTGATACCGCGGGTAGAATTGACAAGTTCAATAAAAAATTCGCGAAATTCAGCAAAAAATAAAAAAAAGCCCTCAGGGGCTTTTTTTTTGCCTTTTCATGACCAAAGATCCTGGTTTGTTGAGCTTTGTCGGTCTTTTTTACCGAACGTTTCAAAACAATAACTGCTTTTTAAAAGGTTTTATATAAAAATAGATTTATATCTTTACACCAAAGGAATAAAGTATGCCGGACAAATTAATCTCTGCCAACATCATTCTTAGTGATCGTTCCACTTGGTCGTATCTTTTGCCTCTTACCCATACCCGACCGGTAGCAGACATCAGGATCGGCCTCCGGACTATCAAAGAAAAGTGGGAGGAATTTTGTTGCGGAATCATCAGTTATCATACAGAGACTTATCTGGCTCCAAAATATCCGCTCCTCTGCGAAAAAAACAACCTGATCATCAATGCCTCTCTTTTACCAGAAACGGAGATCGTTGACCATATAAACACCTTACAGGAAAACGAAGCACTCTATTTTGAAAATCATTTTCTGGCGGCCCGAATTTCACAAAAAATAAATGACCCGGAAGATTTGTCGTTTTTGTTATCGTCATGTAAAACCATTCCTTTCCAATCGACGACACCCCCTCAATTGCTTCTTCGTCCCTGGAATATATTGTCACTTCTTACCAAAGAAACGCTCAGTGATATTCATTTTCTAAGCCACAACCGGGCATCTCAAAAACTCTCAGATACAAACCGGATAATCGGCGGTCACCCTGTTTTTGTCGAGGAAGGAGTAAAAGCGGAATGCGCTGTATTTAATACTACAAACGGTCCTATCTATCTTGGCAAAAACAGTGAAGTTATGGAAGGTTCTTTGATCAGAGGCCCCTTTGCTCTTGGTGAAGGCAGTACCGTCAATATGGGCGCAAAAATTTACGGACCTGTAGCTGTGGGTCCTAAATGTAAGATTGGCGGCGAAATCAAAGGAACCCAATTTTTTGGCAATGCCAATAAAGGTCATGAAGGTTTTGTTGGAGACAGCATCATTGGCGAATGGTGTAACCTGGGTGCCGATACCAATACTTCCAATTTAAAAAATAATTACCTGCCTGTTCGGGTATGGTCTTACGTCGAAGAAAAATTTGTAGATACCGGCCTGCAATTTTGTGGACTGATCATGGGCGACCACTCCAAAACAGGTATCAATACCATGTTTAATACAGGAACCGTCACAGGAGCGTACTGCAATATTTTTGGTGAAGGATATCCCAGAAATTTTATTCCTTCTTTTGCCTGGGGTGGAGGTTCGGGATTTCAAACCCACCCTCTCAAAAAAGCCCTGGAAACCGCAACCATAGTTTTTGCAAGACGCAATTTCTTGCTTACGGAGGAGGACAAAGATATTGCCGGGGCCATCAACGAACAGACAGCCCATAGCAGGGTTTGGGAAAAAAAGGATTTGTAGGGTTTTATAAAGCACCTACAACTTCGGTGTACACAGGAATAAGAGGTCTCCACGATTACCTCATTCTTTTGGACTTGATTTCAAGATATTTATTAATTACCTGAATGGATAAATCTTCCGGCTTTACCAAAATGAGTTGTATCCCGAAGGCTGTAAGTCCCGACAAAAAAGTATTCCTTTGGAGCATGGTATTTCTGGCAACTACACTTTGATATATTCCGGTTTTATCTACTGCCTCTTGATTTGCCAAAACTTCAATTTCGCGATTGACAAAACAAATCACAATCAGCAAATGATATCGGTTGATCAACCTGAGAAAAGGAATATTTCGTTCGACTTCATATTGATCTTCAAAATTGGTAAACAAAAACACAATACTTCTTTTCCTCACATTTCTACGTAAAAAATAATAAAGCGAATGGTAGTCTGATTCTTTAAAATCCGTTGTTTGATTGTACAAAACTTCCTGGATGCGGTGCAGGTGATGGGGCTGTGAAGAAGCAGCTACCACATCATCTATTTTATTAGAAAATGTTATCAGCCCGGCTTTATCAAATTTTTGTAGTACAATATTGGAAAACGTCAAAGTCGTGTTGATCGCATAATCCATCAAAGTCATACCTGAAAAAGGCATTTCCATCGTTCTGCCTTTGTCAATTATACAGTACACTTCCTGCGAACGTGTATCATGAAAAGTATTGACCAGAACATCCATTTTCCTCGCTGCTGCTTTCCAGTTGATGGCTTTGATATTATCTCCCTGTTGGTAATGCCGAATGTGTTCGAATTCGTCGTTTTCACCACGCAATCTCACTTTTCTCAATCCCATTTGATGAGCCGTTTTTGACACCATCATCATTTCATATTTTTTCATCTGCAGGATGCTGGGAAAAACGTGTATGTCTTTAGCCTGAGCGATATTGATTTTGATACAGATCAAACGTGGGAATTTTCCAGCCAACATTACATATACTTTGCCAAAGGTATATTTGCCCCTTTCTGTTGGAAATATATTTTTATAAAATTGTTTTTCTCCTCCTGCCCGAACCATATCGCTCCCGATGGCTGTTCTGCATTGAAACTGAACAGGCAGTTCGTCATATAAAGTTATCATCAGATCTCTGCCTGACCCGTTATGAATGGTGTACTGTATCGTTTGTTCGTCACCCAAAGACAATTTTTCAAAAACGTTTCTGCTGCCGGTTATTTGGTCAGCTGTAACATAAACAGTCCACCCGTCGTACAAAAGGACAATCATCCAAAAAAACAGCCAGATAACTGCCGGCAAAAATAAAACAGGCCATATTGTAGACAGCAAAAAAAATACTACAGATGAAATACACAACTTGTAGACTCCGGCAGTCAGATACACTTGTTTCATCAGCGAGGCAATTCTGTCTTTCGGATGATTTCTTCCAAAACCTGTTTGGTTTGTATACCTTTCATTTCCGTTTCAGGAGACAATATAATCCTGTGGTTGAGGACATGGTAACAAACGTTTTGTACATCTTCAGGGATGACAAAATTTCTGCCCGAAATAAAAGCCATAGCTTTGGCTGTCCGCATCAGTGCCAGTGACGCCCTTGGAGAAGCTCCTAAAAAGATCTGAGGATTTAACCGTGTCTCTCGGGCTATCTCAACGATATAGTGCAATATTTTCTGGTCGATATATACGCCTGAAACACTTTTTTGCATCATGCGCAAATCTTCTTTTCCGCATATTTTTCTGATGTGGCTGATATCGGGTTTTGACATGGTGGCTTTAAATCTTTCAAGCATGGTGATTTCCTCACGATCGCTGGGGTAATCCAACTGTATCCTCATCAGAAAACGATCCAGTTGTGCTTCCGGCAGCCTGTACGTTCCTTCGTGTTCCACCGGATTTTGCGTGGCGATGATGATAAAGGGAAATTCCATGGGATATTCTTTATTATCGAACGTAACCTGGCGTTCTTCCATCACCTCAAATAAAGCGGATTGGGTTTTTGCCGGTGCCCTGTTGATTTCATCAATCAAAATAAAGTTTGAAAACACCGGACCTTTGACAAAAGTGAATAAATGGTCTTTCATGTTGTATATCGTCGTACCCAGAATATCTGAAGGCATCAGATCAGGGGTAAACTGAATTCTTGAAAAACCGGCATCCATACATTTTGAAAGTACTCTTGCCGAAAGTGTTTTGGCAATACCGGGTACACCTTCCAGCAAAATATGACCATCACACAAAATACTTATCATCATCATGTCGAGCAGTTCCTCCTGTCCTACGATGACCGTTCCACATTCTTCCTTGATCCGGTGAAGTATTTCTGTGACTTCCTCGTAATCCTGATTTGATTCTTCAGGATTTCTGAAGTTTTCGTTGATTTCCTCTTGTGTCATATTGTGTTCAATTTATGGTAAAATATATGAAGATGGGAATGAAGCTCCATCAAAGTTTGATCGCTGCATTTGCCATTTTTTTCTATTTGTTCAAAAAGTATAAAGATCTTTTCTATGAGAGGTTTTTCCAACCCGCTTTTTTTCACCAATACTTCCGTCATATCTGTTTCATGTGGAAAAATCTGGAATAGATGAGATATTTTGACTAAAAAGTTTTCTTTCATTTTCCGAACCAAAAAATAATTATTACCATGAACTTCGTGGAGTCTGGCCAAAGTTTTAATGTGGGATGCAGAAAGATTTTCTTTAGGTAATATCACCGGAAGGGGTCGAATGATTTTTTTTCCTTCAAAATAAAGGTATAAAAACAAAGTTGCCAACAAACCGTAATAGGCATACTTCAAACCTCTGTTTTTAAACAATATTTCCAAAGGGCTGCGCTCAGCATTTTTTAAATCCTTGTCAGGAATAAGAATGACTTTTTTGTTTTGAAAATGAGAAAAAACAAAATTAAAATGTTTTACATACCAGGGTTGTAATGCCGCTATATTAGAAAACAGAATCGGTGAAGTATGGATATAATGATTGGTGGTGTAAGGCAGATATTCCGGTTCAGGCAAAACAGGGGTGATGTGACGAAAGCAGAAGACACCTGAATTTGTTTGTATCAGCGATTTTTCAGAATACATTTGGGAAGTAAAATATCCTTTTGAAAACGGAAGGTATACACTCGTATCACGCGTATAAGGTGATAAACTAAATCTGAATACATAATTTTCCGGCAACAAAGTATATAATTGAATATCTTCGTCAGAACAGTCATATTTCTTTTTTTCACTATCTGCATAAAACGAATAATACGCATTGGTAAATGAAATCGTACTTCCAATGGACAAAACCTGATGCCCCATTTCCATAAATTCAGTAATTTGGTAACTTTCATCAGACAAACTGTCTATTGCAAAATCACCCAAAAAAATGATTAATTGTTTTGTGGTGTCCCCGGATTCCGTATAAGGTATTTCATTGGAGATCTCCACATTTTTATCGCCGTAATACTTCTTGAGCATTTGATAAAAAACTTTGTGAGCATCCGGCTGATCAGAATACAAATTGTAAGGTTGATTCCATGTAACGTCGGGTATTTCCGTTTCTTCCGTCAGATAATAATAGGCAGCCACACCGACAGAAATCAGGCCAATCAAAAAAAGAATCAATGTGGTATTACGATTCATGGATATCTGACAACATTTGGTGGTATAATTTTTCTGCAGCCAGATAATGGTCTTCCGTTATTTCTTTATTATCATACCATGATTTTTCAAAAAGCCGCACCATATCGGCAAAAGTTTTTTTCAAAGGATTATGCAATTCACGTATATAAGACCGGTTGGTCTTACCGGTTTCGACCCATATTTTTTTATTTTCTTTTAATACCTGTAGGGTTTGATTAAACCGGATGCGAATGATCAACCGGTAATTTTTGGTTTCCAAAGCATAGGCTAATGATTTTTCAGGATTTTCTGCTTCTGTTGAAGATTCACCGTAGTCAGCCTGAACAGGTGGTGGTTGTAATGAAGGTTGATATTTTACATTTTTAAAAATAAAATAAATCAGGGTTATACAAATAATCCCAATAAATACATAGATCAGCCATTCAAACATCCTTCCTAAAAATGTAAAAAAACCATTTTCAGACAAATCGGGTTTTTTGGTATTTTTATCCTTGTTTTCAATATTTTTTGGCACCCTGATTTTTTTTGTTTTCTGGTAATCAAAATTTCGGGTTACCTCCTGCACATCCTTATTTGATATAGGCGCAGCGCCGGACAATGGCCTGCCAAAAAAAACGCATAAAATAAAGATGGCAACTTTTTTTATCATTCTTTCATGGATTTGGATGATATAAATGCCGCGACTTTCTCACTGATGTCAAGAGAATATTTTTGATTATTGATTTGGGTAAAGATTGTTTTTGATAAATAAAACAAAAATGAAATGTAAATCATCATCAATACACCTTTGGACAGGTTTTCAATAAAAAACATATTTTGCTGCTGACTTCCAAATAACTCATGCCAAAAAAACATATCATCCAGAAACAACATCCTCAAAACATTGATCAAACCATTCATCATCCACAGGACAATCAGGGATAAAAATGTATACAACATGACCTGTAGCCAATGATTATACGTAAATAAAAGTCCTTTCTGCAGTGCTGAAAAAACATGTAAAGAGGTTGGAATAGCAAATAATATAAAAAATGCGGACAAGACCGGAAAAACTAGAGCCAAAATAAAAAATGCCCATTCATCTGTCACAACAAATGGAAGAGACACCAACAAGGAAGAAACCACAAACACCGGAAAATATTTTTTTATATTTTCAAACCAGTGTTTCTGGGTAAAATCGGGTGCATAGGTTTGGGTATAAAGAGCGGAAATAAAAAGAAAGATGGTCAAAAATAAACCAAAATACAAAACAGGGCTAACCTGATAAAAACCGGTAAAGTAGGAATTTCCGGAATCTGTACGGTTATGTCCCGAATACAATGTTTCATAACTGATGACGGGAATAAGGATGAACATAGCAGGGCCCAGCGTTTTAAAAAACACAACCAGCGTATTTTTTCTGAATGTCTTCAGGGACGTAAAAATAACACCGGATTCAGTACCTGTCGATTCCACTTCCGGTTGTTGGATGATGTGTTTAACCGTTTCCGGCAAGGTCTGACCTGACTTTTTAAATCGGTACGGAAGGTACACATACATGTACAAAACCAATAAAAGGGAAAAGAATATAATGGAAGCCTTTACAATGTCCGGCAGATCGGTGTGTCTGGTGACATAACCTTCCAAAAATCCGGCAATGATAAACAAAGGAACTGTGCTCATCAGGATAATAAAACTGTGTAAGGCACCTGTTTTTATACTTTGTGAGCGCGTGTAAGTGCCCGGGTGTACAATTCTTTTACCCAGAATAATCCCTGCAGCGCCGGCTATAACGATTGAAGAAATTTCGATGGTGCCATGGATCCAGATGGTCAAAAAAGAGGTGACCAACAGACCTTTGGTATAAAAAAAAGTCTGAAAGGTTCCGAGCATGATACCGTTTTTGATCAGCACATAAAATGTGCCCAACATCGAAAAAACGCCCATAACAAAAGCTAAAAAAGCAACTTTAATGTTATTGAGGGTGATGGCAAAAAACATAAAAGATGATGACTGACTTTTATAAATGGCCATGGGGTCATTATTCTGAATATTGGTTTCTGTGGTAGCCATATACTCCGGTCCCAGAATGGTCAGTGGAAAGTTTTCGTAAGTCAGTGTTGAATAGATGCCGATACAGACTGAAAGCAAAAATATGGATAATGAAAGATAAAAACTGTACCGGTAAGTGGTGATAACTCCTGCTACAGTCACTGTATAAAACTCAGCGATTGCCTTGTAAAAATTTCTTTTCGGAGGAACAGACATTTTGGAAAAAATATTACCCAGCAGTTGATTCAGGTATCTCCGAATACCTCTTCGGGGATAATGCGTTTGTGCGTAAGATAAATCACCTGAGATTTTTGAATACAACCTGCCCAATTGATCCGCATCTATGTCAGAAGATTCAACAGAATTTTCAAATTTTCGCCAGTCTTCTATATTCTGTTTGATAAACTCGCTTTCAGTCATAGGTTAGCGGGTTATAATGATATAATCGTGTAAAATTTTATTCAGGTAGGTTTCAGCATCTGTTGTCTGATCGGTTTCTTTGAGATCCTCTTTTATTTTATTGGCCATCTTGCGCAACAAACTTTTATTCTCAATCGTATCATATGACCTGACCCTGGCCAAAAGTGTTTTGACGATAATCATATCTTCATCAGAATATTTTTTGAGCAGTGGGTTTATATGTCCTTTTTCTGCCTGATTCAGTTTGACCAAAGTATGCAATCCGGGATGTTGTAATGACTTTTTATTCACTACAATGGTACCTGCCAAAACATCTCCCAACTTCTGTTGCAAGGATGAGGATACCGCAAAAAACAATCCTGCCAAACCAAAACTCACGCCAATGTCCAACAGTCGAAAGGACCACCTGATCAATAGTTGGTCAAGTGAGGGCGACCTCCCGTCTAAAGAAACGACCTGAATATTGACAATTTTTTTTCCGGGAGACTGACCATTCATAAACACTTCAAACAAAAGATGGTAGGTCAAAAAAAGCAAGGCAGAAAGCAGAATCTGTGCTATTTCACTTCGGCCTAAAACCGTGATAATCAAACCAAAATAAAAAAAAAGAACGATGACCAAATCAAGCACAAAAGCAGCTATCCGGACGCCAACGTTGGCAAGAGGATATGTCAGTACGACGTTTTGTGTGGTTTGAATAAGAATGTTCACAGACGCATATGTTCTTGTTTGAATGGTAAAAATAGAAAAATATTAATACTTGAATCCAAAATCCATTTTATAAATTTTATGAACATTGTTTTTTTCCTGACTGAAATTCTTTACATATCCCGTTTTATCACCTGATATCATTTCCATCTCTTAATGGCTTGTAATCGAATGGAATCAGACCATAATAAAAACAACGCTGATATACAGAATTTAAAAAGTTAACTTCACCAAAATTTTCGTAAACAAAATCCCCTACTCTTTTATCTTTTGTTTTTCAATCAAAATATTTTTTACTTCCATTTCAGTGAGTTTTGTATATCTGGCAATCAACGACAAAGGTATCTGATCTTCAAATAAAGCCAGAATTACTTCAGTTTTACCTTCCATTCTACCTTCCATTCTACCTTCGGTTTTTCCTTTTATCAAACCTTCTGTAATGGCTTGTTCATATATCGTCATAATTACTTTGTTGATGGGTTTGTAATGTTCCTTTTGAATGATCTCAATAAAATGATCATTTTTTGAAAATGTCATTAATACATAAACAATGTTTTTCTCAAAAGAGTTCCTCTCTTCCACCGTTTGTAAAGATTCATAAATTTTGCCTATTCTTTCCAACAACTCCTCAGGCCTGGTGTGGTGTTTTTGCGTTAAAAACATGGTCGCCCACGCTGCATTTCTCATTTCCATAATCGTCTGATCAGATAAATTGTTAACATCAAAAAAAATGGTATCAAACTTAGGAATATAAGGGTGCAATACTTCAGGCAGACTGACAAAAAAGGATTCGACGGGTTTGTAAACCCAAGTGTCTTCATGATGATAAAATATCAATGGTATTATCACCCTAAAGGGTTGCCTGTTTTTAATTTGCTGCCGGTATCCCTCAAACAAATAACTGCCAATCTGAAAAGCCGCCAAAGGGTCTTTATAACTTTTATGTTCTATCAGAATACAACAGTACACATCATCACCCGTGGTCAGTTTGCATTGATACACTACATCTGAAAACAGTTCTTTTACACGATCTGTAACAAATGAATTTTGGGTGGGCATCAACTGGTCAAGCGATAAAATATCCGACATTTCCTTTGGCAAAGCTACCTGAAGAAAATCAATAGCATTTTGTTTTTCAAGTAACCGATCTTTCACAAACTTGTCATGCAAATTTTTCATGGGCTGTAGATGTTTTTCGGTGCAAAAATAATGTCTGATAATGGCAATCTGAATAACAAATCAGCTTTTAACTTTTTTATAAGATAATTTAACCAATAGAATTTAAATCAGACACCTTTTAATCACACCAAAATGGTTGAACCAAAACTCACCTGAGATTTAATATAGGGTCCGCACACTATTAAAAACAGATAGTTTATACCAAATAAAATTACAGAAATGGTTAATTGTCCTTAGAAAGAAGAATGAATGGGAAACCTGCCAGAAAATCCGACTTGTTATTTTGAATTTTTAAACGAATCAATGATCAAACCTCTTAAAAAGAGATTATAACAAACTTTTTACTGCATCATCAAATTCGATGTATTTGAATGAAAAACCCAATTCCCTAAGTTTTTGAGGGATGACACGATTGCTGTTAAGAACAACTTTAGACATTTCACCCAATATAAGTTTCAGCAAAAAAGCGGGCACCGGCAAAACCAAAAAGATCCCTCCGGTTTTTTTGGCGACATCGTACATTGCTTTTTTATTGGTAATTTCCTGTGGAGACACTGCATTGATGATTCCTTCGTAGTGTTGGTTTCGGATACTTTCCATAATAATGCCTGTCAGGTCACTGATGTGTATCCAGGGATAATATTGTCTTCCATGACCAAAGTAAGACAAAAATCCAAAAGGTTTTGTCATCAACATTTTGGGCAAGGCACCACCTTCCATACTTAATACGATACCGATTCGAAGGAGGACGGTCCTTTGAACCAAAGGTTTGATTTCCAAAGAAGATTTTTCCCAATCCATACAAAGTTGCGACATATATTCATGGCCGGGTTTTGCATCTTCTGTAAGTTCTTCGTCTCCCCGGTGTCCGTAATATCCAACTGCTGAAGCGCCGATAAACAGGGATGGTTTATTACGCCTGGAGGATATCCATTTTTTTAGTGTTTGAACACTTTGGATTCTGCTGT
Organism: Saprospiraceae bacterium; assembly: GCA_022842725.1. GTDB lineage: Bacteria > Bacteroidota > Bacteroidia > Chitinophagales > Saprospiraceae > OLB9. The sequence continues at coordinate 168,957 of JALHOZ010000004.1, forward strand.
CGAGCAGGGCTTTTTTACGGGAAGTAGTCCAGCGACCTTCAGCGATTCCTTCACCGGCAAGGTTGATGACAATGTCAGCATCGGGAAGGGTGTCGTCAATAAAACCAGAAGCAGGGTCCCAGACCACATAATGTATATTATCCTGAGAAGGTCTTTTTTTTCTGGTCAGGATGTATATCTGAAAAAGATTAGGATCAAGTTGGATAGCGAGGTGCCTGCCTACGAGACCGGTTCCTCCTGCGATAACAATGTTTTGTACTTGTAACATATAATATTTATATCAAAATAGTGTTATCACAATGTTTGGACAGTCATTTTGTTCATTGTAGGCAAAAAAAAATCACATCTCCTCAACGGAAATGTGATTTATATATCGTCTGAACTTTTTTCCCGAAAGGAAAAAAAGGATATTAATCGTTCATATTGCCAAACTTCACCTGACGGTAAGCGGCACTCAGAATTTCATTTCTTCTTTCTACAGATGGTTTGGTAAAGTGTTTTCTGCTTCTCAACTCTTTTACCAAGCCTACAGACTGAAATTTTCTTTTATATCTTTTTAACGCTCTGTCGATTGATTCGTCGTCTTTGATATGGATTATTAACATAAATGGATTAGATTATAAATAAAATAAAACTTAAAATTCAAAATTGAGCCGCAAAATTAACGGCATAAACTGAACTGGCCAAATTTTTTGATAAAAAAGATTCAATTTGTTTGGATTTTTTTGGCTTTGGGTCGGTTTTTAGGTTTTTGAGCCTATTTTTGAACAAAACTTACCCGTTTTTTACGTTTGCGAACTGCCATTTTACTATAAGTAAGACCAAACCATTCTATCAAAAACACGATTTTCATAAACTTAATATGATTCTCCAAAAGGAAAAAATAACAAAAATCAAATGCCTTGACCATTTCACTGCACTACAAAATTATCATTACATTTGCTTTTTCAATCATCACTTGCTAATTAAAAATGATTTGCCTCCTGAATATAAAACAGTTTGGATACATTACGACCTTGCTTCTGGCTCTTTTATTGCCGGCAGTATCGGGTATTTTCGTGCTGAAAATTCAGAAAAAAAAGATTCGCAAAGAAATAAAACAAAAAATCATCCGGGGTATCTGTGAAAACGAGCTCGTATATTTTGTTTTTTCAAAAGAAGCCTCCCGGACATTGTTGGATTGGAAACATGAAAAAGAATTTTCTTATCAGGATGAAATGTATGACATTGTGAAAAAAGAAATCTCCGGAGATTCAGTCCGGTATTGGTGCTGGTGGGACCAGGAAGAAAGTAAGTTGGAACGAAAACTCCAAAAGGAAGTTTGGATTGCTTTAGGTGCCCATCCGCAGAAAAAGGAACACGAAAAAAAATGGAAGGACTTTTATAAAAAATTGTTTTGTTCAGACAGGGATGTTTTGACTTATACAATTCCAATAGTCGAAACCAATTCCTCACAAAAATTTGAATATACTTTAGTAACTTTTATCCGGGACATCCCCTCTCCTCCCCCGCAATATTTTTTTCATTTTGCGCCAAGCCTGTTGTAAAAGGCACTTGTAAAAATTTCCTGCGTTTTTTGGCAGAAAATATCAATTTATTCTGATGGGTTTCATCTATCCGTCCGGCTTTTGACAAACGTCAACCAAAAAACCTATTCTTTGATGATTAACGTATCAAAAAATGAAAAACATATTTTGGCTTTGGCTGATATTCGGTTTATTTTCCGAAATTTCAGGTCAAAGTGTTCTGGTTACTGACGCCGAAAGCAACGAACCTCTGGAATGGGTGACCGTTCAATGTGATCCATCATCAGCGATCCTAAATACCAACGAGGCAGGCAGGGTTTCCATTGCTTCATGCCAGAATTCAGGCAACATTGAATTTTCTTTGGTAGGTTATAAAACAGTTTCTTTAAGTTATCAGAAACTGAAAGAAAGTGGATTTATAGTGACCTTGGAAAGAACAGGTGTCAATCCCGGCAGTATCGTGGTCTCTGCGACCCGTTGGAATCAAAACAATGCTTCCGTCCCGTCAAAGATCTTAACAGTTTCCCCAAAAGAAGTGGCATTACAAAATCCTCAGACGGCAGCGGATCTGCTTGGTTTATCCGGCAGGGTGTTTATCCAAAAAAGTCAACAGGGAGGAGGCAGTCCGATGATCCGGGGTTTTGCTGCTAACAGGTTGATATATTCAATAGATGGTGTTCGGATGAACACTGCCATTTTCAGAGGTGGAAATATTCAGAATGTCATCAATATGGATCCTTTTATGATTGAAAAGACGGAAGTTGTGCTGGGTCCCGGTTCTGTTTTATATGGTAGTGATGCGATCGGTGGAACGATGGCCTTCCGAACGATAACACCTACCTTTACAACAGACGATAAACCGTTTGTTTCAGGAAAATTTGTTGCGCGGTATTCTTCTGCGAATACTGAACAGACAGGCCACTTTCATGTTCACGTCGGATTGAAAAAGTGGGCTTTGGTAACCGGGTTTACTTCGTGGGATTTTGGCCAATTGCGACAGGGAAACCATGGACCGGACGACTATATAAAACCAATCTATGTGACCCGTTTGAACAATGTGGATGAGATCGTTATACAAGAAAATCCGTTGTTGCAGATCCCGACAGCATACAAACAAAAAAACTTTATGCAAAAAATCCGGTTTTCGCCGGATAAAAACTGGGATTTTGGGTACGCCTTTCATTGGTCCGAAACTTCTTCTTACGGAAGATATGACCGGCACAACCAATACCGCAACGGAACCCTTCGTTATGCAGAATGGGATTATGGTCCGCAACTTTGGGACATGCACCTTTTGTCCGTTGAACATAAACAAAAAAATGTCGTGTACGATAAGGCGACCCTGAAAATGGCACGACAATTTTTTGGCGAAAGTCGCATCGACAGAATTTTAAACAGCAACAACCGTAATACCCAAACGGAAAGGGTGACTGCATGGTCAACCAATCTTGATTTTGTCAAATCCACAGGTACCAAAAATCAAATCTTTTATGGTGTGGAATATGTATTCAACAAGGTTTCCTCTTCCGGCTTCACGACTGATATCAATTCCGATGTATCAAAGAAAGGACCGTCGCGGTATCCCGATTCTGACTGGGGTTCTTTGGGTATTTACGTACAGGACATGTATAAAATATCAGAAAAATGGACGGTTTTGGCTGGTGCGCGATATAACAAAGTACAGATAGAATCGGATTTTGCCAATAATCTCCCTTTTTATCCGCTGCCTTTTACGACAGCTTCTACTTCCAATGGTGCGCTTACCGGTTCGTTAGGAGCAGTATATCGGGTTTCTGAATCCTTTATCATCAAATCAAATGTCGGAACTGCCTTCAGGTCACCGAATGTAGATGATCTGGGGAAGTTTTTTGATTCCGAACCCGGCACAGTGACGGTGCCCAACCCGGATTTGCGGGCTGAACAGGCATATAATGTTGACCTGGGATTCAGCAAAGTTTTTGGTGAAGTCGTCAGGTTTGAAATCACCGGATATTATACCGTTTTACAAAATGGGCTGGTTCGTCGTGATGCTACCTTCAACGGACTTGACAGTATATTATACGATGGTGAAAACAGCAAAGTTCAGGCCAACCAAAATGCAGCGGTTGCCCATGTGTACGGTGTGGAAGGTGGTGTGGAAATCAAATTTCCGAAAGGATTTCGGTTGACTTCTGATATCAACTACCAGGTTGGTGAAGAAGAACTCGAAGACGGAACGGTCAGTCCTTCAAGACATGCCGCTCCTTTATTTGGTGTGACCCGGCTTACTTACCAAAACGGACCATTGACGTTGATGTGTTTTGCACAATATCAGGGCAGGCGGGATTTTAAGGATTTGGCAGTTGAGGAACGGGGTAAAACCGAAATCTATGCCAAAGACGTCGATGGCAATAATTATGCTCCTGCCTGGTACACCCTTAATCTTAAGGCGATGTACAATTTCAGCCGAAAGTTTTCGGTTAGTGCAGGTTTGGAAAATATCACAGACCAACGGTACAGACCATACAGTTCGGGAGTTTCCGGAGCCGGCAGGAACTTTGTATTGTCGGGCACTGTGATGTTTTAGAGAATAGGAAGACAAATATGAGGCACCGGATGCCATGTATTTGAATGTTTATATTGACCGGTTCTGTTATGGTTATATTTGACCTGTTACAGGACTGGTCATTTTCATTAAAAGCTGTTGAATTTTAGGATATTCCAACTTTAAGGATTTTTTATTGGAAATAAAGTTTTCCATCCAACATAATACTTTACATAACCTCGTAAAAAAAAAATTGAACGTTACTCATAAAATGTTGATTTACAAATAATAAAGACGTTACTATTTTATCTTCTGTGTTCCATTTTTCAACAAAATGTGTGAGTAATTCTTTTATGCCTTCGGATCTGATATTTTGTTATCAAGATATTTCATTTTTATGATGTGAGAATATATGTTGTTTGCGGCAAGGGTGTTATCCATTTTTTTGAGGGAACTTTTGTAATCGATATCCTTTATTTTTTTTGAAGGTGATAAACCATTTTGTCTTTTGGTTTTTAAAGAAAGGAAAACAACTTAACATACTTATTGATAATAGAAATACATGATAAAGAGCATTACATTTTTAAATTTTTGGTGCGGCAATATCTTTATTTAATTTCGTTAATTCCTTTAAATTTTTTGCCTATAGTTTCGGCGGTTCCCGAACTGCCCAAAATGATCCATTTTACATCAGGATATAAACTGTCTATCCAGCTATATTCGGGACTGAATTTTATAAATTCCGACAATAATATTGTTGTCTTTGAGCCTGCCATCATTTTGTCTTCATTTGTCACCCTGAATGCAGCGACTTCACTTTTGCTCAGGTTCATCGGTATTGTACCATTATACACATCATTTTTATCTCTTGAATACGGAAAACCTAGTACTTCAAAAGTATTGGGATCTGCTTTTAAAATGACTTCAGTATCCAAAAAAGCATGAAATTTATCTTTTGCGTACCCATAAGCATCGTTTGTCAAAGGAATAAAACCATCAGATTTGGCGTGGTTGACTCTTCTTCCCTGAAAGTAGGCTGAGTGTCGGTCTGTTCCGAAATTTTTATTCTGTTTTGACACTTTAAAACTCTCGTTGTCAATACCTTCAATCCAATGATCTCTGCTACCAAAATGTTCATCATTGGTGGCCCAAGCCCAATTGTGACCGCGTTTGACATATCCCGTTTCGCAGGAAGATATAAAAAAAATGACTATCAATACCAAGGTGATGATGATGAAAATTTTCAATGGATGCTAAGATTAAGATTAAAAAAAATTAGTTTTGTTTTGAAAAAAAAATGCTTTTGTTATTGAAATAAAGTCTTAAAAGATCCTCAGAATGAATTCAGATTTATCATTTTAAATTAAGATGGAAACAATTTATTCTCAAAGGAAACACATTTTTATGAAATTGATAATTCTGTGGTTAGAATATGTTAACTTAAAAACCAACCGATGATAGTAGGATAGATAACTTCTTCTCACTTTATTTTTCCGAAAAACGCCATACCCATAAAACCATTTGATGCGGAGGCTCCTGTTAAAAATCTTCTGTTGGCAGCATCAATTGATACGCTTTTTCCAAAGTTTTCAGAGCCAAGCGCATTTGGATTAGCAAATTTTTGTATAGAAAGCAAAGTATTGCCAAAGATTTTGTAGACAGAGACAGAACCATTATTTATCAAGCCATTTTCATCATCAGTATATGAACCAACCATAACATAATCACCTGAAATGGAAACACTGCTCCCAAATTCATCATTGTTTTCCGGATTCTTATTTATTAAAAGAGTTCTAAACTCCCAGACCCCTGTAGTAGCATTCCTTTTAAATACAGATACAGAACCTGGATTAGTGAAACCGTTATGATCATCTAAGCTTGTTCCCACTATGGCATAACTCCCGGATATGTCCACACAACTTCCGAATTCATCAGTATTGGCAGGTGCGTTATGCACTAATTTAGTTTGAAACTCCCATTCACTTGTTGATGTATTTCTTTTATATATTGATGCTGAACCATTATTCGTAAATCCCCCTTCACTGTCTCTTTTAGCTCCGATAATTGCATAGTCTTCTGTAATGCGAACGCTCCATCCAAATTGATCACTAATTGCAGGAAGATTATTTGTTAGCTTGCCCTGAAATTGCCATCCATTTGTATTGGGATTGCGTTTGTATATAGTAGCTGATCCTGTTTGTATCAGTCCCATTTCGTCATCATTTGGTGCCCCTACAATGACATAATCTCCGGAAATGGCTACACTAAAACCAAACCAATCACAACTTCAGGATTCGGATTAACTAATTTAGTTTGAAACTCCCAAACATCAGTATTTGTATTTCTCTTGTAAATTGAAGCTGAGCCTATATCTGTTAAACCTGATATATCATCAAAATATGCACCTACAACTAAAAAATCTCCTGACATTGCTACACTGCTACCAAAGTAATCTGTGTTATTTCCATTTTGATTGGTCAGTTTTGAGTGAAACTCCCACAAACCAGTAGATGAGTTGTGTTTCATTATTGTTGCAGAACCAGAATTATTCAAACCCAATTCATCGTCCAGTGGGGCTCCGATAACTGCATAATTTCCTGTTATAAAAACACTATGACCATATTGGTCTGATGCTTGTCCGTTTTCATCCGCTACCGGTTGATAGCCAGTGATATTATTGATACTGCAATCGCCCCATGTGCCGTTTCCTGATGTTTCCTCTTCGTTATTTTGTGACATGGATGCCCATGCCATAGTACCATTTCCATTGGAGGTTAAGACCTGATTTGCCTGACCAGCTACACCATTCGGTTTTATTTCTCCGGTAGTCCGGATATTTCCGGAGACATCGAGTTTTTCAGCAGGCGTAGTTGTCCCTATTCCTACATTTTGTGCCTGCATTTGTATTGCCGACAATAACACTATGAAAATCATTACTTTGTTCATTTCTTTATGCTTTTAAATAAATAATGATGCAAAGATGGCAAGCCGGAGGCGTGACAAAAATTATAATACGTTTAACCATACAAATAAAAAAACGAAGCACACCAAATCCAAAATAAAGCATTTATATCGTAAGTATAGTATAAAGTCTGAAAAGTTGTATTACTTTCAAATATTCCTCTATTATAATAAAGAAACTTAACTTAAAAATTAAATATGGTTTATCAAAGTACAATGAAAATGTTTATTTTAATTTATTCAGAAATTCTTCAAGATGCCTGAAAAACATCTTTAACTTTTTCTGTCAAATTTTAACCTGTCCAAAGTTACGTAAGTTTACAATGTATTGATTTATGAAAAAACAATTATTTAATTGTAATTTACCATATAAACGTAAAAAAACGTATTATACTAATCATGGAAAATGTTGTATAGCGAATGTAAAATTCTGATAAAATTATCAGTTTTTTGTAAATGTACCGATAAAGTGGCCGTCATCATTTTTTAGGTGTATTCTGTACATGCCTGATGGAAAATATCGGATATCCCAATCCAGGGAAATATCTTTTCCGGCAATAAATTTAGTTTCTACAGTTCGCCCTTCCATATCCGAAATGGTAATCTGCAGGTTTTGATGATTTTGAAAACGCATCTGCAAATGCAAAATATCATGAACAGGGTTGGGAAAGATTTTTATATCATGATTGTTTTCCCAATCCCGGGCTGAGGAAATCTGGTTGACCACAGCACTGTACATCCTGGTGCAACCCAAACAGTCACTAATGGTTACGGTGTATTTTCCGGCTGTCAGCCCGCTGATGAAGTCTGTGGTTTCACCCGTATCCCATAGATACGAGTAGGGAGTACAACTGCCAAAAGGAATAACTTGTATGGACCCATCTGATTGACCTGCTTTCTCATCTTTTATATCAATATCTGCATAAAAAACCGTGGTGTCAAAGCCAGCGGAAATGATCACACCCTGACTCAGGTTATAATAACTGCCGCTTCCTGACGTTTTTAATGCAGTACATCGTACCATGTATTGTATCGATTCATGGGTCAGGCATGGGTCAAGGAAAAAAGTGTCGGCTGTTGCTTCTTCATTCAGCAAAACAAATATGCTGTCAGAATCGGATTTTCTGTAAATGTAATAACCCTCTGCATCCGTAGTCGGCGTCCAGTCAAGCCGGACAGATGCTCCCTGTTGCTGAGCGGCAAGTTGTTCGACGGGTTTTAGTACATGCATCCTTATAGTAGGATCACCCATCAAAGCTGTTGAAACATATCCGCCGTAAAACCGGGGCGTGTAGAGGCCGCGGTTATTCATCGTGATCTTCGCGGCATAGCCAATGGGTTCTCCCATGGCCATATGGTGCAAAAACCAAACAGGACGATTCCCCCAGGCAGCAGCCAGGCACGTTCTGGATGCAATCGCACCCCGCAAAAAATTATTCGGGTAGTCCCAATCACCAAAATACGAACCAAACAAAAGGGTAAAATTGGTTTGCAATGAATCGGTGGTAAAAAAAGTTGTGCTTGAAATGTCTGACGCACTTTCAGGACCACCCCCGCCGCAACCGTAAGACCACATGTAGGATTGGTTGGTGAGCGTTTGCCTGTAAGGTAAATCTTTAACCTTTTGGATACCAAACATTGCGGCGAAATTTCTCCACCCGGTTTGCCCCAGGCCTTCAATGTCACCGAAATTATTGTCTACGAGCCCTCTTTCTGAAACGGGTGTTCTGCCATGTCGCCAGGCGTGGTTTTTGTTCAGATACCTGCGTAAAAGTTGCTCTTCGGTTTCTGAAAACTTAGTCATATTACTAAAATCAACTCTACCGATTTGAAATAACATTTCAGACGGGTATACATTATTATCGTATTTCCCGTCCCCGGGAATGTTGTCATTTCTTGAACCGGGAGCTGTCGTGTTTTGAATGGCCTGATCTGTCCAGACTCCATCCAGGGTACCATAAAATCCGTCACAAGGCCAGGCCCCCCTGTGGTCACCGTGATGTCCGTCAGGTGCTATATCACCGGAATAGGGTACCGGCACCCTGCCCAGGAGAAATAAGGCATGGTTTGCAGATGGGGTTTTTTGCCTCCATTCCATGATGGCATTTTTTACCTGAACAACAGGTTCATTAACATGTACAAATAAAGTGTCGGCCTGCCATCCATCACATGTTAAATCGTGTAATAACCTTTCAGTTTCAAGTGCCAGTGTTAACTCAAAACGTTTATCTATGACAACAAGACAAGCACCCCGGTGATGATTTGGTGGTATTTTTATTCCCGAACTTATATAACCTGAACCATAGTTTGGTGTACCATTGCCGTACGGGAAGGCAGGTAAACTTTTCAAAATTTGATATTCATATCGCACACCCTGAGTCACAGAAGTATCGGTCCAGGTTGTACTCGCCGGATTCAGATAAATCAGGCTGTCTCCCCAAAAAATCTGATCATCTGTTTTCCTCCATATAGTGTACCCACCATTTTCAGGATCAAAAACCCATGATAGTTTAATCTGAGCCTGATTTTCATTTACTTCAGCCTGCATAATCACGGACTGACGGGCATCAAACACTTGCTGGGCATTCAAAAGAAATGTTCCAAACAAAAAAAGAAAACATTGTAATAACCATTTTATCATGTTCAAAATAGATGTTTTTTGATGGAAGTGTAAAGTTTTAAAATTTGGGTTGTTATCTCATGATTTTTGTTGACAACAATGTTATAACTTATAACTTTGATATGGAAAATGTAAAGTTAAAAAATAAGTAATAAACTGTATCTTTGTTATGATGATTATTGTAAAGCAGACCTCTTTTTAGCTAAGGAACAACCGGGGAAGGAATAACATAATTACGCAAAACAGAACTTAAGGTGCTGTACTTGATAATATTGAATAAACTCACCAACATTAATCAAAGTAATTTGGAAATTAATTTTCTTTTAAATATTAAAATAAACAAATTAGCAGACGTAATATCCTGTATCACTATTTTGGTACATCGAAATAAAAAAACAACATATCCGGTTCTTCAGTTTCTTTTTCATTCGATAAAACAAATCCTAAGGTTTTTAAAAGGCCAATAGAATTTATGTTTCCCCGATGAACAAAAGCTTTTATTTTTTTAAAATTTTTTATTTGGGTGATATAGGAAATCACAGCTAATGCTGCTTCTTTCATCATTCCTTTTTTCTGAAACATCGGGAGTAATTCAAATCCGATTTCGCAGCTTTTTTCATTTTCATCCATATTAAAAATACAAATGGTAACTGATGAAAACTGTTCTTCCTTTAAATCAATGACCCAGTAACAGGTGTTTCCTTCAGCTATATTTATTGATATTTTTTGAATAAATGACGTAGTATCATCTAAATTTTCTGCCTTTTTCCTGTCAAGAAAAACATTTATTTCGTCATCTGAACGCAAAGTAAAAATAAATGGCGCATCTGATAATTGCACCTGTCGAATGTTCAGACGACCGGTTTTTAGTGATGGTAATATGATTTGTTTTGTTTCCACTCCATTGATAACTTTTCTGAATAAAAACCCAAACCAAAATTTTACATGGGTGGATTTCAAACACAAATATAAAGCTGTTTTCAGTTAGCTTATGTTTCAGAGCGTTTTAAATCATACAAAATACCATTTAATTTTGTTTTTTTTTCACTAAGTAGATTAGTTTCGGTTATTGATATTTGTTCACTTCTTTCTGTAATAAATAATCCCCCTTTCATTAATCTTATATTCAGCTCCTCCGGCCTGATCTCTTTGTGTCATCCTGGCTATATGATCTATGATGCGATCACGGTCAGCCAACGAAAATCCGGTATTATTCTCCCAATGAATAATATCAGGTAGATAGATAAAAAATATACAATCTCCCCCTCCCATCTCCATTTCAAAGCGCGCTGTATTTCCATCTTCACTATAAATGATGTAGCCATCACGACCCGTACTGAAATACCGGATTTTCGAAATAAATTTATCACGGATTTTTTCAAATATCTGTTCCCTAAACAACAAATCCTCATTTGGCAAAATATTTCCCATACCGTCTCTATATACAATGGGTTCTTTGTCCCTACTTTCAACTTCCGGAAAATGGTTTTTTGTAATTTGTGGTTCTACTCCTTCAGGATATTTTTGAAAAAATAAACCAAAACATGGCTGACCGGATCGTGTGACCCTGATCTGATACGTACCTGGTGCAAAAGGCAGGGTATCCAGTACAATCTGAACACTACCCGATAATATATCTGCTATATTCCTTTCATAAGCAAGGGTATTATTCGTTTCATCGGTAATAATCATCGCGTCAAAAAGGTGACCGGGTTCCGGCATCCATAATATCAATTGCTGACAATCAGGATAAAAAACAACCTTACAGTAGCTATCTGTAAAGAGAGATTTGTTTGGTATTTCTGCAATATCAAAATTAACTATGTTTCGGACGACAATTTTTCCAAAATATGTTTGTGGTGATGTTTCCATGTTGTATGTTATGTATCAATTTGTCAGTAAAAATCCTGCCATTATGTGAAAAAAGCCTTTCCGAGAATGAAAAATGTTTAACATTTTAACTTTGGACTTTCCATTCGGAATTGTCAAAAAAAACTGATGTCATAAAAATCACCGAAACAGGAAATAAAATATTTCACTACTTCTATTTTTTTAAAATATCAAATTACTTTTTTAAAATAACAATTGCAGCTTATAATACACCATCGGATACCCGATTCCACAAAATAATAAGCCACATAAAAAAAGTTTTTTAGGTAAATCATCCGGAACATCATCTTCTAATGCCATTTCATGAATAGATTTATAAAACTTATAATAAATATCCACTTTCTGACCGACCTGATACGGCGATGGATTACGGTAGGTCGGTGACACATGCGTGTAATGACCATTTACTGTGGTAAACTCTACCACAGGTGCGTAACCTGCCTGCTTTCCTCCCGGATACGTACTCTCAGAACGGCTCAACATTTTCACGACCGTTCCTTCGGTTTTGATTCCGTTTTTTCTGACATTGTCATACATAGCGTTCCGTGTATAACCCAAAATGATCATGTAAGTCCCCATCAGGGAAATGATGCCTGCCATGGACATCAGATATTGTAAAATGGTTTGTAACATATGGTTTATTAAAATGCCTTTTTAAAATGATATATTCTTTCGGTGGTATTTTCGTTTAAAACATCGGTTTCTATTTGGATCAGTGTCAAATCATTTTTTGGCTCCGGATACGTAAATGAAAGCATGGATAAAGTATCCCCATCAACAGAAACATTAGCCATAGAGCGTATCAGATTTTTATTGCCTTTTCCCAATCTTTCTTTACTTATATAATCTTCAAGAATATGAAATAAATTGTGGTTTAGTACATTTTTTTTATCCTTATAATATTCATAAACGTATTTCCCGTATGGTCTTCCATCAAAAGTAAAGGTTATAATTTCCTTAAGATTTCCGTTTTCATAAGTCATCGTTTGCCTATAGGTATTTCCGGAAGCATACACATCCTGGACTGTTTCTGTAAGATAACCCTCAGTGTCGTAATAAAATCGATACGAACTGATACATTCGTCGTTTTCACCTCTGATGATACTGGAATCAACTTTTTGATTTTTATCCAAAAAGTACGTTACAGAAGTTTGCCACTGCCCGGAACTTTTTCCGTATTTTTTTACAATAGAATCTTGAAAATAAAAAAAGCTGACTGTATCAATCAAAGAAAAACAGGTTAAAAACTCACCTTCCGAATTGTATTTATACCATTTTTCAGCATCCGGATCCGACCCGTAAGAAACCGAAGATAAAAGTGGTTCTGATATTTTTACCTCCGGTTCTGGTAAGGGAACCTGCCGTTTTGGCTGGCAGGTCCACAAACCGAATCCAATAACAAACACGTAAAAATTATGGATTAAAAATGACATGGGTATCTTAAAATGAAGGTGTGGATTTAAAGAATTTATGGTATTCGACCTTATTTTCCTGCCGGATACTCAGGATGTACATTCCTTCCGGAAGAGAAGAAACATCAAGGCCTTCTGCTGTTTGGTTCAGGTTGGAAAGGACCATACCTCTGGTATCTTTTACTATAAGTTCATCAATATTTAATCCTTCAGGATTGCGGATATAAAGTTGATTTGTCACAGGATTCGGATACACTACATTTCGTAAAGCTGTCTGTTCTGATGCTTCTTTGACAGAAGATATCACGGGATCGGCGACAAAAGTAATGACCACGTCTCCTTTGATATCTGAAGGTAAACTATTTCCTGTATTTCCTGTCATCTGACCATATATTGCGACGTCAAATTTTCCGGCTTCAACTTCAAATATTTGTTTTCGGTTGAAGTAGGCGATCTCTTCATCAATGTGGGTTGTTTGACAGGAAGCACTAAATTCTTCAGTAAAATTGTTGTTGTCTGCTTTGACTCTGATGTCAAATTGGTCATTCAAACGAATATCCACCTGTCCGGTGGTTAGGACATAAACCGTTCCCTTTGAAGGGATGTCCATTGAAAGTTCAGACAATAAATTTTCATCATCATATTGACTTGCAACATTCTCAAAAGAAACAGATTTTGTCAAAACATCTTGGTTGTCTTCCGGAAAAACCGTCGCGTAAAAAGTACCGTAATAGGCATTATTCGCCGTGGTTTGATTTCCTTTGGTTTTGGTAGCTGCGAGAATAAATGTATGAACACCAGCTGGTAAGTCAAGGGTAGTGTACATAGATAGAATGTTTAGTTTTTTATGGTGCACATGATAAGAATCCGCTTTTCTCAAAGTTGAAAAATCAGATAACAAAATAGAAATTTCAATTTCATCATTCGGGTTGGAATACAATCTTCCGTCAGCAGACAATAAAACCTTACCCGGTTTTTGAAGACTGACTTGCAGGGTTTCAAGAGTTTTTACCGTATCATTCAGTACTATGGGATATATGTTGATTCTTTTAAAAAACACCATTGGTTCTTCTTGTTCATCCGGAATAAATTCCAGAAACATTTGTCCTTTGGCAGAAAAAATTCCCGTTCCGTTTCTGTCAGTCCAGTTTTGAGCAAGGGCATAAAAAGTATGGTCGTTTTTATCGACTTTATACACCATGGTGTGTTGAAAATGGTGTTTTGTGTAAATGCTGTCAAAGGACACGCATCCTACATTTCCAAAGTTTGCACTCCATTGATTGTAATTACTGACACCCAAGGTGATCACATCATTTTTTGAAACTTCACAAAGACCTTCAATCCTGGCGATTACATAACCTGACGAAGGGATTTGAATTGTTTTTTTCAAAATTTGACAGGACGTATCTGTCCTTACGTAAACTTCACGGACTTCAAAATCATATTGCCACATCATTCGTTGTCCGGATGTTGTTAAAACAAAAAACACATTGCAGAAAAAAAGTATAAGAAATTTCATAAAAAAGTATTTGATAAAATTATTTGATAGCGCAAATATGTGGGTATTCCTTTCCTGAATAAAAATTTTAATTGGTGTAATGGTTGATGTTTCATCTGAAAGGTGGAAATTTTAAATTGAAGTGTTGACACGAAAAACTCCTTACCCTTTATGTAAATTCCCGAATAAATTATGTCCTAAAGTAGTCTTTTAAAACGTTTCAACATGTTTACCATCATATTCAATCTACCGTTTCCACATTTCAACTTTAAAAAATTGGTGTGATAAAAATGATTTCCGACCTTTACGAATCTAATGGTAATTTTACATAAAAATTGTACAATGAACAGACGTGAATTCCTTCGCAAATCAGCCATCGCCGGCACCGTTCTTTCGGCAGTACCTGAATCCACATTTTCCTGGCAAGGTGCTAAAAAACCAAAACATGTGATCATCCTGGGTGCAGGATTCGCAGGATTGGCAGCAGGCCTCAAACTGACAAAAGCCGGCATCCGTGTCACCATTCTGGAAGCCCGCAAACGTATAGGCGGAAGGGTGTTTTCATTTCGTCCGGATCAGTCAAGTGACAACGTCATAGAACTGGGGGCCGAATGGGTCGGTGCGTCCCACACCCGGATGATAGAATTGTGCAAAGAATTTAATCTGACGCTTGAAGACAACCGGTTTGAAACGGACCTGATTCGTTCAGGTGTTCATTCAAAAACAGGTACGTGGACTTTCGGTCCGGAAATGGAAATTTTTTGGAAAGATAAAGTGAAGATTTGGGAATCTATGACAGAAAAGGAAAAAGCCAAACTCGACAAAACGGATTGGTGGAGATTTTTGTCCAATCAAGGAATACCATATGAAGATCTTTTCATGCGCGACCTGATTGACTCCACAGATTTTGGGGAAAGCATAAGACATACATCTGCTTATGCTGCCTTTGCGGAATATGCCGAAAGCAGTGACAAAAATGAAATGGATTTTAAAATCAAAGGCGGAAATTCTAAACTCATTGATGTCATGGCAAATGCCATTGGAAAAAACCATATCCTCCTGGACCACAAAGTTGTTTCGGTCAACCAGCAGCAAAAAAACAACATTATGGTCAGTTGTGCGAATGGTGTCAAACTGGAAGGGGATTATCTGATTTGTACCTTGCCTACCAAAGCAATGTATGATGTCATCTGGTCTCCGGGTCTGCCGAAAGAAACCATAGAAGCTATTCAATCTCTGCAATACAGCAGAATCGGAAAGTTTCCCCTTGTGTTTTCTGAAAAATTTTGGGAAAGAGACGATTTTGATATGATTACAGATACGCCCGCACATTATTTTTATCATGGCACCAAAAATCAAAGCAGCAATACAGGCGTACTGATGTGTTATGCCACCGGAGACAAGGCTGATGTGCTGAGTGCTGTCAGTCAAAAACAAAGGCTGGACATCATAACGGATGCCCTTTATCCGGCCTTTGGTGACGTCCGGAAATATCTCAAAGAAGACCTTTTGTATTATTGGGGAAGAGACGAATTTTCATATGGCGCCTATGCATTTTATGGCAAAAACCAATGGTTTGACGTGATGGCAACCCTGAAAAAACCATTCAGAAACACGTTGTTTGCCGGAGAACATCTCGCTGACTGGCAAGGATTTATGGAAGGTGCTGTCAATAGTGGCGAAGATGCTGCTCAACATTTACTTTAAAGAAAACAAATTCACATGACACCTGAAGATATAAAAATCGTTCGTTCGAGTTGGCGCAAATTGATGGGAATTGATCCTGCCATTCTGGGTGATGTCTTTTACACCAAGTTGTTTACAGAACAACCGGCTCTTCGAAAACTTTTTCCGGCTGATATGACAGCGCAACATAAAAAACTGATAGATATGTTGACTTCCATTGTTTCCGGATTGGAAAATTTTGAAAAAATGCTTCCTGAAATAAAATTAATGGCAGTCAGACACGTTGGGTATGGTGTCAAAACCGCTCATTACGACATGGTTGGCAAAGCTTTGTTGTGGACTTTGGAAAAAGGATTACAACATGATTGGAATGACAAAACAAAACAAGCATGGACTTTATGTTATCAAACCCTGGCGAATGTCATGATTTCAGCAGCAAACGAAAAAACAATTTAAACACCATGAAATCCGGTTCATTTTAATTTTACCACGTTTCATTTTAAAATTTTATACTCAATGGTGCGTAAAATGTACCTTGCATGCCATATGAAACCATTTATCATCATCCTTCTGGTTATTTCCGGATTTCAAATCATAACGTCAGGACAAAGGGTATCCTCAGACAGTACCTTTACGTCCGGTTTATCTTTTGAAATCATTTTTGATCACCTTACGGAAAAAGAAGGTTTGAGTCATAATATGGTGACTTCTATGATACGCGATCGCGAAGGCATCTTATGGATCGGGACCCAAAGCGGATTAAACAGATACGATGGAAAAAGGATAGAAATATTCAGAAATAAAAAAGGCGATCCTTCCGCATTAAAACAAAACCTGATAACGGATATGACACTCGATCCTTCAGGTGACATTTGGTGTGGTACCGAAGATGGTATCATCTGCTACCTCAAAAAAACAAATACTTTTACACCGTACTTTTTACAAAAACCCGGATATATTCCCAGAATTGATTGTATCGTCAGTGACCATCGGGGTAAGATTTGGGCAGGTGGCGCTCACGGTCTTTCAAAACTCGACCCGGAAACAAAAAAAATTATACCTATTGCCCAAAACAATGCAGGTATCCATGGTTTGCCAAACCACAAACTGATCAAAAACAGTCTGGTTTTTGATCAAAAAAATAATGGCCTTTGGATAGGTACTTCTAAAGGAATGGCTTTTTTTGATATCCGAACTGAAAAAATAACCAGTATTCTGAATACCGGAAATCGTGATATTTTTAACGACCATTGGATTTCAGCCCTTCATCTTTCACCCAATGGGATGTTATGGTATTATGACAATACAACACAGGATATCATTGGGTACAATACAATAAAAAGCAAGCTGATATATAAATTTCCTTTAAAAAACAAACTTTTAGATCCGCACAACGGGTTCATTTTTGAAACGGGTACACACGAAATATGGTATTCAAGCAATAGTTATGAAATCATTCGGATAAACTACCAAAACGGTATAAAGTACGAATTAATAAAAAATGATATCACCAATCCGGCTTCGATCGCAGGAGATTTGATTTGCGCAGCTTTTGAAGACGAAGACCAAACCGTTTGGCTGGGTACCATAGCAGGAATTTCAAGATATAATCATAAAAAATCCTTTTACAGAAAGGTAAAAGCATCACAGATTTTTCCGGAATTGGAGGAAAACTGAAAAATTACCTGCTTAGCAGAAAACCCTAAAAAGACAGAGTGGTGGATGGGTTCGAGAAGCAATAAAATCTACATCTTTGATTACAAAACGGGAGCATGGAATCATCTGGATCTGGCTGAATTTCCCATAGACAAAAAAGCAACATATCTCACAGATATCGAATTCATTGGTGATGAAGCAGTGTTATGTTTTGCCGGTGCTCCGACCTACCAATACAACCCAAAAACTAAAAAAATGGTACCTTTCAAAGCGTTGACAGGATCATTTAAAGACTATAAAACCCGTGTGATAGTTCAGGAAACAGATTCTACCTATTTGTTTGGAAATAAACTGCCACTTTTACGCTGGAATAAAAACACAAACCGTATACAGGAATTAAAATATTTTAAAACTTTTGATAAAAACAATGTAAAATATGATGCCGGCTGGTTGAATGCTCAAAAAAACAAAGGAGCCTGGCTGGCTTTATCAAATCAGGACTTAGGATATATCCATCCCGGAGATTCTCTGGTGTATCCGGTTATTTTGCCAATCGGACAAAACATATTTAAAGGAGGGTATATCAATGCTTTACATGTCGATAAAAAAGGAGATGTATGGCTGACCTATTCAACTCAGGGTTTATACCACGTGAAAAAAAAGACATCAAATTTTACATCCTCAGACGATTATACAATGGAACAATGGACCATGTCAGAAGGTCTTGTTAATGATATTTTATTATCAGCAGTGTCTGATAATCAGGGCAATATATGGTGTGCTTCTTTTAATAAATTTTCGATTTTTAATACCCAAAACAATCATTTCCGAAATTTTAAAATTCGTCAAAGCGACAATAATCCTTTTTATTATAATTATATGATCCCTCTCACCAATGGTAATATCCTGACCAATATCAGAGGAGATCTCATCGAGTTTGACCCAACCAAAATCCAGGTTACCAAACCCGGCAATCCGGTAATATTGAGTACCATAACTTTGCCGGACAGAAAAATTTTTATCGACCATATGGCTGAAGTAAACCTTCAACCAAATGAAAACTTTATCAAAATTGGGTTCGGATCTCTGAGTGTGCCGGCCTTTACCACCTATACCTTTGAATACAAACTGGAAGGCATCAATGAAGATTGGATTAAAACCGATGAAAATGCCGAAGCCTCTTATACCAACTTGCAACCGGGAAGTTACACTTTCAGATTGAGGTCAGTATCCTCCGAATTTGATTGGAAATCTACTGAAAAAACTTTTAAAATCCATATCAAAGCGCCTTTTTACAAAACATGGTGGTTTCAATCTTTGGTCGTAGGAAGTATGATCACCATTTTGTTTTTCGGAATCCGGTATCGATGGAGAAATATCCGGAATATCAATATACTAAAATCAAAAGCACAACTTCTGGAAAAAGAAAAAACCACGGTGATGTATGAGAATCTGAAACAACACCTGAATCCGCATTTCCTTTTTAATTCGCTGACATCTTTGAGTAGCCTGATCCGCATTGACCAAAAACAAGCAGGCGATTTTTTGGATAAAATGAGTAAAGTATACCGCTATATTTTGCGCAATAAAGATAATGAGACGGTACCATTGAGCGAAGAACTGAATTTTGTCAATATGTATATTCAGTTGCAAAAAACGAGATTTGAAGACGGGCTGGTGGTGGAACAACATATTCCAGAAGATTATTTTTATGCCAGAATTGTTCCGGTTACTTTACAGAACCTTATCGAAAATGCCATCAAACATAATACGGCAGATCCCGAAAATCCGCTTTTGATACAATTGTTTATCGAAAACGATTACCTTATCGTAAAAAACAATCTGCAGAAAAAAAATTATGTGGAAACAAGCAACAAACAAGGACAAATCAGCATGGTAGCTCTCTATCGTTTTCTGAGTCCTCTGCCAGTCATCATTACTGAAACCGAAACGGAATATATCGTTAAAATACCACTTCTTTAATCAAAAATAAATTGTCGAATGCA
Organism: Saprospiraceae bacterium; assembly: GCA_022842725.1. Lineage (GTDB taxonomy): Bacteria > Bacteroidota > Bacteroidia > Chitinophagales > Saprospiraceae > OLB9. Next base: position 188,736 of record JALHOZ010000004.1, read on the forward strand.
AGCAATCAAAGCCGTAATCATAGAAGATGAAAGTCTAATCGCCAAAGAATTAATGTACAAAATATCAGAAATAGCCGAAGATATTCAGATTGTTCAGGTTTTGCTAAGCTTAAAAACAGCGTATAAATGGTTTATGGAAAATCCCGAACCGGATCTCATATTTGCAGATATCCAATTGAGCGACGGCGTAAGTTTTGATATATTCAGCAGATATGATATGAAATGTCCGGTTATCTTTACCACAGCCTATGACGAATATGCCATTCAGGCTTTTAAAGTTAATGGTATCGACTATCTCCTAAAACCTGTTGATGTAGAGGAACTCAGTCGGGCCATTGCCAAAGCAAAAAGTATCCTGGAAAGTAAAAGTGAGTATCCGAATGACCTGCAATCGATATTACAACTGATCACCAATCCGACGTCAGCTGCTCAAAAATATAAGTCTACCTTTGTGGTTCAACATCTGAAACAATGGGTCCCGGTCGCTACTGAAGATATCGCCTGTTTCGTAAGAGATAACATCAACTTTGTCTATACCTTTAAAGGAGATCGGTTTATTCTTGATTTTACTACCCTCGAAGAAGTGGAAGCTCTGCTGGATCCTGCTGTTTTTTATCGGGCTAACCGTCAAACCATCATTCATTTTGGTGCCATTCAAAGTGTAAAACCTCATGAAAACCAAAAACTTACCATTACACTCAAAGCACCTTTAAAAACAGAAGTCGATATAAGCAGAGAAAAAGCTCCGGCATTTAAAAAATGGCTCGACCGGTGATGTAATGTTGGTTGTACCCGTCTGCTATCTTCGAACACCGCGTTAAGTTTCCTGACATAACGATACCTTTTTGTACATAATTTATAAAAAGGATTTTTGCCCTTTTTTAAAACACTGTTTTTATTTCATCTGTAATTTACTATCACGGCAAGAGGCAGCCACTTCGTATTGGTTCATTCTTTCTCCCCGTTTATCCCATCTTATTTCAGTTTATCCATAAATAATCTTTATACAAAACATATAAAACTTAAATGATTTATTATGAACAAGAAGGTTTATAATTCATTTTATACTTTGTACAGAAGATACTTCATGAAGCTTTTATTTTTATTGTACACCGGAATAGCCGAACACCGTATTAAAAAGTAGGCAACAAAAAAGTAAAAATATGTGTAAAATAAAAATGATTTTTTTAGCGTTGGTTTTGCCTTTTTTATATTCCTGTAATCAGGCAAAAGATGAAGCCAACAAAATGATTTCTGAAACAAATGAAAATGTTCAGAAAGTTATAAACGATTTGGGTTTGGTTTATGTCGAAGAAGGAGCACAATCCATCATAACCTATGATGAAGTTAATGCTGCACAACAAGCATGGTGTGATGCCTTGGTTCAGATCGGAAAATTAAAAGAAGAAGGCGGAGATTATAAAGCTTATGCCGAAAAAGTATTGTCAGAAGCTTATAACTACGATCAGGGAAAAGTATTTTTTAAACCAACCCTGGCTTTTGGCGACCAAACCTTCAGAAATGACAAAAAAGGTGCTTTGGCCTATTTTGTCGGTGGTGATTCCGATTATCCGGATGATAATGGTTTTGCGCTTAAACCTTGGGTAAAAGCCCGATATGACAATGCAGGTGACAACAATTTGGGAATTCAGATCTATGGATCAGTGGCTATAACCATGGGAAATGTTTGGGTCACTGACAAAGAAGGCAATGAAGTGATGGTCGATAAAACCTGGGTATTCAAAAAAGGCAAAGACGGTAAGTTGAGAATTATCGTTCACAAATCCTCGCTCCCTTTTAATCCTAAAACAAATTAGTCAACAATGGGGTTGTACTTTACATCAGGTACAACCCCAAATTAAAATCATGTCCAATGTATCCAAAATATTGTTACACCTTCCTTCTTATGTTTGTGATAACATTAAGTCAGGGACAAAATACCAGATTATTCAATCATAATACAATAGGATGGTATAACTACTTTGGCACGATTAAATTAAATTCAAAATTTGGTTTACACACGGAATATCAGTTTCGCCGAAACAACCTGATCACCGATTGGCAACAAAGTTTATTAAGGGTTGGACTCAATTATCAGCTACATTCAAGGGTACAATTGAGGTTAGGATACGCATGGATAGAAACGTTTCCTTATGGTGACATTCCTTTGAACAGTATGGGAAAAGATTTTACCGAACATCGTTTGTTTCAGATGGTGACCATCACAGATAAAATAAACCGCTTGGATTTGTCCCATCGGTTTATGCTCGAACAACGATGGGTGGGCCGGTATTCAGAAGCATCCCTTTCCTCAGAAGATGAATTCCCTTTTATGAACAGACTACGTTATATGTTCCGTATTCAGGTGCCGCTGAAAGGAAAAGAAATCCTGAATCATACACCTTATCTGGTTTTTTATGATGAAATATTTGCCGGTTTTGGTCAAAATGTAAATGAAAATATTTTTGATCAAAACAGGGTGGCACTACTTTTTGGCTACAGACTCAATGAAAGTGTAAGAATCGAAGGCGGTTACCTCAACCAAATATTACAATTGGGCAGAGAAGTGAATAATCAAAATGTTTTTCAAAATAATAACGGTATCATCGTCAGTGCCGTGGTGCAGTTTTTATAATCAACCAAATACATCTTAAATCAATCCTTTGTCTGCTGGCATCCTGAAACCGATGACCAAAGCAGAGAGGACTGTAAGGCCCCCGATAAAATATATAGCGTAATCTATCCCGAAATAATCGGCCAAAACACCGGAAAGAATGGCTCCCACAGCATAGCCCAAATCCCTCCACAACCGGAATGTACCTATACTTTCAGCTCTTTGTGCCGGACGGGTTGCCTGTGCGATGGTCGATAGAAAGGTAGGATAAACCAATGCTGTGCCCAACCCCAGGATTGTCGACAACAGAGCTAAAACATAAAAATCGTTTGTCAGTGGAATCAACAAAATAGCCAATCCCTGCATCAACATTCCCCAAAACAACATTAGCTTTTTGGAAAAATGATCCGACATTTTTCCGGTAAACAGTTGTCCCAAACCCCAAACCGTGGGATAAATCGCAGTAATGATACCGATATTTTTATCATCAAAATGAAGGGTTATCAGCATTACAGGTAACAATCCCCATATCATACCATCATTGAGATTGTTTACCAATCCGGCCTGAGTGACCGAACTGAGGGTTTTATTTTTGAACGTGGTTTCCAAAAAAACATGATCCAGTTTTGTGGTTTGATCCGTTACACTTTCTTTTTGTACAAAAGCCCGGGTATCTTTTACCCAAAATAAGGTCAACAAAAAACCAATAAGCGAAATAAAAATTCCAATATAAAATGGATATGGCGTGATGCCATAATTTTCTGCAATATATCCGGTGAAAAAAGCGACCAATCCTACGGCGATATAACCCGCAAATTCGTTAAGTCCCATGGCAAAACCACGATCTTTTTCGCCTACCAAATCTATTTTCATTACCACGGTACTACTCCAGGTCAAACCCTGACTGATTCCTAATAAAACATTGGCACCAATCACCCAATTCCAACTTTGGGCATAAATCAGCATAAAAGGAACAGGAATAGCCAATAACCAACCCATCAAAAGCAGGTTTTTGCGACCATACACATTGGCCAACCTGCCGGTATAATAGTTGGCTATTGCCTTTGATATACCAAAAGCAATAATAAAAGAAAGTATAGCTGTTTTTGATGAAATCCCAAATTCCAACCCGGCAAACTGCGGAATAATACTTCGTTCCATGCCGACCATCCCACCAACAAATGCATTGATAATCACAAGAAGGGTAAATTGTTTCCAATTTTCCTTTAGACCCAAAGAAATATTTGGTGGCATCAAAAAGAATTTAAAAGCGTAAAGGTATGTCTAACTATTGGTAAGGTTGGTACCTTTGGTTACATTAAAAAGTAAGTACTTTATCGCTTTCGACAATTTGTTTGGTTAATGCTGCCATCGTGCTGATTTCGGCCTGATCTGTCAATGGTGTTTCTTTTAGTCCCCTTGCATCGAGACAGCTGCCGCATAAAAGTAACTTTGTTCCACTTCTGGTAGATATCTTCAACATTCGCTCTATATTATAATAACCGTTTGGTGTATTTTGATTCGGGATAGCACAATTTACACCATCTGCCATTAAAAAGATAACTACTTCTGTTTCAGGAAAGTCCTTATTCAATTGGTTGGCTATTCTTAATGCATTATATGCTTTTTCGCTACCATACGGAGCATCGTTGATGATGATTAATATTTTCATTTGTTTATTTTTTTTTGTTTATGAATGTCTATTAGAAACTTTATTACCAATATTATGATACAGTTTACATTATTAATATTTTTAATTTCCAAATATTTTCCTTTTTTTTAAATTCAGAGTTGTTTTAATTTGCCAAACAACACTTCATTTAATGATACCTGTAATAGTAAGGACAAATCATTATGCAATTTTGACAGGTTTCAGACATTAAATGATTGACAAATATACATATTTTCAGACATTAAGATGAGCAATATAACGCTGATGTAAAAAATCAGGAGTAAACCATTTTTACCTGGTTTTATGCAGCTAATCTCTTTAAAATGGGTTAAAAATGGTTTTTATGTCACATTTTTCCTTAAAAAACCTTGGTAATTCCGTCCTTTTTTTGTAAATTGTGTCAAAATTAAATGTATGTATTTCGAATTAAAACACAACAATTCCCAAATTTCTTCCACAGAACTAAAGAACGAATTTTATGTACCCGACCATTTTTCCTTAAAAAACAGAACTGCCGTAATTACCGATAAAACTTTGCTGACTTCCCTTTCAAAACGATTTCCGGATGAAAAAACCGACACGTGCATCAGCTCAACACGGACAGTAGATAAAGTACATTATGTCAGCTTATTCGGTATGGACGAAGGCGGAGAACTACCGGATGACCTGACTCAGACAGAAATGTTACTGACCCATTTACTCTGGGGAGAAGTGGACCGATATATTGCTGTTTTGTGTGTGGCTGCCCTTGAGGATATGTCTGTTGAAGATGTGGAAAAAAGCCTTCAGAAAATGAATTTGTTTTGATCAGGTAGTTTTTCAAAACTAGACTTCCCTAATTATGTGCACCTTTCATATGATTTAAAAACCTTGGAAAATACATAAAGATGATAATAATCATAGCTAAAAATTAACCTTCGTAATATTACGAATGACATAATGTTCGTACATTTGCGAATAATTAGATATATATGTCCGCTGAAATCAAAAAGTTTACCGAAAGGCAGGAAGAAATTGCAAATTTCGCCAATGCACTCGCCCACCCTGTCCGGGTCGCTATCCTCGACCTTTTGGCATCAAAAGCATGCTGTTATCACGGTGATATGGCCGATGAACTTCCTATTGCCAACAGTACATTGTCTCAACATCTCAAAGTGTTAAAAGATGCAGGGCTCATTCAGGGAGAGATCTCCCCACCCAAAACCAAATATTGTATACACAGAGATAATTATAAAAAAGCGGGTGAAATATTCAGCTTCTTTTTTGAAAATCCGTTGGAAACCACTTTTAGTGAAGAAGGTATCATCCTTTGTTCCTGATCTTCCAAACCTAATTCTCAACCTCATTCTTAACCTCAACCTTAATATTAGCCTTAGCCTTATTTTATGACTGAAAATAAAAAATCCATCGCCTTTTTTGAAAAATATCTCACGCTTTGGGTTGCGCTCTGTATCGGTGCAGGTATTTTATTGGGAAACATTGCCGAAGAAAGTATAAATACCCTCAGCAAAATGGAGATGTACAAAGTCAATCTGCCAATAGCCATTCTGATTTGGCTTATGATCTATCCGATGATGTTGCAAATAGACTTCAGCAGCATCAGGAATGTCCGTAAACGTCCAAAAGGGATCATCCTGACGGTCATCGTAAATTGGCTCATCAAACCTTTTACTATGGCATTTTTTGCCTGGATTTTTTTTGACAAAATGTACAGCGCCTGGATAGACCCTTCGCTGGCAGGCGAATATATCGCAGGTGCTATCATTTTGGGAGCTGCACCTTGTACGGCAATGGTTTTTGTATGGTCTTACCTGACGGATGGAGATCCCAATTACACCTTGGTACAGGTTTCTGTAAATGATCTGATCATTTTGGTTGCATTTGTTCCCATTGTAGGATTGCTTCTCGGCATAACAGACATTTTGATCCCGTATGACACACTGATCAGCAGTGTCGTTATTTTTGTCGTCATACCGCTTGTAGCCGGATGGTTATCTCAGTTATGGTTTGTCAAAACACGCGGTCGGGAATGGTTTGAAACAAAACTGCTTCCAAAATTTAAACCGGTCTCCATTCTGGCATTATTAGCAACTTTGATTTTGTTATTTGCTTTTCAGGGTCAAAATATTATCAGCAACCCGTTTATAATTCTATTGGTAGCCATTCCGCTAATATTACAAACATATTTTATCTTTTTTATTACCTGGTTTGCCGGAAGAAAACTCAACCTTCCTCATCCGGTTTGTGCTCCGGCAGCCATGATCGGAGCCAGCAATTTTTTTGAACTTGCCGTGGCAGTTGCCATTGCACTGTTTGGTTTGCATTCTCCTGCTGCTTTGGTTACTGTGGTCGGCGTTTTGGTGGAAGTTCCTGTCATGTTGTCCCTGGTAGCTTTAGCCAACAGGTGGAAATATTAAGATATAAACAAAACATATATATCATTTTAAATTAATTATACATTAAATAAAAAAATATGTTTCAGGATTTACAATCTACCATTTTTAACTTTTCTGAATCAAATATACCCCGGGAACGTAAGGAAATTTTATCTCCTTTGATTCAATATATCAAAAATAAACTGAGTAAAAATGAAGACATTCGTCTGAACTTCATTTGTACACATAATTCGAGGCGCAGTCATCTTTCGCAGATTTGGGCACAGACTATGGCATATCATTTTGGAGTCCATAAAGTCACCTGTTACTCCGGAGGAACAGAATCAACCGCTATGTTTCCTAAAATAGCGGAAACATTAGTCAATCAGGGTTTTGAAATTTTAAAACTTTCAGAGACAAACAATCCGGTGTATGCCGTCAAATTCGCGGTGACAGAACATCCTGTCATCTGTTTTTCCAAAGAATATAATCACTCTTTTAATCCCGGAACAGGATACGCAGCAGTTGTCACATGCAACAGCGCTGATGAAGCTTGCCCGATCGTTTTTGGCGCTGAAGCAAGATTTCCGGTGAAATACGATGACCCGAAAGTTTTTGACCACACAGATCTTATGGATAGTAAATACGCTGAACGAAGTATACAAATCGGGCAGGAAATGTGGTTTGTTTTTCAGGAAGTCTCTAAACAATCGATCCAAAACTAAATCTTACAAGATGAAATTTTTTCTGACCCTTTTACTATCCGTTTTATTTTTAAACTTTATTTATGCCCAAAACATTACCGGAAAGGTAACAGACATCACAGGAAAACCATTGATCGGTGCTTCAGTTTATTGGGAAAACAAGGATATAGGTACGGTTACTGATGAAAATGGTTCTTTTTCCCTGAATGATATTTCAGATAGTATCAGGGTACTTATGATTTCATATGTAGGTTTTTCGACTGAAAAAATCAAAGCCGGCACTGTGTTACATTGGAATATTCAGCTTATGGAGGATGCCACTCTTTCAGAGGTTACCATCGCTGCCAAAAGTTCTGCTACACGTTTTGACAATGGAGTTGCCAAAGTTGAGGTCATTGGCGTTCGTGAAATCCAAAGGGCTGCCTGTTGCAGTCTGGCCGGTTGTTTTTCAACAAACAGTAATGTAGATGCTAACGTAACCAATGTCGTCACAGATGCCAAAGAGCTCAGAATTTTGGGTCTTTCAGGTGTGTATAATCAAATTTTGGTTGATGGTTTGCCTTTGATACAAGGTCTGGCTTATCCTTATGGGCCTAATAGTTATCCGGGGACGATGATAGAAAAAATATTTGTGACAAAAGGAGCCAACTCCGTGCTTCAGGGATTCGAAAGTATTTCAGGTCAAATCAATATGGAGTTTCACAGTCCAGAAAATGCACCCAAATTATTTTTAAATGCTTTTGTCAATTCTTTTGGTGAAAACCAATACAATGTCAATTATATTGTCAAAAAATCCGGTTGGAGTAATCTGACTTCAGGTCATATGACCTTGCCGGCAACCAATATCGACCGGGACAAAGATGGATTCAGGGATATTGTTCGAACCAATCGTATTTCTTTGTTTAACCGCTGGTCTTATGATAACCCAAACAAACCAAAATGGAGAACATCAATCGCAGCCCGATATCTTAATGAAAACAGAGAAGGAGGTTTAACAACTTTTGACCGAAATCAGCACAAAGGAACATCATTAGTGTACGGTCAGAATGTTCATATGCAACACCTGGATTTGTCCACAAAAACAAATTATATACTGAATGACAAAACTTCATTGATTTTGTTGAACAGTGCTTTTATTCATCAACAAAACAGTTATTTCGGCATTAAAAAATATGAGGGAAATCAATTAAACATTACATCAACGTTCTATGCCGATTACTATTATGGTAAAAATAATCATAATTTTAAAACCGGTCTTAGTTACCGCCATAACAGATTAAAAGAAGACATAATCTTCCTGGAACCTATCGATTTTTTAAATTATGAAGGTCGATATAACACAAACTATGATATTCCCGGGATTTTTATTGAAAATAAATGGACCTGGTCAAAATTTACCATTCTGGCAGGAATGAGATATGATAAATTTGGTGATTTTGGATGGAAACTTACCCCAAGATTATTGGTGAGGGCTAATGTCACAAAAGATACTGACATCAGATTTAATATAGGGAAAGGCTACAGGATAGCTCATGTTTTTGCAGAGAACAGCAGTTTACTGGCCGGCAACAGATCCCTGCTCATCGCCAATGATCTGGCGCCTGAAGAAGCTATCAATACAGGACTTAATTTTATACAAAATTTCAGATGGAGGGATATTAGTATCATTATATCAGGAGATGCTTATCTGACATTTTTTCAGAACCAGATTTTTCCTGACTTTGACAAAAGTCCACAAACTGCAATTGTGGCCAATTTTTTTGGAAGGAGTGTATCTCACAGTTATCAATTAGAAAACAAATGGATATTTTCTGAACAATTTGACATAAAAGTCGCCTGGAATTATTTGCAGGTCTATCGTATTAACGAAAATGTGCGGCAAGACCTTCCTTTTGTTCCTTCACATAAATGGAACGTCAACACATCCTATTCGACCCAAAACGATAAATGGCAATTTGATGTAACATACAGATGGACGGGAATCAAAAAAATTCCTTCGACTATAAATTATCCGGAAGAATATCAAATATCAGACAGGTCTGTCCCTTATTCGCAGCTCGACTTTCATATTACCCGAAGATGGAAAAATTTTCAAATCTATGCCGGTATAGAAAACATATTTGATTTCAGGCAGGAGTTTCCCATATTAGCTTATGACCGACCTTTCAGTGAATATTTTGATCCTGCATTTAATTGGGGACCCACAAAGGGAAGAGAATTGTATATTGGAGTAAGGTATTCCGTCGAATAAAAGACTTAATTTATTTACTTTTCAATGAGATAAAAAGTAAAAGCAAAATACAACTATAAAACGGCAAAACCTCATAATTGGGTATAGGTTCTCAAAAAATCGCAAGACACCCATTGAATATATTTATTCTCTTTTCTAATAAGACAAATACTCTAATTGGAAAAATGGACTAATCCAGTAAACGAATGAATAAACTTATAACTAAATTAACCCTGTGTGTAGAATTCCTTGTATCTATATATTATATCTTTTTACATTAGATAAAACCTTAGTTAATGTAAATCTTACTCACTATACAGAAACCAGGCAAAAGTATCATATGTTCCAAAAAAGTTTATAACATAGAGATATAGATATTTCGAACTTACAAAAAAAGGAGAGAGCCTTGCTGCGTGTGCAACAAGGCTCTCATAAAACAGGCGGCGACCTACTCTCCCGCAATCGCAGTACCATCGGCGCTGAGGAGCTTAACTTCTCTGTTCGGAATG
>JALHOZ010000005.1 GCA_022842725.1 Saprospiraceae bacterium
GCAAAATATCCCAGCGTTTGTGCTACCGTTCCCAACGAAAAATTGTTGTATTGAGTCATGGAGTTACCAAAATTTTTAAAAATGTTGTCTTCCTGACTCAACGTATTGTTAAAACCCCAGGGATGGATCATGATATTACCAAAACTATGATAATTAAGCGCTACGGTAAACCCAAAAGTTTCACACAAAGCTTTGATAGCTTTGGTTTCGGGCTCTGAAAATGCTGATTGTCCCCTGAAAACCTGTGATTCTTCAGATGATGAAGAACCGGATTCATCATATCCCCAGGCATATCCGTAATTTCGGTTGAGGTCAACACCTGTAAGTTGTCCCTGATTGTTTATCCAGGTGTTTTTTCTCCACATACCTCCACCTGTGGGGTTTTGTGTTTCATTCAACATATATCCATCCGGATTGATACAAGGTACAAATGTCATTTGTGTTTCATTCAATAATTTGGTGACCATAGGATCGGTTCCGTAATTTTCAAATAAATACCACATATAGTACAACATTTGGGAGAGGCTGTTGGGTTCCCGGGCATGATGTAATGCTGTGTATAAAATCTGGGGTTTGTCAGGATTGTAGACATAAGGTTCGTTGGACACCCTAATATAAAATATGGTATTGCCTTTATGTGTCGGAATGGAATCAATGACATATTCTTCTGAAATAAGGTTTGGAAATTTTGCCCTCATTTCATTAAGAATGTCCCTCATTTCCTGATACTTATGATAGCCACCCATACTTCCTGCTTTGTAGTTTTCCGGCTCTTTAAATGAAAATGATTTTATTGTTGGAGGTTCGCAAAAATTATTTTTTAATTCATGTTCCGAAAATGCTGAAGGTCTGTTTGGATTTGCATAATATTGTACGACATCATCAATGAGGATTTCTACCTCAAAACCTGCATTTTTAATTTTTAATATTTCCTGAAGAGAATAATCATTGATCAAATAACGATGTGGGACTATTGTCCCGTGATCGGTTTCGATGCCAAGAGTTGAAAGTTCGTGTATGTTTTTGTTGGTAAGGTTTATTTTTACTTTGGCATATTTTTCATTTTGTTGCGCAAACGAAAAAGGTAATCCAAAAAACAAACACACTAAGATAGCAATAAAATGACTTTGATTCATTAATATTAATATTTGATCTGGCAATGATACTAAAAATCGGGTTATCAACCTCCAAAATTTTGGATAATGTGTTCCGCCTGACAAAAAGGTACATCAGATATTTTTTATCCGGTAATATGAACTTACGTTACAATATTTGAATAAGAATAAAAATAATTTAGGTAAAAAGTACTTTTTTGTTTTAATTTTCGTCCTTTAAGCGGAACGTATTTTTTTTATAAAAAGGAACATGAAGTATTTAGTTATCATATTTATCATATTTGTCATCGGTTACAGTGGTGAGGCTCAAAGTTATAAAACAGCAGCGGGTCTGCGTATAGGCAATGATATATCCCTGAGTATATCTCAGAGAATTGTTAAAAAAACAACCATCGATTTATACCACCAGACTGGGTTGTTTACAGGCCAGAATGTGACCACTTTGGCGGTGAAGCAACATTTTCCCCTGATATCCAAAAGGTTGAATGTTTTTGCTGGTATAGGCCCTTATTACAATGCTTCTGTCAAATCAAACTTCATCGAAAGCCAGCCACAAAAATCTAATGCTTTTGGATTGGCTTTTCCCTTGGGTATGGATTTTACGGTTGGCAGACTGAATGTTGCGTTTGATTATTTGCCCGCTTTAAAATTGGCCGGAATAAATGACAAAGGAATCATCTCAGCTTCTTCGGCCATTACTTTGCGTTATGTCATCATAAAACAAGATGGATTGGTAAAACGAACCAAAAGCCGTTTGAAAAAGAAGTAGTTAATTTTAAATGATACCAAATATAATATGGTTATTTGAATCAATGGTGTTTTTTAATTTTATTTTAAAACAATTATTTTTATAAGATTAGAATATAATATGGTCTGTCAGGATGAATGTTTTGTTTGTTTTTGTAAAAAAATCCTGAAAAATCTATATTTTAGCGTATAAAAATCATTCAAAAACTTTCAGGGAAACAAATAAGGCTTATCTTTGTGGCGTTTTTCAGAAAATTCCAACATTTTTCCAAAATAATACCAGTTTTATGGCTAATATCGGGCAAATCAAACAAATCATCGGACCTGTTGTGGACGTGAGCTTTGCAGCTGCAGGATCAACTCTTCCTGAAATTTTTTACGCACTTTCAGTAACTAAAGCAAATGGTGACAAACTCATTCTTGAGGTTCAGCAGCATTTGGGTGAAGACAGTGTTCGTGCGGTATCTATGGATTCAACCGACGGTCTTACCCGGGGAATGGATGTCCTGGATTTGGGTGAACCAATTTCCATGCCGATTGGTGATCAGATCAAAGGTCGGGTATTTAATGTGGTAGGAGATCCTATCGACGGTCTTCCGGCATTGGACAAAACCAATTCCTATTCCATCCACAATAAACCACCAAGGTTTGAGGATTTGTCAACAGAATCTGAAGTATTATTTACAGGAATCAAAGTTATTGACCTGATTGAGCCATACTCAAAGGGTGGTAAAATCGGTTTGTTCGGTGGTGCCGGTGTAGGTAAAACCGTTTTGATTCAGGAATTGATCAACAACATTGCCAAAGGGTATGACGGTATTTCTGTTTTTGCTGGTGTTGGTGAGAGAACCCGTGAGGGAAATGACTTGTTGAGAGAGATGTTGGAATCAGGCATCATCAACTATGGTCCTGAATTTATGCATTCTATGGAAGAAGGTGGATGGGACTTATCCAAAGTTGATGCTACGATGCTGAAGGAATCAAAAGCAACATTTGTATTCGGTCAGATGAATGAACCTCCCGGAGCGAGAGCAAGGGTGGCATTGTCAGGATTGACATTAGCAGAATATTACAGAGACGGAGATCTTTCTGATCCAAACGGAGGAAAAGATATCCTGTTTTTTATTGATAATATATTCAGATTTACGCAGGCAGGATCTGAGGTATCAGCTCTTTTGGGAAGGATGCCTTCAGCGGTGGGTTATCAGCCTACACTGGCTACCGAAATGGGTTTGATGCAGGAAAGGATTACTTCTACAAAAAGAGGTTCTATTACATCCGTTCAGGCGGTTTACGTTCCTGCGGATGACTTGACAGACCCGGCACCGGCAACAACCTTCGCCCACCTTGACGCGACAACGGTATTGAGCAGAAAAATTGCCGCTTTGGGTATTTATCCTGCCGTAGACCCATTGGATTCCACATCCCGGATTTTGAATCCTGCGATCATTGGTGACGAACATTACGGATGTGCACAAAGAGTAAAACTTATTTTACAAAGATATAACGAATTACAGGATATTATTGCCATTCTGGGTATGGAAGAGTTGTCTGAAGAGGATAAATTGGTTGTATTCAGAGCCAGAAAAGTACAAAGATTTTTATCTCAACCGTTCCACGTCGCAGAACAGTTTACCGGCATTCCTGGTGTTTTGGTTCCGATAGAAGAAACCATCAAAGGATTTAACATGATCATTGATGGTGAGTTGGATAAATATCCTGAAGCTGCTTTCAACCTGAAAGGTACCATAGAAGAAGTAATCAAAGCAGGAGAAAAGATGTTGGCAGATGCTGCATCCAACAATTAATTGTAGTTTTCTTTTGTACAAAAATATATAATAATGAATCTCATCGTACTCACTCCGGAAAAGGAAATATTCAACGGAAAGGTAACATCAGTTCAGGTTCCGGGAATCTCCGGAAAATTTGAAATTCTGAATAACCACGCACCTATTGTTTCTGCTTTGTCAAAGGGTAGGGTACGATTGGTATTGGAAGGAGGTGATAAAAAAACTTTCGAAATCAGAAAGGGATTTATTGAAGTATTAAAAAATGAGGTGTCTCTTTTGGTGCAGGGAGTAACCGAAGAATCATAAAGATAGCTTCCGACTATTACTTAAGCCTTTGATTACCGTTAATCAAAGGCTTTTTTTTTGCAAAAAATAAAACTCACTTTAAGAATAAGTGAAATATATCTCTTTTGAGACTTCTGTTTTATGTATTGATTGAAAAACATAAGGATTTACATTATTTGTTAAAATACCGGAAAACTACCTTTAAAAAACATAGGTTATTGGTATGCAACTTCTGTACATAATAAAAAAAGCCTCGTAATTGAATTAGTAACCGTTTTACCTTTTGCCGAACCTGTGAAGATATCAGTTTAATCAGTCTCTGCCATATATATTGGACTCTTATAAAAAAGTTAAAGAAGTTTTTAGATTGAAAATATAAGAAAGATTCTTTTAAGTTTGCCTTGAAAAACTCTTTCTATGCATCAAATACACGATAAATTTGTCAAAGCTACCTTTTCAGATGCCGTCAGGGCTGCTGCTTTTTTTGAAAAGTTTTTACCAAAAAACATTCTCGAAGCAGTTAATATACACTCTTTACAACCACTTCAGGAATCTTATATTCAGGACAATTTGAAAGAATATTTTTCAGATATTGTTTTTGAGGTCAGCAGTAAAAAAAATGAAAACGAAAAAGCAGATATAGTTTTATTGTTTGAACACAAGTCTTCTCCTGACAGGTTTGTATTATTTCAGTTGGGACATTATATGTTTTCGCATTGGTTTTCTTGTATCCGCGGGCGAAGGCCACTTAAAATCATCATTCCTGTTGTTTATTATCAGGGGAAAAAGAAGTGGAAACTAAAACAACTTTCGCAAGTTTTTAGAAAAGCCAATCATCAACTTAAAGAATTTATTCCGGAAATCCCCCATTTATTTATTGCGCTCAGTTCTTTGTCTGATGAATCCATAGGCGAAATCCGTGACAGACTAATGGCTGCATCCGTTATGGCCCAAAAAAATGCTTATGATGTCATAAAACTTGCGGAAGATCTTGAAAAGATTTTCCGTTTGTTTCCGGTGAATGAGGGTAAAAGGAACTTTTTAAACCAGATAATTGTTTATGTTCTGTCTGTTTCAGAAATTTCTAAACCGGAATTTGATAAGGCATTAAAATCCATTCCTGACAATGTAAAAGAAAACCTTATGACAACATATTCATGGATCAAAGAAGAGGGGAAGCTCGAAGGAAAACTTGAAGGTAAACGTGAAGGCAAGCTTGAAGGTAAAATTGAAGGCAAACGTGAAGGCAAACTTGAAGGTAAAACCGAAGTGATTATCAACGGATATGAGGAAGGTCTGAATATTTCGATTCTTGCCAGTATCACCAATTTGAATGAAGAAACGGTAATAAAAATTCTTAAAGAACACAATAAACTGAACTAACCCAATTGAAAGATGGAAAGTAAGATGGATCATTCCGACTTTAGTTGAAGGTACCACATCAGACAAGGTGATAAGGCATTAAAATCCATTCCTGACAATGTAAAAGAAAACCTTATGACAACATATTCATGGATCAAAGAAGAGGGGAAACTCGAAGGAAAACATGAAGGTAAACGTGAAGGCAAGCTTGAAGGTAAAATCGAAGGCAAACGTGAAGGCAAACGTGAAGGCAAACGTGAAGGCAAACTTGAAGGTAAAACCGAAGTGATTATCAACGGATATGAGGAAGGTCTGAATATTTTGATTCTTGCCAAAATTACGGATTTGCCGCAAAAAGACGTTCTTAAAATACTATTAAAAAATAACAGATTAAAAGCTTAATTTCACAAAACAACTATATTAATTCGGTTTTAAAGTTTTTACAGGTAGAATCACAAATACATTCTTCCTTTTTAGATCGTACTGTAACATTCATTTTTCTAATCCAAAACAAAATCTTTAGCTGAAGATTATCCGGACCGGAACTATGGCTGCAACCGCATTTTTTGGGTAAACCTACAGTTGTATGAATCATGATCAAAAAGAGTCCGCCTTTTAGATCATGATTCCCTTATCAACAATAATACTTCATCAAAATATCGGGCGATGTAGAAACAATGAAAAATTTGGCACTGCTTTTGTATTATCATCAGTGGATTATTATGCAACGAATTTTTTATTAATAACATAGTATGTAATTTATGGCATTAAAAGCTGTTATTGCCGACCATCAGTCCATGTTTACGGAAGGTCTGCAGGCTATCATCAATCATATGAAAATGCCTCCGATCAATATTGTTGGCATTGCACATCAAACAGAAGACTTACAAAAGTTTATTTCTTTTCAGTTTGATATTTTAATAATCGACATCGGTATTTTTGATTCAAAAGAAATGGTAACCATCCAGGAATTAAAAAAAACCAACCCAAAAGTAAAAATAGTTGCTTTGACCCAGTATAGTGAATCTTCCATCGTAAGAGAAGCATTTCTCAAAGGAGTGGACGGATACATTCTGAAGTCAAGCCAAATCATAGAATTGTTTGAATGTATAGAAGATGTCATTCAAAACAAAACATATATCGGAGACGGCGTAAGGATTTCACCGGAAAAAAAATCGGTGAAAAAAAATGCAGATCCATTATCAACATACAAAATCTATGAAGATAGATTTTTATTAAAACAAAAATTGTCGAGACGTGAGTCTGAAGTGCTGAAACACATTGTAATGGACAAAAGCACTAAAGAAATAGCCGAAGAGTTGTATATCAGCAATCAAACGGTAAGCGCTCACCGAAAAAGTATCATGAGAAAATTAGGCGCAAATACAACAGCAAACCTGATCAAATTTGCCCTCGAAAATCAATTGGTATAGTTTTTGTTTATCTTATCATGATAGTAATCCAACCCGGTATTCCCCTACCGGTACTTAACATAGTAACACATTTGCTTCACGGGTAATCTTCAGGAATCTGATGATGATTTAGGAATCATTTTTTTAATCTTATAATTAAATTTTATTATCCCATGAAGTTGGAGAAATTTACACTAAACACATTTGCTCGTTTTGGTATGGTTATCAGAATGAGTATTCTACCTGCACTGCTGGTAGTGGCACAGTTTAGCGTTTCTGCGCAAGTACAGTGCCCTTTAGCGTGTAACAATCTCGTTCAGGTATCCATGGATGAAGATTGTGTGGTAGAAATTACTCCGGCGATGATGTTGGAAGGTGTTTTACCTGCTGGTTGTAGTTACAGTCAGTATACGGTACAGGTTATCGGCGCTAACGGCCAGCCTTTTTCACCTGCCAATATTGTCAACCGAACACACCTCAATCAAACCCGCGATGTAAAGGTATGGTTGGGCAACAATCATTGTTGGGGAAAAATCCTCATTCAGGACAAAAGCAGACCGGTAATCGCTTGCCCTGCAGATCTGACCATAAACTGTTATGATCAGGCAGCGTTGATTACACCGACTGCAACAGACAATTGTGATCAGTCAGTCCCTGTGACTGTAGAAAGCAATAATCTGGTAAAATTGACCTGTACAGGATCCTTCAGCGCTATCAGAACCATTATTTATAATGCAGTTGATGACAGCGGTAACGAAGCCATTCCTTGTGTACGCAACATTTATTACACCAGAGCAACTTTGGATGCTCCGGTATTCCAGTTTCCGAGAAACAGAGATGATGTTCAGGATCCTGCCTTAAATTGTGATAATGTTCCGGTATGGGATGTTGTTCGCGAAAACGGTACAGCAGGAAGGGATTTTTATCCTCAACCTTCTGAGTCAGGAGCACCAACTCTTGGCGGAGTTCCTATTTGGCCAAACAACACCGTTTGCGAAATTAACGCAACGTACCAGGACCAAAGAGTAGAAATCTGTACAGGTAGTTTTAAAGTACTCAGACATTGGTCAGTTCTTGATTGGTGTACAGGAAGATTAGAACAATCTTACCAAATCATCAAAATTGTAGACAAAAGACCACCGGCAGTTACGATCGTTCCTACAATTCCACCGGATATGACGATTACCAATTGTTTAGGTAATGTATCTTCTTTGGTAGAAGTAGATCCTTACACTTGTTTAGGTACCTGGAATGTAGTAAGACCTACATCAACCGTGCCTGCAAGAGAGTGTAATGAATGGACATACACAGTAGCTTTCCTTTTGAACAACGGAACAGAAATTCCACCTTTAAACGGTGTATATATTACTGACAACGGAGTTACTAAGGTGATTGGTAATGCAACAACCGGATACCAGATTATTGGTTTGCCTCAGGGTTGTGCATGGATCAGATATACTGTTACAGATGCTTGTGGTAATTCTGCCACAGCACTTACAGAAATATTTGTGCAGGATAAAATTCCACCAACACCTGTTTGTGACAGAACAACCGTAGTGACTTTATCTAATCAGAATAACGGATGGGCAAGAGTTTTTGCTGAAACATTTGACGATGGTTCACATGACAATTGCAGCAACGTTACGTTCAGAGTTAGAAGAATGACCACTCCTCAAAGATGTGTCATGACCGGAGGACCTAATACACACAGTTTCGGACCATTTGTAGACGTTTGTTGCGCAGATGTAGGACGTGAGTTGATGGTAGAACTTGAAGTAAGAGATGCTTCCAATAATGTCAATACTTGTATGGTATTTGTTGAAGTAAATGATAAAATCGATCCTTCTATCTTCTGTTCAGGACCAAAAACCATCGAATGTAACCAACCATTGGAATTTGACGCACCGACAGCAACAGATAATTGCGGAACTCCAACCATCACAGTTGTATCTACAACCGGTGAGATAAGCACTTGCGGAACGGGCTCAAGAACAAGAACCTGGAGAGCAACAGATGCAGGTGGACGTTCAGCTACTTGTTCTCAAACGATTACCGTAGTAAACAACTTCCCTTATACAGGACCAACAACCAACCAATGGCCGGCTAATACCACCCTGACAGGTTGTTTGAATGTAGACACTGACCCTAGCAAAACCGGTGTTCCTATCATCGTATCTCAGGCAGGTTGCAGTCAGGTTGCTTACGCATACGAAGATCAGGTATTCCAGTTTGTAGAAGATGTTTGTTATAAAATCTTAAGAAGATGGACCGTTATCGATTGGTGTAAATTCGGACCTAATACATTTTTGAATTCAAGCCCTAATTTGCCGGGTTTTGTAAGAACCAATCCAAGTCAAACAGCACCACCATACAGATACAATTACCCTTCTGTACCTACCATAGGTGTCAATACCTGGACGTACACACAAGTAATTAAGGTCAACAACCTTGATAATCCTGTGATCGCTAACAGAACAAATGTAACCGGTTGCGGTGAAGGACAAACTTGTGATTTGAGATTTGTTTTGACAAATTCAGCTACAGACCCTTGTACACCTGCAAGCCAGTTGAAGTGGAGATGGGAAGTTGCTCCATTTGACGGACCTAACTATACCATCACCGGAAATACCAACGACGCAACAAGAGTATATCCTGTAGGTACCCACAGAATCAGGTGGACCGTAGAAGACCTTTGCGGAAATCAGGATGTGGTAACATATTTGTTTACCGTTCAGGATTGTAAAAAACCAACACCTTATTGTATCTCTGATATCACAACCGTGATCATGCCTTCATCAGGTACAGTAGAAATCTGGGCAGTAGATTATGATCTGGGAGCCACTGACAACTGTCCGGGAGATTTGTACTTCACATTCAATTGTGAAAAACCAAATCCGGGAAGAGTTCAGGCAGAAGAAAACCACTACTTCAAAGGAAATGGTGTGTTGGCTACAGAAGCTGAATACCTTGCAGGAAATGCACAATATTGGTTGCATGACGCCAGAACTTCAGGTAAATTATTCACTTGCGACAACGTAGGATTGAATACACTGGATGTTTGTGTGACGGACGCAGCAGGAAATCAGGATTTCTGTACAGTAAGATTACAGGTTCAGGCTAATCCGCCTGCTTGTATCAACTTCTCCAGAATCGTGGGTAACGTAGGAACAGAATCCAATGAAATGGTGCCTGAGACTTATGTCATCATCGAAAACATGGCTACCAATGAGACCAAAGCATTCAAAACGGATGAAAACGGTGAGTTTTCTTTCAACAGCATGCCGGAATCTTATTCTTACAAAATCGTTTCTGAGAAAAATACCGACTATACAAACGGTGTTTCTACCCTTGACCTGGTATTGATTCAAAGACATATTCTGAGCATCAACCCATTGGGGTCAGCTTACAAAGTGATCGCAGCTGATATCAACAACGACAAAAAAGTCAACTCTCTTGACCTTGTCGAATTGAGAAAACTGATCCTCGGCGTATACGAAGAGTTACCAAGCAACAAGTCATGGAGATTTGTAGATAAAGCATACACTTTTAATGATATCACACACCCTTGGCCTTACAACGAATATGTTATGGTAAATAATTATACTGGTAATGTATTCGACAAAGATTTTGTAGCGGTAAAAATCGGAGACGTCAACAATGATGCGGTTGTTAATGCCAAATCTGAAAATGTCGGATCAAGAAGTGCAAAAGCGTTGAAACTGGTCGCTCAGGAAAACACATACAAAGCCAACGAAAAGGTTTTTGTAGAAGTCACTGCAGACAATTACAACGAAATCTTCGGATCTCAGTTTACCCTTACTTTTGATGCAAAAGCAGTACAATTTGAAAAAATTCATGCAGGCGCCGTCAAAATCAACGAAGGTAATTATAATACAAGATTAGCCGCAACAGGAATGGTTTCTATGAGCTGGAACCACGACGAAGCAGCGACATTCAGTAAAAATGAGGTATTATTTACCATCGAATTCACAGCAACAACGAACAATACAATTTCAAGAACACTGAACATCGGTTCAGACATAACATCAGCCGAATCTTACACACACACACTTGATGTTATGAATGTTGAATTGGAATTCAGATCAGGCACTGCCACTAACCAGGTTACCTTTGATTTGTATCAAAACAATCCTAACCCGTTTGCAGACAATACCGTCATCAGCTTTAATCTTGCCAAAGCCGGTACTGCAACGCTTACATTGTACGACGTAACCGGTAAGGTGATCAAAAAAATCATCAATCAATATCCTTTAGGTTATAACGAAGTCCTTATAGACGGAGATGACAACCTTACAGAAGGAGTTATTTTCTACGAATTAGAAAGTGACGGCTACAAAGCCACCAAAAAAATGATTAATTTGAGCAAATAATAGTGTAAATAGGATTTAAAAATATTCGGAACCCAAACGGTGAAAATCGTTTGGGTTTTTTGTTTTTGTAGAAAAAAGGTAAAAAACCAATGTGCTAAAAATAACAAAAAGTTGACGCAATGTTTTAAAAATTGTTAATCTTCTTCGCCTTTGAGTTTTTCGGCATTTTCTGCGACCTGAAGGGCTTGAATGATTTCGTCGAGGTCACCCTCCACGATGCTGTCGAGGTTGTACAAAGTAAGGTTGATCCTGTGATCCGTAACCCTGTTTTGCGGATAGTTATAGGTCCGTATTTTGTCGGATCGGTCGCCAGTACCTACAAGCGATTTTCTTTTATCTTTTTGTTCTAAATAATTTTTTTCCCGTACCGCATCCTGGATTTTTACAAAAAGCCGCTGCAAAGCAATCTCCCTGTTTTTGTGTTGGGATCTCGAGTCCGTACTTTCAGCGACAATACCGGTAGGAAGGTGGGTAAACCGCACACCGGATTCCGTTTTGTTTACGTGCTGACCACCTGCGCCCTGAGCCCGGAAAGTATCCGTTTTCAGTTCGTCTTTACGGATATCGATTTCTTCTTCTTCAAACTTGGGCATGACCACGACGGTGGCAGCTGAAGTGTGGACGCGACCCTGAGATTCCGTTTTGGGAACTCTTTGTACACGGTGGGCGCCTGATTCAAATTTTAATTTGCCATAGACATCCTCACCGTATACTTCGAGCACTATTTTGTTATAACCACCTACAGACCCGGGATTTTCATCGAGGACTTCCATTTTCCAACCCTTTTTTTCAAAGTATTTGGTGTACATCCTCAAGAGGTCGCCGGCGAATATACTTGCTTCGTCTCCTCCGGTACCGGAACGTATTTCAAACACTACGTCTTTGGTATCTTCAGGGTCTTTAGGTATCAGGAGAAACTTCAGATTTTCTGTGGTTTCCTCCAATTCAGGGAGAAGTTCGTCGATCTCTGCCTGTGCCATTTCTCGGACATCAGGGTCACTGTCGGATAATAATTGTTTTGAGCCTTCCAGGTTTTGGCTGAGAGACTGATATTGTTTGATGGTCTCCACAACCGTTTTCAGGTCTTTGTATTCTTTATTTACCTTAGCAAATATTTTCATGTCAGACAAAGTCTCAGGGTCGGACAATTTTTCCTCGAGATAGTAAAATCTGTCGACAATGGCGTCTAATTTATCAAACATGTAATGTTATGTTTCAAAGTAAAATAAAATAACGTATAAGCCCACTTTTAAACAGTGCGGTAAGATGTTAAACAAAATGTGGTTAATATACCTCTTCGCCTCTTACGGTTCTGAGGATGTCAAACCATTGTTCGTTGCTGATTTTTACATCCAATAAATCAGTAAACTCTTTAATCTTGTTGATTTTGGGAGCACTGACGATCGGTCTGATTCCTGCCGGATGATGTAATAAAAAGATGATAGCCATTTCGGTGACGGTCCATTCGTATTTTTCAGCCAAAGCTTCCAGTTTTGAATACCTTCTTTTTCCGGTTTTTGTTTTGGTGAAGATGACATCTCCTGCGATCGGTGCCCATGACATTGGAATAACCTGATGTTCCATACAAACATCAAGAACACCATTGTACATTTCCTGATTGCGCAACATAGATACTTCCATCTGTGCTCCTTTGACCGGAAAATGTTTGTTCATGGCCTGAATCTGCGTATGGTTAAAATCAGAAACACCAAAACTTTTAACTTTGCCACTTTCGTACAAAATCTGGAAAGCTTCAGCTATTTCACCAAAATTAAGCATCGGACTTCCTCTGTGTATCATATACATGTCAAGATAATCTGTGTTCAGATTTTCAAGAGATTGGTCTACAGATTCCAGAATGTACCTTTTGGAAGTGTTGTAGTGCGAGATGGTAAAACCCGGCTTTTCAGCACATGGTTTGATGATACCGCTTTTGCCGATCAATTGAATTTTGTCTCTTGAAATACCGCTGAATATCAATGCGTCCCCAAACTCCCTTTCGGTCGTATAGTTGCCGTAAATATCAGCAAGATCAAATGTTGTCACACCAAGTTCTATACAGGAGGCCATAAGGTCTGCCATTTTGGTGGACGAAAGTTTTGCACCCCAACTACCCCATCGGATAGTTCCTGCGATTACTTTTGAAAAATCACTCATTGTTTGGAATAGTTAAATGATAAATTAATAAATATAACAATATTCAGCAGCCTGAACTATTACTAATACACTTCTACGCTTTCGAGGATGCAAAAATAATATGCTTGGGTTATTATAAAAACTTTTGTCCTATAAATTTTGATTTTAATTGTATAAAATTCTTTCATGTCCTCATTGTTTTTATAAATATTGCGCAAAGTAATTCTTCTTATTATTGATTTTCAACAACATAAATATGAAAAATAAAAAATGTAATAAAAAACACATTAAAAAAATACATTATATGTAATAAACTGTATATCTTTGCACTCGCTCATTTATTGAACGATCAGGTTCCATCCCAAAAACAACCGATTTTTTTCATTAAACGCGAATAACATGCCCAAACCGATTTTCGCGCTTTGTATGACACTATGTGTCTACCTGGCCAGTTATGGTTTTCATTCATTTAGTTACACAATTTCTGAAGAAAATAATTCTTTAGAAAAAGAAGAAATTGTGGCTCCTCTGGCACTTTTGTGCCCGGCTCCGGTGACCATCAGCGTACCTGCAAATGCATGTACAGTAATGGTCAACATTCCACTACCTACTTCTGACGATCCGATGTGTCCCATTGTATCTTTATCCAACAACAGGACCGGTACTAATAATCCAAGTGGTATGTACAGCCCGGAGACTTTTGTTCTGGTGTGGACAATTACAGATGCCTGCGGCAATACACGTACCTGTAATCAACTGATCTCAATTACGGATAATACTGCTCCAATTCTGGAGTGTCCTCAGAACATCCTGGTCCCTTGCGGTATATCTGATGCTCCGGCTTATGGGGACATTGATGCTTTTTTGGCTGCCGGAGGACAAAGTACGGATAATTGTGTCCTGGATTCATTATCCTTTCAACTGGTTTCTCAGAATATTGTGATGATTTTCCCGGTTGTCAGATACAGTCGTGTGTACAGAATTTTTGATATACATACCAATCAGGCTACCTGTATGCAAAGTATCACCATCAGTGACCTGGAGCCTCCTACCATCATTTGTCCGCCGGACATCACTACGGGCAATAGTGACGATGGAAGAAACACGATGGTGATTGTAGATATGCCAATCACAGATGATAATTGTGCCGTGGCAACTGTAATCAATGATTATAACGATACCAACGATGCCTCTGATTTTTATCCGTTAGGTACAACCATTATTACCTGGACGGCCACGGATACAGCCGGGAATACAGCTACCTGTCAGATGTCAGTATTTGTATTTGATAATTCGCCACCTGAAATTACATGTCCTGATGACGAAAGATTCGGATGTTCGGATGATGTTCCGCTTCCTTACGCCGATCTGGACGAATTTTTAGCGGCAGGAGGAGATGTCTCGGAAGAAACGCAACTCGATAGTATGAGTTTTAATCTTTTGGAAGAAAACTCTGATGGTATGTCATGTCCCGAAACCATCACCAGAATTTATGTTGTCTCAGATACAGCCGGCAATTCGGCGACTTGTACTCAACAATTTATCGTTGACGATCAGACCGTTCCGGTCATACAAACACCGGCAAATCTGCCGGACATCAATTGTAATGCACCTTTGCCGACTCCTCAGATACTTACAGCAACTGATAATTGCGGAAATGTAAACGCCACAGGTACAGTTTTGCCTTTTACACCCAATATTTGTAATGGATATACCGTAACACACAGATGGACAGCCACAGACGCCTGTGGTAATATGGCAGTACCTGTCACACGGAGTTTTTTAGTCCGGCCTGACACACAGGGACCGGTCATAACACCTCCGGCAAATATCACCGTGAACACAAACAATAATCTTTGTACCGCCAATGTGACCGTTCCGGCTTTGGTTGTCACGGACAATTGCAGTACATTTTCAATTACCAATAATTTTACCAATACAGTCAATGCATCGGGTATCTATCCGATCGGAACAACGGTTGTACGTTGGACAGTTACAGATCTTTGCGGCAATACAGCCACGGTCAATCAATCGGTTACCGTTATTGATAATCAGGGACCAAACCTCATTTGTAAAACAAATCTCGTCATAGCCCTCAATGATTTTATCAATGATCTTGTGCCGGCAGGCCATTTTGTAGAAAGTGCTGTCGACAATTGCGGAGGAAGTGTACAGCTTGCCGCCCGACGAATGAGTGTCGTTTGTGGTGTTCCGGGAAGTAATACATTTGGTCCGACCGTTCCTTTCTGTTGTGCCGATGTTCCTCTGACCAATATAATGGTAGAAATAAGAGCGACCGATGCAGGGAATCGCTCTACGACTTGTATGGTCAATGTGGATGTACAGGACAATATGCCACCAATCATTCATGACGAATTGCCGGATATCAGTATATCGTGTGCTTTTCCGCTCAATCTGAATAATCTTTCTGTTTTCGGCACCTTTGTGGCCGAAGGACAGCAAAGAGCTAATATTCAGATTCCCGATCATTTCTATTTGCCTTCGGGATTTGCAGGACGTGATGGTGTTTATTTTGAAAATTGTTCCGCGACGGTAACCTCTGTGGTCAACAATAACCTGAATATGTGTAATACCGGTACCATTGAGCGGGTATTTACCATAACTGACGGACAAGGACTCACGGCCACATCGACTCAGACCATCACGGTCATTGATGTCAATCCTTTTAATCAGGCTGACATCACCTGGCCGCAACAAAATGTATATCTCAACGATTGTACCATTACCAATCCAAATCCGAATATCACCGGCAGACCGGTTTTAAACAATGATAAATGTAGTCAGGCAGCTGCTACCAGCACGGATATGACTTTTCCCAATAATGCGTATTGCAGAGTCATCCGAAGGACATGGACAGTCGTAGACTGGTGTACTTATGTACCCAACACCAATCAGGGAAGATGGACTTTTGACCAATATATTTATATCACCAACACTGTTCCACCGACGATCAATCCCGGTGTATGTCAATCTGCTACCGTTTGTACTCCAAACGGTGGTTGTACCGGAGTTTTGTCTTTTACAGCAAACGGGACAGATGATTGTACCCCGGTCCAGTTGACCTGGTCGTATAAAATCGATGAAGGCAACAACAATACCATTGATTTTTCAGGAAACGGAAATACCGTCAACAGACCTGTGAGTCGTGGCATCCACAAAATTATCTGGGAAGCCAGAGATGGATGTGGAAATAAATCTACCTGCGAAAAACTTGTGACGGTCAGAGAATGTAAAGCTCCGACAGGAATCGTATTTCACGGACTTGCGGTCAATCTGCCGGCTCCGATGGGAATGGCAACAATTACAGCTGCAAATTTCAATAATGGCAGTAGTGATAATTGTACCCCTGCCGGACAATTAAAGTTTTCGTTTTCAACAGATGTTAACCATACCACCAGGATCTTTGATTGCAGCCATTTGGGCCAACAACCTCTTCAGATTTGGGTGACCGATCTGGAAGGAAACCAAACCATTGTGAATACTTTTATTGTAGTTCAGGATAACCATAACGTGTGTAATTCTTTGGGCAGAATATCTCTGGCTGGCATTGTAACCACTGTTGATAAAAAGGAGTTGGTCGATACCAAAGTGATATTGGAAGGCGGTGAAACTTCAGCTGACCGAATGACAGACGAACAAGGCAAATATTGTTTTGAAAATCTGGGAATGTTTAATGATTACCGGATCGTCAGCGAAAGAAGTAAAGAGCCGATGAGAGGAGTTTCTACGCTTGACCTTGTATTAATACAGAGACATATTTTGGGAATGGAAAAACTTTCCACTCCTGAAAAATATATTGCCGCAGACATTGATCGTTCAGGCAAAATAAATTCTGTCGACCTTGTGACGTTGCGCAAGCTGATTTTGGGAAGTGTGGATACTTTTCCAAATAATAAACCATGGGAATTTGTCAAAGAAGGACAGCAATTTCTCGATATGGAAAATCCCTGGTTGGAAAATCTTGCTTTTTCAGTTGAAAATCTTGATTCAAGCAGGATGAATACCAATTTTATCGGAATTAAAATCGGCGATGTTAATCATTCGTATTCTTCGGATCTGGTTTCAGGTTTGGTGTCTTCACGATCGGTCACAGCTCCGCAGATGATTATGGAAGATATATTGATGAAAGCCGGAGAATTGACATCTGTTCCTGTAACAGCCAAAAATCTCAAAAATGTTTTTGGTTACCAGTTTACAATTGAACTTCAGAACGGTGTCGTTTACAATGGGTTTGAAGCTGTAACCATGCCATTATTGCCCGAACAGATTACAAAGGTGGTGAAAGATGGCAAAACTTATATAACTTGTGCCTTTCACGATATGGAAGGTATCAATATAGATGATAACGAAATCATTTTTAATCTTTTGTTGACTCCGGACCAGGATGTTAGACTCAGCAGAGCCATGAGCATGTCCCATGATATCACGCCGAGCAAAGTATATTCCGGAGAAGGAAATATGAACGTTCTTACACTTCAGTTCAAAGCTCCGGCCAGACCTGAAATGGCTGAAATCAAACAAAACAATCCGAATCCTTTTAAAGAAGAGACCACCATACAGTATCAATTGGTTGAAAAAGGTCTTGTTTCGCTGACTGTTTTTGACGGCGCCGGAAAAATGGTGTTCCGGACCCAAACTGAAGGTAATGCCGGATTAAATTCTGTCACTTTAGGCCAGAAAGAATTGGGTGAATCAGCAGGAATTTTATTTGTAAAAATAAAATCCGGTACTTTTAACGAAGTAGTAAAAATGTTGCGGATTGAATAAATCCATATAAATAAGTGAGAACCGAGTATGAT
This sequence comes from Saprospiraceae bacterium, assembly GCA_022842725.1. GTDB lineage: Bacteria > Bacteroidota > Bacteroidia > Chitinophagales > Saprospiraceae > OLB9. The sequence continues at coordinate 18,059 of JALHOZ010000005.1, forward strand.
AATAGGGGCCATGACTAACCACCATGGCCCATTTTTTTTTAAACTTTTGAAAGTAAGGCCTTCCCTATATTGTAAAGGATAAAAATTGATGGTATCAAAATCCTGTTAAAGCAGGTGATTACCTGTCTTACAAAAAAACATTGTCTCTTTTGATTTAATTTTATCCCAATCCAATAAACTATAAGATTTTTGTGCCATACAAAAGGAAATAAACCATTTTTGAGTTGATCAATTCGATTAAGGACACTTTGTATGTTGGTTTTTATCTTTTTGGAATAAAAAATAATAAAAATAGCATGCGTTCAAAGTTTGTAAAACAGTTTAACAACAATCATTCGTAAAACCGTATTTTGCCAATATCAAGGTTAATCAGACAAAATATGAGATAAAACAGCCTGTCATTCCGATGATGTTTCACAAAGCCGCTATCAATTCTTGCCTACCGGATGTTTACTATTTCGTCGGAAATGCTTAATTTCGCCCCTCGTTCATAAAAAAGAGCATTTGTCCACAATATCAGAAAATATCAAAGCAGCCTGGAAAAGGGTGACCACTGCCGTTTCAACCACTTTGGAACCGGTAACCCAACGATTGGAACCATATCTCTTGCCCGTCAAAAGATCCTGGCGAAAGTATGCCGAAAAAAATCCCAGAGAATCCAGAATATTTAAATGGTTGTTTATCAGTGTCGGTTCTGTTACAGGATTTTTGATGTTACTTGTCATTCTCGTGTCTTTGGGGGCTTTCGGTCATATGCCATCAAAAGAAGAATTGCTCAATATCGAAACTGCCAATGCCTCGGAAGTTTATGCTGTAGACGGTGTTTTGTTGGGAAAATATTATACCGAAAACCGGACAACCATCAGCTTAGACAGCATCTCACCATATTTGATTACGGCTTTATTGGCTATCGAAGACAAACGGTTTTTTGTACACAGCGGAATCGATCTCAGATCGTGGTTGAGGGTTTTTAAAGGTTTGGCAACGAATAAACAAAATCTCGGTGGAGGATCAACCCTGAGTCAGCAACTCGTTAAAAATCTCTACGGAAGAAAAAATTACTTAATTCCGGGTTTCAGTCTTCTGATCAACAAAATCAAGGAAAATATTACCTCCATAAAACTGGAAAGACTCTACAACAAAGAGGAATTGTTGACACTATACCTCAATACCGTTCCTTTCGGTGGAAACCGGTTTGGCATTCAGGAAGCAGCCCGATATTTTTACAATAAAAGACCTGCAAAACTTACACCGGACGAAGCAGCAACCCTGATTGGAATGCTCAAAGCTACAACAGCACTTGACCCAACCCGAAATCCGAAAAATTCGAAGGCAAGAAGAGATCTTGTACTGAGTCAGATGGTTAAAAATAAAGATTTTCGTTTTGAATCTGCTGAAATGGCCACCATTTCCAAAATGATCAATACCGGAGCTGTTACGGATGAAATGTTTCAAAAACTCATCGATACACCCATCACTGCCAAACCACATGACGATTTTGGCAACAATGACGGCCCGGCTACGTATTTCAGAGAATACCTTCGTACCAAAGAATTGCCTAAAATTCTGAAAAATGTGTTGAAAGAAGACGGCAAACCTTATAATATTTATACTGACGGGCTGAAAATTTATACAACACTTGATAGTAAAATGCAGGAACATGCACAATATGCTGTCAACAAACACATGTCTTATATCCAAAAAGAATTTCGCAAACATTGGAAAGGCGTCAAAGATGAATTGCCGTGGGGAGACGATAAATGGATAGACGAACAAGTTGTAAGAAGTGATCGCTACAATAGTCTGAAAGCTGCCGGAATGGATACCCTTCAGATCGATTCTGTATTTAATATTCCTGTGGCTATGCCTATTTTGATCTGGACAGACAAACCTGAAGTCATTGATACGGTCATCAGTCCGTTGGATAGTGTAAGGTATTATTTTACCATGCTTAACACAGGTTTTATGGCTATGGACCATACCAATGGTCAGGTCAAAGCCTGGGTAGGAGGAACAGACTTTGTACATTACAAATATGACCACATTCTGAGTAAAAGACAGGTTGGTTCGACTTTCAAACCTATTGTCTATGCTGCAGCGTTAAATGACAGTATCAAACCTTGTACTTTTTTACATAATGTTGAAGTTACCATTGAAGACTGGACTCCCAAAAATTCTGACGGCAATTACGGTGGATTTTATTCCCTTACAGGTGGTTTGGCGTATTCTGAAAATGTAATTGCAGCCAGATTGATCGAAAAGGTAGGCATTCAAAAGACGATAGAAATGGCTCAAAAACTGGGTGTCACTTCTAAAATGCCCAGAGAATTTGGTATTAGTCTCGGTGCTGTGGAAATATCTCTGCTGGAGATGATGCAGGCATATGCAACCATGGCAAATTACGGTTATGAGACCGAACCGGTTACTGTATTAAAAATAGAAGATCGATATGGAAAGGTGATTTACAATCACGCTTTAGCCAACCCACAAACGCCTGTTCAGGTGATAGACTCGACCATAGCGTATACGATGACGAGGATGATGCAACATGTTGTGATTTACGGTACGGCCAACGCTTTGAGAAGTCAGTTTTGTCGTCATTGTGATTTTGCAGGCAAAACCGGGACGACCCAAAATCATGCAGATGGCTGGTTTATCGGATATAACCCAACGCTGGTGACCGGTGTGTGGGTAGGTGGCCCAAGTCCTGCTGTCCGGTTCAGAAGTATGCTCTATGGTAGTGGTGCAGCCCTTGCCTTGCCGATTGCAGGACATTTTTGGTATCAATTGTCCATTGACCCTAAGTTTGCAGCTTTGACACAACAACAATTCGTCAAAAACGAAAAAATCCTTAAAGAAATGGCTTGTCCCCTGAAATTGGGTTTTTCGCCGGATAAATATTATGAGGTCATGAAGGATTCAGTTCTGAGGGACTCTATGTTGCGCACGGGATTCCGAGATCTTAATCTGGTGATCGGTGAGAAGTTTCCTGAAGATTCATTGAAAATATTAGGTGATGCCGAAGGTTTGGAGGGTGATGTTGAAAACAAAGATAAAAAACCGGTTATCAAAGAGGTTTTACAGGCTATAGGTGATCAAATAAAAGGTAAGGACAAAAAAGAGGAGAAACCTGCTCCAAAACCGAATAAAGACCTTCCTCCGAAAGACACCAAAAAAAAGGATAATTAAGCTTTCATGGCAACACCAAAAACGGTCGCATTTCATACGCTTGGCTGTAAGCTGAATTTTTCAGAAACGTCGAGCATCCGAAGGTCTTTTGAAGATCATGGATACAGCACGGTCTCTTTTGAAGACGGGGCTGATGTATATGTGTTGAATACTTGTTCTGTAACCGACTTTGCTGATAAAAAATGTCGTTATGAAGTGCGCAGGGCGCTAAAATACGCACCACAGGCCAAAATTGTCGTGGTAGGTTGTTATGCGCAGCTTAAACCTGACGAGATAGCCGAAATTCCCGGAGTTGATCTCGTCCTGGGTGCGGCTGAAAAGTTTAACATCCTGAATTATATCGATGGTATATCCGAAGCTCCTGCCAAAGGTCTGGTCGTTGCCGGAGATGTCAGACATGCCAATCAGTTTGTCAGTTCGTTTTCTTTCGGAGACAGAACACGTTCTTTCCTGAAAGTTCAGGATGGTTGTAATTATAAATGTTCGTTTTGTACCATTCCTCAGGCGAGAGGCAGCAGCCGAAGTGATACGATCGAAAATGTGTTAAAAAATGTAAGGGAAATTGCGTCCAAAGGCGTCAAAGAAATTGTGCTTACCGGAGTAAATCTGGGTGACTTTGGCAATGGAACAGAAGTAATAGAAGGGACAAAACCCAAAAAAGAAGCCATGTTTATCGACCTCATCCGCGAACTGGACAAGGTTGAAGACATCAATCGTTACAGAATCAGTTCGATCGAACCCAATCTTTGTACTGAAGAAGTGGTTGATTTTGTAGCCCAATCCCGATCCTTTTTGCCTCATTTTCATATCCCTTTACAATCAGGCAGTCCGTCCATTCTCAAAGAGATGAGAAGGAGATATACGGTCGATCTGTACGCTGAAAAAATCCGTTATATCAAACAGGTTATGACTCATGCTTGTATAGGTGTCGATGTCATCGTCGGTTTTCCCGGTGAAAGTGAAGAAAATTTTTTGGAAACCTACCATTTTTTACAGGAATTGGATATATCATATCTCCACGTTTTTACCTATTCTGAAAGAGACAATACTCCGGCAGCAGAATTGGCAGCAGCGGTACCCATGGAAGTCAGAAGAGAACGAAATGAACGGTTGCGTATTCTTTCACAAAAGAAAAAATATCAGTTTGTCCAGCCTTTTTACGGACAAAAGATGGAAGTATTGTGGGAACATTCTGGAAATCCGGGATTAATGACTGGTTATACACCTAATTTTATAAAAGTGTCCGCTCCCTTCAACGCTGCTAAAATTAATACCCTGGAGGACGTTGTTTTGGGAGAATATCAGGTGGCTGAAGACGTTTTTTCTTTGGCTTTCGGTTGATCTGGAAAGATATTTTTATGAAAAAAACAAACGATCCCAAGAACATTTGGCAGAGATACCCACCGACAGACAACCATACCTTGCAGGCATGGAATGCAGCTGATGAATATTTGATTTCTGAATACCGGAGCAAGTTTCCGGAAAATAAAAAAACAGCCGTTTTTCATGATCGGTTTGGTTTCCTTTCGGGAAATTTGGATAACCCACAGCTTGATGTAATCGTTTATCTCAAAAGCCAACAAAAGGCTGTTGTTCAGAATATAGAAATCAACAATTTGAAGGTCGATTACCGATTTTTGACTCCATTTGATGAATATTCCGGTCCAAAATGGGAAGTTTGTATCATCCAAATGCCCAAATCTATCGAAATGTGGGAAATATACCTGAAGATGATACATCGGTTTTCTGACGAAAAAGTAGAAGTTCTGACGGGTTTTATGACCAGACATTTTACGGAAAACTGGATAGGAGTAGCGCAAAAATATTTTCATCACATGGAGCAGTCCAAAGCATGGAAAAAAGCAAGATTGATGACCCTTTCGGGAAAAAAAGAAGGAGTGGATACGGGTTTTAAGTTAAAAAAGCTGACCTTTCGGGAAACAGATTTTTATCAGTATCCCGGGGTATTTTCCAAAGATAAAATAGATGACGCCACCCGTTTTTTGTTGGAAAACATACAACTGAGAACAGGAGAAAACAAAATACTCGATTGGGGCTGTGGAAATGGAGTGATTGGTAAAATTTTGTCCGGAAAAGATCAGGCTCGGGACGTGTATTTTTTGGATGATAATGTGTTGGCTGTGGAATCCGTCCGAAAAAATACAGAAAACGGCCATTTGTTGTGGGAAGATGATGTTTCGGTTTTACATGAAAAAATGTTTGATGTTATTATAACCAACCCACCTTTCCATTTTGAATATGAAAATGACATCAGTGTGTCACTTCATTTTTTTGAAAAAGCAGTGGAATATTTGCATTCCGGCGGAAGATTGGTTGTAGTAGCCAATCGTTTTATCAACTACAAAACTCACTTGGTAAAATGGTATGAAGATGTGCAGATTGTCGCCGAAAACGAAAAGTTTGTGGTGTATGAATGCAGAGGGTTGGGTAGGAGGTTTATATGATCCGGAATGAAAAACAGTTCATAACTGGCCTGAAAATATTATTTAGTTATTGTTAGCAAACTCTTGCAATGATGGTATTTTAATATATTTCATTCAAAATTGAATTTTACACTCTATTCGCATTATTTTATATATAAATAGTAGAATATAATCGCATTATTTTATATTTATGTCGTGAATCTGCTTGTATAAACAGAAAATATAGCACTTAAAGCATTTTTTGTACTTTGCATTTTAAGAAAAAAAGATGTACGGGTTGACCGACTATGAGATAAAACTTTGGGTAAAACATGGAGATAACACACCTTCGGAAAAACATTCGTTTTCTGAAAATCCAAATCCTGAATCCTGACTGACATCAACAGAAAATTAACCCTTTTGACATTTTGTATATTTTTTCACATTAATTCCGCGATTCAAACAGGTTGATTCACATTATTTTATTAATTTTACCGTTTTTACTGTCGGAAAAATGTGCCTGTTTAAGGCATTCCGGATGATTTCGGTTTTATTCTTTTGATGGTAAACCATTTAAAAATTATTAATTAATATATATCAATCACATGTTGAGATCACTCCTGATATTGGTTTTGTTGACAGGCTTTTGTAGCCTTCACGCTCAAAATGATTTTCACAGGACGTACACGGTTGACCCGGGGCATCATACTAAAAATCTGACGGCCACCCAGTTTGTCAACGGAAACTTTGTGAGTATGGATTTGCTGGAGGACACCATCAGAGGCGCTGCCAACGATATCATTATCACATTGTTTGATAAAAAGGGTGGTATTTCGAGCCTTGGTGTCAACGGAGGTGCAAAAGCCTTCAGGCTTTCCACACTGAAACGCAAAGATTTGTTTTTGCCACAAAACACTTCAGTTCTACAAGCCGGATCCAACATCATGTTTACGGCAATATTGTCTGAAAATGATACGATTTATAAGTCTTTCGGAAGTTTTTCAGGGTCAACAGGTCAGTTGAACTGGATGCAAAAATATTCTTTAGGAGCAGGTTTGTCCGGTAGTTTTAATACGCCTTTCAAAATGACGAAAGTCAATGGTGGATTTTATTTAGCCACCAATGAACCTTTTGCCAACCGTTCTTTGCTTACATTGGCAAGGATCAATGATTCCGGAGTAATTGCTAATTCAGGGCTATATATTGTGACGAAAGATTCCTCATCAGGACCATTGGTTACGACGGAATTATCCAGCCTTGAGTCTACTGTTGACACAACCATGACCATTGCAGGTTATATTGCCAATGTTAACAGTAGGTTGCCATTTTTGGCAGAGTTTGATACCTTGGGGAATACCGTTTTAAGCAAAATGTACTTTGACACCCTGGATACTTATGTTGTCAGAGAAAGAGTTAAATCCATCAAACTTCCGGATTCTACCTTTGTATTGGCAGGTTCAATGGATAGTGTCAATCAAATATTTAATTCTTTCGGATTTGTCATCAGAACAGATACCATGGGTGAAGTAGTTTGGGCACGCAAAATAGATTTTGGTGATACTACCCTGACCAGATTGACGGATATGGTGGTTGGTTTAGACAATAAGATTGTTGTCAGTGGCAGTCGCAGAGACATTCTCGACGGACCGGAATATCATTGGATGGCAAAACTTACACTTTCCGGTGCTCAGGAATGGGTCAAAACCTATCCAAGAATCGAAGTGGATGAAAATATCCCCGGAAATCTGGTGGCAGCAATGGATAGTGGGAATGCTTTGTTTTCGACTGTAGATGACGGAAGTAATTTTTTAAGTTTCATCAAAACCAACATCAACGGAGAAACCACTTGCGAAACAGATATAACTGAAAATATTCTTTCAGACATTTCTTTTGTGGCCGACACCTTGTTATGGCGCAAATTTAATACGGTTTCAGCAGAACCTACAGATATCAGGACCAGAGATTATATCCTGAATCCGCCGATCATAACCCTGGAAAGAGACCCGGTGTATTGCCCGAAAGATACCATTGACCATTTGTTTGATGCTACCGTAGAGGATGCAGTATATTATAAATGGAGTACAGGTGTAGAAGGTGATTCAGCATCCATGATCAGGGTTTCTGACACAGAAGTATATACTGTTATTGCAACCATCGATGATGGAAAACAGTGTTTTACCTTGTGCGATACGGCTCAGTTGCGCAGATATGCATTGCCAATAGCACAGATTTCCTATAGTCTGGGCAATTTTTGTACAACAGGTTTGGTGACGCTGACTGCAAATGTTTTTGCTGAAGCAGGTGTTAAAAATATTAACTGGAGCACAGGTGCTACATCTAATTCCATTCAGGTAGGACTTGCCGGTCAATACATGGTCACCATAACTGACAATTGTGATGAGGTTGTTGTCGCAACTTATGATTTGGTCAGAATGCCACAAATCATAACAGAAGCCGGAATCACTGAAAATTTTAGTGCCATTTGTCAGACAGGTCAAGGTGTTCTGGAAGCAACAAATAATTCGTTTGGATTGAGTCCTTTACAATATATTTGGAGTACGGGAGATACCTCACCTGCAATAAGTATTGGTGAAGGCGGAACTTATACAGTCACGGTTACCGACCTTTGTGGCAATACAGCTTCGGCGTCCATATCTGTTGATCAGGCCAAATTCAGACAAGTCAGAATTGATGATGTTATCGTTGATTTTACCAATCTTTGTATTAACGGAACGGTCACAGCAGAAGTTTTTTATACCGGCGATGCCAATATTTTATGGAGCACCGGAGAAACCACAAAATCTATTGTGGTAAGCCATACAGTACCATCAGTCACTGTCACCGTAAGTGACAAAGTTTGTCCCAATTTTGATGCTTCGAGAGAAGTGATTATACCCAAAATTGATTTACTGGCACCTATTCAAATCGGTGTAGACAGACCTGTGGAGTGTATAAATAATGAAGTGACCCTGACTGCTTTGTACGACAGAAGTATTTTCTCTCCATCTGAATTGACCTTCAGGTGGAATACGGGAGCAACAACAGAAAGTATTCAGATCACAACAGACGGAATTTATAATGTTACGGTTACGGAAACAAACTGTGCTTTCAATACAGCCACAGCAAGTATTAATTTTATGTTTCCATTACCTACCCTTGATATTGAGGTGGATACTTCTTCTTTATGTCTGGATGGGACGATTACTATCAATACATTCCTGAATGATGACGACGCACCGATTACTAATCCATCATATCTTTGGAGCAATGGTGCCACTACATCGACAATTATCATCACCCAAAGTGGCACCTACACTGTGACGGTTTCAGATCCGCAATGTATTCAGAATACGGTTACAGCATCAGCAACCTATAATTTTCCTGACGGTGGATTAAAATATGCCAAAGTATTTTTTCCAAACACCATCGATACACTTACGCAACCATTTAATGCAACTTTTGGTCCTTATCTCGGAGACTCGCCTTGTCCGGAAAGCATCCAAAATTATGAGTTTTTTATATTCAACAGATGGGGACAGAAAGTTTTTGAGTCTTTTGATGTTGCTACAGAATGGAAAGGCACCATGAAAAATGAAGATGAAAGCAGGAATCCGACAGAAGTGTATATCTGGGCAGTTAAATATACGATTTTTGGCATAGAATATGAGTTGCATGGTGATGTGACGCTCATCAGGGATTAGGTTCGGCAGACAGCAATATTTTAAAAATATTTTTGTATCTGAACCATTTAGGACGATGATGTTAAAATGAAACAACGGTTTCAGATCATTTGTAAAAAATCGGGATTTTTGTTGTAAAACAGTAAACAGGTTTTTTATTCTTTTTTAATGTTTTGTTAATCAAATATATATTGTAATCCGACACAAACTTTTTTAATGGTTTGATGTTTCTAAAGAAATTTTTAATTTATGATAAGCACAGAAAATACATTGAGTTATAAGGTAAAAGATATGAGCCTTGCAGAATGGGGAAGGAAAGAAATCCTGTTAGCAGAGGCAGAAATGCCGGGTTTAATGGCTCTCAGAGAAGAGTATAAAAACCAAAAACCTTTGGCAGGAGCCAGAATCGCTGGTTGTCTTCATATGACCATTCAGACAGCCGTATTGATTGAAACATTGATCGATCTTGGAGCAGAGGTGAGCTGGTCATCATGCAATATATTTTCAACACAAGACCATGCAGCTGCGGCAATTGCTCAGGCAGGTATTCCTGTCTATGCCTGGAAAGGTATGAATGAGGAAGAGTTCGATTGGTGTATAGAACAAACATTGTTTGCCTTCAAAGATGGTAAACCTTTGAATATGATTCTTGATGACGGAGGAGACCTGACTAATATGGTTTTTGACAGATATCCTGAATTGGTTCATGGTATTAAAGGTTTGTCAGAGGAGACAACCACAGGGGTTCACCGTCTGTATGAAAGACAAAAAAACGGTACTTTGGTGATGCCTGCGATCAATGTCAATGATTCTGTGACCAAATCAAAATTCGACAATAAATATGGTTGCAAAGAATCCTGCGTGGATGCTATCCGAAGAGCAACTGATATTATGATGGCTGGTAAAGTTGCTATCGTTGCCGGTTATGGTGATGTTGGTAAAGGTTCTGCGGCTTCATTAAGAGGAGCAGGATGTCGCGTTATTGTAACTGAGATCGATCCTATCTGTGCATTACAGGCAGCAATGGATGGATTTGCCGTTAAAAAGATGGAAAATGCACTCAAGGAAGCCAACATTATTGTGACAGCTACCGGTAATAAAAATATCGTCAGTGCACAACATTTCAAAAACATGAACGACAAAACCATCGTTTGTAACATCGGTCATTTTGACAACGAAATCGACATGGCCTGGTTGAACGGCAATTATGGTAATACTAAGGATACGATCAAACCACAGGTTGATTTATATAATGTAGATGGCAAAGATATTATCGTACTTGCCGAGGGTCGTTTGGTAAACCTGGGTTGCGCTACCGGACATCCTTCTTTTGTAATGTCTAATAGTTTTACCAATCAGGTTTTAGCACAATTGGAATTGTGGCAAAATGCTGATCAATACGAAAATCAGGTTTACACCTTGCCAAAACACCTGGATGAAAAAGTGGCCAAGCTCCACCTTGCCAAAATTGGTGTGGAATTGGAAGATCTGACACCGGAACAGGCAAGTTATATCGGTGTGGACGTTCAGGGTCCTTTCAAACCTGATTACTATAGGTATTAAAATGTGAATAAATAATTTTATATTTCTGAAGGCTCGCTTTTGCGGGCCTTTTTTAATTTAATCTGTGGTGAATTCTTTGCTGATGACGGATATCGTAATATATAAAATATTTTTCAGCCATTTGGGCTTGTATTATTAACGGTTCCTGTGTATGAAACTATTTCGATTGAAACCACCAATCTGACAATGAGTTTATGGTTAAAATGTACCTTTGTTTTTTTTTATTGATTAGACAAATAAAATATCATGAGACTTTGTGTTTATTGTGCTTCCAGTTCTAAAATTGACCAATTGTATTTTGATGCCACAGAGCAACTTGCCGGTATTCTTGCCGACCAAAAAGTCGACGTGGTTTACGGCGGTGGTGCTTACGGTCTGATGGGAAAACTGGCAGATGTTATTATTGAAAGGGGCGGTAATATAAAAGGCATCATGCCCAAATTTATGAATGAAATCGAATGGGCGCACAGGAAAGTTACTGATTTTGAGTTTACAGATACTATGCACGAAAGAAAAGCCAAATTTCTTGAAAATATCGACGGAATCATAGCATTACCTGGTGGGAGTGGTACATTAGAGGAGTTATTGGAAGCGATTACACTCAAAAGGTTAGGTTTGTTTACAAAACCAATTGTTATCCTGAATACAAACAATTATTACGCACCCTTAAAAATGATGTTGCAACAATGTGTTGACGAACATTTTATGGATGGAAGACACCTCGATATGTGGTCGTTTGTAGATAGTCCGGAAGAAGTGTTACCAACAATTTTTGGCTTCAAATCGTGGGATCCGTCTGCTATTAAATTTGCTGCTCAAAAGTAACCGTATTCGCTACGTCAATGTTGGGTTATGATTTTTTTTCAATTTCTTTCAAACTTTCCATTCTGTTGCGAATTAAAAAATCATCAATGGTTTCGAAATGTTCGATGACTCTTTTGTTTTTGAACTCAAATACCTTTTCAGCAAGACCCTGAAGAAAATCTCTGTCGTGGGATACCAGTATCAAGGTTCCGTCAAAGGCAAGCAAAGCTTCTTTCAGTACTTCTTTGGACTTAAGATCCAGGTGATTGGTGGGTTCGTCGAGAATAAGAAAGTTAACCGGTTCTAACAACAATTTGACCATGGAGAGTCTGGTTCGTTCTCCTCCGGAAAGAAAACCGACTTTTTTATCGATGTCGTCACCTGAAAACATAAAACAACCCAGGATAGTCTTTAATTGAGTTCGGATTTCTCCTTCAGCAACATCATCAACGGTCTGAAAAACCGTTCTTTCAGGATCCAGAAGAGAGGCCTGATTTTGGGCAAAATAGCCGATTTTTACATTGTGTCCCAACTGACAGGTGCCTTCAAAATTGATTTGTCCCATGATAGCTTTGACCATGGTAGATTTTCCCTCTCCGTTTCTTCCGACAAAACTGACTTTTTGTCCCCTTTCAATCGTCATGGACGCATCCTGAAAAACAACATGGTCATCATAACTTTTTGACAAATGGTTTACGATGACCGGATAGTCACCGGAACGGATGGCCGGTGGAAACCTGAGTTTTAATGCGGAAGTGTCGATTTCATCGATTTCTACCAATTCCATTTTTTCAAGCATTCTTTCTACAGAATTCACCTGATTTGCCTTTGAATAAGTGCCTCTGAATCTTTCAATAAATGTTTTGCTTTCCGCAATCACTTTTTGTTGTTCTTTGTAAGCTTTGATCTGATGAGCTCTCCGGTCTTCTCTTAATTGCAGGTAATGCGAATAATTTGCTTTATAGTCGTATATTTTACCCATGGTGACTTCAATAGTCCTGTTGGTAATGTTGTCGATAAACGCTTTGTCGTGTGATATGACCATTACAGCTTTGGCTTTATTGACTAAAAAATCTTCCAGCCAAATGACAGATTCAATATCTATGTGGTTTGTCGGCTCATCCAACAGGATGAGGTCAGGCTTTTTCAACAGGATTTTGGCCAATTCAATACGCATTCTCCATCCACCACTAAATTCTGATGTAGGCCGGTTAAAATCTTCGCGTAAAAATCCCAGACCCAACAAAGTTTTTTCCACTTCAGCATCAAAATTGACGTCGTCAAGAGCGTAATATTTTTCACCGAGTTCTGAAACCTTTTCAATCAGTTTCATATAATCATCGGAGTCGTAATCTGTCCTTGTCTCCAGCTCTTTATTGTAGTTTTCCATTTGGTCACGCATTTCAAAAACATGTTGAAATGCTTTGGAAGCTTCTTCAAACACGGTACTTTCATCTTCTGTTAGCAGGTGCTGAGGCAAATAGGCTATAACCGCATCTTTGGGAGCCCTCACATTACCACGGGTAGGTTTTTGTGAACCCGCGATAATTTTCATCATGGTGGACTTACCGGCACCGTTTTTACCCATCAGGGCAATTTTGTCATTTTCGTTGATGAAAAAGGAAATGTCACTGAAGAGTGTTTTGCCGCTAAATTCTACGGTTAAACCATCGATTGAAATCATGTATTGAAATTAAGCCGCAAAAGTAGGAAAATTTCCAAAACTACGGTTTGTCGTTTTCAATCCGTTAACATTCCTTCAGCTGTAAATTTGGGCACATGGGTTGGAAAAACAAAATTTTTGTTGAAAACAGAATTTTTAGTTCAGTACAAAATCAGCAACCAATATAAATTCCGGTATGTCTACAAAAAACTTTTCTTTGGTGACTAAATCCTCAAATTCATAAGTTCCGTTCATTTTTCCTACCTGACAATTGATCGGGCACCACGAAGTGTATAAAAAAGTATCGCCGGGTATGATTTCCGGTTGAACTCCCACCACTCCTTCTCCCTGAACTTCTCTTTGAATCAGTATACTTTCGTAGATAAACCAATGGCGGCTGAGTAATTTAACAGTGTTTTTTCTGGTATTTTTTATGCGAACTTCATATGAAAAAATGTATTTACCAATGGATGGATTAGATTCCACAGGCATAAATTTGGGTACAACACTGATGTTTATACCTGAGCTTAATAAATTATATAATCTTGGATGATTCATAATTGGTTCATTGGTTTTGTAACAAATCAAATGGCGTTTGGTTTTTATTTTCCGTGGTTCAATAACAAATTCAGAACCGGGGGTTTACTTTTTTTAAAAAAACATCAAAATGTAAAGAGATGACAAAAATCATAAATTTTTCACTATGTTAAATTAGACTATATCTAAATAAGAGTTACCTTTGTCAAAATTTTATCATATGAGCGAAAAAAAATTTGTAGCCATCAATTACATTTCCTGCAAGGACCATTACAAACCGCGGTTTGAAGAATTATTTGCCACACGTAAAGGAGCGATCGACCTGATGCCCGGTTTTGAGTTTATGGAAGTTCTCCGACCCAATGACGGTAGCGATTACCTGATTGTCAGTCATTGGTCTAGTGAGGAAGCATTTCAGGATTGGACAAAATCTGAAGCATTTCTCGAAGGACATAAAAGGGGATTCGAAGACCTGCGACTGGCAAAAGAAAGGGGAGAAGAGCCTCCAATGAAGTCTTCATTCAAAACTTATGAAGTGATTGCTAAATAAGTATTTTCCCTTTTTTGAACCATTTTTTATTATCATTGTATACTTTGTTATGTTAGAAAGATTAAAAGCACGGTGGAAACTTAAAAACATAGGGCAGGTAGTCGTAGTACTTTTGGTTTTTGCCCTTACGGGAACCACTGTGCTTTTAATTAAAAAACCGATAATGTCCCTTTTTGCTACGGATGGAGATTATCCGGTTTGGTTCAGTATCTTATACTACATCCTGATTTTGCCGGTTTACAACGTTATTTTGTTGATTTATGGCTTTATTTTTGGCCAGTTTTCATTTTTTTGGGAATTTGAAAAACGTTTTTTCAACAGAATGATCGGAAAAAAAGCCAAAGAAGTAGCCTGAACATTGGTAAACTGTGCTCCGTATCTTCTTAGAAAACCTGAAAAAATCTAAAAGAATTTATCAAAACCGAACGCCCGCACCTAGTGACAGCAATTGGTTTCTGATGCCAAAACCACCGATTTCGACTCCTTGTTCGTCAGTAAATGTGGTTTTGTTGGAAAAAGTTAGTCCTTGATGATAAGTTAGATGTAATAACAACCATTTATGATGAAAAACCAAAGATGGGGAGACACCAAAATCAACAGATTTTTCATATACGGGCTCATCATTCCATTCAGTGAAATCACAAATTTTATATTTTTGATTTGTTATATCAAATTGAACATAAGGAGAAACCTGCAGAGACAGATTGTGTAAAATACGATAGCCAACGCCTGCGCCAATCATCATCTGCTGTATTTTTTGATCTATAGCATTACATCTTACTACAACACGGTTTCCGTCCTTATCCAATATTAATAAATGACCTTGTGTTTCTGTAGCATTGTTCCGTTGGAAATAATCTGCGGCAAAACTTAAAAACCAGGTATCATTCAGATTGTAATTCAATCGAGTAGTCAAACCATATCCGACTTTCGAAAGAATGTTGGGAAAGGTATTAAAGCTTCTCGGATCAGGTAGATCTTCCCAATTTCTGAAAGAAATATTGCTGTTTAATGCGGCTGAAATTTCCCATTTTTTGATAGTATATTGCTTAGCTATTAATTGGTCCTGACCGGAAACCCGGCTTATTGACATAACAAAGAATCCGCAAAGAAAAATAAAAACAGGTATTTGATTCATAAACTTGTTAATTTTAAAATTTTTGAAAAAAGATATGTTGAATTATAAAGATTTTACATAAACGGAGCTACCCGTTTATTATTGCAAAATTTTTAAAATCTCTATTGAGAAAATTTTGAGGTTATAGTCAATCCTCTGATCCCTTTTAATTCACAAAAAAATATAGCCCAAAAAAATAGCCTATAAAGACATGATGTAAGTGACTACATCTTCGATGTCTTTTTCTCCGTTCAATTGTTTGACAATCGGAATCATTTGTGAGCCAAAAGCATCATCCGGGTGTGTACCTCTGATGCCATTGACATAATTTTGTAATTG
The DNA here is from genome assembly GCA_022842725.1 of Saprospiraceae bacterium. GTDB lineage: Bacteria > Bacteroidota > Bacteroidia > Chitinophagales > Saprospiraceae > OLB9. The sequence goes on from JALHOZ010000005.1 coordinate 33,924, forward strand.
TTGTTTGAGATACCAATCCTGAGATCCTTTCAGTTTGGGAGATTGTATAGCGATCATTCCGTCTCCCTGAGGACCGTGGCAGGCAACACATAGTTTGGTATATACTGCTTTTCCGTTATTGATGTCCCCTCTTATATTGGAAGCCGCTTTTTCGTGTGGAAATGTTGAAATAAATGACACCAATTGTTCTATGTCATCTTCACTCAGATTTTTAATAAACGGTGTCATTTGTTTGCCATACATATCTTTTTCGTGGTAAGCTCTCAACCCGTTTTTGAAATTTAATAATTGTCTTTTCAAATACCAGTCTTCCTGATGGGAAAGAGCCGGTGCATGCAGGGCTTCCATGCCTTGCCCTTTTTCGCCGTGGCAAGCTCTGCAAGCCTGGTACAAGGTTTTTCCTTTTTCATCGGTAACTAAAGAATTTTCCGGAGTTGTGGATGTTCCCGGTGCATTTTGAGATTTGTTGTTACATCCTGAGATTGACAAAATAAGGATCAGAACAATTACAAAGTGAAGCGAAGTTTTCATTTTAAATATTTAATAACAAAGCTCAAAATTAGTGATTCTGAACCATTTGACATCACAATATATTGTCAAAAGTTGTTCAAAATGTAAATCATTTTTTTGGGTAAGTTTGGCAAATGATGCCGCAGGTTGTACCTTTGCCAAATGAACCATCCAATAGACAAATCGATTCTGCTTCATGCATTTACGCTTATATGTCAGGCAAAATCCATGACAGAAGTTTATGAAGAAAATTTTAAATGGGTTTCAAAATACGTACATGCTACATCCCGAGGTCACGAAGCAGTTCAGATTGCACTCGGTCTGCAGCTTCTCCCCATCGATTATGTAGCTCCATATTACAGAGACGACGCTTTGTTGCTCAGTATAGGAATGAAACCATTTGACCTTATGTTACAGGTTTTGGCAAAACGGGATGACCCGTTTTCCGGAGGAAGGACCTACTACAGTCATCCCAGTTTAAGAGATGAGGACAAACCCAAAATTCCGCATCAATCTTCTGCAACAGGCATGCAGGCTATTCCGACGACGGGAATTGCTATGGGATTGCAATACAAAGAAAAAACAGGAATGCCTCATGACAAAGGTGCAGTAGCGGTATGTTCTATAGGTGATGCGGCCATGACGGAAGGAGAAATTGCCGAGGCTTTACAAATGGCCGCTTTAAGACAATTTCCGATTTTATATTTTGTTCAGGATAATGAATGGGATATTTCAGCTACGGCCAAAGAGATCCGGGCCATGAATGCGTATGAATATGCAAAAGGGTTTCCGGGTATTGAGGCAGTTTCGATTGACGGAAGTGATTTTGAAACCTGTTATCTGACGATTCAAAAAATTTTAAGTCAAATCAGAGAAGAACGAAGGCCTTTTTTGTTGCATGCGCGCGTTCCGTTGTTAAATCATCATACTTCAGGCGTTCGTAAAGAATGGTATCGCGATGATCTGGAAGATGATAAATTGAGTGATCCTTTTCCAAAAATGGTTAGCTTAATGTTGGAAAACGGATATACACCATCTCAGCTTCAGGAGATTGAATCCCAGGCATTGGAAGGCGTCAGACAGGATCTTTTGAAAGCAAGAGAAGCTGAAGATCCCAAACCTGAAGATTTGTTTTTATATGATTTCGTTCCGACACCAATCACTGAAGAACTTGGTATCCGCGAACCAAAGGACGGAGTTGAGACGGTCATGGTCGATAGTGCTTTGGTTGCTGTCCAGGAACTGATGGAAGATCATCCTGAATGTCTTTTGTACGGACAGGATGTTGGAGGACGATTGGGCGGTGTTTTCAGGGAAGCAGCTACATTGGCACAAAAGTTTGGTGACCAAAGGGTTTTTAATACACCGATTCAGGAAGCATTTATTGTTGGAAGTACGGTAGGTATGTCTGCAGTTGGATTAAAACCTATAGTTGAAGTACAATTTGCAGATTATATATGGCCCGGACTCAACCAATTATTTACCGAAGTAAGCAGAAGTTGTTATTTGTCCAATGGAAAATGGCCGGTCAGTATGATTTTGCGGGTTCCGATCGGAGCTTACGGAAGCGGTGGACCCTTTCACAGCTCCAGTGTGGAATCTGTTCTGACCAATATCCGGGGCATTAAGATAGCCTATCCCAGCAACGGAGCTGATTTTAAAGGATTGATGAAAGCGGCTTATTATGATCCGAACCCTGTGGTCATGTTGGAACACAAAGGGTTGTATTGGTCTAAGGTCAAAGGAACAGAAACCGCCAAAAGAGTATTGCCGGACAAAGATTATATTTTACCTTTCGGTAAAGGGGACATGACCCTTGAAGCTGATGAAAAAATTTCTAATAAAATATTGATTGTCACTTATGGTATGGGCGTTCATTGGGCTTTGAAAGCTGCCAATTCATTTCCGGGAAAAGTAGGAATACTGGATTTGCGGACATTATATCCTTTGGACGAAGAACTGATATTCACAAAAGCAAAACAGTATCATAAGATTCTGGTACTCACGGAAGAGCCTGTACATAATACGTTTGCTCAAAGCATAGCTGCAAGAATTCAGGAAAACTGTTTTGAATATCTTGATGCACCGGTTTTGACCCTGGGCGCTGAAAATATGCCGGCGATTCCATTAAATGAGATTTTAGAAAGACGCATGTTGCCTGATGCAGACAAAGTTGCTCATGTCTTGCAAAAACTTCTTGCGTATTAATTCAAACATGCAGGAGGCTCAACATTGTGTATAGTTGGTTATAATAGCAACTGAATGATTATGATCGTATCAGACCTTAAGAATAATTGGAAGATCAATTATAATCTTTTTAAAAAAAGGGAAATAAAAAAAGGGGAGCCGAACGCAACCACCCGTTAAAAGTTGGCCAGCTCTCCCTACCTATATTAACAGTATTTGTCTCTATTAATGATTTAAGTCAAAAGTGCTTACTTTAATATGTGATAAATCTTTCCTTTTTATCACAAACTTTGACCCAAATACGTTACTTTCATCCACACCTTATAATTCAAGCCACTTGATCTTTTCCTAATTACAATACAAAGGTAAGACCATAACGATAGCTGTACTATAACTTAGTAAATAGAAAAATTACATAGAAATATTATCATTTCTATACAAAATAGCATTGTAAAGTATTGAAAATAAATACATTAATAAATTTTATTGTGAATAAAATCACTCAATTCGTTAATCTATTTATCTTTAAAATTGATTCTTTTTAAGAAAAAAATCTGGTTTATTTATGTTTGAGGATTAAAATCCTACGTTTTTGTCTGCAAATTCGGTACTGACCGATTAAATGGTTACTCTTTAATTCTAAAGATTGTTCACATTATCAGGGTTTTAGGATATATGACAATGTATTTATTTTGAGAAAACTAATAACCTTCGTTCTCATCGATAATGATGGCTAATAAATTTTCTATGATTGCAACTAAAGTTTCCATTTGGTTTAGGTTTGGGGTTATTAAAAGTTGGTTTTGAAAAAGGAATCGGAAAAAGGACTAATAACCTTCGTTCTCATCAATAATGATGGCCAATAAATTTTCTATGATTGCTACTAAAGTTTCCATGATGATTTGATTTTGGGGTTATTAAAAAAGTTATATAGTTGTGCTTGAACTGGTCAAACTACTAATATCCCTCATTTTCATCAATGATAATTGCTAAAAGGGCTCTGAAGAATGCGATTAAAAGTTCCATGTTTTTTGTTTTAAGGGGTTAAAATATTATTTGACTGGTTTTCTGACACAAAGGTAGTGTGTATTATTCGACCCCCCGATAACAAAAATGTCGGCTATATTACAAATTAAACGGGCAATAAAATGACAGGTATCAACAGTAACTGATACAAAATCAAGTAGATAGATAAAATTATTTAACCAAAGAAAGGTTAATTAATAGCAAGAAATTTATATATTTGTCGTATAATTCAAATAAATTTTCAAAATTTTTACAAAGGTAACAGGTTTTGAATGAAGACAAGATACATTTCTTATTCATAAATTACACAGTACGAATTGATGTATTTGTATAAGTATTTCATATAAAGTGTTATTAATCATTATTTTATGTTTCTATAAAAGGATACCAATGGACGAACTCAAAGTGCTTTTAAAGTTGTCAGACAAATTAAAGGGGCAAACCGAGCAAATCCATGAGAGTAAGGTCCGTGAGTTTGAAAATACAATTCGTACAAATATTCAGTCGACAGAAGAAGAATTGAAGTCTCTTTTTTTTAAAGGCAAAAAAAACAATAACTATTATGGTGTTCTGAAATCACGGTTGTACCAGGAATTATTCAATCGTATATTGGTAGACAGTGGTAAAAAAGAAAACATCACCAATCGTCTGAACAAACTTTTTGATATCCAAAGAAAATTTATTGTTGCTTCGATTTTGTTGGAAAAAAATGAAAGGGTTTTATCCATAAAAATGTTTGAAAAACTTTTTAAACTATCCAAACAATGGGAGTATACATTATATACCATGTTAATAGCCAAAAATTTATATACACATTATGCATTCGTAGTTCCAAATAAATATAAAATGTTATTGTATAAAGATGAATTTCGTATAAATGAGGTTCTCTTTTCAAAAGAAAATCATATCTATGCTATCAATGCGGAAATTTCGCATCTGTATCAAACCAATCGATCGGGAATCGTCAATAAAAATCTCGAAGTATTAGACAGCCTTATATCTGAAGTAAAAGAAATACATTCCGGATTTGATTCTTATTCTATTAAATTTTATACCTATGATCTTCTGGCATTTTATTATTTGACAGTTAAAGAATATGATAAGGTAATCAACATCGCAGAATCCGGCAAAGCATACTTTTTATCCAAAGATATTAAAGATATAAGAGGAGTGGTCAACAATAATGTCAATATCATCAATGCCTATATATATAAAGGGATGCCGCATGATGCTTCTGTAATTCTGCAGGAAACCTTTGCGTTGGTGACCGTGGGTACCAGAATGTGGGTAAGGTTGAAGAGTTTTGAGTTTATAATTTATACCATTCAAAAGAATTATGAAGCGCTGTATAAAGTTTATTTGGACACAAAGGCCAGGCTAAAACTCGAAATAGATAAGGAGGAATGGTTAATACGTTCTGCTTACATTCATTTTTTAATCCGTGCGGGAAAGGTAAATCCTGAAAACATGGATGTCAAAGTTAATGATAGTTTTGTGCTTACAAAATTTTTAAACAGCGTTCCGTTTTTTTCAAAAGACAAATCCGGACAAAATATATCCATTATCATTGTTCAGATGTTGTTTTATTTTCTGGATAAAAAATGGGATAAAGTTTTCGATAAAATAGACGGCCTCAGACAATATTCATTCAGATACCTGAACAGGGATGAGTCTATGCGATCAAATTGTTTTATCAAAATGTTGATCGCAGCGGAAAAAGCAAATTTTAACCGTCAATTGACGGTAACGTATACAAAAAGTTTATACGAAAAGATGATATCCTCACCATATGTATTGAGTGAAAACTCTGCGTTTGTTGAAATTGTGCCATACGAAACTCTTTGGGAACTTACGCTCGAATTGCTTCCTCAAAGCAGCAAAAAAATTTCCCGGTATACGTAATCGTTTTTTGTTATCTGCATGTTAAGCAATTTACATGAACCAAAGACTGATTTTATTTTTGTAGTTTTGTTTTATAGATTCATAAAATGAAAGAAAGTCATATCAAAATTCTGACTGTTCTGGGCATAGTTGCCATCGTTTTTGTTTTTGTGATTCAGATATTTTGGGTCAGACAGGCGTACCATGTTACTGAAAGTCAGTTTGAGCATACCGTCACCGTTGCGTTAAGGCAGGTAGCTGAAAAAATTAGTGCCAAAAATAAAACTCAGTTTTTGCAAAAAAATCCTGTCATCAAAGTCAACCCAAGACATTATATCGTCGAAGTCAACAGTGAAATTGACGCTACTTTGCTTGATCATTATCTGATCACAACCTTTGATTATTTTAATATCAATCAGGATGTCGAATACAGCATTTACAGCTGTGAAGATAATACCATGGTTTATTGCAATTACATTCAAAAAAGAAAACCACAAAAGGTCATGACTTTGGATGTTTTACCCAAATTTGAAGGATTGGACTATTATTTTAGTATACATTTTCCTCATTATCCGATTATTTCTATGAACAACATTCCGATGTGGATGATTACTTCAGCGGTTCTTGTTTTTGTAACTTTATTTTTTGTTTATGCATTATTTGTTGTTTTTTATCAAAAATCAGTCTCACAGGTTCAGAAAGACTTTATCAATAATATGACACATGAGTTTAAAACCCCTATTTCAACGATTTCATTAATACAACAAGTGTTTTCAGAACCTGATATATCCAAAAATCCGGAAAGAATCGCTTCCTATTCAGGTATTATAGGCGATGAGGTTCAAAGACTCAATGCCCTCGTCGAAAAAGTTTTGCACGTTTCCACACTTGAAAAAAAGGAGTTTGAATTGTTTTATACAGAAATATCAGTCGGTGAAGTGGTGGATCAGGTAATTCATACGTTGTCAAGTATTGATTTTGGAAAAAAAGTAGAGTTCGAAAAGGATTTTGGAGGACAATCTTATTTTATAAAAGGAGATATTGTTCATTTTACAAACATCATTCACAATATTATAGAAAATGCTGTAAAATATTCTTATGAAGAGGTTACTATTCTGATAAAGGCTGAGGAAACAAAACATTCCGTGATACTCACCATCAAAGATGATGGTATGGGTATTTCCAAAAAGGACCTAAATAAAATATTTACGAAGTTTTTTCGGGTGACAACGGGAAATAAACACGATGTCAAGGGTTTTGGTCTGGGTTTGTATTATGTAAAACAGATCATCAGAGCACACCGATGGAAAATCGAGGTTCAAAGTGAACCAACCAAAGGCACCACATTTAAAATCATAATCCCTATAAGCTGAATGTATGGCAAAAATATTTTATGTTGAGGATGACCAAAATCTTAGTTTTGTGGTGAAAGATTGTCTGACCATCGCAGGGCATGATGTTCACCATTTTGCTAACGGCGCAGACGCACATCAGGCTTTTTTGAAATTTCAATATGATATTGCCATCCTGGATGTTATGTTGCCCAAAATGGATGGGTTTTCATTATTAAAAGTCATCAGAGAAAAGAACCCAAACATTCCGGTCATTTTTGTTTCTGCAAAATCACAACTCGAAGACAAACTGGAGGGACTGCAGTTGGGTGGTGATGATTATCTGTTTAAACCATTCAGTATCGATGAGTTGCTGCTGAAAGTGAATATTTTTATGAAAAGAATGAAAGGAAATATAATCGAAAAAACGGAAGATCAACCCGTGTACAACATCGGCGATTTTCGGTTGGATCCCAACGAACTTGCCCTCTTTCACGGAGATCACACCGTCAAACTCACGGGAAGAGAAGTGGATTTGTTGATATTTTTTATTAAAAATAAAAACCGTCTGATTAAAAGAAGTGAAATTCTGATAGCCCTTTGGGGAAAAGATGATTATTTTTTGGGTCGGAGTCTTGATGTTTTTATTTCCAGATTGAGAAAATTTTTAGCTCCTGACCCAAAATTGAAAATTGAAAATGTGCCAAGGGTCGGTTTCAGGTTTTTAGAAACCGAATAATCCATTGGCTTATGTTTGAAAAATTGAAAATAAACTGTTCTATTTGTCTGTAGAGATACATAAGATTTAATTTTTTGTCAAAACATTAAAAGATATCTTACATTTGAGGTTCGAATGAAGAATAAATGAAAGTCAGTTTTGATTTCCTTTTTTTAATATTCTCCGCTTTTTGCCGAATGTTGTAACCATTTTTTAGCTGTTCTAATATCATAAAACTGATAATGATTGTATCTAAGGTGTTTTTGAAAAAAATATTTTCTTTTTTAATGATTTTTGGTTTGACAACCTTTAATTACATCCTCATCAGTCAATGTGACAGAACCCGGGATTCTTTGGTTCTTGTCAGGCTTTATAATGAGACCGATGGATCTGATTGGACAAATAAAACCAACTGGTTGATATCAGGTTTTCCCTTAAATACCTGGTATGGTGTAGTCGTCAATACCGAAGGATGTGTTACAGAACTCAACCTGAATTCAAATAAACTGCGGGGACCATTGCCGGACGAAATCACTCAGCTGAGACAAATTGTCAAACTACAACTCAATGACAACAATCTGACTATAGGGAACAATACTGATTCACTTCCCGTAGGTTTGAGTCAATTGGAAAATCTTGAGGTATTAAACTTGTCAAGTAATTTATTCGGAGGTCCGCTGAACGTTGAAATAGGTCAGTTGTCTAAGTTAAAAATCCTGAATCTAAGCATCAATTATTTTACCGGGAAAATTCCTTCAAGCTTTGGTAATTTAAAAAATGTTACCAAAATCCTGCTGAATCAAAACACTATCACAGGTTCGTTGCCATTAAACATCGGATCAATAGAAAATCTGGAGGAGCTCATTTTGTCTCAAAACAAAATTAGTGGCTCAATACCGGTTTCTATCGGTAATCTTTCGAAACTAAAAATTTTATCCATCTCACAAAATTTAATTTCCGGTGCGATTCCTCCCGAAATTGGTCAGCTCACCAGCCTTCAGTTTTTGTATATGAACGAAAACAGAATTACAGGAAGTATTCCATCTACAATAGGAAACCTCACAAAACTGAGAGAACTTTGGTTGAATGACAATCAAATATCGGGTGTGATACCGGTTGAAACGGCTAACCTCACAGATTTGAGGAGAATCGTGGCAAATAATAATCAGATATCCGGTTCTTTTCCAGGTGTTTTGAATACTTTGCAACAATTGACTACTTTGATTTTTTCTTTTAATCAAATGACAGGAGACTTACCTGCAGGACTGACAAACCTGATAAATCTGGAAAATTTATTATTAAATAATAATTTTTTTACCGGATCACTTCCTGACGATATGGGTAAACTTACCAAATTACAGAATTTTCAATGTCAAAATAATAATTTTTCAGGTACCCTGCCTTCTACTTTGGGCAATATTCTGTCTTTAAGGAGAATATATTTTCAAAATAATGCTTTTTTTGGTTGTTTTCCACCATCATACAGAAGTTTTTGTAAGACCGTATTTAATGAAAATACAAATGAAAACGGCCATAATTTTTTAGACAATGCTGATTTGGTTTTTGAAGGCAATTTTTTGCTTTGGTGTACTTTGGATTACAAGCCCAATGCAGTATTTACTACTAATGCGCCTTTATGTGAAGGCAATACATTGATGCTTTTACCTGAAGATTTGACTCTGCTATATCAATGGTCAGGACCTGATAATTTTTTAAGTGCGGCAAATAGTCCTTCCATTACAGATTTTGCTGGTGTGAATGCCGGTGTTTATGCGCTCACGGTTACGGATTCTTATGGATGTACAGCTACTTCTTCTGTTGATGTTATGCTGATTTCAAGTGGAAGTATACAAGTTAATTCACCGGTTTGTGAAGGAAAAACCATTCAGTTTACCATTTCTGAAGGCTTGTCTTATATTTGGGAAGGTCCGGATAACTTTACAAGTACAGAGAGAAATCCTTCCATTCCTTCCGCTACCAAAGATATGGAAGGAATTTATAGGGTGCAAATATTTACGAGTGATTGTGTTATTGAAAAAGAAATAGTTGTAGAACTTACGACCATCGGAAACGTAAAACAACCTGATCCGGTTTGTTTGGGCAATTCCCTGACTCTCGAAGCTCAGGGTGGTAATACGTACAGTTGGTCTGGTCCTTCCGGTTTTTCGGGTGCTTCCGGTATGATTTTGATCCCGGATATACAATTGACAAATAGTGGTATGTATACAGTCGTCATCCGGGACAATACAGGATGTAAGTCAGAATACAATGTCGAAGTTGTGGTTGTTCAGCCAGAGGTTCCTGTGTTAGATGATCCGGGTGTCATTTGTAAAGAGGATGATCTTATAAAACTTCCAACAGAGCAACATGGATTTTCAGGCAGCTGGAGTGGTAAAGGTGTTGAAATAAAAGACGGTGAATATTATTTTAATCCGTCATCTCAATCAGGATTTACAGAATTGATTTTTACACCGGGTCCTTCCTTTTTATGTGTTTCAGAAGCTAAAACGCAAATATTTGTACATCAATTATCTGTGAAAGGCATTGAGTTATCTCCTAATACGTCTGAAACAGATGACAATGGTGCATTTACGATACAAGTGAGTGGATCAGGCAACAAATTTATGGTAATGTGGCAGGGACCATTGTCCGGAATGGCAGAAACTACTGTTGCAGGAAACATTGACGTAAACCAAATACCCTCAGGTACCTACACGCTTTTACTTACTAATGATATCGGATGTAAATCGCAAGATACCGTTAAAGTCCAAAACTTTTATTCCGAATATTTTCTACCGAATGTTGTAAGAAAACAAAGTATTTCAGCTGAAAATTCATTTTTTACCGTTTACGGCAAAAATATCAGCGCTTACGATGTGGATGTCTATGACAGATGGGGCAACCTTTCTTTTTCAGGAAAAAACCTGTCTGCCAATGATTATCAAAACGGGTGGAATCTTTCCGATTCGTCACTACAGTCGGGAGTTTATATACTTTCTGTCAGATTATACCTTCCTGCTGGCGATAAAACCATTTTTGAAACATTGACCATTCTGGATTAAAAAGTAACTCCTGAAAGGGCAATGACAAAAATTAAGGGTTCTTTTTTCCCAACAGAACAATATGAAAAGGATTGTTGATTTTTACCATTCCTTTTACGACTTTTGTGTACCCTTTGGAATAATAATCATATAATTCCTCACCATCTTTAAAAAGTCCACCAACTGGAATCGATTTTTCACCTCTTTGCTGATCCAAGGCAAAAACCACGGTGTTTTTAATTTTTCCTTTTTGATATATTCTGCCGAAAACATTTTTATCAATGTTCACATGACTACCGGCTCCCACAGCGGGATTATTTTTTCTAAACTGTCCCAACTTTTGCCAATGATCCAGTGATATCATTTTGTCGTTTTCTTCAAAACTTTTCCAATCCATAGATGACCTTAATTGTGCATCACCTTTTGCTTCTGCAGTGAGTGTTCTGCCAATTTCGTCACCGTAATATATTTGAGCCATCCCCGGCGTCAGTAATAATTTTGTGCCTGATTCCAACACCTTTTCTCGTTTTTTGTCAAAAGGATTGCCGTCGTCATGAGAACTGACATAATGAACAAATTTTTGGCCACCGGTATTTTTTCGATGTAATTCATCATACTTTTTGAACAAGTCGGAGTACGAAAGTTTTGCATCCGTTACAAAACCAAAATTAATCAAAGCATCAAAACCATGAGCATAATAATCAACTTCAGTATCGCCAAAATCGTATAAAGGTCCGTTTGCTGCGTTGTAACCATAGAGCTCGCCCAACATAAAAAAGGATTCTTCTTTGGGTAATTCTGTTGGAAATTTTTTCTTAGCCACTTCAAATGCGTTTTCAGCTTCTTCTTTCAGACTTTTCCATACAGACTCTTCGACATGTTTTACGGTATCCACCCTGAAGCCGTCGATACCAAATTCAATGATCATATCCGTGATCCATTTGATAATATAATAATGTGGAAGCCTAGGATATCCTGTTCTTTTAAAAAATGTGTCAAGAGAAGACATTTCCTGTTCCCATCGACCTTCTTTTTTCCATTTATCCTGAAGGTGTTTGGGCACGTCCACTTCTTTTGTTGTATTTGTTAAAATGTCAGGCAGATTATCCACCAATGTACATTCTATCGTCGTTTTATAATCTTTATATGAACATATCGGGCCTGTTCGTACCCAATCGGTAGGCCAAACCGGATCTTTTTCGGTAACAGGTCCGGTGTGATTGATGACTACATCCATGATTACTTTTAATCCTTTATCATGAGCAGCTTTTACCATATTACGCACATCCTCTTTTGTTCCTAATCTTGGATCAATCGCTGTCCAGTCTTTGATCCAATAGCCGTGAAAACCAAAACTTATTCCGGTGCCTTCATCGACAAAACCGGATATATTTTCAACCAAAGGAGTCATCCATAATACATCGGCTCCTAATTTGTTAAAATAACCTTCTTCAACTTTTGCCGTTATTCCTTTGATGTCTCCGCCTTCATAACCACGAAGCTTAGCAGGTGTCACATCAGGTTTGAAATCATTGGTTTTATCTGCGTTATAAAATCGGTCTGTCAACAGAAAATAGATGGTGCTGTTTTCCCAAACAAATGGATTTTTTGTTTTGGTATCAGAAACCGTAGGATTAAGCTTTTGCGAACAACCGATGTTCAGTAAAACTGACAGAAAAAAAAGGACACTAATAAAAAAGTATTGTACTAACTTAGACATGGGTACTATAAATTTTAGATTTTTCTGATTTTGATGTTTTTGAACCATACTTTGTCGCCATGATCCTGTAAGGAGATTCTTCCTTTTTTAGCAAGGCCAAAACCAGGCATGTCTTTAAATTTACTTTTTGCGATTCTTTCTTTCCAGGAGGGATCAGCCATAGAAAATGAAACCACATTGTGACCGTTCAGCCAAAATGTAACCAATCCTTTATTACTGACAATACGTGCTGTATTCCATTGACCTGCAGGTTTGACAGAAGGATATTTACATTCGATCATATCGTACAAATCTCCCGCTCTGTGGGTCGGATATTTGGTGTCCGGATGACAGGTGTTGTCCAGAATCTGCATTTCAGGACCGGTCTGCCAGACGTAATCATATTTGTCACTTTCAACTACATTATACATGATGCCACTATTGCCGCAATTTGCAATTTTCCAATCGATGGTAAATTCAAAATTTTCATATTCTTCCAAAGTGACTAAATCGCCACCATCTTTGGTTTGCCAATGTCCGTCCGTATTTAATTTTGCATTCAGATGAATGGCATTCTGGTCAATAATCCAATCTTTTCCAAGGGTTTTTTTGCGGAAGTTTCTGAAATTAGAGATTTTTTGACCATCAAACAGAAGGTTCCAACCAGCCTTTTTTTCTTCCTCTGTCAGGGTATTATCCAAAAATAATGAAGGCGCTTTTTTACTAACACCTGGTTTATTTTTCGGAATCTGATTCATCGTGTACCAGGCTTCCGTGCTCCAAAGCTGAGAACCTTTGGCACTGATGAAGTTTTTCAACAGATGGACATAAACGACATGATTTTCTTTCATACCTTTCAACTCGAGAAAAACCCTGGTTTTGTCATCTGACAAGGTAGTTGAAACAATATCCAGATTTCGCAGATCCATTTTTGGTCCGCCGTAATTTTCATTTGGAAGGTAATACCATTGTTTGACCTCAAAATCTTCTTTTTTCCAACCATCACTGCCTGTCAACGGTTCGGTAAAAGTTATTTCGACACCGTTGCTTCTTGCTTCAACTTTCAACATTTCGAAGGTGGATTTTTTATTATACGTCAATCTTTGTAATCCGTAATGCAATTTTCCGGTTTGACCCCAATTGCCAGGATTTCCGATACCACCTACGTAGAGTGATCCATCAGGTCCCCAAACCAATCTGTTGATGCCTGCTTCAAGACCCTGAATAAATCTGAAGACACAACCTTGTAATGCGCCGTTGACTTCTTCGACAAAAACCCGTTTTACGCCTCCGTTGGTGACTTCGCCATGGATCATCTGACCTTTATAAGGGCCAAGATTCAGATAAGATGGCGTACTGGGCGAATTGCCGATTTCATCCTGTGGCAACCAAACTACAGGTTTTTGTTCCACCAGGTCTTTTGTACCTACCGGATCCACTGACCGGCTTCCAAAAAAGGCACCTTCTTTCACATGCAATATTTTGGAAGAAGGCAACCAGTCTCCTTCGTTGTCAGAAACAAAAATTTCGCCATTGTACCCGATACCGACTCCGTTTGGCGTTCTGAGACCTGAAGCGATAAAACTGGTTTCACCGGTATTCCTGTCTACTTTTACGACGCGACCTCTGTGTTGAATCTGAGGCTGTGTGCTGGCACCACCCGGATTGATGGCCGTTGCCAGGGTAGCATAAAAATATCCGTCTTTGAATGCGAGGCCGAAACCGAATTCATGAAAATTTGCTGAGACATCCCAAGCATCAGAAAGCGTGCGGTATTCATCAATAATATCGTCTTTGTTGGTATCTACCAATTTTGTGATCTCTTGTTTTTGCATGACAAAAATCGTGTCGTCCACTACCTTTAATCCAAGGGGCTCTGCCAAACCAAAGGCAATCCTTTTGGCTTTCATTTTTGATGGCTCGCCACTTTGTGCATTCTCAATAATGTATACCGAACCTTCTGCATCCCAGGTACTGATGACCAGTCGTCCGTCTGACAAGAAGTCCATACCACCTACTTTGGGTTGGAAATCATCAGGTCTCGCCTGAAACAGGTCAAAAGAAGGGTGAACATCCTGCAAAGCATATTGATCTCCCGGAATTTTGGAAACTTCGGCCATAGGCAAAGAATAACCCTGAAGGTCACCCCGCATATCCACAGTATGGTAAATATTAAACGGTGAAATCACTTCATATTCTTTGTGTCCCGGCCTTTTCCAGTTGAAAGAGAGGAATTTGCCTCCGGTACCCTGAAAATAATCAAGAATAAACGGATAGTATCCTTTGTTGAGGGTGAGCGTAATTTCTTTATATTCTGTACCGTGTAATCCGTCATTGTCCAGAATTTTTTGATCTCCGAGGGTTATTTGAGAACCGTCATCGCTCCACACCTGAATGATGTAGGTTCCTGCTGTGTCCACTTTCAGAAATCCTTTGGCTTGCAGGTAAAAGAAATTTTCGAGATTTTTAAAATCACCTCCGGAAATATTGTCAAAATTGGCCATGATTCCTGCAAATTTTGGTTTTCCTGCGACTTTTATGTCTGCCATTTTTTGGACGGCAGGTTTGATATCATAGATTTTTACCAATGATCCTGGGATAAAATTGTCTTCTTTTAAACCCGACACCGGTGCTATATCAAAGGAAGCTGCCTGTGTATTTTCTACTTCTTCTGTGTGTTGGTGAAGGCTAAGAATGTAAGACGTCATTTTTTTCAGGACATCATCAGAAAGATCAGGGTGAGGTGTCATCGCCTGATTTCCCCAAACTCCGGAACCTCCGGTTTTGATTTTTCCGGCAAGTAAGGCAATATTTTCCGGTGTATTTTTATATTTTTTGGCAATATCCGTGTATGATGGTCCGATCGTTTTTAAAGTTTTGTTGTGACAGGTTTTACAATCACTGCGTCCGATCAGAGCCAATCCTTCAGGTACTTCTTCTTCTGTTGATTCTTCTTCTTCAAATGCTCCGTTTTGATTCGGAATCATCGGGTTTGGCATCAATTGTGTATTGTAGAAAGTGGTGGAATTGTTTTTTAAAGTTAGCACTCCGTCAATATCTTTATAGGTAACATCTCCTTTAGAAACATCTTCGGAAGTGGTGACTTTCCAATTTCCGTCAGTTGAAATTTTATTTTCAGCAACGATACTGGAAACGTTGATTTTTTGACAAATCGAAATGCCTTGCGGAACGTTTTCTGTGGTATATATTCTTTCAAAAACGGTTTGCCCTGATTCAGGTTGCAGGTGTTCTACTTTTTCATAAAGGTAAACGGGTTTTTTCCAGGATTTTTCAGAAAGAGCATACATTAATTCCACCTGCCCGTTTACAAACCTGTGACCTTTGTATTGAAAAGTTGTCGACAGTGTATCACCTGTAGAATTCAGCGCAAACCATGGATTTTTATGTTTATTGACAAAATAGCTGTCTCCGACTGAAATAGGCTGAGGACCATGAGCAGTAGTATAAACCGGACCGTCAAACATGACATTTCCTTTCCAGGCTTTATATAGTGAACCTGTTTTGGTAAAATAGGATACCCAAAGATTGTCATGCAGGGCTACTGTGAGAATCCTGGGATTTTGGTCCAAAACAGAACGGAAAACCCAGGCTTCCAAGGGTCTGTTTTTTGAAGTGTTATCTGTTTTATTACAGGATAAAATGAATATTAAGATACCAAAAAAAATGATTCGGAGCATACTTAGTGTTTTAAAGCACTAAAGTATTAAAATCTTTTATTTTTAGGACAAGTACAACAAAATTATTTCATAAGGACAAACGCATTATCATAGAATATATATTTACCCTGAAAAAAGAAATGCTGATATTTTGGTATAAAATATCAGCATTTCTTAATTTATTAATAGGAAATATGGATATTAAGAGAAAAACTCTTTCATTTTTTCAAAAAATCCTCTTTCCCCTGCTTCAGGATTTGGTTTAAAATTCGGCATGGTCTTCAGTTTTTCCATCAAAGCTGTTTCTTCAGCATTCATGGTTTTTGGCGTCCATACATTTACATGGATAAGTTGGTCACCTTTCTCATAAGATTGAAGAGCAGGTAGTCCTTTACCTTTTAATCTGAAGATTTTACCGGATTGTGTACCTGCAGGAATTTTAACTTTAACCTTCCCGGTAAGAGTTGGTACTTCGACATTAGTGCCCAATGCCACATCGGCAAAATTTATAAAGAGGTCGAAGATGATATTATTACCATCTCTTGTGAAGTGGTCATGAGGTTTTTCTTCGATATTTACCAGAAGATCACCTGCCGGACCGCCGTTTTGACCGGCATTGCCTTTTCCTCTTACAGAAAGTTGAATACCTTCCTGAACGCCGGCAGGGATGTCGATTTCGATCATGTCTTCCTCCATGGTACGACCATCACCACGACAAGTTGTACAATGTGCTGTGATGTTTTTGCCACTTCCGTTGCATTTGGGACAAACGACAGTGGTCTGCATCTGACCTAAAAAAGTACTTTTAATCTGGCGGACATAACCTGAACCGTTGCACGTACCGCAAGTGGACACGCTACCTTTGTCTTTAGCACCCGAGCCACTGCAGGATTTGCACGTGACCTGTTTTTTAACTTTTATTTTTTTGCGGACACCGGCTTCGATTTCTTCCAATGTAAGGGCCACTTTGATACGAAGATTGGTCCCTTTCTGACCTCCTCCACTTCTTGAAGACGACCTTCCGCCAAAAAAGCTGTCAAAAGGACTACCTGAATCTCCAAACATATGTCCGAAATGTTCGAAGATGTCATCCATGCTCATACCTTCACCTGAAAATCCGCGACCTCCGCCACCCATATTTTCCAATCCGGCATGGCCATATCGGTCATAACGGGCTTTTTTGTCAGCATCACTTAATACTTCATAAGCGATGGCGGCTTCTTTAAATTTTTCTTCAGCTGCTTTATCATCCGGATTTCTGTCGGGGTGATATTGCATAGCCATTTTTCGGTACGCTTTTTTGATGGTGCTTTCATCGGCATTTTTGTCAACACCTAAAACTTCATATAAATCCTTCTTCATTCTTTTTTCTTAAAATGATTATTTTCCGACTACTACCTTGGCGTAACGGATGATTTTATCATGCAACAGATACCCTTTTTCTACGGTATCGAGGACTTTACCTTTCAAGTCTTCTGTCGGAGCCGGAATGTCTGTGATGGCTTCATGTCTTTCCGGATCAAAATCCATCATAGTGGATTCCATTTCCTGAAGACCTTTATGTTGTAATGTCGAATAGAGTTTGTGATACACAAGACTCACTCCTTCACTAAATACTTCAGGTGAATTAGGGTCATCAGCGCTTTTTTTAGCTCTGTCAAAATCATCCAAAACAGGAAGCATCGAGACAATGGTTTCCTGTGCGGCTGTTTTCATCAGATCAAAACGTTCTTTTACGGTTCGTTTTTTATAATTGTCAAATTCAGCAAAAAGCCTCAGGTATTTGTCTTTGGCTTCTTCCAATTCAACTTTTAACTGATGTAATTCCTGTTCCAAAACGTCTTCGTTTTCTTTTTTTTCCTTTTTTCCTTTTTTAGGTATTGAAGCATCCTTTTCTCCGGACATAAATTGTTTTATTTGATTTAGCATATTGATAATCATCAAATCTGTTGCCATTTTTAGTTTTCGCCAAAATGTCATGTTTTTTTGACGAATATTGGTAAAAATGTCAATAAATTCCGTCTTTTTTAACCTGGTTTGACAAATAATCATGTAGCTCATCAATGGAGGGATTGACCAGAACGATCATTCCATCCGGGTTGATAAGATATTTTTGAGGTATTTCGCGAACTTTGTACATCATTGCTACAGGGCTGTCAAAGGTATTTTCAAAAATCAGGTGATCAGGCCATAACAAACCATCATTTTGAATGGCTTTGATTGCACCATTTTTGTTTTTTTCTAAAGCAATACTTACAATTTTAAAAGCGGAAGCATTGTTGAAGTCGGAATCTTTGAAGTCGGAATACAACTTTGTCAGTTCCTTGTTTTCTTTTCTGCAAGGTCCGCACCAGGAACCCCAAAAATCCAGCAGTACATAATTGCCTCGTAATGAAGATAAAGTCAGGGGTTGACCGTCAACTTTTGTTTCAGTAAAATCAGGTGCTTGTTCTCCGGATTTTTGTTTGGGATATAAGTATATTTTTTTGCCAATAAAAACCAATATCAGGACGACAATCAGGATATTGAGAATTCGGTTCCAGTTTAGATTCATTATAAAAAGATTAAGACAGTTCAACAAAATGAAAGGGAATACAGTTTAGATTTTATACAAAACAAAAAAACAAATGAAAAAAGGATTCAATCCCAAAGAGATGGCGACAAAAGATTTGCATCAATTGATCATATCTTCCGTAGCCCCGAGGCCTATTGCTTTTGTGAGTACAAAGGACGAAAACGGAAATCTCAATCTGGCGCCTTACAGTTTTTTTAATGCTTTCAGTTCGAATCCGCCTATACTGGTTTTTTCTTCCAACAGAAAGGTATCTGATAATTCCACAAAAGACACCCTTCATAATGTACGTGCGACCAAAAAAGCGGTGATCAATGCTGTCAGTTATCCGATCGTCCGCCAGATGTCCCTGGCTTCTGTGGAGTTTGATGCCAGTGTCAATGAGTTTGAAAAAGTAGGACTCACACCTCAGGAGTCTGTAGTCGTTGATGTTCCCGGCGTCAAAGAATCTCCTGTCAATATGGAATGTGTAGTGAAGGAAGTGATTACTTTGGGAGAACACGGTGGAGCGGGTCACCTCATCATTTGTGAAGTCGTCCATATCAGTATTGATGAAAATATGTTTTCTGATGGTAAACTGGATCAAAACAGACTCGATCTCATGGGAAGATTGGGAAGAAATTATTATGTCCGGGCGAGTGGTGACGCTTTGCTGGAAATCTATCAATCGGTCACAGATAAACCATTAGGTTTTGACGGACTCCCTGAAAAGGTCGTAAAAAGTTCGGTTTTGACCGGCAATCAGATTGCAGCGATGGCATCATTGTTGGCTTTTCCGGATGAAAAAACAAAAGAAGAAGTCAGATTGATTCATTTTGGAAGTTCAGTGCCCTCAGAAGAAACATTACATCTCAAAGCAGCAGAACTGATACAGGACAAAAAGGTGGAGGAAGCCCTTGCTTTGTTGATGGGGTAGTTTGCAGAAAATAAGTTGGAAATTCCCATAATCATTCATACCGATTATAAGAAAAATTTGATATTAACCTTTCAACATTTTATACCTGAATATACTATCGGTACAACTCCGACTTCATGACACCCATTTTATTCAGGCAATGTACCAAAGAAACCCTTAACACGCCCAGGCCATATTGAGTGCTTCTTTTAAAATTGATGGAAGATGCTTCATCAAAATATTTGGTCGGGCAGGTTACTTCGGCAATGTCGAAACCTTTGTAAATGATTTGTGACAACATCTCATTATCAAAAATGAAGTCGTCAGAATTTTTATTAAAGCTGATAGATTCAAGGACTTCCCTGCTGAAAGCACGGTATCCGGTATGGTATTCTGATAGTTTGTAACGGACCAGAAAGTTTTGTGTCATCGTCAAAAAACGGTTGGCAATGTACTTATACAAAGGCATACCTCCTTTTAAAGCCCCTTTTCCCAAAATCCGCGAACCCAAAACCACAGGATATAAACCCTCGCCGATGATATTGACCATCGAAGGTATCAGTAATGGAGTATACTGGTAATCAGGATGCAACATGATGACAATATCGCCACCTAAATCAAGCGCTTTATTATACAATGATTTTTGATTGCCGCCGTAACCTTTGTTTTTTTCGTGGATGATGATGTGTTTTATTCCCAATTCTCCGGCCACCCTGACTGTGTGGTCTTTACTGGCATCGTCGCACAGAATGACCTCATCGACAAGATCAAAGGGAATTTCTTTATACGTTTTTTCAAGGGTCATCGCTGCATTGTAAGCAGGTAATACGACAACCACTTTTTTGTTTTTATACATGGAATACCAATACGGTCAATTAAATCATTTTTTCTTTAGCAGAATATTTGTTTAAAGTGATCCGAAGATTACAAAAAACGAACAAAATATTCAGATAGGTTTAAGGATTAGGAAGGAAATGACCATTTTTTTGATAAATCCATATCAAAAGAATGATAAAAAGGATGATGCTGACCACTATCTTTCCGAAAGTAGCCCCTTTTTTCCCAAAATCGTTATTTGATGCCATAACTTGTTTTATTTGGTGCAAAAATACACTTTTTTAAAAAAATCGTCATCTCTGAGTCGAAATTGTGAAAATCTTTTTCATTGCTTCCCTTCCATAACGAGTAAAGAAGTTACTTTTGCACAAAATAATCACACGTGATCAGAGGTTTTATTTTTGGAACAGGCATCATTGTAAGCCTTCTTGGCTGCGGCCCTGAAATTGTTTTTGAAGAAAAAAAGGAAATGAACGGTACCTGGAATTATAGTGATATCCAGACTTTTCAGTTTGACATCAACGATACCATACCTGCACATGATATCATACTTGAGGTAGAACATCAGGCTGATTTTCCTTTTCAGAATATTTATACAAAAGTAAAAACGGTTTTTCCGGATCAAAAAACTGCAGAACATTTGGTATCCCTCAATCTGGCGGATGAAAACAATCTTTGGGTGGGAGAATGTGATCAGAAGATTTGTACAGCAAAACTGATGCTTTCTGAAAATATCTATTTTAACAAAACGGGAAAGTATTTGATATCTATAGAACAATATGGACGAAAAGACAGCCTGGTTGGTGTGGAAAGTTTGACATTTAAGGTTACTCATCATCAAAAATCCTGATATTATCACATGGAAAACAATGGTAATCTGTTGACAAAAAGAAATATTCTTTGGGAAAATGTTGGTTGGATGACCAGCGGTTTATTGCTCATATACCTCAAATTTTTTGTTCACGAATTGTGGAAAGATGAATGGCAGGCATGGTTTGTGGCCAAAGACAAAAATATTTTAGAAGTTTTTTCTTTTCTGAATTATGAAGGACACCCGGCGCTCTGGTATTTGTATCTGAAACCATTCACGTGGATTTACTCATTTTTGCCGTTGCAGGAAGAGTATATACTATCTTTTGCCCACCTTCTTCCGGCAATTGCTGTGTTTTACATTTTTTGGAAAAAATTTGATATTCCGGATTTGGTAAAATCTTTATTTACTTTCAGTTATTTTTTTATTTTCGAATATGGTTTGGTCAACAGAGGTTATATTTTAGTCATTTTATGCCTGTTTTTAGCCGTTTTTTATCTTCAGAAAGATAACCTGAAGCTCCTGGGTATCTCTTTGTTTTTGTTGTGCCAGACAGAAGTTTTTGGCGTTTTTATGGCTGCGGCATTAGGGGCTTATCTAATGTTGAATAATGTGAAAAAGTATGCTGTTCCACTACAATATCTGACCATTGGCGGCATATTATTTGTTATATCAGTGTATCCCAGGGAATCCGGTCATATAGCCCGTACCCAAGGGAAAATCCTGAGTTTTGGTGACAGAATTCTTACATCTGTCCAGGGAAATATCACCAATGCTTTTTTACCGGGGGTGACAGACGATACTGCCGTTTTTGGATGGACGTTTTTCGGTATGATTCTGACAATTTTAATGCTGATTTTGTTTGTATATCTTTTTAAAAATTATAAACAAATTTGGGTGCCGTTACTACTCGTTATCCTGATGTCCACCGGATTTTCACTTTTCTTTTTTGTGGGTGGTATACGTCAATGGGGGATGATGTTTGTTTTTTTTGTTGCATTATTATCCCTGGCGCCCATTGCATTTTATCAAAAAAGGGCAAACATTTTTTTATTGAGTTTAATTGGTTTGGTACAGTCAATCTACGGACTTACCGCTGTATATCAGGATATTACGCTGCCTTTCACCAATGCAAAAGAAACGGGTTTATTTATTATGGAAAAAATTCCTGAAAAAGTTCCAATAGTTGCCATCAACAAGTTTGAAATCACACCCGTCATCGGTTATGCCAAAAGAAAATTTTACGAATTACCTTCCGGAGAGCCATTTTCATACTTCAAATGGGTCGAAAAAATATATATGCCAACACAGGAGGAGTTGAGACTGTTTGCAAAGTTTAAAAATGTAGGCGGATTGGTTATTATTTCACCAAAAAGGCTCGATCCCGGTCGATTCAGTGAAGCCACTCTGGGAAAAGAATTCACAACTAAAAATATCAAAAATGAAAACTATTTTATCTACACTTTAGCGGTAAAGTAGAGATGTGAAGTATATTTTTAGTTCAAAACTATCAGACAAATTAAAAATTATATACCTTTGTGGTAGACATACAATATGAACGTTTTTAAGCCATTTCCATTAACCGTTAAAATCTGAATTTCATGAAGAAGATAGGAATTTTGTTTGGTTTTGAAAATTCTTTTCCGCAGGCATTTGTAGAAAGAATTAATTCCAAAAATATTAAAGGCATTGTTGCAGAAGCCGTTACGGTTGATGTATTACAACAAGCTGACCCTACAGACTATACCGTTATTGTCGACAGAATTTCTCAGGATGTACCTTTTTATCGGGCATACCTTAAAAATGCTGCTTTGAACGGTACCGCAGTTATCAACAATCCATTTTGGTGGAGTGCGGATGAAAAGTTTTTTAACAACTGTTTGTCTGTAAAACTTGGCGTTCCTGTCCCGAATACAGTGCTGTTACCTTCTTATGAAAGACCAACGGATACTACAGAAAAATCATTCCGAAATCTCAAATACCCAACGGATTGGGAGAAAATATTCAATTACATCGGCTTTCCGGCTTATATGAAACCATTTGCCGGCGGAGGTTGGAAAAATGTTTACAGAGTTAATGATGCCAATGATTTGTGGCAAAAACATGCTGAAACCAACCAATTGGTGATGATGCTTCAGGAAGAAATTGTTTTTGATCATTATTTCAGATGTTATTGTTTAGGTGGTGACAGGGTACACATCATGCCTTATGAACCCAGAAATCCTCACCATCTAAGATATGTGGTAGACAATCCGACCAAGGATAAAAAATTGTTAGCCACTGTAGAAAAATATACCAAAATGTTGTGTCAGGGATTAGGTTATGATTTCAACACGGTTGAATTTGCAGTGAGAGACGGTATTCCTTACGCCATAGATTTTTGTAATCCTGCGCCAGATGCTGAAGTTACTTCCGTAGGAGAAGAAAATTACGAATGGATTGTCGAAAATGCAGCTTTAATGGCTATTGATAAAGCCAAAAAACATAAAGCCGGTCAGATGAACCTTACCTGGGGAACTTTTATAAAAGATCAGTTTCCATCAACAAAATAATGAAGCTTTAACGTGCGCGGATACTCAACATGGATAGAATCCCGCTCATCATAAAATACCATGGAACATAAATTAAAATTGGCCCTTCTTGACATGAATGCAGGTCGTCCTAACCAAGGGATGAGATGTATCCGTGATATTGCCAATTTATATAAAAATGAATTTGATATTACAGAATTTGATGTCAGAGTGACCGATGAAGTGCCTGACACAAGTTTTGACGTTTATATATCTAGCGGAGGACCCGGAAATCCTTTGGAAGGAAATGGAATATGGGATAAAAAGTGGTATGATCTTGTGGACGAGCTTTGGGCTTACAATCAAAACAACCGGTTTTCTAAAAAATATATGTTTTTTGTGTGCCATTCTTTTCAGATGGCATGTCACCACTTCCAGCTTGGAGACCTAACCCCGAGGAAATCTACTTCTTTCGGCATAATGCCGGTGCACAAAACAAAATTCGGAGAAATTGATCCGATATTAAAGGATTTGCCGGATCCGTTGTATGCTGTTGATAGCAGAGATTGGCAGCTCATTCAGCCTGATCTTACAGTTTTCCAGCAACACGGAGCAAAAATTCTGGCCCTTGAAAAAATCAGAACTCATGTGGAATATGAGAGAGCCATTATGGCTGTTCGGTTTTCAAAAGAATTTGTCGGGACACAATTTCATCCTGAAGCTGATCCGGAAGGTATGTTATTACATTTTGGCAAAGAGGAAATCAGGAACCAGGTAATTGAAAATTTTGGTCAGTCAAAATATGACGAGATGATGGCTCACCTCAACGATCCTGATAAAATTGCTATGACTCATGACACCATATTACCTTCATTTATAGAAAATGCATTGGATTCGATTTATTCACAAAGTGCAGTTTTGGTATGATTTCTTCTTACAGAAAGTGGTATAACGAACAGTTTTCAGACGAAAAATATCAGGAATTACTCAATGATCTGACTGGTTTATATCAAAAGGCTCCAAACTTCAGGGTAGCAGAGAGCCCGTTTTTTATTCCGAAATTACTAAAAGACAGACTCCTTGATGCTTGTGAAAAAATCACAAAGGTTTTGTTGAGAGACGATCTGAAAGACATCACACAAGGTGCGCTGTATGACCCGAAATATATTGTTCCTGGTGAAGATGACCACACTACATTTCTGCAAATGGATTTTGGTATTACCCTCGACAAAAACGGGGAGCCAATGCCCAAACTTATTGAAATTCAAGGTTTTCCTTCGGTATATTTTTTTCAATACATGATAGGTGGTGCTTTTAAAAGAGTGTTTGGTTTGCCGGACAATCTGACTGCTTTTTTTAAAGACATGACTCCGGAAGAGTATAAAAATATGATGCGGGACATCATTGTTGGTGAAACAGACCCCAAACATGTAGTTTTATTGGAGATTGAGCCGGAAAAACAAACTACTTATATTGATATGCTCAGCACCTCAGTGGAATTGGGTATTCCATGTCTGTGTATCTCCAAAGTTTTAAAAATCGGTAATAAACTGTATTACAAAAACGAAGAAGGAGAAACCATTGAAATCAATAAAATCTATAATCGTGTCATATTTGATGAATTAGATCAAAGAGAGGATCTGAAGTTGCAGTTTTCATTTACAGATGATCTGGAAGTTGAATGGATAGGTCATCCGAATTGGTTTTTCCGTATTTCTAAATATTTACTACCTTATCTTGAAAATGAGTACGTTCCAAAAACGTATTTTTTGAAAGACATAAAAAAGTATCCTGCCGATCTTGAAAACTATGTATTAAAACCTTTGTTTTCATTTGCCGGAGCCGGTGTGATCATTGATGTCACCAAAGCTGATCTTGATGCAGTGGAAGACAGAGACAATTTTATACTACAGGAAAAAGTGCACTATGAGCCAATCATTGAGTCACCGGATGAGCCTGTAAAATGTGAAGTGAGATTGCTCATGTTGTGGCCAAAGGAAGAAAAAAGGCCGTTTATCGTCAATAATCTGGTGAGAATGTCGAAAGGAAAAATGATTGGGGTAAAATATAATAAGGACAAAACCTGGGTAGGAGGCAGTGTAGGATTTTTTGAGAAAGACTGATTTTTAGTGTTTCGTTCGGATTATATTACCTTGAATATATCTCTGATTAGTTAATATTGCTTAATTTTGCGATTCCCCTAAGAATCAGTATTTTATAAGTTTAATTTCTTTATAAAAGATAAAAGTATGCCCAGCAAAATTTTATTAGTTGAGGACCATTTTAATACCGTACAATCCATAAGTAAAGGTATGAAGGAAAACAACATTCAGGTTGAAATTGCATACGATGGAAAAACAGGAAGCGACCTTGCTATCTCTGAAAACTATGATGTCATCATTTCGGATGTAGTTATGCCTGAGATGACGGGTATCGAATTGTGCCGCTTTTTGAGGCAACATGGCGTACAGACACCGGTTTTACTTTTATCAGCGTTGGATTCGACAGACATGAAAATCACCGGCCTGGAGTCCGGGGGTGATGATTATCTGACAAAACCTTTTGAGTTTAAAGAGCTTTTGGCCCGGGTAAGGGCATTACACCGAAGGAAAAAGGGCTTGGAAGTTGAAGATGTCATCATTGTCGTAGGAGACATGATTGTCAATACCCATAATAAAACCGTTTTCAGAAGTGGTAAAAAAATCGAATTGACACCCAAAGAATTTAAATTATTGGAATATCTGGCTCAAAAAAAAGGTCAGGTCGCCAACAAATCAGAAATAGTTGAAAATGTATGGGAAATCAACTTTGACCCGGGAACCAATGTAGTTGAAGTATATATCAATTATCTGAGAAATAAAATTGACAAGGGATTCAGTAAAAAACTGATTCACAACAGATCAGGAATAGGTTATTATATAAAAGATTAATCTTTAAACATGCAGATCAGATCACGTCTTACGATTCAATTTAGTCTTATAGTTGCCTTTTTGCTTTTACTGACTATGGTATTGATTTATACCATTTCCAAAGAACAGTTAAAAAGTGAATTTTTTAAAGGCCTTGAATCCAAGGTTTTGATGACTGCTGAAATGGTGGTTAAATATCACAATCTGAAACCGGAGGACTATCTTGCTTCATTAGAAGAAAAACAGGAAATTTTTCTGCCAACTAAAGAAAAAATATCCATTTATACACTCGATCAACAAAAAGTATATGCATTTCAAAGATTAGATGAAGTACCTTCCAATGTACTTAAAGAAATTTCGGGATTGGATAATATGGAATCAGTAAGGTTTAAAAATCAAAACTATGATGCCATAGGAATTAAATATAAAAACAATCTCAATCAGGAGTATCTGCTTGTTTCACAGGGGATTTTTACTTCTGAAGAGCTCATCAGATTGTCTTACATTCTTGCTGTGGTATTTTTTATTGTTATTTTTCTTGTTGGTTTGACCGGATATTTCTTTTCCGTGCAGGCTCTGTCACCTGTTTCGCACATTATCAGGCAAATGGACGAAGTATTTCCCTCTCAAATAGGCAAAAGGTTAGATGTCGGTAAAAACAACGACGAGATTTCAAGGTTAGCTACCATGTTTAATAATCTTCTTGAAAAAGCAGAGGAAGCATTTCTCAATCAAAAAGGATTTTTATCGAATATTTCACACGAATTAAAAAACCCTTTGGCTTCAGCTATTGCACAGCTGGAAGTAACCCTGCTGACGACGAGGTCACAGGAAGAATACAGTCAGGTACTTGAAAGTATTCTTGGTGATATGAAAGACCTTAAAAATGTCGTGGATCAATTGATGGCACTGGCAAGAATCACTTCCGGTGACGACAAAGCTGCATTTAAAGAAGTGAGGATTGATGAACTGATCTGGCAGGTTCAGTCTAATCTGAAAAAGATACACCCTACCTATTCTATCAGGGTAGATACTTCATTACTCCCGGAAAACCCGGATTTATTAATGATCCAGGGGAATGAACTGTTATTGAAAACAGCTATTTCAAACCTTTGTGAAAATGCATGCAAGTTTTCACCCGATCACACAGCATATGTCAGAATACATTTTAATAAAGAAAATCAACCTATCCTTGAGATAGAAGATAAAGGACAGTCAATTCCATTGGAAGAACAAGGATTGATATTTAAGTCATTTTACCGAAGTCCGAGCACCAGTCACATAAAAGGCACAGGAATCGGTTTGCCGTTGGTACAGCATATTTTAAAATTACATAAAGCAAGGATTGGCTTGAGTTCAGAAAACAATCATGGTAATAAATTCACCATTTGGTTCAGCCAATGGCACAACGAGTCATTTTCACAATTAAAAGGAGCATAGACATTGGATACCAGAGTACATATAGAATTTGGTAAATTTCGCTTAAAGAGATACTTTGTTCCGGTGTTTTTTGTCCTGTCCCTTTGTGTTTTAATCTTGTTGAGATGTTCAGAAGAAGTGCCGGTAACATCAGCCGGCAAAACATTTGATTCGAGCCCGGGAGCAATCATTTATGAATATCATAAATTATACACTGAGGTCGAATCAATGGATATGTTTATGGCACCGATTATTTCAGCAAGATATATAATGACATTAAATATTGCTGTAAATGAAGCCGTGAAAGCAGCAAGAAATCAGGAAAAATATACTTTAGATTTTAAATTCACACCTGAAAAAAGCAGCCAAGAAATCAAAGATACTTTGCTTTTGAACAATCTGTTAAATGCTGTATTGGCAAATCATATGTCCAATATGTTTAGTGCCAGGGTTCAAAAAAGTGATGTGATGATTGAAAAAAAATATACAAACATTTTGTCTAAAATCAATGCAGATACCAAGATCAACAGTATTGACCATACATATATTTCGGCTTTGGCAAAAACCATTTCGGATTCTATAAAATCTGCTTTTTTGCCTGAAGATTATTTTCAAAAAGAAAAGTATGCCGTCAGAGATTCCATAACAAACATAATTGTAAAAAATTCTATTGAATCCAAGGTTACTTGGGTTAAGTCTTTGATGCGATATGAAAGTATTTTACCGGATTTAGGGTTAGCTCCCATTAATTTACCACCTAAAACAAAATTTAATCCATTAAATGATAAGGATATGTACAGGGAGGCGATGGAGATTTATACCTTGTCAAAACCCTTGCCCTACGAATCAGAATGGATAGCTGAATTTTGGAGCGATGATCTCCCCGGTATAACATTTACCCCGGCAACCCGTTGGATCAATATTTTAAATCAATTGGTCATACAAGAAAAACCTGATTTTGAGGATATCAAAAATATGTATTTTTATATGAGCCTGGCAATTCATGAAACAAGTATTCTGTGTTGGGACCTGAAGTATGCAAATAATCAAATGAGACCTTCCCATTTCATCCAAAATCATATAGACCCTTCCTGGAAACCTTTCCATGAAAATCCGGACTTTCCGGCCTATCCTTCGGGACATTCTGCTTTTGGTGCTGCTGCCTGTATCGTCCTGGAGAACTTTTTTGGAAAAGGGCATTCGTTTACCGATAACAGTCACAAAGGGAATAAGGCATTTTTAAGTGACCCCAGAAATTTTAAGTCTTTTCAGGAGATGAAAGAAGAAAACGCAAGATCCAGAATGTATCTAGGTGTTCACTTCAGAAAAGATTGTGAAGATGGTCTGTATCTCGGAGATATTATAGGAAAAAATATTATGGAAATTTATACTTCAAAAAGAACAATTGAAAAAAATGTACATATCTGATTAATCTGTGTTTTTCAGGATCTTTTTATACTGAATTCTAATGTCCGAAATTAATGTCTGAACCCTTTACCCAACCTATTTTTTTGTCGTTAGTTTGAATTTTGTACCAGGTAGGATAATCGGACAATTCACCATTTTCATTGGTCATTGAAGTCTCAAGCAGATAAATGGTCAAACCTTTTTGTAAGGTAGCGATCTTTGTAGAAAGGGTGTTTTGATCTTTATATAATGGAACATTGTTTTTACCTACATATCCCTTTGGCCCGGGGACATTTGAAGTTTCAGCACTACCGGATTCCACTGGTAGATCAGTAGAAGTGGTTTTTTGTGCTTCCGGATTAGTATTTGGTAATTGATTAAGGGTATCGAAAGACTTAGGTTTTTTATTTTCGGATAACCCTGATTCGTTATTAATTCCTTTTTTTGATATATTGTTGACATTAGCATCAGGTTGATTTTTACAACTTAATAAGGAAATAAGTGATATACAAAATATGAAAAATAACTTATTATATGCCATAAATGATTTGATTTTTTGATTCAAAAAATGAGTTCTTTTTTTCAATGAATCATTTTTTGATTAATGATTCATTAATTTTAATAAACTTATCATTTTCCCAGAAAGCTTCAAAAAATAATTTTCCGTCTTCACTAAATTTCCTGGTGGAACCATGTTTTTTATCATCTTTATAATCCGTTATCATTTCTATAGCTCCGGATTCATAAAAAACAGTATCTGATTTTTGTCTTTTACCGTTTTCGTAATATTGAACTTCCTGAATTTTTGAATTGGGAAAATAAAAAACAGCTTTCCCTTCCTGAATATCCTGAACGAAGTTGTATTCTGAGATCAGAAGATTTTTTTGATCTTTACTGTAGCGCTTAAAAGTCCCTTCTTTTTTACCATCCTTAAGATAGTATTCTGCTTTTACATAACCGTTTTCATAATGTTCTAATACTTTTTTTGGTTGGTCAGAGTCACATGAAGTGAAGGAGATCAATACAAAACTAAATAGAATGGACGTATATAGGATATTTTTGTTCATAAAACCCAATTATTTACTATTAAAAAAAAAGAGGCACTTAATAAATAAATGCCTCTAACCGTTTTTAAATATTACATATTCATTTTATTTCTTCCATGGCAGATTGTTTACTGCTCTTCCGATTACTGTACCATGTCTCACACCTTCTTCACAATCCATTCTGTAGTGTACTCCCAATGGTACTCTTGACCAGGCATTTTCCAATCCCATTTCATACAAACTTCCAAATGTTCTTGGCATTCCCAAAAAGTCTGTTCTGTTCTCATGACATCTGTCAGTCATTGAGTAAGCATAACCAAATACACTGGCAAGTGCCTCAGCACCTGCTGCTCCCATGGTTGAGTGACCTGAAGGATAAGCAGGGAACGGTGGAGTAAAACCCTTATCACCGTTGGACGGATTGTTAAGACTTGGCTCCCAGTTTGGATCAATAACTCTTTTGATGTATGATTCCGGTCTTTCAACATTGTAATGATATTTTGAATGCCAACAACCCACTGCAGCATCGGCTATTGCCATTCCTACTTTTGCATAGGCTTCAATGGATGTTTCAAGATTTACTTTATCATTTACAATGATTTGATTTGCTATGGCGGTCCATCTTGGTCCCGGACTGAATGTTACGTTGAGAAGGTCATCACTCCAAAACTCTCCGATCCATTGACCTTCAAAAGATGCCCTGTGATTGGCATATACTTCTATCGCCTGAGCATACAAAGCTGATGTTGGACTTTCACTGTATGCCAATGGTGGTCGGGACAATTTCATTTCTTCCGGCATGGCAAAAGTTCTCACTTTACCCCAATGAGGAAACATAGGTTGCGGAGGTCCCGGTACAGTTGGTACCCAATCACCGTCTCCATCAAAATTTTGAGCCCAATCATAGTTTTTAAATGGATCAAGATAGGCATCATGGGCATAGGTGTCAGTCGTTGACCATTGCCATACGGCATCTCCAACTCTTTGACCATATAATAATGACCTATTAAAAACATCAGTGCCGGCTTCTTCTAATAACTCCTCATTAAATCTTCTTATTAATTGTTTCATTTTGTTGTCAAGATTTGTGGCAGCGTTCGGAAAAAATCTTGGCATCATAGAAGAATATACGCCATGCACGACCGCAGGCCAGTAATATTCTTTATCATTTTCAACAGCAGGTATTTCCAGTCCTGCATACCTGTTTTTTAATGAATTGTATTCAGGCATACCTGTAATACAAGCTTCGTAAACGGCCAATCCCATATGGCCTAAAGCCCTTGGAGCTGGACCAGGTCTGTAGCCTGCTGCATAACGTTCAATTTCTAAAAACAACTCATTCCAGGCTAAAGGAACTTCATGATTAAATTCACTTACTAATGCAAAATTATTTTCAGCAACATCATTATCTTTTCTACATGAAAAAAGAAAGATCGTCAGACCTAAAAATACGACAGCATACTTTAGAAAATTTGATATTTTCATTTTGAATATGGTTTAAATTTAATAGAATAATTATTTAGACGGTGCAAAGATATAATACAACGTTCAAAATCAAGTGAGTATAACTGTGACTCAGGCAGGGTAAAGTTATTATAGCAATATTGTAAATGTAAAATATATTGAAATATAGACATATATATATTACATATTGTTGTTATAATATTCATTCTAATTATATTCTAATATTATTTTTAATCAGTATAAATAAAAGTATAGTTTTGGATGCAGGTTTATAGTTTTATGTGAATTAACAAAACGTTACGGTAATCTTAAATTAAAAATATCAGGGTTCTGTTTAGCATTATTTCCCGATCTAAAAAAGTGGGAAGTTTCTTGTATTTTTATCTTTGTATCGACTTTATTGATCTATCTGATCTGCCAGTTTATAGTTTGGTGACCGTTTTTTGTTAAATAATCATTTGTTTTGCTGAAATGCCGGCAACCAAAAAATGCACCCCCGGCCAAAGGCGAGGGATGAGCCGATTCCAAAATCAAATGTTTTGACCCGTCAATGAGCTCTTTTTTACTTTTGGCAAAATTACCCCACAACATAAAAACCAAATGGTTCTTTTCTTCAGATAATTGCCTGATAACTGCATTGGTAAAGGTCTGCCAACCTATATCTTTGTGTGATCCTGCTCTGTTTTTTTCAACGGTAAGCATCGCATTTAATAAAAATACACCTTGTTCTGCCCAATGGGTCAGGTCTCCGTGTCCGGGAATGTCGCACCCCAAATCACTTTGAATTTCTTTATATATATTACGCAAAGAAGGTGGAATTTTTACCGATTTCGGAACGGAAAAACTTAATCCCATAGCTTCTCCCGGATTATGGTAAGGATCCTGTCCCAAAATCACCACTTTCACCTTGTCAAACGGTGTTAGTTGAAAAGCCCGGAAAATATCCTGCCCGGGAGGATAAATCGTTTTTCCGATGTTTATCTCATTTTTTATAAAACCGGTCAAAGACAAAAAATAGGCTTTCTCAAATTCTTCTGAAAGTTGTTTTTTCCAGCTTTCTTCAATTTTTACCTGATTTTTTGACATATTTTTATTTTAGAAAGGGAACAATAAATCACTCTTCCGGGTTTTTAAAAAAGGTTGAGATATCCGAAATGAACTTTCATATTTCCAAAATCAAAACCGGAATTTAAGCGATTTCCTGCGGCAAAACTAACGTTAAATATGCCGGCTCTGGTACTAAAATTGATTCCCAAACCCAAGCCAATCGCTTCATCAAGTATTTTCTGATCTTCCACAACAATGCTGGTCAAACCAAAATCTACAAACGGAAGAGACAAAAACGAATTCCTGTCAAGAAAAAGTCTGAATTCTGAACTAAAAACCACAAACTTATCCGTCCAGATTCCTTCTTCATCAAAACCTCTTAATGTAGCATTTCCTCCGATCCGAAAAAATTCGTTTTGCTGGATTTCAGCAGTTCCTGTTCTGATACCTCCCAATACCCTGAGACGGACAGCACCATAGGTTTTTACCGGGACAAAATATTGAAAATCAACTTCTGATTCCAATTGTAAACTTGGTTTTAATACATTGTCATAAGCATTTTCTAATCCCGGAATAGAAGAAATCAGACTGTTTTCCAATATTTGTTTTTGTCCGATATTCAGTTTTGACTCCAACAATATTCCTTTGGACGGATTAAACCTGTAATCTGTCTCCAATATCTGCAGGCTCACGACTCCTGACCTGTAGACTACGTCAAGATTACCGGGCAACCTGCCTGTACTTTGTATCAACGCTCTGTTGATATCGATCAATCTCGAAGATTTATAATGATATCCGAATTTTATATTATTTAATCCTTTGTATAAATACTGGATACCTCCTGAAAAAATAATATCAATATGTTCGTTGCCATTCCGAAACAACCGGAAGTCACTGTCCAGCCCAAAACCAAAATTATAGATGTACGGCATCGAATATTTAAGAATAATCTCCTGATTTTCAGGTCTTAATTTTTTATATTGACCAAAAATATATTCTCCCTGACCAAAACGATTGTAAAATTCAGCTTTCAGGTCGCCGGAAATGGTCCACCTGCTTTGGCCTTCTGCCGGATTGTTATTGGGCAATACGCCGAGCAAAAAGTCAAAACGATTGATAGGTGCTCTGTTCAGATATAAATAAGTGATCGCCTGACCATTGACAAATTTTACCTGAGAATCTTTTGTTGCTTTGATAAACAATATATTTTTAATCCTGCTGTTTAGTGACAATACTTTTTCGTGCTGATATACCATACCGGGTTTTATCTGAAAATACCGGTACAAAAAATTTTTACTGATTTTAGCGTCACCTTTGATGACTAATGAATCATAAAATACCCTCTCCCCTTTATTTACTATGACCCGGGCAACAATATTTTTATCCTCAATTCTGAAGTTTTGCAGATGAACTTTGCAAAACGGGTATCCGGCATTCATAAAGTATTCCGTGATCAGGGTAGCTTTTTTAGGCCAGTTCAAATTTTTTTTGTCGGAAATTACTGCTCTTTTAAATGTTGGATCTTCAGCCGGTAAAACTGCCCAAACTGAATCATAAGAAATACCGGAAAGCGTAAATCGTTCTCCTTTATATACATAAGCAGTGCAGGTATCTTTAATACATTGAATAGAATCAAAATTTGCTAAGACAAATCCGGTTGATTTCCAATTTTCAACTTTGTTGAGAACACTGTTGATAAGCAGCAATGAGTCAGGAAACTGTTCGTATTTAGAGTTATTTGGTATTTCTTTAGAATCAATGTAGGACAACCAGAACGACTTCTGTGCTATCACGTTAAATGGACTTAATATAATTATTACCAGGACAAGTAACCTCATGTAAAGGGATTCTCTTAAATTGTATACTTTTACATTTTGATTCAAAAATAACGAATAGTTTTATGTCAGGCGTATACATTCACATTCCTTTTTGTAAACAAGCCTGTACTTATTGCAATTTTCACTTTTCAACCTCCTTAAAATACAAGGATTCATTGATTTCCGCGATATGTAAAGAAATCAAATACCAACAATCCTTTTTTCAAAAAAATGAGTTAACTTCCATATATTTTGGTGGTGGCAGCCCATCTCTTTTGAATGAACAGGACCTTGATCTCATCTTTGAAGCCCTTGCAGCATCTTTTGTTTGGCACAAAGATATCGAAATCACCCTGGAGGCCAACCCGGATGATATCACAAAAGAGATATGTGATGTATGGAAAAAATATGGCATCAACCGTTTAAGTATCGGTATTCAATCTTTTTTTGGAAAAGATCTCCAATGGATGAATCGGGCACATTCTGCCGAACAAGCTTCATTTTGTATTCCATTGGTTCAGGACAAAGGTTTTCACAATCTTACCTGTGACCTGATATACGGTATTCCGGATAGTGATATGGTACAATGGGAAGATAATATTCAAAAACTTTTACATTTTGACATTCCTCATATCTCTTCTTATGCGCTGACGGTAGAAGAAAAAACATTACTTCACCATCAGGTTCAAAACAATAAGATTAAACCGGCAGATGAAAAGTTGGTCGAACAACAGTTTTTGTTTTTAGTTCAAAAACTTGAAAATGAAGGATTTGACCATTATGAAATTTCGAATTTTGGTCAACCGGGGCATCATGCCGTACATAATACTTCGTATTGGAAAGGGTTTCCTTATCTGGGCATCGGCCCTTCAGCTCATTCTTATCAAGCCGGAACAAGATATTGGAACATTGCCAACAATGCGCTGTACATAAAAGATATAGAATCAGGTATTTTGCCTCAGGAATCAGAAGTGCTTTCGCCGGCTGACCAATATAATGAATATGTAATGACAGGTCTTAGAACGATGTGGGGTGTGGAAACAAAAACATTGATGGATCATCATCTGGCTTTCGCCGAATGGTTTTTACAGCAGATTAAAATTCCATTAGAAAGAGGTTTGGTTGAAAATAAAAAGGATACTTATGTACTTACCAAACAAGGAAAATTGTTTGCTGACGGCATTGCTTCCGATTTGTTTTATATACCTGATTAACCGACACGGACTGATGTCATACTCAAACTTCCGGCCATGAGTTTGTCATTGTAAAAGGTAATTTTGTCTTGTTTGTCCTTAAGACCCAGAACATACATCAATGGTAAAAAATGGTCCGGTGTTGGAATCGCATTTTGAAATGCTTTGGAATGTGTGTTATACTCAAACAATGGTTGATAATATTCATCCATGATATACTTATTGATTTCAGCTCTTGCCTCAATCGCCCAATCAAAACCGTGGTTGTCTTTGTTGAAATTTGCCCAATCTACCATACCCAGATTATGTACGATATTTCCGCTTCCAATGATGAGAATGCCCTTGTTCCTCAAGTCTTTTAGTTTACTTCCCAATTCAAAATGTTGCAGGGGATTCAGTTTTTGATCAATGCTCATCTGAATGACCGGAACATCGGCTTTCGGGTACATATGTTTAATAACAGACCAGGCACCGTGATCCAATCCCCATTCATCAGATACATGTACCGAAAGAGGACTCATCATTTCTTTGACATGTACTGCCAGTTCAGGACTTCCCGGTGCAGGATATTGTACATCAAACAAAGCTTGCGGAAACCCGCCAAAGTCGTGAATTGTCGGTGGTTTTTCCATACCGGTTACCATGGTTCCTCTGGTATACCAATGCGCAGAAATACATAGAATGACTTTTGGCGTGGGAATACCCTTAGCCATATCCCTAAAACCTCTGACAAATTCATTTTCCTCAATGGCATTCATGGGACTGCCATGCCCCATAAAAAGAGCAGGCATTTTTTCTGTTTTTTGCCCTTTGTGCAGGAAAAACATGATTTCGTCGAGTCTTGTCATAGCCAATAAAAAAGGCGTCGCTGCCATCCATTTGAGAAAAGAATTTCTGTCCATTTATCTGTGTTTTCTAATGAAGACCCTATTTGTATTTCCCCATCTCTTTGTAGTATATCAGGTTCCACCCATCAGACAATTTGG
This sequence comes from Saprospiraceae bacterium, assembly GCA_022842725.1. Lineage (GTDB taxonomy): Bacteria > Bacteroidota > Bacteroidia > Chitinophagales > Saprospiraceae > OLB9. The sequence continues at coordinate 70,907 of JALHOZ010000005.1, forward strand.
CAAATCGCCTTTCCATAGTAAACAATCCGGATTCATCTGAGATAATTTCAATGACCATTTTGCCTGCGAGATCAAGCATTTCAACCGTAAATGTACCATTGGCATCATCAAAAACGCCATGTATTTTCCAATCTTCACGCTGCCACTGGTGTTTCAATCCCAAAGTGTCATTTTGATCCAACGGCGCCCTGATTCCATCCAAAGGAAATACAATATGTTCCATCTGAAAGGCACTGTCCGTCGAAAATTGTTGATGAAAGTTTTTAAACTCTTCGGTTTCATATAAAGCGAGTCCCTGCGGTGCAGCTTCTTCCGCCGAACGTTTGCAGGCAACAAATACCAATAACATCACAAGGATGCCGAAAAATTGAAATTGTTTCATAAATAAATTTTATTTGTTACAACAAATGTTCTGTTGAATAATACAAAATTAAGAAATAATAAGTTCATTTTGGGATAAAGATTTGGTCTTTTCGACATGGAGAGCCATAAAAATTCCAAGAAAAAAACCAAAAACAAATATGCCGGTTTGTGTTTCCAAATGAGTTTCATAACAAAAACTCAATACGACTGGCAGGAAAAAAGCCAGTAACATCAGGCCCTTTCTGTAATGGTAAAGAAAAATAATAACAAACGTAAAAATAATCAATCCTCCGGTGATTCCTCCGGCAGCACAATAGATCAACCACTGAGAACTGGGCAAAAAATAGTTGTCCGATGTCATAAAAGGCTTATCGGTTTTATACCAACCATTCATTTTTTGTTGTAATCGGGCAAATCCGACACCGGTTACTGGTGACTCTTTCACCATTTGCAAACCTCCTTCTAATGAATAAAACCGGACAGCGTCACTCAATCCGAATTGAAAATTATTCTTCCTATATTGATTAAAGTCATGTTTTGTATATTCCACACGGTTGTAAAACGATGGTATAAAGTGGTAAGCCAACACCGGAAATAAAAATATGGCCGGTATAATAATTAAAGCCCATTTTCGGCCTCTTTGAAAAATTATTCCCAAAAGGAGGACCAATAGGGTAGCATATAAAGTAACCAACCCGGTTTTAGCACTTAAAATATGGATATAGACAAATTGAAAAATAATGACCAACCATAAAGCTGTTTTGATCCATTTATTTTTTTCATTTGATACAAAAAACAGTGCTAAAACCATAGTCACCACTGTCGCCCAACTCATCCTGATATGATCTGAATACGACAAAACTTTCATGACTTTTGCCATTCCGTAGGCTTCAGTAACTGCTGTAAAATTTTGAAAATATCCAACCAAACTGTACAGAGAAGCGAAACATAAATATATAATGGAGAGGTACGAAATGTTTTTCAAAAAATGCGGGTATCTCAATGTCCCGACAAAAAATATCGGGTAAACGATCAACGACCACTTTAAGGTATTTTGCGCCCTTAAAAAACCGGCCCCTTCAAAGATCAAGTCATGAATGGTAGGGAATAATATCACCCCAAGCAGGATGTAAATCGGCCAACCCTTTATCATCTTCCATGAGTCTTTCAGATAAATGACGGCATGAATACCGGCCAATAATAAGCCGACATTGTTGACAACCCTGTTGAATAAAAAACCGGTCAGCAATAAAATGACCGCTGTATAAGCCAGATATAGGGTATATTTTTCCGGAAATCTTTGCGTTGACATGGAATAAATTACTCAGGGATGTAATGACAAAATGACTGAAATGATAACTTCAAAAAGCTCCTTTTTATTTTATCAGATACAAAAACCTGTCGACCAAAATTATTTTTCTCCCAGGGTTTTGTGAATATCTGTTTTTGCCGCCTGATATGCCGGGATCAATGCTGCTATCACACCAATGACCAGTGAAACCGCCAATAAAATCCACTCGACCTGCAAAAAGGTCATTCCCGAAAAGGTATACTTATATCCTTTTTTCAGATAAACAGCAAGCAACTCCATTCCGGCATGACTCAAGACAGTTCCAACTACAAATCCGATCAAAGCCAAAATCATTCCCTCCAGTAAGACAAGATTAAAAATTTTGCTTCGTCCTGCTCCCATAACCCGCATCAGGGCAAGTTCGTACTTCCGCTCTCTCATGTTTTTATACAAAGAGATAAAAATACTGATGGCAGACACAAAAGCGATCAATATGGCCAATGCCCGTAAGGCATCTGTACCCACACCTATCATTGAATATAATCGGTTGATTTCTATGGCAGGTGATGCTGCCTGCATTTCCGTATTTTCATTGATGTTTCTGCCGAAATTAAGAGATTGGAAATTCTTTTTGTTTTTGTATTGTATCAAAACAGTTGTGATTTCTTTGTCAGGAAACATCAACAATTCTTCATTGCTGTTTTTGACGACTTTTTCTCCGGTATCCGGATTGATAAGTTCTGCATTTGGTGCGACTTCTTCTTCATGAACATGACCTTCTTCTGTATGTTCTTCTTCATGTTCATGACCGTGATCGTGCACCAACCAAATAGATGCCGTATTGGTGAGTATCAATTGATCGATGACGGAACCTGTTCCTTTGAGGATTCCGGTCACTTTAAAATTGGCATCATCGTGTGTGTGATCATCATCACCTCCGAAACCATGAGAACTGATAAAAGTATCTCCGATTTTTAACCCGGTCTCATCCGCCACCGCTGCTCCTATAATCACCTCGAAATCTTCTTTGTAGAGATTTCCTTCTTTGAGTTCTGCTTCGTACAATCCCAAAAAGTCGTGGTTGGTACCGACAATCCTATATGATTTATAGTTGTCGCCTAAGGATAAAGGAACAGCTAATTTGATCAACGGATGTAAAGGTCGTAACAAAGGGGTGGCATTTTTTATGCTGATATTCCCGGTAGGATTATCTATGTGGTACATGCCGCAAAGAATGAGCTGCAAGGGACTTCCCTTGGCACCGGCAACCAAATCTACGTCTGCAAGATTTTTTTCAAACTTATCTTTTAACTGTTCGTTAAAAAGCAGTAAAAATGATATCAAACCGATTCCCAATCCGAATAATAATACATTCAAAACCAGATTCAACGGATTTTTTATGATGTTTTTCCAGGCTAATGTCGAAATACGCATATCTAGGATTTACTTTTTATTGTAGAATGACCTGATGGGTGATGAGTTCTTTTAAACGGGTGTCGTGTGTGACAATGACCAAAGCACTTCCCACTTCTTTTGCCTGCTCCTGCAGTATGCTGACCACTTCTTTAGTGTTTACATCGTCGAGAGCTGATGTAGGCTCATCCGCCAGTATCAGTTTCGGATGATTGACCAATGCGCGGGCTATAGCAACTCTTTGTTTTTCGCCCTGACTGAGGTGGTGAACATAAGCTTTTGATTTGTGTCCGATGTTAAGTCTGTCCAGCCATTTCTGACAAACTGCTTTATCAACCGGATTGCCGGCAAGAGATTGTGCCAAAGCAATATTTTCCAACACATTGAGCGATTGTACAAAATGGTTGTTTTGAAAAATAATGCCGATATTTTTTCCTCTGAAAGTATCCATTTGTTTGCCGCTCAACTTGTTTACGGATTGATCACCGATGGTGATTTCTCCCTGGGTGGCAGTGATCAGTCCGCCCAAAAGATGAAGCAAAGTAGTTTTACCGACACCGGATTTTCCCAATACCAAAAGTAGGTCTTTGGAGTCACACGTTATGTCCGGAAATACCATTGGTTTTGCTCCGGGATAGGCATAAGAAAGGTTTTTACTGATAATCATGGTAAAAAAATTTTCAGAGAATATAAAAACAACAAGAAATAAAGAAATCTGTTCTCTTTCTGTCAGATTTTTATTTCGTCCAGCAAACTTTCCACCAATCGGACAGCTGCCATCAGATCATCGTGCAAAAGCCGGTCTTTTTCCATAAAAGGTATGGTCTCCCGAACCTTTTGATACAAAGATTCAAGTTCAGGTGTAGATTTTTTGGGCTTTCTGAAGGTAAATGCCTGACAAGCGGTCAGCAATTCGATGGCCATCAACATTTTGACATTTTCCAGAATCTTAAAACACTTTGTTCCGGCATTGGAGGCCATGCTGACGTGATCTTCCTGACCTTTGGAAGACACAATGCTGTCTACAGATGCCGGTGTACAATATTGTTTGTTTTGGCTGACGATAGATGCAGCGGTATATTGGACTATCATAAATCCGGAGTGAAGTCCGGGTTCAGGTGCCAGAAAAGCGGGCAAATCCCGGTCTCCGTTGATCAGTTGATAGACCCTTCTTTCGGATATATTGCCCAACTCTGCCAAAGCGATGGCCATATAATCTAATATCAATGCCAATGGCTGTGCATGAAAGTTTCCTCCCGACAAAATTTTGTCTTCCAAATCAAAAATATTCGGATTGTCGGTGGCTGCATTGATTTCTGTTTCGATGACTTCACGCGCATGCCGGAATGCCGTATAACTCGCTCCATGTACCTGGGGAACACATCGGAAAGAATACGGATCTTGAACACTGTAAGATGCGTTTCTCATCTCTGATCCGTCCAGCAAAGCATATATTTTTTGAGCGGTAAGGATTTGTCCCTGATGCGGACGGATGTTATGGATGCTTGGGTCAAAGGGCGATATCGAACAACCATAAGCTTCCATAGACAGGGCAGCGATCTTATGGTACAATTCAAACATACGGAGGGCTGTGATACAGATTTTGCTGCTGTAAGCCAACGAAAACTGGGTTCCGTTCAACAAGGCCAGTCCTTCTTTTGCTTCCAGGGTCAGGACATCCCAGCCCAGGGTTTCCAATACCGTTTTGGAAGGTCTGATCTCTCCTTCAAAGTATACCTCCCCTCTGCCTAAAAGCGGAAGACTGAGGTGTGCCAATGGTGCCAGATCTCCTGAAGCGCCCAGAGAACCCATTTCATAGATGACAGGTATGACATCATGATTGTACATGTCAATGAGACGCTGTACGATCACAGGTCGTACACCGGAAACTGCCTTGGTAAAGTTTTTTATTTTTAAAAGCAGAATAAGTTTACAAATCTCCGGCGGAACCTTTGCACCCATACCACAAGCATGTGACAAAACGAGATTTTCCTGCAATTCTTCCAGCTCGTGCTGTGATATCTGAATATTACAAAGTGACCCGAATCCTGTGTTGATGCCATAATATACGGCTCCCGGCTCTTTGATTTTTTGTTCTAAATAGTTTCTGTTATCAGCTATTTTTTTTTGAATGTCTTCAGAAAGTGTCAGGGTAATCTTCGGATTTGTCGAACATAAATGGTCAATCTCTTCCAGCGTATGGTGGTCAGGTAAAAACATCTGCTATAATAAATGATTTGCGCTGCAAAAATAGCTTTCTCAACCCATTTTTTATGAAATTAAGTAGGTTTTGTTTGTACAAACCTAATTATGATGTGGTTTTCAACCCTAAAGATATCATTCGTATCCTGATCTCATCACCAAAATACAACAAAACCATAAAACCACAATACCATAAAACCTACCCCTATTTCTGTACCATCACTTTTTTGGTGATGACACCTAAAGATGTGGTTACCTGAAGGGCGTACATTCCGTTAGGTAGGGTAGCGGTATCAATACTTGCGCTTTGTTGGTTGTGTTGATCTTTTTGTACGATGATTTGTCCGAACATATCGGTCATACTATAACTGTAGATGGTGTTTCTGCCATTAAAATGCAGGTTGACCTGATCTGCCACCGGATTCGGAAATACCAGAAGTTTGTCCTCCGTCGGCACCGGTTGGGATTTGTTTTTGTTGATGGTAATGTCTACGAAGCTATCGGCTACCTGCGCACGATCACCATTTTCATCTTCTGTGATGATGTTTTGTAACCAGATTCTTGATTGTATAGGCTGGTTTGTACCGTCTCCTTTGAAACCATCTAGTTCATCTATAACAACAAAACTGATTTGACCGACCGGACCACTTCCGCTCACTCCGGAACCGCCACTTCGGGTGAATCCGGCAAAAACATTGCCTGTTTCAGGATGGGCCATCATCTGCAGAGATGGTGAAGCATAGGTAAACCATCCATTTTCGTAAAAATGTCCGGCAAAACTGCTGCTGTCCATGATCTCCGGATTGATATTGAGCCCAAAGGCCAATCCGTGTAGATCCAATACCGGATAGGATTCATTTCCGATACTCAGGGTCAGAATCAATAAGTCTCCTGAATCCAATTCTGTTTGATTGGGTATCAGATAAAACGGATAATCTTTGATCGAAAGTACCGGCTCAGGTATGAGGTTATGGGTTTTTTGAAAGTGGTTTTCCAAAACTTCCTGATCTTGGGTATTTAAGACGCCGTCACCGTTGGCATCAATGTAAGCCAAATCTGCTCCGGTGGTTTGGGTAAGATCCCAGTTTTCTTTTTGCTGACCGTGCCAGTATCCGTAGTCGATATCATTTCTTGGACTACCACTCATACCCAGATATCTTCCCAGAGGCAACAAGTCTTTGGTTGTCACCACACCGTCATTGTCAAAGTCTCCCGGCCATACACAGTTTTTACCGATACAATGACAAAGTGTATCCGAAGGTCTGTCATGTATAGTAAGGTGTATTTTGTAGATGATACATTGTGCTCCGTCTATACAGTAATTGACCTGAAACTCATCCGAACCGTAATAGTTCTGATCCGGAATATAAACAAACATGGCTTTGGATGACAAAGTATTACAAGACCATTCCAATTCTTCACCATCTTCAAAATAGGTGACGGTGCCGAAGTTGGGCTGCACCACCTGAGAGAAGCTGTATCCATCGATCGGAACATCGTACTGAACAGCCACCGGTACATTTTTACTGGTGTTAAATGTATATTCAATGTCTTGTTTTGGTGCAACATTTCCGATGTTGACAAATATTTTGCCGGTAGATGTATAGGTTCCGTAGTTTACACGGTAAAAAAATTTTTTTACACCGGTAAAACCGGTGGGAGGTGTGTAGCTAAAATTACCGCTTCCGGAATAAACCAATCCGTTGGAATACAAATTTATTGGAAAATTCCGGCTCAGGTCATTGTCAAAAACATTAAATGAAACCGGTCGGTTTTTTGCTGTATAGACTACATCGTCTCTGACGCTGGAGGTCTGCTGTGGTAGTGATTTTAACAGGATTTCCACCCTGATTTCAGAGCCATTATCATGCGAAAACGTAAAAATGTCGGTACCTGTTACAGATTTATTCGGAGTATACACTACTCCAAAGGCTCCTGAGTTCTCTAAACTTCCTTTTTGCGGATCATTATCCGGTGTAAAGCCTGAATAAGGTAGTAAGATGGTTTGTTTTTGGGTATTGAGTAAGGTGAATGTCAGGGTATCATGTACTACCGTTTCAGCTGTGGCATATTTAACATAAATTTTTCCTTGTTTTTTACTGTTAAAATTGTCAGATGCTGTGTAAAGGATGACAGCATCAAGGGTATCTGAAGGGCTAAACAGGATGGTATCACCTGAAGTGATGACACTTCCGTTGACAACCTGACTGATATTGTTGAGCAACAAGGCATCTCCTGTGGTTTCATCATTCGATAATGGAAAAATTTCTACATCATCCTGACCGTTGTGGTAAACAAAATCAGGATTTGTGCTGATGACAGAGTTGATACACTGAATGTTGTACTGAATCCATCGGGGTTGCGGGGGAAAACCTGTTGTTGTGTATTGAAAGGTAACTGAGGCAGGGCCACGATAATCATATGGTTCTTTCAGGCTTATTTCAATGGCAAATTTTTGCGGACCTGCCGGAGTTTGTAAAACATTTATGGCATTGGATGGAGTTATCAGGTAGGTTGGCCCAAAATTACTTTGGATCGTATCCCGAAACACAACTCCCGGAGCAAGTGTCACCGAAACCTGCGACGGATTGTTCTGACCGTACAGCACAGGGGAAGCCATACAACTCAGGATTAAAAATATGGATAATAAAATTTTGTTCATCTTGGCTAATAATTTACGCTATTCGCTGTAAGCTGCAAAATAAAACAAATTTCTTCGGTTGTCCAAAGGTATTTGAAGAAAATTTATATTAATTTTACATTTTTGTTTGATGTTGACAACAAATGAGTTACATATTCCACAACATCATATAATAAATTAAAAAATATCATTATATGTAATATTGGTATATTGTCAGGAGGTAGCTTCATTTTGATACGATACACGGGTAAATTGAATGCATGTTTTTAAGAACATTAAAATTTTTAAAGAAACGTTTACAGGAATAAAATTTTTGAATATGGATGTGACAAAAGGCACCTCAAAAATATATCTAAAAAAATCTAATGTTGGTTTGGAAATTCAGATTCAGGACCTGCTTTTAAACTACACGGAGGTGAAATGTAATAAGAAATAAATGGTACAAATCTGAAAAAATAGTAGAATCATATATTGATTTATGATAGTAGAACGAAAGATAGTATTGGCCTTAAAAAAACTCGACAAAAAGGAATTAAAAGAATTTTTGATTTTTGTCCACTCTCCCTATTTTAATGTCAACAAAGGCATTACTCTGTTATACGACACAATATTCCCTCTCCTGGAGTCTAAAAAATTTAAAGAATCACACAATGATACATGGTTGTGGTCGGTTTTGAATCCTGAAGAAAAAGAGTTGGATGCCCGTCGATTGAACCTGCTTTTTTACAACCTCGGCCTCCTGTTTGACCGGTTTATCGCTCAAAAAGAATTTTCAGAACAAACATTTTTTCAAAAAAAATTGATGATGGAAATTCTCTCCAAAAGAAGATTGCCATTAGAAAGAAGAATTTTTATCAGAACTACCCTGGAAAACCTGCAGAAAAATGAAAATTATTCCGCTACTTCTGCCGTATATCAATATTTTATCAAAAAAATAGCTTCCAAAAAGAAAAGAGATAATGAGGTAATTTTATGGTTGAACATATATTACATCCTAGAAAAACTGAATGCCTATGTTACCTTATTGAGTTGGAAAAAAATGTATAAATTAGATGTTGAGTTAAATTATCTAACATATATCTACTCTTTAATAGATCAAAATATACATAAAGAATACCCCTCCATTTTATTATATATAAAAATTGCTAAAATTTTAGAAAATGAAAATGAAACCGAAGAATATTATGAGTTGAGAAAATTAATGAAAAAACATGTAGTATCTTTTGAAACAAATTTACAAAGGGAAATTTATACAATGGCATTAAGTTATTGTATCAACAAGGTAAACCAATTTAAAAGTGAATTTCACAGAGAGCTATTTGATTTGTTTAAAGAATCTGTTGAAAAAAATGTAATAATGGAAAATGAAGAAATATCTGTTTCAGTATTCAGAAACATTGTATTTGCTGCCATTCGTGTAAGCGAATTTTCCTGGGCAGAATATTTTATTGAAAATTATAAATCCTATGTGAATCCCAAATTCAGAGACAATGCCGTTTATTTTAGTCTGGCCAGGTTGGAAATCAATCGGGAAAACTATCCTAAGGTTTTGGATTACCTGCAACTCATCAATTATGACGACGTGTGGTATCAGTTAGGTGCCAGAACAATGCAAATGGCAGCCTATTATAAATTGGGCGAATATGATGCATTGGAGTCATTGTTAAATGCTTACAAAATGTTTATCAATAGGGAAAAATCTCTTACCAAAGAAAGGAAAACAGCATATCTTAATTTGATCCGGTTTACCAAAAAACTACTTTATATCATACCTTCTGAAAAAACTAAAATTCAGAATCTTAGAAAAGAAATTGAAGAAAATCCATCTATTGTCAATAAGTCCTGGTTGTTGGAGAGGGTAGATGAATTGTCAAAATCCAGATATTAGTCGGCTCTACGTAAACAAAAACGTTACCTCTGTCGTTTAAGATATCAATAAGTTATGTGACCGTTGAAATATATCATCCTCTCCGTTCTTGTGTACTTTTTGATTAAAAGTTTTTTTCCTGTCAGGATTCAGGCAGGCAGTGGTTTCAGACCAACTCAAAATCCTGATCCATCTCAAAAATCCAGGGAGGGAGATTACATAGACTACGAAGAAATCAAAGATGAATAGCAATCCGGATTGGGACAAACTCCTTGAATTAGGTAAAAAAAAAGAACTTTATTCCATTCTGGAAGAAAATGAACATTTTCTTGTAGTGTATAAACGAAATGGGATCGCTGTTCAGGCTACTTCTCAGGCACAGATAGACCTCGAAAAAATTCTTTCCGAAAAATACAAAAAGCCGATTTACGTGCTCAACAGAATTGATCAGCCGGTCACAGGTCTTGTTATTTTCGGAAAGACCAAAAAATTTGCTGAAGCGTTTACCGAAAAGATCAAAGAAAGGGATATCTCCAAAACTTACCTTGCCATCGTCAGCGGATCACCGGAAGAAGGCCGGGTGAAACTCACCCATTATATCAAAAAACTGCACAACAGAGCCATGACGGCAGACGAAGCCATGGAAGGTTACAAAGAATCTGTCTTATATTACGAAAAAAAGCAGGTTTTTGACAATTACTGCCTGCTGAAGGTAGACCTCATCACCGGAAGATACCACCAGATCAGGGCACAAATGGCTACGATGGAGATGCCGATCAAAGGCGATCTCAAATACGGTTCGCGAAGGCCAAATCTCGACAGAAGTATATGTTTGTTGTCCTATCGCCTTGAGTTTACCGATCCGCTCAGTGGTGTTGTACATAAGTACAAAGCGCCGCTTCCCGACAATGACGTACTTTGGTCGCTCGTCGACGAATCAGTCCTGTGACGCCCAGACAGTACAACCTTCGGTACAGTTATTACAAATATCGATTTTGTCTCTTCCCTGAAGCAGGGTTTTTCTGAAGCGGTCATAAGCCTCTCCCTGCCATATTTTTTTGAATGATGTGCCGTCCTTGATGTTTCCGAGCTTGTGGGTAGCATCTTTGTCAAAACAACAGGGAACCACCATGCCATCCCAGGTGATCACACAGGCATGCCACAACTTCCAGCAATGGTTAAGCAATTCATTTTTGACCCGGAACGTCCCATCATTGGTTTTGGCATACCGTGAATATTTATCCTGCTCCGGAATCAGTGGATTGCCGTTTTTGTAATCATACACCTGGGCTGTTTTGAGTTTTACCTCATCCACGCCGATTTCTTTTGCCAGTGCATAAATTTCTTCGATCTGATGTTCGTTGGGTTTGACGACCAAAAACTGAAATATGATGTGTGGTGTGGTACTTTTTAAGGCTTTTTTCCAGTAAACTACATTTTTGGCACCTTGCAGTACGGCTTCGAGATTGCCGCCCACCCTATAATTTTCATAGGTTTCCTGCGTGGTACCATCGACAGAAATGATCAGCCTGTCCAATCCGGATAGGATGGTTTTTTTAGCATTTTCATCGTGGAGAAAGTGTCCGTTGGTAGAGGTAATGGTGTAGATCCCTTTTTGCTGAGCGTATGCGACCATATCCAAAAATTCCGGATTGATGTAGGGTTCGCCCTGAAAATAAAAAATCAGGTACAACAATCTTTCATGTAATTCATCGATGGTAGACCGGAAAAAATCGGATTTCAGATTTCCGGTTGCTCTGGTAAAAGAACGCAAACCTGATGGACATTCCGGACAGCGAAGATTGCAGGCTGTCGTGGGTTCAAAAGAGATGGTCATCGGCAATCCCCATTGGATGGGTCTTTTCAGCCATTTGGTCAGGTAGAAAGAAGAGGTGAGTAATATGACATTCCAGACCCTTTTGATCGTCAGTTTGGACAAAAAACTGAAAACATCATGTGTATACATCATTCTTAAAATAAGGGGTCAGATTATAATTCTAAAAAGATAGGACAATGATCCGAGCCCAACTCCTGATCCAGAATGCCGGCATCTTTGAAGGGAAGATTTTGATCTACCAGAAAATAATCCAGTCTCCAGCCCAGGTTTTTGGCACGTGCACCAAACCGTGCACTCCAAAAGGAATATTGTACTTTGTCCGGGTATAATTGTCTGAAGGAATCGACAAATCCTTTTCCGTGAAGGTAAGTCATCCCGTCAATCTCTGCCTGCGTATACCCTGAAGTTTTGTTGTAATTTTCTTTAGGCCGGGCAAGATCGATAGGCTGATGAGCCACGTTAAAATCACCGGTGACGATGACAGGTTTTAATTTCCTTTTTGCTTCAAGAAAATTGCCAAAATCGCGATCCCATTGCTGTCGGTAATCCAGCCTTTTCAAACCGTCCCCACTATTGGGAACGTAGACATTCACCAGATAAAACGAATCAAATTCTGCGGTGATCACGCGACCTTCGTTGTCGTGTTCTTCCACCTGAATATCTTTTTCTACGGAAAGAGGTTTATGTTTGGAAATGATGGAGACACCGGAATAACCCTTTTTTTCTGCTTCATTGCTGTGAATGTAATAATCAGACAAAGACGACAATGCTTCTTTTACCTGATCTTCCTGCGCTTTGGTTTCCTGCAGACAAACGATATCGGCATTAAAAGATGTAAATTGGGATAAAAAATTTTTTTGAACCACGGCCCTGATACCGTTGACATTCCAGGATATAAGCTTCATGTTTGTTTTGATTTTATATTGCGAAAGCTGATTTTGTTTGATCAGATAATAAACGGTCTGAAAACGGGATTGTTTTATAAGCTTTGGAATCGTATGATATTTGGTGACTTACAAAGTATGATACATTTCCCTGAGCTGATTGATTTTTTTTCTTTGCGCCAAAAAAAACTGAAACCGGTATTTTTCTGAAACTTCAGATAAAAGGATGGATTTATTCCGCATTTGTTCGACCCATTTGCCGCATTCTTCCGAAAAATCCGGTGCATAAGTCATCAGGTGATTAAAGGAGTTGAAGGTTATATACGTATACACTTCTTTACCGACAGTTGCCTGAATACAATTATTAGAGATGTAGATGTCACTTTGATACATTTCAAACGGAGAACTCAGGTACCCATTTTCGTTGAGGATGGATTTTTTTCCGGATTCTGCTTCTCTTTCGAGTTTGTCAAACAAAGCATCGAGGTCGTCGCAGATTTTATCAAAATCATTTTTAGACGCAAAAAGTCCTGAGTCTACGTAATATTGTATTTGTTTTAAAGTGCTGTCGATGGTCTCCGGAGCCCAGATTTCATAAGATGCTACACCATGATAGTAATAATTGATTAAATCGGTGATGTTTTCATAATCGGTGATAACTTCTTCGGCATCAAACTTTTTGTGCCGGTGATTTTCAAGGTTGAGAACGGACCTTTGCCAGAAAAATAATTTAAAACGACTGAGGTGTTTAAATCCGAATTGTCTGAAATAGGGAAGGTCCATGGCCGTCATGGAAATATTTCCTTTTTTATTTTCTGACATATTTTTGACAGCAGCCAGGATGTTTTGCAGGTATTCGATAATATGAAATTTATCTTTAAACATGGCATTAAACTGAAAAGGAACGAGTTTGCTTTGATAAGACATCACTGAATCAAATGATATTTGAAAATGACGGCAAATGATGGTAATCTCTTCCAGGGTCAGGGCTGTGGTGCCCCGCATCCTTCTGTAAGCTGCATCGGGATTGACATGGAGCAAGTCTGCAACATATTGTGCGAAGTTTTCTCCCTGATATTTGTCTTTGCAGGCTTTGAATAATATTTGTTGGGTTTCCATTATTTAATTATAATAATTAATGTACAAAAGTAATTAAAATATAATAAATAAAGTTTATGAATTCAATAAAAATGTAAAAGAGGATATTACAATTCTTATAATTTTGTTAAATTGGTAAATAATGTAGTATTTAGTGATGTTTGCTTTAAAATGTATTAATATTCAATAAGTTTTAGGTTTTTCGGCCACCTACCTTTGCAGTATTAATTCACTTAAAAACATTTATAATATGAAAAATGTAATTTTTTTAATCGCTCTTTTAATCCCTGTTTTTTTAACAGCGCAAGCTCCAAGATTAGCTATTGTAAGTTTTGATGCCAACCAGCAAGAACTCCGACCCGATGAATTGCTTGAGATGGTAAGAGTTGAAATCAGCAAACATTCAAAGTATCAATTGATTGACCGGTATGAAATCCATGAAGTATTGTCGGCTCAAAATATTGAATCCGGTACATGTTTCAGTCAAAGTTGTCTCTTGGCCGCAGGAGGACATTTAAACACAAATTTTGTCATGACAGGAAGTGCGGACAAATTGGGTGATGCACTTTTCCTGAGGTTGAGAATGATTAATGTCAAAGAAGACAAAATTGAAAAAGAAGTGGTCCGCGAGTTTTTATTTATTCCTCAGAAAGTTAATACCATGATTACTTTATTGGTGAATGATCTTTTTTCTGTAACCAATGATCAGTCTATTGTCAACAGTTTGTCCAACAAAGAATCGTATGAAAGTGCTATGAACAATCCTGAATACCAACGTTTGAATCTTTCAGGTCCAAGGATGGGTTATACCTTTTTTACCGGAGAAACTGCCAAAATTTTGGGAAGAGAAAAGTACAATGGTGGTTTTGGTGCCCGACCAGCCTTTTTTCAAATAGGTTATCAGTTTGAAGCTCAATATCTCAACGAAGGTAAATGGCAGGCTTTGGTCGAGTTTATCCCAACCATAACAGGTATGGATCAGGGTTTATTCATCCCTAGTGTTGCTATTCTCAATGGTATCCGCAGCAATAAAAACGGAATAGAATTTGCCATCGGACCGGCCTTTAACGTAGTCAAAAAAGCAGATATGGTTTTAGTAGATAAAGCGTGGCAATTGGCTGAAGATTTTCCAAATGTCAGGGAAGTTGAGTCAAGAATGGATAGCAGAGGGAAATTAAGTTTCTCAAGTTTTGTGGTGATAGCCGGTGGTTATTCACTCAGATCAGGAAAATTAAATATACCCATTAATTTTTATTTTATTCCTGCAGAAGATGTTCGTTTTGGTATATCCTTTGGATTTAACCTGAAAAGAAGTTAAACTCTGCAAGAGGAAAAATGTAAATGAAAAGAAGTTATAAAAACAACTGTATCTGTGAAAAAAGTTGTTGTTTATGGAAAAAACTACTTAAAAAAAACGACAGACTATGAAAAAAACGATTGTTTTTATTAATAAACAGGAATCAACCGTAATCTGCTGAACATGAAAAAAACTATAGCTATTTTGGGATTGTACTACGAAGGTAGTCGGGGCTGTCAAAAGTGACAGCCTTTTTCTTTTATAAAAAATGGAATTTATTCACACTTTATCTGCGATCATTTGTATCTGATGTGAAAGGAATATTTCCCTTTTGGAGGCCTGCGGAAACAGACTTTGGTATACCATAGCTTTGGCAACGTCATGACCTTCGATACCTTTGTACATACGTAAAGGACCGACAAACAAAAATGAAAACGATCTGAAAAACCGAATGGCCAAAGCCTCTCCGAATCTTTTTTCTGTGCGGTTTCCCAACAAAAGGGAAGGTCTGAAGATAGAAACTTTTTCACAGGATAGACCCGAAATAAATTGTTCGATTTCTCCTTTTACTTTCGAATAATATACCATAGATTTTGTGTCTGCGCCCAAAGAGGAAACCAACAAAATATGGCTTGATCCGTTTTCACATGCCAGTTTTGCTGCTTCTGCCGAATACGTAAAATCTACTTTATAAAAGGCTTCTTTGCTTTTAGCTTTGGCCATCGTCGTTCCGAGACATATAAAAGTTATGTCGGCTTTCAGGTTTTCTTTGTATTCTGATAATTTGTCGAAGTTTACTACCATTTCCCTGATCTTCGGAGAAGTAAAGGTTTGCTGAACCTTTCTGACAGGCAAAATGATGTTTTCATAAACTTCCGATTGAATCAATAAGGACACAAGTTCCTTACCGATTAATCCCGTAGAGCCATAAACTATGGCTGTAAGACCAGCCATTTCTATAATTTTTCTATGATCATCGCACTTGCTCCGCCACCACCGTTGCAAATAGCTGCCATACCATAACGACCGCCATTTTGTTGTAAGACATTCTGCAAAGTACAAAGGATTCTGGCTCCTGAACATCCCAATGGATGACCTAAGGAAACCGCACCACCAAAAACATTTACCTTTTCCTGAGAAATACCCATTTGTTTGATGAATGCCAAAGCCACTACAGAAAATGCTTCATTGACTTCAAAAAAGTCGATGTCACTCAGTTGTAAACCTGCCCTTTCCAACACTTTTTTTGCAGCAAGTACAGGAGCTGTGGTAAACCATTCCGGTTCCTGAGCAGCATCCGCATAAGCTACGATTCTGGCTACAGGTGTAAGATTATATTTTTTGACGGCATCTTCACCGGCTACCAACAACATCGCTGCACCATCATTGATGGTAGATGCATTGGCAGCAGTGACCGTTCCTTCTTTGGTAAATACCGGTCTTAAAGTTGGAATTTTATCGAAAAAAACATTTTTATATTCTTCGTCCTGGTCAAAGACCCTGACATTTCCTTTTTTATCTTTTAATTCCACACCAACGACTTCACCAGCAAATTTTCCACCTTCCCAGGCAGCTGCACTTCTTTGGTACGATTGTATGGCAAAAGCATCCTGTTCTTCTCTGGTAATATCAAATTTTGCTGCGGTTGCATCACCAAAACATCCCATCGCACCACCGGAATACGCATCAGCCAAACCATCTCTTACCAATCCGTCGGTCAATTCACTGTTGCCGTACCCATAACCGTATCTCGCTTTTCCAAGATAAAAAGGGATGGATGACATGTTTTCCATTCCACCTGCCAAAACCAGGTCATTTTGACCCAACTGAACGGATTGTGCTGCAAACATCACAGATTTCATACCGGAAGCGCACACTTTGTTTACTGTCGTACAAGGTGTTTTAACATGAACACCACCTTTGAGAGCTGCCTGTCTTGCCGGTGCCTGACCTGCATTTGCCTGAACAACATGGCCTACAAAAACTTCGTCAATTTCTTCTCCCGAAAGATTATTTTTTTCTAAGGTTTTTTTGATGACCTGAGCTCCGAGTTCGGTAGCAGGAACAGAAGCAAGGGATCCTCCGAAACTTCCCAAAGGTGTGCGGAGTGCAGAAACTATATATGCGTTTTTCATGATAATATTATTTTATGGTTTGATGAATGGAAGTGCAAAAGTATATAAATTAGTTGGATAATTTTGATTCTGAACGAATGAAGGCATGATAAATACTGATCTGTGGTTTACTTTTTGATGCTTTTTACTTCTTCGACGGTGACCATCTGTGACGTCGTATTTCCCCAGCTGAAATAAATGTAATTCATAACATCGGCGACTTCTTCATCAGACAATCCAAGAGCTTCCATTTTTTTATTGTAAACGGTTCCGTTTACGGTTATTTCACCTTGCATGCCATATTTTACAGCATAGATACTTTCTTTTCTTTTATTGAGTAAAAAGTCTGAATTGGCGAGTGGCGGATAATTTTTACCAAATCCCGTTCCGTTGGACCGGTGACAGGTAACACAAAAATCTTCATAAACCAACTTCCCCCTTTCTTTACTTTCTTCAAGACCGGGATTGGTTTGAAACCATGTTGTTAGAAAAAATGTAGTACTTAAAAAGATGATGAGAGGATTCATTATTTTTTCTGAGGTTTGATTTTTAAAATTCCTTTATTTTCAATGGCCACGTAGATCATTCCATCCGGTGCGGTTATAACATTTCTGACCCTGCCCATATCTTCAAACAGTTTGTGTCTGGCGACCACTTTGTTATTTTTTAATTCCAATCTTTCGAGATATTCAAAAACCAATGAACCTACCAAAACATTTCCTTTCCAATCCGGATAAACATTGGCATCCACAAAACACATACCACTCGGCGCAATGGAAGGTATCCAATAATAGAGAGGTTGTTCCATTCCGGGCCGGCTGGTTTCTTCTGTTATCGTCAATCCTGAATATTCTTTACCATACGTAATCACCGGCCAACCGTAGTTTGCTCCTTTTTTAATGATATTGATTTCATCACCACCCTTTGGGCCGTGTTCATTGGTCCAAACTTCGTCTGTTTCCGGATGGACAAACATACCCTGAAGGTTGCGGTGGCCGTAACTGAATACAGCATTGGTTTTTCCGTCATTTCCTTTGAATGGGTTGTCAGCAGGAACAGATCCATCATCCTTCAAACGGTACACTTTTCCACCGTCTCTGTTGACATCCTGAGGGTTCAGATCACGGTCTCCTCTGTCACCAATAGTAAAATAAAGATATCCTTTTTTGTCGAAAACAATTCTGCTACCGAAATGGTGTCCTGCTGTCGTCAAGGGTGTTGCCTGATATAAAAGTTTTGTATTTTGAATGATTTTTCCGTCAAATTCAGCAGAAAAAAGAGCTGTATTGCCACCTTTTTCGCCATTCGGCTGACGTGACATGGTAAAATACAATTTTTTATTGTTTTTAAAATCAGGATGCAGACATATGTCAAGTAAACCTCCCTGACCTCTGAGGTATATTTCTTCAGGTCTGCCGACTTCCGTTTTTTTACCATCCGAAACGTGATAAAAAATGCCTTCTTTTTCAGTGTATAGCAGACTTCCATCCGGAAGAACGGCCATTCCCCACGGAATATTAGTTTCCTGAACGACCCATTCAAAATCTACTGCAGCAGCTTCGGACGATGGTGGGTTGAGATCTTTTTGTTTACATAAGGTAAGCAAAGACATCATAACCAATGCATAAAATTTGGCAACCATAAAAGGGATTTTTTTTAAACAAACAAAAGGAACGGCTATATAGTTGAACTATAATTTTAATTACTTGTTCATTCTGAATGGAAAATAATCAGCCAAAGCCCTCTGATTTTGTTTTGCTCAGGCGCGTATTGAGCATTGCACAGCCCTTCAAAAATTTATTTTGGTGGTCAATCATTCTTTCAATCTTATTGACGCCATTTTCAATTGCACAACCCTTTATTGTACAAATGATTGTCGATAAACACATTGTCCCGGGTATCAGGGAGGGAATATTGGCTTTATCATTGCTTTATGTTTTGGTGCTGGTGATTAATGTAGTGATGAAGTATTTTTTTATTTACATCACGGCAAAATTGGGTCAAAATGTCATTAAAGACCTCAGAACCAAAGTATTCAGACATGTCATACGACTGAAATCGAGATATTTTGATACAACGCCGATCGGAACATCCACGACAAGGACCATCAATGATATTGAAGCCATCAATAATGTTTTTGCTCAGGGTGTGATAACGATCACAGCGGATGTCATCACCATTTTTGCTGTGACCGGTATTATGTTATATACGAGTTGGCGGCTTACGCTTATTGTTTTTATTACCATGCCATTCATGATATTGGCTACATGGATTTTTAAAGAAAAAGTTAAGGTCTCCTATCAAAAAGTCAGAACGCAGATAGCCAACATGAATGCGTTTTTACAGGAAAGGATTTCGGGCATGAAAACTGTGCAGATCTTTCATGCAGAACAGAAGGAAGCCGGTGTTTTTAAGGATATAAACAGAAAATATACGTCTGCCAATCTTGAAAACGTTTTTTATTATGCCATATTTTTCCCTTTTGTGGAATTGGTTTCTTCAGTAGCATTGGCATTATTGATTTGGTTGGGAGCGCAGGGTTATTTGCAGGATAAGGTTACTTTCGGAGCCTTGGTTGCATTTCCGCTTTATTTGAATTTATTATTCCGACCCATCAGGTTTTTGGCGGATAAGTTTAATACCATGCAAATGGGGCTCGTGGCAGCAGAAAGGGTTTTTAAGTTATTGGATACCAAAGAATATATACCTGATCATGGCAAAGTCGAAAGCGACAAATTAATGGGAAATGTAATTTTTAAAGATGTTTCTTTTGCTTATGATAATGAAAATTATGTGCTGAAAGATGTAAATTTTAATATAAAAGCGGGTGAAAAACTGGCCATTGTCGGTAGTACTGGGAGTGGTAAAAGTACGATCATCAATATTCTTAATCGATTTTATGACATTCAGAAAGGAGAAATAAAAATTGACGGGGTAGATATCAAAGATTATAAACTTTCAGCATTGAGAGAAAGGATTGCCATTGTATTGCAGGATGTGTTTTTATTTCACGGGACGGTATATGAAAATATAACCCTGATGGACAAAAATATACCTTTGGAAAAGGTCAAAAATGCTGCAAAAACGATTGGTGCGGATCTTTATATCGATAATATGCCGGGCGGATATGATTTTTTAATCATGGAAAGAGGAGCCAATCTTTCGGTCGGTCAGCGGCAATTGATTTCTTTTGTCAGGGCGTTGGTTTTTGATCCGGATATTCTCATTCTTGATGAGGCGACCTCTTCTATTGATACGGAAACAGAAATGGTTATACAACATGCCATTGAAAAATTGATTGAAAAAAGAACGTCTATCATCATTGCACACAGATTGTCAACAATCAGGCATGCTGATCAGATTCTCGTCTTAAATGAAGGGAAAATCGTTGAGACCGGCAATCATGATTCCTTACTGGAAAATGACGGTGGTTATTACAAAGAATTGTACGAAATGCAATTTGCTGAATCTGTGGTTTAAATGCCTTTAATTCTGTTCCAAAGAGCTGAAAACATAGCTCCGATATCACCATCTCTGGGTCTGGTTGGTTGATCATTCAATGTGTATATCCCGTTATTTTCGTCCAAATCAAATTTAAAAACGAATTCGTCTTTATGGTTTGGGGTAAGTCTGATTGAACCGAATCTCAGATCAAACCAATAAAGTTTTCCGGGTTCCGGAATTTTGACACTGAAATAGCCATTTGAAAACCATTTTAATTTTTTCAGCGTGTTATCTGATTCTAATGGTTGTTTTACCAAGTCATGATTTTTGGCGATCTTTTGAAGGATAAATTCTTTTTTACTATCAAATAAAGAATATTGACCAAAATAATAAACCGAATCACTTTCTGCTACACCGGACCATAATATATTGTTGAGAATCGTTGGTGTCGTCATAAAACGTTCGTATTCAATGCCTTGTTTTTGTAGTGAATCCGTAAAAATATGGTTTACATATTGTTTGTTGGCCAGGGTAAACATCATGTAGACTGAACTGATTCCGATACCCCACCAGTTGAAAGCGGACCTCAACTTGTCATTAGCCGGTCTTCTTATTGCGAGTAATAAACCGAAAATAAGCGGAAGAGTGTACAATGGATCAGCTACAGCAATATTGTCAAAAGCGACCCTTTTGTCTGTAAAAGGAAGTAGAATCTGTGTGCCATACGTTGTAAAACAATCCAAAATGGGATGGGTGATCAGTGACCACCAGAAAAGTCTTTGCCAATCTCCTGTCGTAGCGTCAATATCGGTATTGTATTCAGGACGTTGGTATCTTTTATAAATGAAATATCCAAGGAGGGCTAACAACAAGATGGAGAAAATGGATTTTTCAATTGAAATACCGCCTGAAAAAAAGATGGAACCACTTAGCAGCAGTCCTGTAATAAACCAGGATGAAGCTGCTACCCATTTATGTTTTTCATATTTGTAAAGCCGATGCACAAGCCAACCTAAAATGAGAGCTCCGATAAGACTTACTATGGCTGCATGAGTAATACCCCGATGGAATGCCAAAGCATTGATTGGGGTCATAAAAAAATTGGCTATAACATCCAGATCCGGTAATGTACCGGCTACAGCACCCCACATCATAGCGCGATTACCTACTTTTTTACCCAGAGTTGCCTCACCAACTGCGGCCCCAAGGACCATTTGTGTCAGAGAATCCATAATGTTATTTGCAGAAAAAAATTGAAGTTCCTACTTATAATGGTAATAGGGTAAAATGGTTTTGGAAATGGTGGAAAATCTGAAAATCGCCTATAAAATGTCAAGTATTGCAACCACTTTCAGTGAAGCATTTTGTTCAGCGGATTTTTTATTAAAATCCTCAGCTGTGGCCATTTCTTTTCCATCAATGACGACGGCAACTTTAAAACAATCTCTTTTGTCTAATTTAAATTTGGACAAGGTGACGAATGAGATTTCTTTTCCGTTTTTCTGACACCATTCCAACAATTGGGATTTGTGGTTGTCGTCTTTTGACTCAAGGTCTTTGATATCCAGATATTTCATCAGGATATTTTTAATAACATAGTTTTTGGTTTTTTCATAACCGAACTCTATGTATACGGCGCCAATAAGGGCTTCAAAAGCGTTTCCCAACATGGAAGAACTCAGTTTTCCCAGGGAATATTCTGACAGAATGACATCAAGTCCCATTTTATCAGCAATTTCATTGAGTGTTTGTCTTTTTACTATTTTGGATCTCATTTTGGTGAGAAAACCTTCGTCTTTGTTGGGATATTTTTTAAAAAGATATTCCGCGACGATGGTAGAAAGGATGGCGTCACCTAAAAATTCCAATCTTTCGTTAGACATTTTTTTCGGCGAATCATTATTCATCGAGCGGTGATAAAAGGCCATTTTAAAAAGCTGAATCCTGCGGGGCGTAAAACCGATGATAGGTCTTAAACGGTTGGCAACATCTCTGTCTTTAGACAAATATCTGTTAAAAAGTCGGATAATCAGGTCCAAAGCTATTCAAATTTTTTTAGGATGACGGAAGCATTATGCCCGCCAAAACCAAATGTATTACTTAATACCACATTTAGTTTTCTTTCCTGAGCCTCGTTAAAGGTAAAGTTTAATTTGGGGTCCAGATCCGGATCATCCGTAAAATGGTTGATGGTGGGTGGGACAAATCCATCTCTCATAGCAGCTATGGCCGCAATTGCTTCTACAGCCCCGGCACCTCCCAGAAGGTGACCTGTCATTGACTTGGTACTGCTTATGTTCAGATTATAAGCGTGGTCCTTAAATAATTGCTGAATGGCTTTTGTTTCGGCAATGTCCCCCAAGGGAGTTGATGTACCATGAACATTGATATAATCAATATCTTCAATGTTCAGACCAGCATCTTTGATAGCTAATGCCATCACATTTCTGGCCCCGATTCCTTCGGGGTGCGGAGCTGTCATGTGATATGCGTCGGCGGTCATTCCAATTCCTATAACTTCGGCCAAAATATTTGCACCTCTTTTTTTTGCGTGTTCGTATTCTTCAAGAACTAAGGCACCTGCTCCTTCTCCGAGAACAAATCCATCTCTGTCGAGGTCAAAAGGGCGACTTGCCGTTAGCGGATCATCATTACGTTCTGACATCGCTTTCATGGCACTGAAACCACCCACACTGGCTCTGGTGATGGCAGCTTCCGAACCTCCTGTGATCATGATATCTGCTCTTCCCATTTTGATATAATCGAAGGATACTGCAATAGAATGCGTGGAAGAAGCACAAGCTGAAACGGTTGCAAAATTGATACCTCTGAAACCATATTTAATGGAAATCTGTCCCGGAGCGATATCTGCTATCAATTTTGGAATCAAAAACGGGCTGTATCGAAGGTCTCCGTCCCAAAGGGCCGCTTCTGTGATGCCATTTTCCATGGTTTCAAAACCACCGATACCACTTCCCCAAACGACACCGGCTCTGTCGAGATCGATTTTTTCAGGATCGATACCGGCCATTTCTATGGCTTCATGTGCAGCCACCATAGCGTAGACTGTAAAGGAGTCCATACGTCTGGTTTCTTTTTTTGGAACTATTGGTTCGAAATCCGTATTTTTTAGTTCACAAGCAAACTTAACTTTAAATTTTGTAGTATCAAATTTGGTAATGGGTCCGGCACCACTGACACCTTTTTTAAGGTTTTCTTTATACTCTTCATAAGTATTTCCGATGGGTGTCAACGCTCCAACTCCTGTGACAACGACTCTGCGCATAAAATGTATTTAAGTTTACAGGCTCAAAATTGCACTATTTTTTCGTGCTAAACAAATATAGTGTGTACTTTTTACCTTCAGGACATTTAAGAAACATGCTTTAACCCAAAATTCAGGAATGTAAGATATCTGTTTTGGCCATTATATCACTATAATAAATGAGTAGCCTGATTTTTTTATCAAGAATCAGGTTTCTTTTAAGAATTCAGGGGCTGTCTTTAATCTAATGGTCTTAAATAAAAAATGTCCGACAAAAAAAATTCTGCCGGACATTAAAAATTTTTAGAATTTTTTAATTAGCGTGTGCTTCGATAAATTCGACAGCCTGGCCAACGGTTTGTATTTTTTCTGCCTGATCATCAGGGATAGAAACATCAAATTCCTTTTCCAGCTCCATGATCAACTCAACGGTGTCTAATGAATCTGCACCAAGGTCATTGGTAAAACTT
Organism: Saprospiraceae bacterium; assembly: GCA_022842725.1. Classification (GTDB taxonomy): domain Bacteria; phylum Bacteroidota; class Bacteroidia; order Chitinophagales; family Saprospiraceae; genus OLB9. The sequence continues at coordinate 95,093 of JALHOZ010000005.1, forward strand.
GCCTCGTTGGTGACTTCGTCAGCATCAACACCAAGTTTGTCGATGATGATTTGTTTTACTCTTTCTGCGATTGTTGACATAACAATTAAAGTTTAAAATTTTTATGAAGATGCAAAGTAAAACATTAAAAAAAAGATAAACAAATTTTAGCGTAAAATTTTATTGAATACTGTTATACCAGTTCATCAAAGTTGCTTTTATAACTTACTTCATCTTCTTCTTTTCCAAGTCCGGTAACATCTGCAAAACCATGGTAGTCCGCTGCTCCTACAACCGGAATGGCAACCAATAGCCCTATTAACAAGGCTAAAACACCTAAAAATCCGAACACAAAGCACAAAAACATAAAACCAAAGTGTGAAAACCAGTTTTTGTTTACCAATCTGAAACTTTGTTTGATGGCATCAACCGGTGAATAATCATGAAAGTAATTTAAATGTAAAGACCATCGCAAACTAATAAATACATATATAAAAATTACTATCAAAATCAAAAATAGTATACTGTTTGCTGCAAATGAATCCATTGAGTCCATGATCGCTTCCGGATCACCTGACGCCATAGTCATAAAAAAACTGAATCCTATAATAAATATAGCCGGTAACATAATAATCAGATAGATGATCATCTGAAGAATGTAGGTTGCAAACAAAGAACCAAATTTTTTGAATCCATCAAAAAAGTTTGAAAATTCTGTGGTCTGATTGGTGTGTAACCTGTGTGTAAATATCGCGTAAGCCAGACTGAGAGGCCCTGCTATGACAAGTGATGCCAACTGACCTACAATCGGAATAAAACTCAAAATCAAAGATATCACTAAATAGGCTACTGTATAGCCGATGTATTCACCGACCCTTTCTTTAAAGGATTCATAACCTCTGGAAAAATAGGTAGAAATCGAAAATTCATAACCATGCTCCGCGGCATGTTCAACTTGTTGGATATTTGCCATAATGATTGTGTTTTGATAAGACCGAAAATTACATAATACTTATGAATTAAACATAATGTTGATATTAATTTTTCAATTATTTATCATTTTGATCATCAATACAAAATAAAATATTAAAATTTCACAAAAGAACGGGCGATAAATTTGTTGTTATTTTGAATAAATACCCAATAAGTGCCAGGTTGAAGGAAAGATATGTCGATACCATTTTTATCTGCAGAAAAAATACCCGTCATCTGTTGTCCCAAACTATTGTAAATGATACCATTCAGTTTTTCCATTTCATTCGAAGAAATGAACAAAATGTCAGAAGCAGGATTGGGGTGAATTTTCAAATCTTCAAAACCGACCTCATCATTGGAGACCGTTGTGGCATTTTTGATAAAAAAGTCCAGTTGGCTGTCGATAAAACCATTTTCCATAGGACCCTGAGGACCGGTACCTTTGATGCTTCCATCGGCATTTCTGAATACTGCCGTAATCCAGTAAGGAAATTCAGTATTGGTCAGATTGTAGTAGGTCTTCGGGGTGATTTTTAATTCCCAACGATTGGTGCCGGGCACTTTGGTCATAGCACCAACTCCATCATCTGCACCCCAATTGCCCACGACTTTTTGCCAGCCGTTGATTTGTGGAGTTTGATTGTTTACCAGACTTACGCCGCTATGCATATAAATTTTGGTTGCATTCAACAATTCGCGGTTGCCCCGGTCTGCATGAAACGTAATGGTGATCGGTGTATTTGGCTGAAAACCAGCCGGATTGATAGTGACTATGGGCTCTGTGGAGGTAACATTGACCGCGATAACGGAATTTCTGAAGCCATAGCCGAAGTTTGTATTGTCTGCATCTCTGAAATACATGCCCAATTGAGCGATATCTTCTCCGGAAGGAACATTGTAGTAATCCCTTGCTTTGATTTTTATCTGCCAAAGATCATTACCCAGGTTGGTCATCACACCCAGACCATCATCGGTCAGTGTTCCTACTGTGGTTTGCCATTGATTGGGTTTTGATACATCTTTGATGGTTCCGGAATGATAGTAAACTTTATCTGAACCAACCAATCCCGCACTTCCTTTTTTTGAGGCTTTTTTAGCATCAAATGTTATGGTGATCTCCTGATCTAATGTAAATGGAAAAGGAGCTATTGTAACCGGATTATCAAAAACTTCGACAGCACCGGGAAATCCATTGGAATATTTTTTTGTCGTATAAATGTGCCATTCTCCCGGTTTTAGGGTAAAGGACTGATTAACGTTGATTATTACAATAGAATCACCGGTCATGTACTGATACCAAATCCCCGGCTTTGGAAATGATGGGGTAAAATTGATATTGGTTAAACTGAAATTTCCAAAAATGACCATATCAAAATCATTTGATGAATAGGCTACTTTTCTGCCATTACCTCTAAGGGTATAACTTTTGGTAGCTGTGATCATTTTTTGAGGTGTGATGATGTTTCTTAAGGCAAGGATCGACTGATAGGTTGTATAAATATGTTGTCGCAACGAGTCTTCGTAATATCTGAGTGAACCCGGACCCCATGGCAATGGTTTTCTTCCGGTTCTTCCATTCAGATTGATGTCGATGTCGTATCCCAGTTCGTCAAACTGCCAGATCATTTTTAGTCCGGGTTGCAAATAGGTAAATGCTGCCGCCATTTTGATCCTTTCATACATGATTTCTTTGGTTTTGACATTATAGGCACCTGAAGACCGGCCTTCAGTCAGGCAATGTTCGGCAATACGTCTTTCATCATGACTGTTGAAAAAATTGACATGTGTTGTAGTAGACATCCAGTCAAAATGTCCAGAAGAAGGATTTCCGATAGTAGGTTGGACAAAATCATAACTTCTGTTGGCCCACATTTTCATTCCGTAATTTGACAACTCTAATTCTTCATCAAAACCAGCCCAATGTTCGAGGATGATGTACGCTTCAGGATCAAAAGCCCGGATTTTGTCAGCCATTCTTTTTAAAATGCCGATCCTCGAGGCATTATAACCATCAAAAGGGTGGTTAGCACTGGTAAAACCTTTGGTAAAGTCAAATCTGAAACCGTCAAAATGAAATTCACGTAGCCAGAAGGTATTGACATCATCTACAAATTGTTTGGTATAGGGGCTGTCGTGATTGAAGTCATAACCCCATTCGAAAGGACCGACATAATCTCTGTAGAACCAGGGATTATTGGAAGCCGGTTTGTTGGCTGATTTGTCAAAATACATTTGTACCATGGGCGATTGTCCAAATGCATGATTTAAGACTATGTCAAGTATAACCGCCATACCCTGTTGGTGGGCGACGTCGATAAATCTTTTTAGATCATTTTTGGAACCATAATATTTATCGACAGCAAAATAAAAAGAAGGGTTGTATCCCCAGGAATCGTTACCTTCAAATTCGTTGATGGGCATGAGTTCTATCGCATTGACACCCAATCGTTTGAGATAGGATAAGGTGTCTGTCAGATCTTTATAAGAGTGGGAACCTAAAAAGTCCCGGATATGAAGTTCGTAGATAACCAGATGATTGACATCCGGTTTTTTCCACTCAGATTCTTGTGGTGACCAGGTGTACTGAGGTTGGCTGGTTTGAAGTACTGATGCTATTCCCAAATCTTCTCTTGAATACGGTGGAAGGTTTGGAAAAACAAAACTTTCTATCCATTTGTCATTCCATGGGTCGGCGATTTGTTGGGCATAAGGGTCAGCAATATGCAGATTGCCGTCTATCCAATATTGATAGACATATTGTTTCCCGGGAGTGAGGCCGTCAATATCCAGCCAAAAATATTCACCATCTTTTTTCATCTGGTATTTTTCCTGAACTTTCCAATCTGTAAAATCTCCCACGACATAAACCAGATTTTTTTGAGGAGCCAGAAGACTTAGTCTCGTTTTGGTCGGATCTGAAAAATAATTGGCACCTTGTAATGTTCCTGCAGGCCTTGGTTCATTGAGATTCGGGTTTTTAACGACTACATCATAAGATTTTTCAAAACTGACATCCGCGCCATTGATTTTTGCAGTAACCCGGATTTTAAGGGTTTTGGATGTTGTCACCTGATAATTATATTGAATGGTTTTTCCCGAAGTAACCGTTGTTTTGGATTCAAAACCGTTTCCTTCGTCTATCAGGAGATTCATTTCGGTGACATCAGAGGATGCTGTGGCTGAAATCAACTGGCTTTGGCCTGCGTCATAAAGACCATAATTTCCTGTAGGTTGGTTGATTTGGATAAAATCTCCTGAATTGAGATTGATAAAAATATCGAGATTTGAAGCTATGGTACCCCAACCAAATTGTCCTGCAGGAGCTGTACCTTTTTTTGTTCCGTCAGCGCTGCGAAAAACACAGGATATACGGTAAATATTTTCCGAAGCGGGTACGCCAAAATAACTTCTGATATTTGGGTTTATGGTAAATTTCCATTTATTTTGTTCGCCTTCGACACGTGTCATCAGCCCGATGCCATCATCAGCTCCCCAGTTGCCTTTGACATATTTCCAGGCTGTTCCATCAGGTTTGTCTGTTACGACTCCATGATGAAAGTACACTTTTGAAGCTCCCACCAATTCTTTGTTACCCTGATTGGCATCAAAAATAATCGTTACCTGATCATCAGGACCGGCAGTTGTCGGATCGAGGACAACAATCTGTGCAACTGTGGTGAATGTCGAAATTAATATATAAAATAAAACAGAAATATAAGAAAACCGCATGATAATAATTGTTATGAATTGGTAAATATAAGTACAAATATAGGTAACTACCCCGTAAATATAACAAAAATGTAAAATGGCGACAGTGTATTAGTGTATTTTTGACAATAATAGGTTGAAGCTGGCTTTTAAGAATCTTCAAAGACCTTTGTGAAAAACAATAATTTCATTTATCTTTGTTAAAATGTTTTGAAATTGAAATATCTGACAGCATTTGATAAATGGCGCGGAAGTCTGACTGCCGGAGAAGCCTGTGAATCGATGGCAAAAGGAATACTATTGCATGACAAGGAAGCCGAGGTTGTTCAATGTCCGTTAGCTGATGGCGGTGAAGGTAGTTTGATGATTGTTGCCCAAAACAAAAAGGGTCATTTTGAAAAAGTGATAACTGAAGATCCTTTGGGAAGGCGGATACAAACCCATTATTATCTTGAAAAAAACGGAGTGGCATATATCGAAAGCGCGCTGATTATCGGGCACCATCTGCTCTCAGCTGATGAAAAAAATCCTATGGTTACCCATAGCCGGGGATTGGGGTTGGTTTTAAAAGCTGTAATAGAAAGAGGTGTGAAAGCAGTTCACTTATTTTTAGGTGGTTCGGTGACTTCAGATGGCGGAATGGGTATGCTGGATGCTTTGGGTGTCAGATTTTATGACTTTGAAGGACGACTTTTAGCACCAAAAGGAGAAAATCTCAAAAAAGTACATGATATTGACATAAAACAATGTCTTGATTTCGGTGAGATACAATTACATATTTGGTGTGATGTTTTGTCACCGCTTACAGGACCAAAAGGAGCGGCATTACTCTTTTCGCCTCAAAAAGGAGCAGATGAAAGGATGGTTAAGGTTTTGGAGGAAGGAATGTTACATTACCAATATCGGATAAGCCAATATTTTATATTATCCGATATTTTTGATCGCCCCGGATCCGGTGCTGCCGGTGGTTTGGGTTTTGCTGCCGATGTTTTTTTAGGTGGAATTATCGGGAGAGGGTTGGATTTTTTTATGGAAATGACAGAGTGTGAAAAAAAAATCAGAGAAGCGGATATTATCATCACAGGTGAAGGGAAATTTGACAAACAGAGTTTGTTGGGTAAAGTTACCGGAGGGGTTGCTGCTTTGGCAAAAAAGTACCGGAAACCATGTTTTGTCGTTTGCGGAATCAATGATTCTACAGATTCTGATTTTTTTGAATCGGGGATTGATGGTGTTTTTTCATTGAAAGATGAAGAACCGGATGAAAAAAGTTCACTACAATACGCAGGAAAATTGTTGGAAAGGATAGGACCTAAAATCGTGAGTCAAGCAAAAAAAAATGCTGAATTTTTTTGAGTGCCCGGGACACATTAAGGTAGAAAAATAAAGCATCAAGCCAATTTATTTGGAGATACATCAGGGTGACAAAAACTTTTTTATATCTTTGCCATCATGGGATTACAATTTCAATACAGCGGGAGACTCAAGGAAGCCACATTTTTACAGGATTTGATATATGAAATCGAAGACATTTGTGATACATTAAGGTGGCCTGTTGATATATATGAAAGCCAATTTGATAGTGAGCAGTTTTCTGAAGGTGTAGAAAAAGATAGTTTTGGTTTGTCATTCACACCGACGGATTGTGAACCGGTTTTTTTTGTTTTTAACAGCCAGGGACGGTTATGGAATCCATTTATGAAGGATATTTTGTCTGACGACCATCCCAAAGAGATCAAAGTTTTTACGGTGCAGCTCAACCTTAATGACGACGATCCCGAACCCGTCATCATGGAAGGAAACAAAGAAGTTGATCTGGATATTCTCGTTTATAAAATTACCGTAAAAACCAAAACCAACAATCCTTCGTCATACATTCAGCTAATCGAATTGATACGGTATATCAGTGATAAATATTTTATGGATTTCGAGCTGATGGATGATTCAGGCTATTGGAAGACAAAAAATGTGGATGTTCTGACCAAAAGAATGATTTCTGCCAAATTGATATTGGAAGAACTGCATCAAAAAATGTCAGAAATGAGCTTTAAAGACCCCGAAGATTTTTTGAAATTTATCAAACAACTCAGTCAGACCTTAAAACAATCGTTGAAGGACGAAGAGGAGTAGAGGAGGGGTGATCCCTTGAAAGAATTCTTTTTAGGTTACATCAAAAACCTATGATTACCGCCTACCACGGCTTCTTAGGGATTTTCCGGTCATCGCTGCCCCGACGAACTTTTTGATTGACTTTTTTGTCTTCGTTTTCGATAATTTCCATCAGTTTCTCTGCTTCTTCAGGAGTGAGTTGCTGATCGCGATTTTGGTTTTGCGGATCTTTTTTTTGTTTCTCTGAAGGATTTTGGTCTTTATTTTTGTCGTCCTGATTTTGGTCCTGCTGCTGATTTTGGTTCTGATCCTTTTTCTGATCGTCTTTTTTCTGCTGGTCCTGTTTATTTTTTTGTTGTTCCTGTCGTTGTTTTTGTAACAATTTTCTGGCTTTGAGAAGGTTTTCTATGGTTTCTTTGTCATTGGGACGATACTGGAGCGACTTTTTATAAGCTTCTACGGATTTATCGTATTCCTGAGATAAAAATCGGGTATTTCCCAAATTGTGCCACGCATCACTAAGATTTTGATTGTCAGCATCTTGTTCTACGGCTTTTTCATATGCTTTTTGCGCTTCTTTGTATTTTTGTTGTTGGTAATATGCATTTCCAAGATTATAAAATGATTTGAAATTTGGGGAAAGTTTTGCTGCTTCTTCATATTGTTTTGAAGCATCCAAAAAACGGTTTGACCCATACAGGTTATCACCGTTTCTCAATAGTTGATGTGCCGACTGACCGGACAATCCCTGAACAAAAAACACAAAAAGAACCACAAACAGCCCTTTTTTTTTGGTTATAAAAGGCAACCAAAACATTCCGGTAAATGACAACATTGCCAGGATAATAAATATCATAAAATGACTGTTAAATGCAGAATATGAAACCATTTCTGCCCACTGTTTTTTGACATTTTCCAGTTGAATACCTATATCTTTTATAACATTCTGAGGAGATGATAAAATATAAGATTTTCCGTTTCCTGCTTTGGCCAATGATTTTAAAAATTCAAAGTCAACTTTAGAAATTGCGGGCTCACCGTCATCATTTCTGGCGACGTCTTCGCCTTCGTCGGAAAGGATGGGTATGATGCCTCCATTTTCGGTGCCTACGGCTACCGTAAAAACCACAGTTCCGTTTTCGGCTGCTTCTTTTGCTGCCTGGACTGCTTCTTTTTCGTGGTCTTCACCATCGGAAACGATGATCAGAGCTCTTTGACCTTCGGATTCTTTATCAATAAATTTTTGAGACAGTTCTATAGCTTTTCCAATGTCACTTCCCTGCGTAGGCGCCATATCGGTTTGTACTGTTTTGACATACATAAGCGCAGAGGCATAATCCAGGGTCAAAGGCATTTGCAGATATGCATTTCCGGCAAAAAATATGATACCAATTCTGTTGTTTTTTTGGGCGAGAATCAGGTCAGAAACAAATTTTTTCGCTTTTTCCAGTCTAGAAGGCGCAATGTCGGTGACATTCATACTGTTGGAAATATCCAAAGCAATATAAATGTCTGTTCGTTCCACTTTTTTTTCTTCTTTTTTTTCTCCCCATTGTGGATTGGTCAGTGCTATTACGGAAAACAACATTCCGGCAAAAAAAAGATTGTTTTTTAAAGAAAACACATCTTTGAAACTGACTTTATTTTGGGTTTTGGCAATCAAAGGATTCCACAGAAGGATTCTTTTGGTTTTTTGAAGTTGCCAAAAGTATAGAAGTCCGATCAAAACCATAAGTATGATCAAAAAATAAAAATATTCAGGGGATTCAAATCTAAACATAGTGGTCAGTTTCTTTGAATATTTTTAAAATACGTGTTTTGAAGCAGAACAGAAAGGAACATTAAAAACAGTGCTGTAAGTAAAAAGGGTCTGAAATATTCACTATACCTTTTAAATACATTTTGTTCTATTTTTGATTTTTCCAACCTGTCAATTTCATTATAAATCTCTTGTAATCCATCATTGTCTTGTGCTCTGAAAAACTTACCGTTGGTGGATTCTGCTATGTATGTTAATAACTCCGTATCAATAGAAACGCGTGTAGGAACATCCCTTCCATGACCGAAAATATTGCTTGGCATCATAGCTACTCCGGTCGTTCCTACGGCTATGGTATAAATTTTAACATCGTAATTGACAGCCAGATCGGTTGCCGTTTTCGGGTCTATATAACCTGCGTTATTTTCGCCATCTGTCAATAAGATGATGACTTTCGAAGCGGATTCGCTGTCTTTTAGTCGTTTTACGGCTGTTGCGAGTCCCATTCCGATAGCTGTATTGTCAGCCAAAATACCCACATTGATTTGACTGATCAAATCCACCACTACCTGATGATCTGTTGTCAACGGACATAATGTATATGCTTCTCCTCCGAAAATCACAACACCGATTCTGTCATTGTATCTTTTTTGGACAAACTCACCGGCCATCAGTTTGCATGCTTCCAGTCTGTTTGGCGAAAAATCTTTTGCCAGCATACTGGAAGACAAATCGAGGACCATCATAATGTCAATTCCGTCACTGGTCACTTTTTCTTCCTGCAGAGGAAGTCTGGGACGGGCAAGAGCAATAAACATAAAAGCTAATGCCAACCAGTATAAAACAGGTAGGTAGGGATATAATTTGGTCCTTAATGTTTTCGGGAATGTTTTGTTACCGGCATGTGGAAGGACGATTAAAAAATTTGTGTTTTTTCGTTTGATCAGAGATCTCCAGGCCCCGTAAATACATAGGATGAGGCCTAAAAGAACATAAGGATACATAAATTCTACGGACGACCAAACGTTCATTTTGTTTCATTTTTGGTGTCCGTAATACAACGTTTCACATCTTCAATCAATTCATCAGGAATGATCGTATTGGTTTTTGCTTTTGCAAATTTAACCATGTCTGAAAGGTAAAGCAGATGGTTGATTTGACTTACCAAACGTGAGTTTTCCGGAAAAATCAGTTTTATTTTGTCCATGATTTCAGGTGAAGCCATTTCAACAGCAGGAAAGTTAAATTGATTTTCGAGGTATTCCCTGAATATATAAGATAGCCTGGCCAAAAACTCTTTACCTTCGTCCCGGTTCCACAGGTCAGAGGATTTTAGTGTCTGTAATTTTTCAAAAGCAATTTCTTCAGGAGTTTTAACCCTTATGTTTACCGGTTCTTCAACGGTTTGTACTTTTTTATTGGATTTCAGATACCGATAGATGAGGTAAATAAGGATCAATCCGAGAAGAATATACACCGGAAACATAAAGTCTGTCCAATCAGCGGGCTCAGCGAATATAGGCTTTATGGGATAAAGGGTGTCGCCTGCCATTTGTTGGATACTATCAAGCGGAGGAACGATAACCTCTATGTTCACCGAAGTGTTTTCCTGACAAGGGGACCCATTGAGCAAAGGATAAAACAATGTAAAAATGCCGGGATTGTAAATGGCGACTTTTAAGGTTGTTTCATATTGCGAAAATCCGTTTTGCACTTTTGGCGTAACATTTTGAAGAGGAAAACCTTCTGTCAGGGTAAGATTTTTCCAATCAGAAGATAATAAGACCAAATCAGCAAAAGGTTCGAAATCTACAGAGTCTTTAATATACAGGCGATTGGGCGCCTTAAGTATATTTTCAAAAGACAAGGTGTCTTTACTGCCGCTTCCTTTTAATTTGAGAGAAACAGTTAATTCAAATGGTTCGCCTACCAAAACAGTGTCTTTGGAAATTGTCAGGACACAGTTTTGTTGACTTTGAGCTGTTTTGAACATCATTCCAAAAAAAAGGAAAAACAGGAATGACCTGTAAAAAATGGATGAAGGGCAAAAAGAAAAACGTTTATATGGCATCATTTTCCCGCTCTTTTTTTGAAAAATGAATGTAAAGTTTTGACATAATCATCTTCCGTCGATATTTGAATCAGGTCAGCACGCGCTTTAGTAAATGTATTTTTTACCTCTGTTTCATGTTGAGTAAAAGAAGATAAATACGACTCAGCCACTTTTTTGTCGCCCGAATCAATCAGAAACGTTGATGAAGATTCAGGGTCGGTGACTTCGATTAATCCGACATCCGGAAGTGTTTTTTCCCTTTGGTCAAAGATAAACAAACCTATCACATCGTGTTTTTTTGAAGTCAGGCGAAGACTTTTTTCAAAAGGAAGACCGACAAAATCCGATAAAACAAAACAAATACTTTTTTTCTTTTGGACATTATTCAGAAAGTCCATGGCAACACAAAGATCTGTTCCTTTATTTTCCGGTGTAAAACCTATCATGGTCCGAATTATATGTAGTATATTTTGTTTTCCTTTTTTCGGAGCAATATATTTTTCTACTTTGTTTGAAAAAAAGATGGCACCTACTTTATCCTGATTACCCATGGCAGAAAATGCAAGTACAGCTGCCATTTCGAGGGTCAATTCATCTTTTTGTTTTGATTGTGTTCCGAAATTGACTGAGGCAGAAACATCAATCAGCAACATTAACGTAAGTTCTCTTTCTTCTTCGAATACTTTGACAAAAGGAGTTGATGTCCTGGCTGTTACATTCCAGTCGATATTTCTGACATCATCGCCGTACGTGTATTCACGAACTTCACTGAACGACATACCTCTTCCCTTAAAAGCACTGTGGTAATCACCTGAAAAAAGATCTTTGGTGATGGCTTTGGTTTTGATTTCCAGTCTTCTTACTTTTTTTAAGATTGAAACGGTATCCATATTAAAAGTTTCTGAGGACTGATTTATTTTTTAACAGAGGTTTTAGTTCTTCGTAAGTGAGTATGACTTCATGTTCTCCGAAAATATTGCTGAATTTAGTTTGGAAAGACAAACCTTTTTCATGTAACGTGATGTGATTAAAGGGTTGTTTACAAACCCATTCGTGAAGTTCCGGAACTTTGAAACAGATATTTTTAACTTTTGAAGCGACCAGAGAATCAATTTGTATCGGATCAATAAAGGATTCCTGAAGGAGTAGAGAAGGTTCCAAAATTTTTGAAGCTTTAGTGTCAAAAATAAAACTCTTTTTTTCTGTTCCTTTTTTCCAGGAAGACTGAGTAAATATATGACCGCTGATAAAGTTATTGTCCAGATAAGAAATTTCTACCCAGCCATATCCTATGTCCGTATATCTGTGGTGATTTATGACTGCTTCATCTGTATTGACAATAATTTTTTTACGACCCTGTTCGTGCCAGGTATCAAATTCTTTGTCAAGCCAATGTATGAACTTTTTATTTTGAAAAACAGGTCTTATTGTTTCAAGACGTGTGGTAAAATTGGCAAATTCAAAACATTCAAATTGAATATAGGCTTCTTTTCGTAATAAAAAGTTCTGATTATTCAGGTTGTTTTCAACTACAATATATTCTCCTGACTCAAAGTCAAAGATGATTTTGTGGTTTTCTGTCAGGGAGAGAGGAAAAACATATTTTCCTGTTGTTTCCCGGAATGTATCTGTTTTCGAGATATCGCCCCATTTCACATACACATAATAATCATGTTCGTTTTTTTTGATGAAAACCTGAGCAGTAAGATTGTCAATTTTACCTTCGTAAAAAGCTTGCCACATTTTGTGATCGCACAAAACAGGTTGATAGGTGTCAAAAGATTCAAGAACCATCGTTTCGAAGGGTAGTTTTCGGGATTTGTCTGCCTGAATCCAATCACCGGTAAATTTTTGGCCATCAAAAGCACCTGTGACAAAACCGGTAGTTTTCCCTCTTTTATTGGTTTCGATAAAAGTATAGAGGCCGTCCGATTCTTCACCCTCCAGTTCGAATCTTTCGCCGCTACTTCGGAGGTAATAAAATCCTCTGTAGGTTTTTCCGTCAGTTCCGAAAGCCATATCTACAATATGAATACCATCCAGTTTGCCACTCGATAATACCACCCAAATGTTTTTCACTTTTTTATCAAACATAGATTTGACCTCTTCTCTGACAGTTGTTGAAGAAGCAACATGTTGTGTTCTGACCTGAAAAGAGCAAAACAAAATGAAAAATATAAATATGTAGGGGTATTTAGTCATTTTTAAGATACAGGATTAGGGAACTTCTATCGTTTGTATCAATTTATGAATGACATCTTCTCTGGTTATATTTTCTGCTTCTGCTTCATAACTCAGACCTATTCTGTGTCGTAAGACATCTTTTGCAATGCTACGTACGTCTTCCGGAAGGACAAAACCTCTTCTTTGCATAAATGCATGAGCCTGAGCAGCCATAGCCAGATTGATACTCGCTCTTGGCGAAGCACCATACAACAACCACGATTCAAATTCTTTTAATCCGTATTTGGAAGGCTGTCTGGTTGCAAACACCAAATCAAGGATATAATTTTCGATTTTTTCGTCCATGTAGACTTTTTTAACCGATTCTCTTGCTTTGAGAATTGTTTTAATGTCTACTACAGCATCGATTTTTTGTTGAGTTTCACCGGAAATGGACTTTCTGATAATATCTCTTTCTTCCTCTTTTGCAGGATAATCGAGTTGAAGTTTCAGCATAAACCGGTCCACCTGAGCTTCGGGAAGTGGATACGTTCCTTCCTGTTCTATCGGATTTTGGGTTGCCAAAACCAGAAAAGGTTCTTCGAGGGGAAATCTTTCCTTTCCGATGGTCACTTGTTTTTCCTGCATAGCTTCCAACAAAGCACTCTGGACTTTGGCAGGAGCTCTGTTGATTTCATCAGCCAGAATAAAATGAGCAAAAACAGGACCTTTTCTGACCGTAAAGGCATTTTGGCCGGGATTAAAAATCATGGTACCGATGATATCGGCCGGCAATAGATCGGGAGTAAACTGTATTCTGCTGAAATCTGCATCAATGGCTGATGCCAATGTTTTGATAGCCAATGTTTTAGCCAATCCCGGAAGACCTTCCAACAAGACATGACCACCTGATAACAGACCCAATATCAATCTGTCGACCATATAATGTTGGCCGACCAAAGATTTTGAGATTTCTTTTTTCAAAACCGGAACAAAGGCACTGTCCAGATGGATTTGTTGATGTAATAATTCTAAATCTAAAGCAGGTTGTACCATTATTTTACAGATTTACTGATTTTGGAATTCCGGAATGTCCGGATTTGTCTAAAAATATGGAAACGGAAGGCAAAAATAGATTATTTTTGAGATAAAACGGCTTTTGTGGTTGATTAATGGGTTTCCTTATGTCCTTTCGCAGTATATTCCACGCCAAATCTGACATTTGCCATAAATCTTTATGTATAGAATAATTCATTTTATCATTTATTGTTTCCAATAAACCTTTTTTAACCTTAATAAAGTATATGTATAACCCAAATGTTACAACAAAAAGGTAACGAATTTCATTTTTTACTAAAAAACATGACAAAATTATATTTGTAAGAAAATAAAAAGAGAATCATGACAGTTTATTAACTTAATTTTAACTTCGCACCATAAATTGAATGGTTTTGTATAAAGTAAGTATATTTATTATATTGATAATCAATGCAATGAGTCTTAAAGCACAGTACTCTGATTATGATTATGCACAAAGTGAAGCTCAAAAACTCAAAGAATCCGTATTGATTGTCAGAGTACCGGTCAACGGACCTAAAGTCCGGTATTTAAAAACAAAGATTAATGAATCCGTTGATTCTAAAGCAAGACAATCGTTGCAGAAAGAGCTTGATTATGCGGAGAATGATAATGAGGATCGATTTGATGCAATACGTGAAGTATTTAAGAGTCAATATACCTTTTCAGAAGTGTTGTTTTTGGCTGATTCAAGTTACCTTGATTTTGAAAATGATAAAAAAGTGAAAATTTACAAAGTTTCTGGTGAGGAAATTCTAATTACCAAAAAGCCACAAACGTATTTTTTAATGATAGCTGGTGAAAATGCTGATCAATGGATATTAGTTGATGCAGGTTTGAGGCCAATAGGGAAACCATTTCCTTACAGAGCTACAGTTTTTATGTCGGGGCTCAGGAGGGTTTTTTATAGAAAAACATATTATAGAAAACAAATTAGCTGGTTTCAGAAAAAACTGGAAGCTTTAATGATTTAGAAAATACAAAACCTGAATAGTTGTATGATGATATTTGAAAACAGAAACATTTTGTACCGGTTATGTATTCCGGTTTTTCTGATATTAACCCTTTTTTCGTGTAAAACGGAGCATAACGAAAAAAAAGATGAACTAATTTCAAAGGCCGAAAGTGTCATTCAGGATACCACAGAGGATAAAGAGGTCAAAATTGAAGAGAATAAAAGGTTTTCATCTGAGGACATTCCTGAAAAATATATGGAAATTGTGGCAGATACTTTAGGAGTAATATTGGATATCAGATATGCAACGGAAAACAATTTTACTAAAAAACAAATATATGATTGTCCAAGGTGTTTTTTCAGAAAGGAGGTAGGAGAAAAGATTTTGGCAATTCATCTTGATTTGAAAGAAAGGTATGGATTTGGCATCAAATTATTTGACTGTTACAGACCTTCACCGTATCAATACAGATTGTGGGAAGTAATGCCTGACCCAAATTACGTCACGCCACCTAAAAAAGGTTCGATCCATAGTCGCGGAATGGCCATTGATCTCACCATTGTGGATAAAAACGGAAAAGAACTGGATATGGGAACTCCTTTTGATTATTTTGGTAAAGAAGCGCATAGTGATTATGTTGAACTGCCTGATCAGGTGTTAAAAAACCGCCAGTTACTAAAAAAAATTATGGAGATCCATGGTTTTAAAGGTATCAGGACAGAATGGTGGCATTACAGTTACAGAGGATTGAAAGGTAATGTTGACAAATGGATATGGTCTTGTGAATAATAAAAAAGATACACTGCCCAAGGTATTAATAACGGATTATGTTCACCCCGTTTTGCCGTCAACTTTGGAAAAACATGGTTTTGAGGTTGTTTACGACGAAACTATGAACAACGACAAACTAATATTTTGTATTCACGAATATACAGGATTAGTCATCAACAGCAAGATGACAATTGACAAGACTAAAATCGATCTTGCTGTGCAGCTGCAATGGGTCGCACGGTTGGGTTCGGGTCTCGAAATTATTGATTTGGCATACTGCAATCAAAAAAATATCAGAGTTGTCAATTCTCCGGAAGGAAATTGTCATGCTGTTGCAGAACATGAGATCGGTATGTTGCTTGCCCTTTGTAATAATTTACTGAAAGCGGACAGGGAAGTCCGGAACTTTATTTGGGACAGAGAAGGTAACAGAGGAACAGAACTACGTGGTAAAACCCTTGGAATTATCGGAATGGGTCATACAGGCAGTGCTTTGGCTGAAAAAATGTCGTCGTGGGGACTTTCTGTGATATATTATGATAAGTACAAGGAGCGCATTCCATCAGGTCTTCGTTTTGTTACAAAAGTAGGTCTTGAGGAGTTACAACGTCGTTCAGACATTATATCACTTCATGTACCTTTGACAGATGAGACGAATCAATGGATTGACAAAATTTTTTTACAAAAATGTAAAGATGGTGTTATCATTTCCAATACTTCCAGAGGACAGGTGTGCCATACCCGGGATCTGATTGAAGCGCTGCAATCAGGTAAAATTTATGGAGCTTGCCTGGATGTATTTGAAAATGAAAAGCCAGGAACCTTTACGGACAGTGAAAAAGAAATGTACCGGTTGTTGTACAGTATGCAAAATGTTGTTTTATCACCACATATTGCCGGCTGGACCAAAGAATCACTTTATTACATCAGTGCATTTATATTACAAAAACTAGGGTATTCTAAGTAAGAAGACTCCGAAGTTTTGTTAATGAGTGATGTTTTTATGATTTTTTAACAATTAGTGCCGGGACAACAATCTTCAAAATCAGCCAAACATATTATTTACTCCCCTATTAAAAATTGTACAAGATGTCAAAATGTAACACAGGGTACATTTCCTAAGGAAAAGTTAATAAAAAATTTGGCTGGTATGATGAGAATCACTAACATTGCGGACTCTTAAGAATTTATTAACATCGTAAAATGGATTATATGATGAAATATTTATTTTCATTAATGTTTATTCTCCTTGCTTTCAACGGATTAGTAGCTCAGACTACGATTGAGGGCAAAGTAAAGGATACAAAGACAGGTGAACCGATTATGTTTGGTACTGTGGCTTTGTACAGAGGTGGTGTACTGATAACCGGTACAGAAACCGATTTGGATGGCGCATATTTTTTCTCCGACGTGCAGCCTGGTACTTATGATATGGAGGCAAGTTTATTGGGTTTTGCTGCCCAAAGGGTCACAGGCATTGTGATTAAAGCAGGTAGAACCAATAAAGTAGATTTTCAATTATCAGATGATGCTATATTATTGGATCTTGGTGTTGAAATCAAAGCTTATAAAGTTCCTTTGATTGAGATTGACAATACCACACAAGGTGCTACGGTAACTGCTGAAAAAATCAGGAGCTTACCTACCAAAAACGTAAATGCCATTGCGGCGACCACTGCAGGTCTTGGTGTTACTGACGGAGGGGACGTAAATGTCAGAGGTTCCAGAGCCAATGAAACCATCTATTTTATTGATGGGGTTCGGGTAACAGGAAACCTGATTCCACAGTCCGAAATTGAACAGTTGCAGGTTGTTGTCGGGGGTATAGAGGCCAGATATGGGGATGTTACCGGTGGTATCATCTCATTGACTTCTAAAGGTCCGTCAGACAAAATATCCGGAGGTTTCGAAATGGAAACCAGCGAATACCTTGATGGTTTCGGTTACAACCTTTTGAGTGGTAACATTGCAGGACCCATTCTTAAAAACAAGAAAAAACAAACCGTTCTTGGATATCGATTTTCAGGTCAGTACAGACATGTTAGGGATGAAAGACCTTCAGCAGTGGGAGTTTACAGAGCTTCTGAAGAATTGATTGCTGAATTACAAGCCAATCCTACTTATTCTATAGCTGACTCGAGATTTCCATCTCTTGAGACCATTGGGAGTGATCGGTTAGGTGATCCATTAAGAGCAAAACCAAACGAACAAAACGTTGATCTTGACTTAACCGCCAGGCTTGATGCCAGGGTTAATGATAACATTGACGTGTCATTATCAGGTAACTACAATGATAAAACAGATCGTTTTCTACCTGGTAGTTCCGGCGTCCGGGGTTCAGGTTCTTCGTGGGGTTTGTTAAATTGGATCAACAACCCATTTGAATATTCTGATAAATACAGAACCAACTTAAGAATCAGACATAAAATCGGTAAACAAGGTATGTCAGCGGATGATGGTGAATCAAGCACAGGCATTAGAAATTTTAGTTATACACTTACATTAGGATACGAAAAGTCCCTGACAAGAAGAGAGGATTTCAGACATGAAGACAGGCTCTTTAATTATGGGTATTTTGGTCAAACCACGCGTGACTGGTCTCCTACTTTCGGTCCACTAGACCCACAAGTTTCAGGCGGCAGGGATTTTGGTCATACCGGTTGGGCTCAAAACGTCAGAGATTATATACCTAATGCAGATATTAATCCTGTAGGTGCCTCTTATAATGCATTGTCTACAGGAGCAGGAGTAAGTTTTCCAACAAACGGTATTTTGAATGGTCCGTTAAACTCAGCATGGAGTAATTTATATGCAAATGTTGGCCAGGTTTACAATCAGTTCAGAAGGACAGATGATGATGTTTATACATTGAATCTGATAACAAGTTTTGACTTGTTTACCGGCAAATCTGACAAAGCAAGACATAATATACAGATAGGTTTTATTTACGAACAAACCATCAGAAGAAGACATTTATTAAGACCTTTCGAACTCTGGAACGCAGCTGAAATTTCTGCAAACGGGCATATTGCGACGTTAAACTACGATGATCCTTATTGGAGTCCGGTGTATAATGATACCTTATTCAATAGTGTTATTAATCCTATTGGTAACTATACTTTTTATCAGAAAGTCAGAGATTTATTAAATGAAGGACGAGCAGATAATAATAAACTGAGCTTACAGGACAGGGTTAACGTTTGGGAAATCAATCCAGACCAGCTATCTTTAGACATGTTTGCACCCAGAGAGTTGATAGACTATAATCTGGTTGAATATTATGGTTATGATTACCTGGGCAACAAACTCGGATCCAATATCAGGTTTGATGATTTTTTTACCAGTAAAGATGTAAACGGAAACAGAACCTATTTGGTAGGAGCTTCACAGCCTATTTACGGTGCCGTTTTTCTTCAGGATAAATTTTCTTACAAAGATATTATCTTCCGTTTAGGATTGAGAATGGATTATTATGACGCCAATACAAGAGTCATGAGAGATCCTTATGCTTTATATGAAATTGAAAAGGCAAATGATTTTTATGCCAGAGTCGGAGAAAATCAACCTGCATCTGTAGCAGATGATTACAGTGTTTATGTCAAAAGTGAAGATTCTGATGAAGTCGTAGCCTTTAGAAAAGGAGACCAATGGTACTTACCGAATGGTACAGCGGTTTCAGGAGGAAACCTGATTTTCCAGGGAGGAATTGTAACACCAAGTTATGCAGGCAGGAACACAGGAAGAATATTAGATATTCAAAGTGATAGTTTTGACGTAGCCACATCATTTGTAGACTATGTACCACAATTGAATTTTATGCCACGTATGGCCTTTTCATTTCCTATTTCTGAGGATGCCGGATTTTTTGCTCATTATGATGTTTTATACCAAAGACCGGCAAGTGATGATATTGCTACAGCATTGGATTATTATAATTTTAATGATGTCAGCAGAATTAACCCAAGTGGAGCAGCATTAGAAAATCCAAATCTGAAACCTATCAGTACGATAGATTATGAAGTTGGTTTTCAACAAAAATTGAGTAATACGGCAGCGTTAAAAGTAGCTGCATATTACAAGGAAATCAGAAATCTGATTCAGCAAAGAGTATATGCTGACGTTGCATCACCGGTTAACTCTTACAAATCATTTGACAATATTGACTTTGGTACCGTTAAAGGTTTTTCATTTACGTTGGACAGA
Source organism: Saprospiraceae bacterium (assembly GCA_022842725.1). Lineage (GTDB taxonomy): Bacteria > Bacteroidota > Bacteroidia > Chitinophagales > Saprospiraceae > OLB9. The sequence goes on from JALHOZ010000005.1 coordinate 114,846, forward strand.
AGAAGAACCAATAACCTTGAAATTTCAGCTACCTATACCCTTCAGTTTGCGAACGGATCAGGTAGTGATGCAAACTCTTCCAATGGTATTAATAACAGAGGACCTGTAAGAAATCTTCTTCCGTTGTCTTATGACGAAAGACATAGAATTACAGCAGTTTTAGATTACAGATATGAATCAGGTAAAAACTATAACGGGCCTAGAGTCTGGGGATATGATATTTTTGCTGATGCAGGAATCAATCTTATCGGAACAGTTGTATCCGGAAGACCTTTTACCAGAAGAGCCATTCCAGGTGATGTTACTGCAGGATCAAGCGGGTATATCGGGTCTATAAACGGAGCCAGATTACCCTGGAATTATTCTTTTGATCTGAGATTAGATAAAAGGTTTAAGCAGACGATCAATAAGGAAACAGGCAAAGCTATATTTTATAATGTGTATTTCAGAGTACAAAACTTGTTGAATACACAAAATATTATCGGAAATTATGCTTTTTCTGCTGACCCTGATAATGATGGTTTCCTTACATCTTCTTTTGGTGTTGACAGACAGGAAGGAGTTGTTACAACCGGAAGAAATCTTGATAACTTTTTAGATGCATACCAATGGAGGTTACTTAACGGCGGGTTTTTTACTTTGCCTAGAAGAATGTTTGTTGGTGTAATTCTTGATTTTTAATATAATTTTAAAACAATAATCATGAGATTAGCAAAAATTTTATGGGTAATTTTAGCGGGATGTATGTACCTGCCTTTAGGAGCTATAGAAGATCCGAGCAGAAAAGGTGAACAAGCACCTGCTGCACCACAATGGAGGGCAGCATGTACAAGACCCACCAATCAATATGATATGCAAATCAATAACGTGCGTTCCAGAATGCACGTAGGAGGACACGTTTGGTCTGATGCGGCATATATCGTTCCTAAACCTGCGCCGGGTGAGTTGGCAGTTTCTGCTTTGTTTGCCGGTGGTGTTTGGATAGGAGGTAAAGACCGTGCAGGAAATACAAAATTGTCTGCAGCTACTTACCGTTCCCTGGGTTTTGACTTCTTTTCAGGTCCTTTGGATCTTCAGACAGGAAGCACAGAATCTCAAATTTGTAAGGACTGGGACAGATTTTTTGTAGTCAACGGAAATAATATTCTTGATATGATAAAAGAATATGATCTGGATCCTGATAATTTTGATTGTGATGTAGTAGCTGAAGATGTCAGATATTGGCCTGCACAAGGTAATCCATATTTTAATGAAAAATTCACATTTACCTTACTGGATCAACCGTTAGCAAATTATTGGGATCAGGATGGTAGTGGTGACTATGATCCATGTAAAGGAGACTTTCCCATTATTGACCTCAGAGGTTGTGAACCGGAAAGCAGAGAGGAAGCAAAAGAATTGGTTCCTGATGAAATGGTTTTTTGGATTTACAATGATAACGGAGGAGCTCATACCCTTTCCGGTCCGGCTGCCATTCAAATGGAGGTTCAGGTTCAGGCATTTGCTTATGCGACCAATGATGCCATCAACGATATGACCTTTTACAGATATAAATTATTAAATAAAGCTACAGAAGATATCGGAGAATGTTATTTTTCTATCTGGATAGACCCGGATTTAGGATGTTATCAGGACGACTATATTGGTTGTGATGTTTCCCGATCATTAGCTTATGTATATAATGAAGATGCAGTTGATGGAATCAACAATTGTGACTGTCAGGGTACACCAACATATTGTGCCACAGTTCCGATTTTGGGAATGGACTACTTCAGAGGTCCAAGAGCGCCTAAAATTTATTTGAGAGATGAAACGACCAATGAAATTTTATTGGATACGTTAAAAGATGAAAATGGTGCATATGTTTTGGATGAGAATGGTAATTTTATTTTAAATCCGATTTTGGTTGATCCGCCATTATTTAGTGGTGAGCAGGATGTATTGGTAGAGTTAGGTATGTCTTACTTTATGTATGCAGAAAATGGTGGCATAGGATCTCCAAACCCCAATACAACAGACCCGCAAAGAGGAAATGAAGAACAGTTTTATAACTATCTTAGAGGACTTTGGTTAGATGGTAATCCATTGACATTCGGAGGTACCGGATATAATGCCGGTTCTACAAACGTTGTTAGTTATGCATTCCCGGACGAGCCTAATGATCGTAACGGATGGTCTATGTGTACGACACAGTTGCCTTTCGGAGACAGAAGAACCATGCAGACGACAGGTCCGTTGACCCTTCAACCAGGAGCAACCAATGAATTAATCATGGGAGTTGTTTTTGTACCTGATATTGATTATCCATGTCCTGATATCACCAGATTACAATTTGCGGATGATATCGCTCAGGCATTATTTGATAACTGTTTTGATATTCCTGATGGACCGGATGCGCCGGATGTGACTGCCGTTGAATTGGACCAGGAATTGATTCTTTTATTGTCAAATGAACCGGGAAGTAACAACTTCAATGAAAGTTTTGCAGAAAAAGATCTTCAGGCTCCAAGAGATGTTGATAGTTTGTACAGATTTGAAGGATATAAAGTTTATCAATTAGCCAATGCAGCTGTCACTACACAAGAATTGGGTGACATCACAAAAGCAAGACTCATTCAGACAGTAGATGTTAAAAATGGAATTACAGAACTTTATAACTGGACGGGAGTTCCCAATCCACTACCAAGTCAGGCAGGTACACCTATTTGGACATATACAAAACGAGCTGAAGGTACAGATCAGGGTTTAAGAAACACATTCAGAATAACCGAAGATCAATTTGCGGTCAGCAACAGAAGACTTGTTAATCATAAAGAATATCATTTCCTTGTTTTGGCATATGCTTATAATAACTGGAAAGATTTTGATGCAAGATTAGTTGAAGGACAAGCCACACAATATCTTGAAGGTAGAAGAAATATTGGACCGGGTGGTAATGGTCGTCCTTACACTTTAGTACCAAGACCAATTGTGTATGAAAACCTTCAGGCACAATATGGTGACGGACCTGTGATCACAAGATTGAGTGGTGAAGGTAATCCTTCTGTTTTCCTGGATATGGAAGACGGCATGTACGACAAAATACTTGATGAAGGGTTTGATGGAAAAATCACCTACAAACAAGGTGCAGGGCCTGTTCCTGCCAAAGTGGTAGATCCGTTGAGTGTTCAGGAAGGTAAATATTTATTGGAAGTAACCGGATCATTTGATACCAACAGAGAAAGATGTGCTTTTGGACCGGATGCCATCTGGAAGTTAAGTAACATTACAGATGCTAATAATCCAAAGGTTTTATTAGACAATAAATTGTTGGTGGATATTAAAGAATACATTCTGAATAATCTGGGTGTTTCTATTACAGTAAACAACGTTAATGAGCCGGGAACAAGAACAGATGCCAATAACGGAGCTATCGATGCCAGACACGAATATGCTTCAGAGACCGGTTCAAAATGGTTCAGAGGAGTCACTGACGGTGGTTCGCCACAATCAGGTGTATCCTTCCCGTTCCTGGATTTTGTACGTAACCCTGTCGAAGATCCTACCGGAGCTTTTGCCAGAGTAGGTAATGGTATGTTTGTTCCTTGGTTTTCAGCCAAATTTGAGCCGGACAATGTGACAGTACCTTTTTTCATGAGTCCTGCAGCCAGAGAACAACAAGCATTGGCACAATCTCCTGCTAACAGATCAATCAGATTAAGAGACCTAAACAACGTGGACATTGTTTTTACGAAAGATAAGTCTAAGTGGAGCCGTTGTATTGTGGTGGAGACTGCAAGTCCTGATTATTATAATAATGGATTAACGACGATAGGTGAAGCTAAAAACTTTGAACTCAGACAATCTGCATCAGTGGGATTGGAAGGTGAAAATCTAAATGACGGTACTGTAGGGTTCAGTTATTTCCCGGGATATGCAGTTGATGTTGAAACCGGTAAACGATTAAATATATTTTTTGGTGAAAACAGTGTTTTCTCAGGAGATAACGCACAGTTTTTAGATGATAATAATCCGATAGGCGGAGATATGATTTTTAATCCGAGTTCGCAGTTATTCAATGAGGAGTTAAATGATGCCCGAGCTGTAGTGGCTGGTGGTCAACACTATATTTATGTGACCAGACAAGAATATGACGGATGTCAAACTTTGTCAACCAAGCTGAGAAAAGGAGTTTCTACCATTCAGAAACTGAAAGGTGTAGCTTCAGTGGCATGGACTGCATTCCCTATAGCGATTAATTCCGCTCCAATGACAACCATTGATAAAGGTTTGATACCTAATGATCTTGTGGTTAAATTAAGGGTTAATAATCCTTATGGACAAAGCCGAAGATTTAATATTGAAAGGGAAAGAGATTGTGAAACTGACGGAGATAATCCTGCTTATGAATTTGAATTCCGTGGTGTTCAGTCCAAGTCTTTAGTTACACAGGATGAATACAAAGGTGCGCTTGCCAATGTAAACGTAGTGCCAAATCCATACTATGCTTACAGTGCATACGAAACCTCACAGTTTACAAATATCATTAAAATCACCAATCTTCCTGCTAGAGCTATAGTCACTATTTATACTATTGACGGACAGTTTGTGCAGCAATTTAACAGAGATGAAAGAAAGGCCAACAGAACCGGGTCTAATGTTCCTACTTCAACGACTCAGGTATTTCCTGATCTGAATTGGGACATGAGAAACAGTAAAGGGATACCTGTGGCTAGCGGTGTTTATCTGATTCATGTACAAGCGCCTGAATTAGGAGAAGAGAGAACATTAAAGTGGTTTGGTGTCGGAAGACAGTTTGACCCGAATGGATTGTAAAAATAAAGCCCGGATTCTATAAAAGGAATCCGGGCACCCATAATATAATGACAAATAAATTTAAAATAATGAGCAGAAATTTTTACTATATATTCATTTTTTTAGGTGTTTTCTTGGTGACCTTTGAGGCTGAAGCAGGTAACCCTGATCGTCAAGGTGAGGCAGGAGCATCAGAATTACTCATGAATCCCTGGGCAAGAAGTTCAGGTGTCCATTCTATTGGAACATCATTTGTTTCCGGATTGGAAAGTATGAGAGTCAATGTTGCCGGTTTAGGTAGAATCAAAAGTGGTGAAATAGCCTATAGTAATGCACGATTGTTTGAAGGTAGTGGTATGGGTATGAACGCTTTGGGTTTTGGTTACAGAATCAAAAAAAATTCTGTGCTTGGTATCACCTTTACTTCCCTTGATTTTGGTGAAATACCGGTAACTACCGTTAATTTGCCTGAAGGTACAGGTGGATTTCTAAACCCAAGTTTTTTTAATCTCGCTGTTGGATATGCTTACACTTATGAAAATAAAATTTCAGTTGGAGTTTTATTCAGAGGAATTTCTCAAGCCATTCAGGATGTAAGTTCTTTTGGTTTTGGTATTGATGCAGGTGTACAATACGTTTCCGGCGAAAAGGATAATTTTAAGTTAGGAATCACATTGAGTAATATCGGTAGCCCGATGAGATTTGGTGGTGAAGGTTTGTCGTTTCAAGGTCCTAATACTGACCCTGCCGGGGGAACAACCTATAACTTAACATATAATGCGCGGTCAGCCCAATTTGAGTTGCCATCCATGTTGAACCTTGGTGTTTCTTATGATTTTTATTTTGGTGAGAAAATGTATTTAAGAAGTATTGCTAATTTTACATCTAATGCATTCTCAAGAGACCAGTTAGGAGCAGGCGTTGAGTTTTCACTATTTGATAAAGTGGTCTTACGTGGAGCTTACAAATATGATTTAGGAAGTGAAAATGATGCAGTTAAAAATGTATATACAGGATTTGCTGCAGGAATTTCAGTACAAACACACCTTGATAAATCCAAAAAGAATAATATCGGTATAGATTATGCGTACAGGACCACAAGTCCGTTTAAAGGAACTCATAATTTAGGTCTGAGATATAATTTTTAATAAATCCGGCTGATAAAGGAAGAACATTTGAACTTTTTCCAGTAAACAGTCGTTTAAAAAGAGTATAATAACCGGAACGTTTCTCCTGATTTGGAGAAACGTTCCTTTTTTTATTGTTAACAAGTTAAATCATTTATATTATGTCTGGTATTTCATACATGACAGAAGAAGGTTATGAAAAGTTAAAGGCTGAATTGGAAGAATTAAAAACCAAAGGTCGGGAAGATGTTGCCAAAGCAATTGCAGAAGCCCGGGAAAAAGGGGATTTATCTGAAAATGCTGAATATGATGCAGCAAAAAATGCGCAGGGAATGCTTGAGTTACGTATTAATGATCTCGAAAAAGTGTTTGCCACAGCAAGAATAATTGACGAATCTCAGTTGGATACTTCCAGGGTTACTGTATTGACAAATGTTACCATTAAAAATATAAAAAATAATGCCGAGATGACATATAAACTGGTCGCAGAGGCAGAAGCAAACCTTAAAGAGAAAAAAATATCAGTCAATTCTCCTATCGGTCAAGGTTTATTAGGAAAAGAAGTTGGGGATATTGCGCAAATACAAACACCTAATGGAATTATTGATTTTAAAATTGTGAAAATAAGTCTGTAATGGCGTCAATATTTACCAGGATTATAAATGGAGAAATTCCTTGTTATAAAGTGGCTGAGGATGATCGGTTTTTTGCATTTTTGGATATACGTCCTGTAGCTTTTGGGCATACACTTGTTGTTCCCAAACATGAGACAGAATATATATTTGACATGGAGGACAAGGATGTAAGTGATCTTATGATTTTTTCAAAACGAATAGCAGGTATTTTAAAACAAACAGTTCCTTGCAGCAGGATCGGTGTTTCAGTGATTGGTTTGGAAGTGCCTCATACACACGTACACCTGATACCTATCCAAACGATGGAAGATATGAACTTTTCTAAAGCCAGGGTTGAAGTAAATGAGGAAGACTACCTGATATTGAGTCAAAAATTGCAGGAAGCTTTTAAAAATTCCTGATCAGGAAAATACAGACATTTTACAGGTTTGGGTATATCTCCAATTAAGTATATGTGAAGAAGCTACCATTAAACCTCCTAAAACACTGAAAACAAGCATCCATCCATGGTGATCAATCATACCGATCAGTAAAAAGGAAAAACCGATAGCTGCAACGATTAAAGGTTGTGGTTTTCTGTGTTTTTTAAGAAAATCACCAACAATCGCATAACCTGCGATTACAATACCAATGCTGATGATAATCCAGTCGAAAAGGTGGTTGTGAAGCCAGGATCCCGAACCAATAAGTCCTAAGGAGATCATAATTGGAATAGCAGAACAGTGAATGGCACACAATAAGGATGTGAAAAATCCTGCTGAATCAGCATGTAAATGAAAAAATCTTTTCAACATGTTTTAAAAATTTTGTCAAAGTTACAAAAATCTTTGAACATGCAACTCTGTTGCATTTGATTTTTTCATTTATTTAACATATTAAAATATTTTTATATTTTCCAAGAAGTTTTGATTTGATACGCAGGTATTCATTTTGAATACATTCCAATTTAATAAAATTTTAATGCAGGTGAGAAAGGCAAAAGATAACCCTGCCTTCTCACCTGACAAGCGAAACATGTACCTTACATTTGTAATTGATATACATTTGGCAGTTCTTCGTTATTGCTGTAATTCACTTCAAGGTCTTTCACAAGTCCGTCATTTATCGAATATACCCAGCCATGTATCCATAACTGTTGACCATTTTTCCATGCATTTTGGACAATGGAGGTTTTTGCCAAATCCCATACCTGTTCCTTGACATTTACCTCAACGAATCTGTTGAAACGTTCATGTTCATCCTTAATAGCATCCAATTCTGCCTGATGTAATCTGTACACATCTTTGATATGACGAATCCAATTGTCAATCAAACCAATGTGTGCATTTCCCATTGCGGCTTTTACACCACCACACTCGTAATGTCCGCAAACGATTATATGACGTACTTTCAGAACATTCACTGCATAATCGAGGACACTCAGCATGTTCATGTCTGAGTGAATTACCATGTTAGCAATGTTTCTGTGGACAAATACTTCCCCGGGAAGCGTACCTGTTATTTCATTTGCAGGTACACGGCTGTCTGCGCAACCGATCCACAACAAGGGAGGACTTTGTCCTTTTGCTAATCTGGAAAAAAATTCAGGATCCGCCTGTACTTTTTCTTCAACCCATTTTCGGTTGTTTTCTAATAATTTTTGATAAAATCCAGCCATAAAAATTTACTTTTAAGTGTTAATAATTGTATAAAGTGTATGAAATCAATGCCGATGTATATGTACTGTTATCCGGTTATAAGAAACCGAAATCCATTCGGGTGTACTAAAATATTTGAAATCTGACCATCAATTACGTAGCACCGAAATTATTCAGTGTGATTTGTGATAGCAGAAAAACGGGTAATGTATTTGATTTGTCAAATACTATAAAACCACAGAATAGGTTTCAGGAGGGGTGAAAATATTGTGGAACATTTGTAAGTCATAGTTTTTTTTGACTTTGAAAAAATTTCCGTCAGAATAAAAAATATCTTTTTGGATGGCAGTATGAATATTATTTATTTCAGTTATTATCGACTCAATTTGTTTGGTTTCGCTTTCTTTTTCGTTTTCAGGCAGGTTTTCTTCCATTTCCAATATCCAGCTGGCAGCGACCGGATTGTCACAAAACAAAGAAGGGCATACCTGCATAAACAGGATGATGATAACCCCGGTTATAGCAATTTGAGAAAAATATGTTTTAAAATTAATAAACATACCTTTTGAAACAGTATTTTTTTAGGATAGTTTGATGGAATGATTGTTTTTTTTTAACAGATTCGTGTAAAATCAATGTCATGTTTTCCTGGTGTGGCCATAAAACTATTTGGATGAAAAATTGTACTTTTGTCCATATTTACTTTTTATGTTTTTTCCCATTGGTGATACTCAGGTGACGGGCGGTTACAAACCGATTGTTAGTTACAGCTTTATAGCAATAAATGTTGTGGTTTTTGTATTGCAGATCTTTTCACCCGGCAATCTTATCTGTGAGTTTGCTGCGGTACCAAAACATATTTTACAAGGCGAAAATGTGCATACTTTGGTAAGCAGTTTATTTTTGCACGGAAGTTGGATGCACCTTGTTGGTAACATGTTGTTTTTGTGGGTTTTTGCAGATAATATTGAAGCTAAGGTGGGCAATGTCACTTTTTTTATATTTTATATAGCTGGAGGTATTTTTGCTACAGCTGCGCATATTTATTTTAGTGCACGAGGTGTCAATCTGGAGATGATTACGTGTGAGTTGTGTCACACATCAACACCGTGTAATGGTGAAATCAATCCTCATGAATCGATTATCCCAACGCTTGGTGCAAGTGGGTCAATATCAGCTGTGATGGGAGCCTATTTATTGATGTTTCCGGCATCGAAGGTCAAAGTTTTGATTTTGCTGTTTTTCAGGTCTTTTTATGTGCCTGCCGTTCTTTTTTTATTATTGTGGTTTGGGCAACAATTGATTTCAGGGATCGGAAGTTTAGGTATGACCACAAGTGGTAGTGAAGGAGTTGCCTGGTGGGCCCACATCGGAGGATTTGTATTTGGTTTGGGAGCGGGATTGTATTTTTTACCTATTGTCAGAGCTGAAAATGATTTTGAATAAAACATTAAAACATGTATAAAAAATCTCTTATTGTTGTTGGATTTTTAGGTATGACTGCAGTTGCTTTGGGAGCTTTCGGAGCACATGGGTTAAAACTATTGTTAGAACCTGAACAAATGGAAACATTCAGAACAGGTGTATTATATCATTTTATTCATACGCTGGCCATGTTTGTTTTGGTCATTGGAAGACAACATACAAAATCATTGAATCTGATGCCCTTGATATTTTTTGCCACCGGAATATTGTTGTTTTGTGGTTCATTGTATCTGTTAAGTTGTAAATCCATTTTAGGAATAGAACACTGGTCATTTTTGGGTCCTCTTACACCTGTAGGAGGTTTGTTTTTTATAGCCGGTTGGATGAGTGTTATGTTTTTGAAGATTGAAATTAAAAAATGAGCTAAAAAAAATCAGAGTCTTTTTAATTTTCAACCTTCAGCATTTAGTTGATGAATTGTGCACGTAATTACTAGGACAGGTAGAGGAAAAATTTGGCGCTAATGAAATTTCTCAACTAATCTTTTATTCAATATTGAGCCGGACGTATCCTATTTTGGGTACTCAATTCTAACCAGATTTACTTTGTTGATGTATTCACTTGGAACAATCATAGTATTTTCTGAAGTTTGTATAGCGTCTTTGAATCTCAGTTTCAGGTTTTGATATTGTGTATTAAGCACACTTTTTCTTTTTACGTTACCAAGAGGGTCTATAATGTATTCACTGACCGTATTATTGGATTTTATTTCGTCATTGTAGACAAATTTCAGCCGGGTAGGAGTTATAAATAAAAAACATGAAGAGTACATGGCATTATCATCTTGTGAAAACTGTTTTTTATATAATATCTTTTTCCAAAATTCTGTTCCATCAGCATGTAGTGCAATCAAGATGATATCTTCGTTGTAATAATCAATATAACCACGACCGGTGTAAACATCGCCGAACCTTGAAATTCCTCCTGAACCTGCTCTTCTCAATAATTCTTTTTTAATTTCCAAAACCAAAAGAGTGCCGCCGTCAGCTCTTAAAATCATATTTTCAATATAAATGTCATTGATTTTTTTGATTTTAGTTGTTTTTTTTCCATACACCTCGCCAATAAATTCCAGGGAAAATAATTGTTCATTAACCAGTAATTCCACATCTGTTTCCTGTCCTGTAAAGTGATATATAAAATAGCCTACTGCAGCATCCTCAACATTTTTATTCAAAAGACCTGCAAAACATAACTGATTGTTTTTTTCATCATACTTCATTTTTAATTGACTGATAATATAGTTTTGAGCCCGAAGATATTTGAGATTGTATTCCTGGTTTTCAATAACCAACAACATAAATGACTCTTCCGAAAGTTTATTCCAGGAACGTGCTTTTTGGCCCAACAAAAATATTTTTCCCCGGTTGGTCAGCATGATGCCCATAAAATCGGTCTTAAAATTAAAATTTTTATTTTCTATTTTTCCTGCGTCAAGTATAGCACACTCTTTGTCATTATTCAAAATAATGTAATTAAAGTACTTATTTTCTACCCAAAAAACAGCTAATTTCGAACCGTCTTCTGATGTAACATGTCTGAATTTAGGAGGAATAAGAGATTCTAAAGTAAAAACAGGTAATATGGTGTCAATCTGCCTTCCGTTTTGATCAACAGATAACTTTTCCAAATGATGAAACGGGGGGTCTTTTCTGTAAAAAAATACATTGAGCATTGAATCGGCTTTTTCTACTGAAATAATGTCAACATTTTTATCCGGAAAATTTATTTCTGATGAATTCTGAAAAGTAAGATTTTGATCATAAATCTCCAGAACATGTTCCTGCCCTCTGTCATGGTAAAACAGGATATTTCCCTTTATATCGGGAAATATATCGTAAGCGTAGTTGTTTTTGACGTTAATTTCTTTAGAAACCACCACTTTTTGAGCAAATACATTTGAGGCAAGGCTGGAGATAATAAGAAACCACCAAACTTTTCCGATTTGGATTAAGGTAAAATGATGAAACGGAAAAAAAAAGCTCATGGTAGCAAAATGTAATAACGTCGTATTTATTAGCCTTACAACGAAAGTTTATACCTTAAGGTTTTAGGAATGAATGATTTTGTCGAACTTTACGGTATTCCATATTGTTTATGTTTATCAATAAGACTTTTCATCTTTCAATAATGTGGAATATAATCCTGGGTTTGATGCTCGTAATGTCTGTTTCTCATGACAGCCATCGATTGCATGACTTTCATGTGAGTAAACTAGATATCAGGATGAATCCTGTCTCAAATTCGCTGGAATGTTCATTACATCTTTTTATTGATGATTTGGAACAGGCAATGAAACAAGGAGGTTTTATTCAGAAAAATCTGATGTCCGGAAAGGAGGAAAGTGAAGAAAATAAAATATCCGCATATTTGTTTCAGAAAATCAAAATCTTCGTGGATGGAAAGCCAGCTACATTACATTATATCGGAAAAGAAGAAGCAGAACGGTTTGACGCTTATTTCATTTATTTCGAAATAAAAAACATCGCTACGGTTAAACAAATTGAAATCGAGCATCGACTTTTTCATGAAATTTTTGATGATCAGAAAAATATTATTTCTTTTACAAAGGATAAAAAACTAAAGGATTTTTTGATTCTTGAAAAGGATCAAATAAGACATACCTTCAAGTCATAAAACATGTCATTTCTGAAACAAATATTTATTTTTCCAGTCAGATTGTACCAATGGTTTATCTCACCTTTGCTTGGCAAAAACTGCCGGTTTGACCCTACGTGTTCTCATTATATGATTCAGGCCATAGAAGAGTGGGGCATCCTTAAGGGATTATATCTGGGAATCAAACGAATAGGTAAATGCCATCCATGGGGCCCTTATGGTTATGATCCTGTTCCGAAAAAGCCTTCAAAAAATCAATCCTGAGGTTTGCGTATTTACAAACCATCAGAGTCAAGCTGGTTTGTCTGACTTGTTTTTGAAACATTACAGATATGGGTTTAAGGACTACAATCTTTCAAATATCCCTGCAATTCCCTGACCGCCACCTACACAGGCTGTAACCATGCCGTATTTTTGATTACGCTGTTTTAATTCTTCCAACAATTGGATAGAAAGTTTTGCTCCGGTGCAACCAAGGGGGTGGCCTAATGCTATAGCTCCTCCGTTGACATTGACAATCTCAGGATTTAAACCGGCCACTTTAATGACAGCCAATGCCTGAGCCGCGAATGCTTCATTTAATTCGATTAGATTGATGTCATTGAGTGAAAGTCCGGCCTGATCGAGTGCTTTCGGAATGGCCACACAAGGACCTATGCCCATATATAGAGGATCGACACCACCCAAAGCACAGGAGAGCAACCTTCCTATGGGTTTTAATGACAGTTCATTCATCAATTTTTCACTCAAAACAAGTACAAAAGCTGCTCCATCGGAAGTTTGTGAAGAATTTCCGGCAGTCACAACGCCATTCATTTTGAAGGCTGGTTTTAATTTACTCAGGCCTTCAAATGTGGTGTCAGCCCTTACCCCTTCATCGGTATCCACTATATGGCTGCTTTCGACCCTTTTTCCGTTTTCTACATTAATGTCTTCGACGGTAACCGGCACAATCTGACTTTTAAATTTTCCGGAACTGATTGCTGCGGCTGCATTGGCATGACTTTTTACAGAAAAAGTGTCGGCTTCTTCTCTGGAGATTCCGTATTTTTCAGCGACAGCCTCAGCTGTGTGGCCCATACTAACATGGTAGTTAATATTATCGAGACTTGCTTTATAACTTGGTGACAGTTTGTATCCCGTCATTGGTATCAGAGACATACTTTCGGTGCCACCAGCGATATAACATTCACCCATGCCGGCTTTTATTTTGGCTACAGCTATAGAAATAGCCTCAAGACCTGAAGCGCAATACCTGTTGATGGTCATTCCGGGGACTTCGATGCCCATGGCGCGTGCAGCAATCAATCTTCCCACCTGAAGACCTTGTTCTGCTTCAGGATTGGCACAACCTACAATAACATCATCGATTCTTTTGGGGTCCAGTTCAGGTACCTGAGAAGTCAGATATGTGAGAATATCGACGGCAAGATCATCAGATCGATAATTTCTGAAGCCTCCTTTTTTGGCTTTTCCGACTGCTGATCTGAATCCTTTTATGATATATGCTTCCATAATAATATTAATTTGGGAGAATGATTTTTAATTTCTGAGAGGTTTGTTATTCATTAAAAGATATTGAATTCTGTCCAATGTTTTTTGGTTGCCCAATAATTGCAGAAATGCTTCCCGTTCGATGTCAAGGAGGTATTGTTCTGAAACCCGTTGCGGAGAAGTAAGATCTCCGCCACATAATACATAAGCTACTTTTCGACTGATTTCCACGTCGTAATCGCTCATGTATTTGCCTCTGTAAAATTCGTTGATGGCAGTATACAATGTACCCAAAGCGTTGCGTCCCAGGACCATAGCATCTCTTTGTGACGGGGCTACGTATTTTTCAGACAATTGAATGACTTTTTCTTTAGCGGCAGACAAAACATTGCTGAGGTTGATTTCTACCACATCTCTTTTAGCATCAAGATATCCTAGTTTATATGCCTCATAAGCAGAAGTAGCAACAGAAGCAGTGGCAATCACTTTAAGTTTTTCTATCAGCGTGGGTATTTGTACATCACCTTCAAAAAATGAATCAGAAGCCCTTAAAGCAAATTCTTTGGTTCCTCCTCCGCCCGGTATCAGACCTACGCCGACCTCAACCAATCCGATATATGACTCTGCATTACAAACGGCAGCATCGGTGTGCATTAACATTTCGCAGCCGCCACCGAATACATAACCTTGTGTGGCTGTAACTACGGGAATTTTGCTGTACCTCATGGCCATATTGATTTGTTGGAAACCATTGACCATCTCTTCAAGTTTGGCAAAATCTTTTTGCATGGCCAGCATTCCTACAGCCATCAGGTTGGCACCGACAGTAAAGTTTTTGGCATTATTACCTATAACGATACCTCTCCAATTGCCGTTTTCTGCAATCTGTAGTGCTTCGGCCATACCGGTGCCTATACCTTCACCGATAGCATTGGATTTGGTGATAAACTCAAAACAAAGGACATCATCTCCCATGTCGTGGAGTATACACTCAGAATTTTTGAAAACAGGTGTTTTTTGTCTTGCATTATCCAGGTGGAAATATTTTTCTGTTCCCGGAATATCTTTATAGGATTGTGAAGTAATGTCATAATATTGTTTTTTACCATTTGAAATCCGGTAAAACGAAGAACAACCTGCACTTTCCATGTCTGAAATCCAGGAAGGAAGTTTTTCGCCGGTTTTGGTAATCAACGATTTGGCTTGCTCAAATCCCAGCATATCCCAGTATTCAAAGGGACCATAACCCCAGGCGTATCCTGCCTTCATAGCATCGTCTATACTATATATGGTGTCACTGATTTCCGGAATTCTGTTGGCTGCATAAGCCATTATACCGCAGAGCAAATCTCGCAGGAAAAGGCAACTTTTATCTTCGTTTGCCATTATATCTGACAGCCTTTTTGGCATGAGCTCGATTTTTTTGGCAATACCTACTGCTTCGAGTCTGGGTTTGACGGCAGGTTTATATTCGAGTGTCTTCAGATCCAAGGCCAGAATGACCCGGCTGCCGGAGGCGTCTCTCTCATTTGTTTTTTTGTAAAATCCCTGTCCGGATTTATCTCCCAAAAAATTATTTTCTAATAAAAAGGTTGTGGCTTTGGGGATAGGCAGGTCTTTGATTTTTTGAACATATTCATCATTGGGACAATTGTCAATTACCCCTTTGGTCACTTTCACACTTGTATCAAAACCAACTAGGTCGAGTAAGCGGTAACTTCCGGTATTCGGCCATCCAATGGTATCGCCTGTGAGTTTGTCGACTTCTTCTATGGTGAGGTCGTAATGATAGGTTAATTCGCCGACTTTATTACCGCTGTAAAAACCTATACGATTGGCGATAAAAGCCGGAGTATCTTTACACAGAACACTTTTTTTGCCCAAAAAATCCCGGGCAAAAGACATAAAAAAGTCAACCACATCGGGAGATGTTTCGGCATGTGGGATCACTTCAAAAAGTGCCATATATCGTGGCGGATTAAAAAAGTGAGTGCCGCAAAAATGTTGTTTGAAGTCGTCGGTTCTTCCTTGCGCCAACATGGATATCGGAATACCCGAAGTATTGGAAGTAACTAAGGAACCGGACTTTCTATAGCTGTCTACTTTGGAGAAGATGGTTTGTTTTATGTCCAGACGTTCTACTACTACTTCAATGATCCAGTCACTTTGGCTGATTTTTTCAAAATCATCTTCAAAGTTTCCAACGGTTATCCTGGAAACAAAAGCCTGATCGTAGAGCGCTGCCGGTTTATTTTTTAGTGCATTGTTTAAAGCGTCTGCCGCCACTTTATTCCTGGCTGCGGGATGCGTTAGGGGTAAGTCCGATTTAGGTACGATGTCCAGCATCAGTACATCAAAACCTGCATTGGCGAGGTGGCAGGCGATACCTGCTCCCATGACACCTGATCCGAGGACGGACACGTGTTTGATTCTCCTATTCAACATAATTCACCGGAGTTTTATATGATTTAATAAATGATTGGCTAAAAGTACAACCTTCTGAAAACATATAAAACTTTTTGTCGGTTTTTTTTAACTCATAGTTTAATTTTTATAAAATGATTATTATTTAAAATTATAAAAAAGTCCAAAAAATGGGTTTTTATATATAAAAATTACAAAACTTTCATAAGCGCCCAAACCAGGACAAACTGGATAACAAATATCAATAAACCAAAAATAAATCCTTTTTGCCCTGTTTGAATAAGTTTTTTAAATCCGATTTTTAGTCCGATAGCGACCATGGCAATGGTCAAAACTACTTTTCCGATTTGTTCTGTGATTTCAATCCATTTTTCGGGAAAGGTAAAAAAAGAACCTATGATCGTGATAGCTATGAAGCTCCACAAATACCAAGGCAAACTGAAACTTTGTTTTCCGTCTGACTCCAGACTTCCTTTTTTATTTAAAAGGTAATGAAAAAAAATGAGCCCGGGAGAGAGAAGGGCAACTCTCGCCAGTTTTATAGTGATGGCTGCTTCACCTACTTCATTATTGACGGCAAAAGCTGAGCCTGCCACGTTACCTACGGAGTGCAGGGTACCGCCCAACATCATGCCGATTTCCTGATTATTATCCAAAAACAGACCCAGAACAAAAGGCAGAGTAATCATACCGACCGTTCCCAAAAGATTGACAACAGCCATGGCAATACCAACATTTTCTTTGTTTTTGGCTACCATGGGAGACAAAGCCGCAATAGCAGATGAACCACATATCGCAGTACCAAATCCGATGAGCCACCCTGTAGATTCAGGACATTTAACTTTTTTGGCAAGATAGTAAGTTAGTATCAGCATAACAAATACCATTAACACGATGGTCATAAAGGAACTTAATCCCAGATCGGCAAATGTTTTGAAATTGATATTAAATGCTAAAAATACTACGGACAATTCCAGCAGTTTGCTGCTGGTAAACGTGATACCGGGCTGAAAGCTCTCCGGAATTCTGATCAGATTGTTGATTGCTATACCCAACAAAAGGGATATCAATATACTATTCAGCCATGAAGGCGTAAATCCTGACAGAACCATCGCCCCAATCCCTAAAATCAGGGAGAGAATGATGCCTGAACCATTTTTATTGAACATAAAAGATTGGATAAAAACTATTTTGTAAGACCTCCTGACCAATTCAAAACACCACCGGACAGGTTGTACACTTTTTTGAAACCTTTACCGGCCATAAGCTGAGCGGCCCTTCCGCTTCTTGCGCCGCTGCGACAAACCATAATGTAATTTTTAGATTTGTCCAAAGCGTTTATTTTTTGTTCGAATTGAGGATCACTGATATCAATAAACTTAGACGTTCCTTTGATATATCCCTCTTTGATTTCACCCGGAGTACGTACATCAATAATGACCGTATTTTTGTCAGCCTGAAGTTTTTTAAAATCCGTCTGATTGATGTTTTGTACCTGAGCATTCACCTGAAAAATGGTTACTAACGATAAAAACAAAATTGAAAATAACTGCATGATTTTTTAATTTTGTGCAAAGGTAGAAGGAAGAAACCTTGCGATACGTAACAAATGTTACCCCGGGATATAAGATAATGTTAAAAAAAAATCCATCATAAGAGGACTGACATTATGACTTTTTGGTTGGGCAACCATTCCCGCACCTTATGAAGTCAGAATGGTTTGGGTTTTAGTTTTTGGCCTGCGAGATTAGCTATTTCGAGTATCCTCTTTTGTCGGGTTTCCGCTCTTTTTGCTGTGGCAATCCAAACCAACATGTTTTTTTTAACTGAATAGGACAAACCTGAAAAAAAGGTTTCTGCACCTGCTACTTTTTGTAACTCAATCAGAAGATCATCCGGAATCGTTTTGTCATCATAAATCTCCTTTTTGTCCCAGAAACCATTTTGTTTGGCTGTTTGTACACAGATTATTCCTGCATCACGCATGAGACCTTTTTTTGTCAGGTCGGTCACCTTTTGTTTATTGATTTCAGACCAATTGCTTTTGGGTTTTCTTTTGCAGAAATATTGTTTGTAACGATCCTGATCTATCGTCTTTTTTACACTGTCAATCCAGCCGAAACATAGTGCTTCATCGACGGATTCACTCCATGTTAAAGAAGGTTTACCTGATTTTTTTTTGTAAAAAAGCAACCACACGGAATTTATTTTAATATGATTTTTTTCTAACCAATCCCTCCAGTGTTTGGGAGATTCCGGATAAAATATCTCTTCATCTTCAGCCATAAAAAATTATTTTTTATCAAAAAATCATTTTCATTCAAAACGGAATCCTTTGATCAGAGGTTTATAAACTTTTGTCAAAGGTTGTTTTTGACGGCATTTTCGTGATGTTGCACATGGTAGATGGTAAAATATATCATTTCTCTGAGGGTGAGTTTGCCTAATAAAGGGTGAGGCAAAACATAGAGGTCAAGGTCTTTTTCCGGATATTTATTCAGGTTGCGGCACAACTTTTCTACTTCTTTTTGTAACAATTTGCTATATTTTTTTCCATCGGAATATGAAACATTTCCAGGTAAAAACCTTCCTGAAGCTCTTCCTCCGGACTGAAGTCCAACCAAATATTTGTTAACCAGTTCGTCATAAGTTCGGGTCTTTCTGTTGGTCAAACCCCAAACGATTTTGAGAAAAAACGATGGAACACCAAATAATTGCCTGACAATTTTAACGCTTTCATGGATGTGTTTGAGATGTTGTACCGGAGACCATTTATTGTTTTTACTCAAGGTAGCAGCTTCTTCAGATATTCCGGATAGGGTGGATAAAAACGAATCATGCTGTTTTGTCAATTTTTCCTGAAGGGTAAGGATGTCCATGGGTTACTTATGAGATTATTAAACCCAGAATCCGCATTAGAAATTTATTGCGAAAAAATCTGACTTCATATTTACTTCGGTTCTCATTTTTTCTTCCTCAATGCAGGATTGACTGCATCTGCGGGTAAAAAATTGCGAGCCTCGTAACTATTTTGTCATATTTTCTCTCATGACAAAGTCCAATGCGGAATCTGGGTTAAAAGAATGTACAAAATCAAACATCAAAACTACCTTTTATTGGTAAACCCACCAATTAATTTTCCAAAATTAATCTGAAAAAAGATGATTTCATTTGCCCAAATGACAGAAAATAATCAAGGCTTGCCGGACGGCTCAAAAGTCAAAGATTTGTTTTGCCTGTTTCGTCTTACAAACGAAACAGGCAGAACCGGTATTTCAAGAAATTGAATTTTCTAAAAGTCTTAAAAAAACTAAATATATAGAATCTACCGTAACAATTATTGTCCCTGACCCAATGAAAATGCTGCTTTCCCATCAAAAGAATAGAGATTTTCTGTTTTAATAACCTCTATATTTTCATAGAAAGCGTTTTTTAATAGTTCCGGGATCATCATTTGACTCATCTCTGTACTTTCTTCAGGAATAAGACGACATCTCCAGTGGTCTGTACAAAAAGTTTCTTTAAAACCGTTTGGCCATACTTTGATACCTCGGTTGGTGATCATGGATAATTTGATGCCGCTGGTTTTTATATTTTGAATTTTTTCGGCCAGCTTATCCGGATTTGTTTCTTTCCAATGTACAAAGAGGTCAACGCCCACAAGTTTTTTTTCTGCTGCCGGTTTACGTTTGTAGGGAGGAAGAAACATGGTTGTATTATTCCGGAAGGTGACATGTTTAAGTATGGAAGGTTTACTCCCGAGATTACGTATAACTGCCGCTGCAAATTCTTTTGTTCCGACTTTTTGTTTGCTGATACCCTCTCTGAATATATCGGCTGTATGGATTCCTTCTTCCAAAGTTTTTAACCATGCATTCTGTACTTTTTCAGCAATGTCACTCTGGCCAATATGGTGAAGCATCATCATAGCACCTTGTAACAAACCGGATGGATTGGCAATATTTTTTCCGGCAATATCGGGAGCGGAACCGTGTATGGCTTCAAACATAGAACATTCTTCTCCGATATTGGAAGATCCTGCCAGACCTACAGATCCGGTGATTTGAGCTGCGATGTCACTGATGATATCTCCGTACAGATTTAAGGTGACAATCACATCAAATGCCTCAGGAGTATCAGCTAATTTGGCTGAACCAATATCTATGATCCAATGTTCTGTTTCGATTTCGGGGTATTCTTTAGAAATTTCTTTAAATACCTGATGAAATAAACCATCCGTTTGTTTCATGATATTGTCTTTGGTAAAACAGCTCACTTTTTTTCGGTTTTGCTGTTTTGCATATTCAAAAGCATATCGTATGATTTTTTCACAACCGGGTCTGCTGATCAACTTAAGACATTGAATAACTTCATCTGTTTGCTGATGTTCGATTCCGGCGTACAAATCTTCTTCATTTTCTCTGATAATCACCAAATCCATGACCGGATGTTTTGTTCCGATAAACGGGTGAAAACTCATACAAGGTCTGACATTTGCATATAATCCTAAAAATTTTCTGGTACTTACATTCAGACTTTTATATCCTCCACCTTGTGGTGTGGTGATCGGCGCTTTAAAAAATACTTTATTTGTTCTGATGAAATCCCAGGATTGAGAATCGATTCCGGAAGAATTACCCGAAAGATATACTTTTTCACCAATTTCAATCTCATCAATTGCAATTTTTGCACCTGCAGCGAGAATAATCTGCAATGTTACATCCATAATTTCCGGTCCGATTCCGTCCCCTTTAGCAACTGTTATCCTTGTCATTATTATTTGATTTTTGATTTACAGCGCAAAAGTGGTAAAATTAGTTTATAAGTAAATATTTATAGTTTTAATGAAATGTATTAATATAATTAATGATACAGGCGATTATTGACACACAAAAGGGTAAAGTTTTGACTATTTTTGAGCAGCTATTGTTCTTTACAGAAAAAGTCAGACCAAGCCTGATATTCAGAAAATAAAGACATCAACTAAACCGAAGAGAAGACCCGAAGGTTTATCAGGTAATTATTAGCAGCAATTCGGGAATATCAAAAAGGACTTACTCCTTTGTGTAAAGGTATTGCAGCAGAATACAAGTTTTTATTTTTTCTTTTTATCCGGAGGAGAGATGGTAAAACACCCTTTACACTTGCCCGGTTCCATTTTCAGAATCCCTTTATTCTTTAGTTCTGTGAGTATTTTTTCAAGAGGTTGATTCAGGTTAATAT
The DNA here is from genome assembly GCA_022842725.1 of Saprospiraceae bacterium. Classification (GTDB taxonomy): domain Bacteria; phylum Bacteroidota; class Bacteroidia; order Chitinophagales; family Saprospiraceae; genus OLB9. Next base: position 136,284 of record JALHOZ010000005.1, read on the forward strand.
TTACCGTATCTTTTGTGGAAAGTCTTTTTTTCTTTTTAATCTTCAGTTCTTTTTTGAACTTTTTATTTAAAAACTCTATCAAATCCTTCATGATGTAGGTTGAACCTGACATTTTAGTCACTGATGAAGAGTTCGCTTGCAATCGTTTTTTTTCTTCTTCTTCTTCTTTTGCTTTGAGTTTTTCTATTTTTTCTACAGACTCATAGGTATATAATGTTTTTTGTTCGAAAGGGGCCCCTTTTTCTGATAAAAACAATTCCCCTTTTTGGTCTTTCAGGATATCTTTTGCAGTTAAAGTAATACCATCTTTAGTTTCACCTTTTTTGACAACTTCAACACTTCCTTCATGATTTTCCAGGCGTACACCGGCTTTGTTTTTTTCAACGGTAAACACCGTTCCGGTAACTTTTATGTCTAACGGATAGGAAGACACTACGAAGGGTAAAGAATTTTTGGCTACCCGGAATGTAGCTTTACCTTGTTCCAAAACCACACGCCTGACGACGATGTCTTTTTCCCGGGTCGGATAATGTAAAATGGTATTTTCGGCAACTTCTATCTCGGTACCATCAAATAATGTCAGTGTTTGTTTTTCATTTTTGGTAATCAAAGTTTCTGTAAACGTAACGGGTTTACTTATGAATACCAAAGCTGCTAATAGTAATACGATTACAGCTGCATACTTTAGAATGTAAAGAAGTGATAATTTTCTGACCGGTTTTTGTACAACCACTGAAGGAATTCCGGCTTTTTCTGCAAATAAATCCCATTCGGCATCGACATCAAAATGGACATAAGGCTTCACCCGAAGTCCTGCTTCGATGCCTTTTTCCAATTTTGTATTTTTGTCTGATGCCATAATTTATTTTTCTTTAAATTTTATACGTTATATTAATTTTTAAAACACATTATACATTAAATATTTCTTCATTATTTTTTAGATTATCCTTTAAAAAAGACATGGTCCTGGATATATTGTCCTCAACGGTTCTTTTGGAAATCTTCAGGTATTCTGAAATTTCTTCGTAAGTTAAACCTTCGAATTTACTTAATTCGAAAATTTCACGGTTTTTTGGTTTTAATTGACGGATGAGGTTTTCTATTTCCGATCGAATGACAAACGGATCTAATTCTTCAGAGTTTGATTCTGCAATATTTTGTTCTATTCCGCCATCAACTTCAAAATGTCCTTTATGCCTCTTATTTGCTCTGATATAATCTATCATAGTGTTTTTGGCTGACTGATAGATATATCCCTTTAACGAAACCTGAAATTGCAGTGAATCTTTATTTTCCCAAAGTTTAAAAAATACATTTTGAACCACTTCTTTGCTATCTTCGATATTTCCGAGATAACTGTTCACGAAGTTGACCAAAGGATTATAATAATCTTTGAAGATAACCTGAAAATCCCACGTTTTTTGGTTCAAGGGGCGATTTGGTGTTTTGTTGTTGATAGTTAGACGAAAATAAAAATGAAACCCACATTTTTTTTAAGATAATCAGGATATTTCTATACCAAGGGCATGTTGTATAACCTGTTCCATTTTATCCACATAGATAATATGCAGGTTTTTGATATATTCTGCCGGAATCTGGTCTGCATTTTTTTTATTATCTGAACATAATAACACTTCCTTGAGGCCTGCTCTTTTGGCAGCAAGAATTTTTTCTTTGATACCTCCCACCGGAAGAACCTTCCCCCGGAGTGTGATTTCACCTGTCATGGCGAGATGTGGTTTGACTTTTTTCTTTTTGAAAGCCGAACAAATTGCGGTCAGCATGGTAATACCTGCGCTGGGCCCATCTTTGGGAATAGCACCTTCAGGAACGTGTATATGCAGGTCATATTCGTCAAAAACGGCAGGATTTAATCCTAAGGATTCACTATGGGCTTTGATGTAAGATAATGCTGTTGAAGCGGATTCTTTCATCACATCACCGAGATTGCCGGTAAGGGTAAGTTTTCCTTTACCTTTGCTGATGCTTGCCTCGATAAATAAAATATCTCCTCCTACGCTGGTCCATGCCAATCCTACGGCAACACCCGGGACATCTACTTTGCTGTAATCACCTTTTTCATATCTTTCGGGTCCGAGTGCGTCGAGTACCAATTCACGATCAATGTTGGTGTTGTATGTTTCATCCATTGCCACTTTTTTGGCAATACTGCGCATAACGGCACCGATGGTTCTGTCCAAAGATCTGACGCCGGATTCTCTGGTATAATTCTGAATGATAAATTCCAGAATATTTTTAGACATTTTGGCGTGTTGTTTTTTCAGTCCATGTTCCTCTAATTGTTTTGGCACCAAATGTTTGGAAGCAATTTCTAGTTTTTCTTCTGTGGAATACCCGCTTAGTTCGATGATTTCCATTCTGTCGAGCAGTGCAGGCTGAATAGTGCTCAGGGAATTGGCGGTTGCGATAAACAAAACTTTGGAAAGGTCGTAATCAACGTCCAGGTAATTGTCGTGAAAGGTCGTATTTTGTTCCGGGTCGAGGACTTCGAGCAATGCGGAAGACGGATCGCCTCTGAAATCTTTGCCCAATTTGTCGATTTCGTCCAGGATAAAAACAGGGTTTGAGGTTTTGGCTTTTTTGATGGATTGAAGAATCCTGCCGGGCATGGCGCCAATATAGGTTCTGCGGTGCCCTCTGATTTCGCTTTCATCATGGAGTCCGCCCAGGGACATCCGAATAAAATTGCGGTCGAGCGCTGTGGATATTGATTTACCCAAACTGGTTTTGCCGACTCCCGGAGGGCCTACAAGACACAATATAGGTGCTTTCATATCCCCTTTGAGCTTGAGGACAGCCAAATGTTCGAGAATCCTTTTTTTGACATCTTCCAAACCAAAATGATCTTTATCCAGGACTTTTTTGACCTTAGCCAGATCAAAGTTGTCGATGGAATATTCATTCCACGGAAGTTCGAGCATAAATTCCAGATAATTCAGGGTTACTGAATATTCTGCAATCTGCGGGTTGATTCTTCTGGCTTTCAACAATTCTTTTTCGAAAGCTTCCCTGGTATCTTTGGACCAAACTTTGGCTTTTCCTTTTGATTCCAGGATGTTGAGTTCCTCTTCCTGGGGATTTCCTCCAAGTTCTTCCTGAATCGTTTTAAGCTGTTGATTCAGAAAATATTCTTTTTGTTGTTTTTCAAGATCACCTCTGACTCTGGATTCTATCTGGTCTTTGAGTTGAAGTAATTGTAATTCCTGATTCATGTAGTCAACAAGCATTTCGGCTTTGACCTGAAAGTCCTCTGTTTGCAGAAGTTCCTGTTTTTTGTCAACTCCCAGATTCAGATTGGATGATATAAAATGAACCAGAAAGGCATTATTTTTTATGTTTTGCAACATAAAATTGGCTTCTGAAGGAATATTGGGTGAAAGTTCGATGATTTTTTTGGCAAAATCCCTGATGGAAGCCATGGTAGCATTAAACTTGATATTTTTTAAAGGCGTGACATCTTCTATGGTCGAAGGAACAACTTCCAGAAGTTTTTCAGAAACCTGAAACTGTGTCGCTCTGAACCTTTTTCTTCCTTGTAAGATCGCCGTAGTGTTTCCATCCGGCATTCTTAGGATTTTCATAACTTTGGCTATGGTTCCGATTTCGTGGAGATCTTCAGGTCCCGGATCTTCGTTGTTAATATCTTTTTGGGTGAGAACGGCAATAAATTTGTCACTTTTTTCTGCTTTTTGAAGTGCCCGGATAGATTTATCTCTGCCAACAGTGATCGGAATGACTACACCGGGAAAAAGAACGGTATTTTTGAGCGCCAATACAGGCAATAGATTTCCGAAAGCATCATTAAATTGCAATTCATCGTCATTTATAGAAAACAGAGGAATAGATTCTCCTTCCTCACTAAAATTATCAGGATTAAAAAAGTTTTGTTGAAACATGATGTTTTTTTTGTCAATTTGTCTTTAAAAAAAACGCAATAATGGAATATCTTATTTGTCAATATTCATACCATCTGTTTTTTAAACCAAAAAAACCGAAAATGTGTGACAAAAAGGCAGTTATTTGTTACGTGCACCTGTCATTTATTGTTAATGTGACTAATTCAAGATCTTATATAAAGGGAATATGAAGTTTTGAGCCAAAGACTGAAATTATAAATAATTGTAATATATTTGACCCGAATTTGAAACACTAACATTATTTCATTATGTCGCAAGAAGCCTTCAAAGTACAGGGAAACGCCAGATTATCCGGAGAAATCATACCTCAGGGAGCCAAAAATGAAGCATTACAGATCATCAGTGCTGTATTACTGACAAGTGAGCCGGTAAGGATAAAAAATCTGCCGGATATTCTTGATATCCAAAAACAGATCAGTCTGGTGCAGGGTCTGGGTGTAAAAGTGACCAAACACGATTCGCATGACTATACTTTTGAAGCCAATGCGGTGGACACAGATCATTTATCCAGTGCTTCTTATCAGGAAAATGCTAAAAAAATCCGGGGTTCAGTGATGTTGCTCGGTCCTTTACTGGCGAGATTCAAAAAAGCATATCTTCCCAAACCGGGCGGAGATAAAATCGGTAGGAGGAGATTGGACACCCATTTTCATGGTTTTCAAAAAATGGGCGCTGAATTTAAATATGACAGTGATGGTGACCAGTATTATATAGGTGCTGACAAACTCAAAGGATGTTTTATCTGGATGGATGAAATATCAGTGACAGGAACGGCGAATGTATTAATGGCTGCTGTATTGGCTGAAGGTATTACGCAGATTTATAACGCTGCGTGTGAACCGTACATTCAGCAATTATGTAAGCTACTCAATAATATGGGCGCCAGAATTGCGGGTGTGGGTTCTAATTTGCTGACCATTCACGGAGTGGAAACTTTAAAAGGCGCGGAACATACTATCCTGCCTGACATGATTGAAATCGGTAGTTTTATTGGTCTGGCTGCCATGACCCAATCAGCCATACGTATTAAAGATGTCTCTGTTCCGAATTTGGGTATGATACCGGATACATTCCGCAAATTGGGGATACAGATTGAAGTGGAAAATGATGATCTCGTCATCCCTCAACAGGATATATATGAAATTCAAAGTTTTATGGATGGCTCTATCATGACCATCTATGATGCTCCCTGGCCGGGATTTACGCCTGACTTGCTGAGTATCATCCTTGTGGTATCCATTCAGGCCAAAGGCAGTATTTTGATCCATCAGAAAATGTTTGAGAGCCGATTGTTTTTTGTTGATAAACTGATAGATATGGGTGCTCAGATCATTCTTTGTGATCCGCATCGTGCCACCGTCATCGGTTTGGAAAGAAAAGCCCAGCTGCGGGGAATTCATATGAGTTCGCCGGATATCCGTGCCGGTGTCTCTCTTTTGATAGCTGCATTGTCTGCCAAAAGTGAAAGTACCATTTATAATATCAGTCAGATAGATCGTGGATACCAATACATCGACACCCGTTTGAATGCTTTGGGTGCAAACATTGAGCGGGTAATCGTCTAGTTATAATGTAATTATCAAAATTGCCGGAAAGGGTATCATCGGATGCCTGATTTTTAGGATCTTGTGACGGTGTAATATAAAATCACTTGTCCTCAGGCTTATCAACATTATTGTAATTTTTACGTTTCGGAACTTGTATTTACTCTGTTTGTTTTTTCACGAGATTCCATACATTTTTGCGCAAAGCCAATAAAAATATAAGCCGGACACCTTTTTATAAAGAAGTTTCCAAATGGTTTTCCGGAAATGGTTGGACTTACTTACCTTTTCAGCAGGAAGTCCTGGAAGCTTACCGTCAGCAAAAATCCGGATTGATCAATGCACCGACAGGAAGCGGCAAAACATATTCCATATTTCTTCCTTTTCTGGAAAAATGGGCTGAAAAGAAGGTAAAAAACCAAAAAGGTTTATCCTTAATCTGGGTTACACCCATCAGGGCGCTGACCCAGGAAATTTATTTATCCTGTGAAAGAGCGTGCCGGATATTACATCAGGACCTTACTATAGAAATAAGAACCGGCGATACAAGTTATTCGACGAAAGCCAAACAATTAAAAAATCCCCCGAATATTCTGATTACCACACCTGAAAGTCTTCATGTTATATTGTCGACCAAAGGGTATTCGGATTTTTATAAAAGTGCAGATACTATTGTGGTTGATGAATGGCATGAATTATTGGGTTCCAAAAGAGGAGTACAGACAGAACTTGCCATAGCTTCCATCAGAAATTTGCAACCCGACCTTCAGGTTTGGGGTATTTCGGCGACCATAGGCAATCTCGAAGAAGCGATGGACGTTTTGTTGCATTTTGTTCCTCAGGATCAAAGACAACTCGTGGTTGCGGATATTGTAAAAAAGATGGAAATCCGGACCGTGTTACCTGATGAAATAGACAAATATCCCTGGGCTGGTCACCTGGGTTTGAAACTGTCGCACAAAGTATTGCCTATACTATATCAGGGAGGGAGTTGTCTTTTATTTACCAATACCAGAGCTCAATGCGAAATCTGGTATCAACACCTCCTGGATATCGATCCGGAACTTGCGGGACAGATGGCTATGCATCACGGCAGTATCAGTAAAGAGATGCGCACCTGGGTCGAAGAAGCATTGTATGAAGGAAAACTTAAGGTGGTGGTATGTACATCAAGTCTTGATTTGGGTGTGGATTTTCAGCCGGTAGACCATGTCATTCAGGTAGGTAGTCCGAAAGGGATTGCCAGGTTTACTCAAAGGGCCGGGCGAAGTGGTCATGCACCGGGAAAACCCAGTGTCATCTTTTTTGTACCGACCCATGCCTTGGAACTAATAGAAATCAGTGGTATAAGACAAGCCATGGAAACAGGATTTATAGAATCGCGACTTCCTATGGTACAATGTTGGGACGTTTTGATCCAATATCTTACAACGCTGGCTGTTTCTGAAGGATTTGATGACAGGCACATGTATGCTTTATTAACGTCGACCTATGCGTTTCACCTCATGAGTGAAGGTGAGTATTACGATATATTGGATATTCTGGTCAATGGAGGGCAATCCCTTCAGGCATATGATGAGTATAAAAAAGTGGTTCGTGAAGGACATTATTATTCGGTGAAAGACAGGTATATAATCCGAAAGCACAAGTTGTCTATCGGTACCATTGTCAGTGAAGCCATGGTCAGGATTCAAATGAAAGGTGGAAAATATCTGGGAACGGTTGAAGAATGGTTTATAACCCATTTGAATCCGGGAGATGCTTTTTGGTTTGCCGGGCAACCTTTGGAATTGATTAAATACAAAGAAATGACTGCTTTGGTAAGACCTTCGGCCAGCAAACGTGGCAAAATACCTTCATATCAGGGAGGAAGGATGCCATTGAGTTCTGTAGTTTCCGATTTTTTGCGGGAAAAGATTGCCTCTGTGCTTTCCGGAGCACCTATGGATATTGAACTGGAGACCATTAAACCCATCCTTGAGTTGCAGCAGGAAAGATCAGGTGTACCTTCAAAAGATGAATTGTTGATAGAGTATTTTGAAACCAAAGAAGGATATCATTTGGTCATATTTCCTTTTGAAGGAAGAAATGTTCATGAAGGTATGGCATCTTTTGTAGCCAAAAGGATTTCTGTTTTATTTCCTGTAACATTTACCATGTCGATGAATGATTATGGTTTTGAATTGTTGTCGGACCAACCAATGGATGTTGAAAAAATACTGACTCCGGCATTATTTTCCACTGAAAATCTGGTGTCAGATATTTATGCTTCGGTCAACAGTGTGGAATTGGCACGACGTAAATTCAGGGAGATAGCCAAAATAGCAGGTTTGGTTTTTACCGGATATCCGGGGAAAGAAAAAAAGGAAAGGCATTTGCAGGCATCTGCCCAATTGATCTTTGAAGTATTCAGAGAGTACGAACCAGAAAATCCGTTGTTTATGCAAACCTTTGAAGAAGTTTTGAGAGACCAGTTGGACGAAAACAGAATGAGGCAGGCATTACAAAGAATAATGTCACAAAAATGGAAAGTTACGTTTCCTGCGTTTCCTACGCCCATGTCTTTTCCGTTGATTGTGGACAGACTGAGAGAAAAAATAAGCTCGGAGAGGCTGGAAGACCAAATCAAAAGGATGACCTTACAATATAAATGATAATAGGTGTTAGGCATTAGGTATTAGGTGCCAGGAATTAGGTATTAGGTCTGTTTAGGGTTAAAAGTTTAGGGTTAAGGGCTGTATTAGGTTTGTTTAGGGTTAATAGTTTAAGGTTAATCAGTACTTTGTTAAAGGTTTAAAAGATAAGGGTTTAAGACAACTTGGGCGCCACATCGCTTCAGTTTTAACAAATCAAACAACAAATGAGGTTAAGGTTGAGGTTAAGATTTAGGTTGAGAAAGTTGCATCCGATATTTTGTCGACACTAAAACAAAGCGTCGAACCAACTTATCAATTCTTCAAAAAGTCTATTAGTCTGCAAAGTACCATAGTCTTCCCTGACTTGTTTTTAGGTGGAAATGACTTAATCGGCACCCTTCAGTGTCGTTAAACTGATAAATATCATCATGCATACTAATCCAGGTCATATTTGCCAAATGCTACAGCCTATACCTTTACACTGTATTTTAACAAAACATTACAATATTAAAATTTTAAATAATGAGAAATTTCAAAATATTATTAACCTCAAGCTTCCTGGTTCTGGGAAGCATCTGGTCAGTTGGCCAGACAAAATTTATGGCTACTGCCGTCAATACCTCGGTGACCGGTACATCAACCCTGCATGACTGGGAAATGAAAAGCCCGAAAGCAGAATGTACCATAACTGCTACAACAGACGCAAACGGAAACATTACTGCGATTTCTGCCATGAAATTTAAAGTAGGTGCAAAAACATTAAAAAGTGGTAAAGGTGCGATGGACAATAATGCTTATAAAGCCTTAAAAGCCGATAAAAATCCTAATATCACAGCTGATTTGAAAAGCGCAAAAGTTACCACCAAAGACAATGTCAATTATACGGTACAGGCTACTGTGATTTTGACCATCGGCGGCAAAGCCAAAGAAACGGAGATGGTAGCAACTTTAAAAAAGATTAATGTAGATTCTTATTCTATAAATGCTAAGAAAAAAATCAACATGGTAGAATATGGCGTGGAACCTCCTTCTTTTATGATGGGTACCGTCACTACCGGAAAAGATGTTGACCTAAGCTTTAATTTCATTTTAAATAAATAATCAATAACCATTCTTTAACCTTAAATCAAAGTAATAATGAGAAATTTAGTTCAATTGCTAATCGTCATGTTGTTTGCCTTTACAGCAACCCAGACCATGGCCCAGAAAATTCAGTACTCGAGAGCAAACAACCAAAAAGGTCTTCACACTTTCGAACCTTCCAAAGTAGATACTGTCGGTTATGACGGATTTAAACTTGCTATCGGAGGTGCCTTTACACAAGGTTTTCAATCCCTTAAACACGAAAATGTGGATACTTCTACTGCAAAAGTAAACAAACTGTATGCTATGTCAGCAGGTTTTAATTTGGCTGCAGCCAACCTGAATTTTGATGTTCAGTTGGGTGATGGTATCAGAATTTTTCTTGAAAACTACATGGCTTCCCGTCACCATAATGAATTTTGGGTAAAAGGTGGATACATCCAGATCGACAAATTGCCTATGTTCAACAATCCTGAATGGTTTACCAAATATGCCAGAGTAAAAATCGGTCACATGGAGATCAACTATGGTGATCAGCATTTCAGAAGATCAGACGGTGGTAATACTATATTCAACCCATTTGCTGAAAACTACATCATGGACCAGTTTGCTACAGAAATTGGTGGTGAATTGTATATCTTCCCGGTTAAAGGTCTGACAGCTATGTTTGGTATGACTGGTGGTTTAATAAACAATAATATTTTTGATTACAGTACCAATCCTTCAACAGCTGTACAAAAAAGAAACCCTGCCATCTTATTAAAATTGGCTTATGACAATACGGCTGGTTCCGACTTAAGATACCGTTTAAGCGCTTCTATGTACACCAACTCTGAAACACCAAGATCTACCTTATTTGCAGGGGACAGAACAGGTTCAAATTACTTCGGAGTTATCGAAAAACCATTAGCAACCAACGTAACATCTTTTGATGCAACGGCTAACTTTACAAGTGGTAGATTTAATCCTTACCCCGCTTTAAACAGTGTAACTGCAATTATCATTAACCCGTTTGTTAAATGGAAAGGATTGGAAGTATTTGGTACTTATGAAGTAGTAAATGGTAAAGCAAAAGCTGAAGCTGAAGACAGAACAACCACACAGATTGCAGTTGAAGGTATTTACCGATTCTTAGCTAACGAACAATTGTTTATCGGAGCAAGATACAATCAGGTTACAGCAAGGTTAGCAGGATATACTGAAGATATTTCTATCGACAGAATAGCTGTTGCTGCGGGATGGTTTCCAACTAAAAACTTATTGCTGAAAGGTGAATATGTTGTTCAGAACTATAATGATTTCAAAGGAACAGATAAATTTCACCAAGCGAATTTCAACGGATTCGTAGTTCAGGCAGTCGTAGGATTCTAATCCACACAAAAACCAAACTCTTAAAAAAAATCTCAGAAGGTTGGTACCGGATTCCGGTATCAACCTTTTTATTTCTTTTGCCTGAATGTTTTTTTAGAAAAAATACGACGGTAAATGTAATCTTTCCTTTTTTCCTTTCGGAAAACCATCTTATATTTGCATTACTTAATAATGACAACATCCTTGATTCATCCTTTTTTTAACATATCTTTTTTAATTCTCCTGAGTTTTGTTTCGTTCAATAATCACAAAGACACCTGGATTATTAAAAGTTCCAGCAGGGTAACCGTAAATGGAAGTACCAATATCAATACGTTTTCCTGCAAAGTATCTTCCTACGGAAAAACAGATTCATTACACTGTTTTCCAAATCAAAAAAACCAAGGTTATATTCAGGTGCATACCCTGTTAAAAGTTCCCGTAAAACAATTTGATTGCGGCAATCCTATCATGACCAAAGACCTGCAAAAAACATTAAAAGTTACTCAGTTTCCGCACGTTATCATAGAACTAAATGGTTTGTCGGCTTTGCCCAACCAGGTTTCCACTGCCATCGATGGTCAGGCTGTTATAACGCTTGCAGGCGTGAAAAGAAACTATATCATTCCCTTTAAAACGACAAAACAACAAAATCAGATGGTATTGAACGGAAAAAAATATATCCGTTTTACAGAATTCAAACTGACACCTCCGACCAAACTCGGGGGAAGTATCAGGGTAGATGATGTCCTGGAAGTCGAGGTGACTTTGGTGATGGAAAAAAAGAAATAATCGTCTGCTGATTTATTTTTCCTGCTTCAATCCATAGGTAAACTGATCTCCGAAACGTTGTGGAAAGCCCTCCATACCCGGAAATCCAAGTTTTATGTCTCTGCCATCGTGGGGAATGACCGCTGTACCAAATATATAGTCCCAGATGGCCAGCGTTATCCCGAAATTGATTCCATAGGGTTTGTTTTTTGGGATTTCATACGCATGGTGCCAGATATGCATCTCAGGACTGTTGAATATTTTTTTCATAAATGGTCCCAATATAAATGTTCCAACCAGTGTGATGCCAGTCAAAAACAAACCTTTTATCACAAAATCCTGACCTTCCAAAACTGAGATATCAGCAACCCCGGTTACAAATGCCAGGCCAATCAAAAAACCAACTATTCCACCACTGACTCTGCCACTTACCGTAATATTGCTGTGGTTGTAGTGCCCGACTGCCAAAGTAAAAATGTGGATGATAAAAAAATCGTACAATCCGATGCCCAACAAAGCCAAAGGAATATATTCAATACTTCGGTAGACGATGGTCTCCATCCAATGATACCGGAGATGTGCAGCAAATCCCATTTGTTCTACCGAATGATGTACTTTGTGAAAGTTCCACAAAAAAGAAAATCGGTGCAGTAAACGGTGAACCCACCATTGAACAAAATCCCTGACGATAAAACCCACGAGAAGAACCGACCACAACGGCCACATATTCATCGGATTGGATGCCTGAAGATCAAATCCTGTTATGTACAAAATGATGTTGTTGAATAAATCTACAAAAACATGGGAAGCAGCATTGTAAATCACCAGCGAGAACAGAAAAAAATTAAAAAACATATAAAAGAAGTCAAGCCAGAAATCCTTTCGGAATTTGGGTTGGTTTTCTCTCCACGGTTTCCACCATTCCAAGGAAAAAAAGAACAACGAAACCAATATCAGCCAATAAAAATAGTTGTGCCAGGAAGGATGGGTTATCTCATGAAATAAATAGGACGCATATCCTCCGTAAGCATTGAGTATGGTTTCTAAAATATGGTTCATAAACTGTCGTTCAAAGGTTTTTTTTATAACTTCCGTAATGGTAACAGGCAATAAAAACAATTGTTTGTATCAAAACCTGACTCCATGTAAGACCTTTTTTTAAAATTTTTACAAAAGTAGTAGTATTACCAGAGTTTGAATGTAACTGAACTTACATAAGGGAAGGATGGGCTTTGAAAACAAAAATTCGAATGATTTTTAATGGTAAGACACTGTGTTAGGGTCAAAACAAAAAACTATTTCTTTATTTTTTTGTCGATATACCAAATTCAAACCAAAAAAATGTCATTATTAACATCATCTCTCGGAAGGTTTCGACTGGTCGCTTTTGTGGAAGGAATTTCTTATTTATCGCTCGGTATCACTATGATTCTGAAATATCATTACGGCATGCCCAAACCTAATTATGTGGTAGGAATGTTGCATGGAGGTCTTTTTATTTTGTACGTTATTTTGCTGATTCAGGTCGGTTTTATGTATAAATGGGGGATTGTCAAAATGTTTTGGGGTTTTGTTGCTTCGCTGATTCCTTTTGGAACCTTTTATGCTGATGTAAAATTATTCAGAGAAAAATAGTGTCCGACTCTATGGGAAAAATGGGCAAAATTTAGTTTTGTATCCCTACAACGTTTCTTTTTTCCGTAAGGTAATCAATAAACATATCCATTTTCTGTCGTAGCCGCGACTACCATTTGACAAATTCGCCGGCCTATATGTTTATTGACTTCATGGCGACTTTTTGCTGTCAGGGATAACCATACTTTTGATGGGATTTATATTTATTTAATTTCAAAATGTACGGTTTATGATAACAACAATCTACCAATGGATGATACTGGTTTCCCTGGTTTGGGTGACAAATCCTCAACAATCCTTTCATACAGAAACTACCATTACCGGTAAAATGACAGATGCTAAAACCGGAGAAGCGATTGCCTTTGGCACGGTGGCTTTGTATCAGAAAGGTGTTCTTATTAAGGGTACTGAATCCGATATTGACGGCAACTATCACTTTCTAGAGGTAAAACCCGGTACGTATGACATCGAAGCATCATTAATAGGTTATGCCAATCAAAAAATAGTAGGTTTGGTGATTAAACCCGGAAGAACCCATAAGGTTGATTTTCAGCTTTCCGATGACGCTATTTTATTGGATGTCGGTGTACAAGTAAAATCTTTTAAAGTACCTTTGATTCAAATAGATAATACTATCCAAGGTTCAACTGTCACCGCACAAAAAATCAGAAATCTTCCCTTCAAAGGTGTAAATGTTTTACAAAACAAGGCTGCAAACGGTGAAGAGGTCAAAGTTCGCGGAAGCAGGGCCAATGAGACCGTATATTTTATTGATGGTATCAGAGTTACCGGAAGCATTGTACCCGAAAACCATCATGAATCCGGAAATACAGAATCTTATGCAGAAATCAATGAAAATAAATTTGTCGATGTACAGGACGAATCGCTTTCCACCTTTGCACTGGACGTGGATCGGGCAGCCTACAGCAATGTACGCAGATTTATTAATGGAGGCCAACTTCCTCCGCCGGATGCGGTCAGGATAGAGGAAATGATCAATTATTTTGTTTATGACTATCCGTTGCCCAAAGGTAATGATATCCTTGGTGTCACTACCCATATGACGGAATGTCCGTGGAACCAGGGTCTCAAACTTTTGCATGTAGGTGTTCAGAGTAAAAAAGTCGACGTAAAAAACCTGCCACCATCCAATCTGGTTTTTTTGATCGATGTCTCGGGTAGTATGGGAGTGCCTGAAAAACTACCTTTGGTGATCGCATCCCTGAAAGTTTTGGTCAATCAGTTGAGGCCTGAGGATAAGGTTGCCATAGTCACCTACGCCGGTTATGCCGGTGTAGCTTTACCTTCGACATTTGCTGCTGAAAAACAAAAGATTATGGATGTATTGGACGGACTGCAATCCGGAGGTTCTACGGCGGGTGCACAGGGCATTATTACGGCTTATCAGATTGCTTTGGATAATTTTATTCCTAAGGGCAATAATCGGGTAATACTGGCTACAGACGGAGATTTTAATGTCGGATTGAGTGACAACAGAGGTCTGGAAAAGCTTATTGAAGAAAAACGAAATTCCGGTGTTTTTCTATCGGTTTTGGGATATGGCATGGGCAATTATAAAGATGATAAAATGCAGATTCTGGCAGATAAGGGCAATGGAAATCATGCTTATATCGATGATATGACGGAGGCTGTCAAAGTATTGGGCGACGAGTTTGGTGGCACGATGTTTACCCTTGCCAAAGATGTAAAGTTTCAAATTGAGTTTAATCCTGACAAAGTGCGTTATTACCGATTGGTGGGATATGAAAACCGGATGTTGGAAAAAGAAGATTTTAACGATGATGCCAAAGATGGCGGCGAGTTGGGCATGGGACACCAGATGACTGCGATTTACGAATTGGTATTGGCTGATAATCAAAATGGATTGTTGATGGTAGATCCTTTAAAATATCAGGAAAATCCTAAAACTAAGGATAAAAAACAATATACGGATGAATGGGCAACCATTAAGTTCAGATATAAAGATCCGGATTCTTCGAAAAGTAAAAAGTGGGAACAAGTCATTTCCGGTCCGGTAAAACCCCTTGATGATTTGTTTGATGATGTGAAGTTTTCAGTAGCTGTGACATACGCCGGCATGTTGTTGCGTGGTATATCTACATTAGATTCGAAGTCCTATGAAGAGATGATATCGTTGGCGTCCGCTTCCAGAGGAAAAGATGAAGACGGATATCGGGCTGAGTTTGTCCGGTTGATGAAAACCGCATCAGAATTAGCACAATCCAAAGAATTGGTCATAAAAAATCATTGAAGTTTTGTTTACGCATTACAGGCAGTCCGGAAGGTCGGGCTGTCTGTTTTTTATTCGTAACGGAGTGCTTCGATAGGATCGAGTTTGGATGCTTTGAGGGCAGGGTAGAGTCCTGATATCAATCCGACCACAAGGCAAACAACCATGGCGAGGAACATCCAATTCCAGGGAATAAAAAACCGGCCTTTGACCACAATAGTCACAATGGCACCAAATCCGATACCGAGGATGGTACCGACGACACCGCCCATAAGGCAAATGATGACCGCTTCAATCAAAAATTGGCGCAGGATAACGGTCCGGGAAGCACCGATGGCTTTTCTGATACCAATTTCTTTGGTTCGTTCAGTTACGGTTACCAGCATGATATTCATAAGTCCGATAGAAGCGCCCAGCAAGGTAAGCATGGCGATGACTACGGTGCCAATCCTTAGATTGGTTGTCATTTCTTTTAATTGATTGAGGATGCCATCACTTTTTCGGATTTCAAAATCATTTTCATAACCGATTTTGATTTTTCGTATATTCCTCATGACACCGATGGCTTCATTGGTAGCGTCATCAATCCTGTTTGCTTGTGCAACGGCGACGGTGATGTTGTAATTTTTGTCAGCAAAACCATGGAGGACTTTGCCATTGTAGATTGGGATAAAAACCTGACGGTCGTTTGAGCCGCCGCTTGAATTTCCTTTTTGTTTGAGTACACCGACCACCACATATTTATTGGCGTCCACGAATATGGTTTTTTGAATGGCTTTTTCATGATTTTTTCCAAACAATTCTTCTGCGATTTCACTCCCTAATATGGCTTTATAACTATTGCTATACGTTTCATTTTGGGTAAAATTTCTGCCAAACTGTATTTCAAAAGCCGTTGTACTCAGGTAGTTTTCATCGATTCCATTCACTTTTGTTGTTGGGTTGGTCTTTTTTTCTCCGTAACGAACGACAGCATTGCTTACACATCGGGTATCCGTACTGACGATATATCCCTTTTCCTGAAAAAACTGTTTAAAATCGTATGCCTGTTCAAAACTTATAGGATCACTTACTTTTTCAGAGCGCCTGCCCATGGTACGAATGGTTTCGGATGCCGGTCGCACACTGAATGAATTGGCACCCAACCGGTTGAAGTTGTCGCTCATTGAAAATAAAATACTGTCAATAGCTGTCAGAATACCTACCAGGCAGGCGATACCGACTGCAATGATGAGCAAGGTAAGAAAGGATCGCAAAAAATTGGACTTTATAGATCCGACCGCAAGTTTTACATTTTCACTAAAATCCATGATGGTAAAGAATGAATGGTAAAGTTAATCATTTTTGTCTTTGTGCGATTATTTATTCGAAGTAGGTCATGGTTTTATAGATGAAAAAGAAGCTCGGAGGGGTAAGTTCGGAGCTCCTAGGATGAAGCTCGTAGGTGTTAGTTCGGAGGAGGTAAGTTCGGAGCCCGTAGGAGGAAGCCCGGAGGGGTGAGTTCGGAGCTCATACCATGTTTTGTTTAAAGTTTAAAAGTCTAGACGTGTTTTAGACCATCGAAAAATACCTACTCGATCCTAAATTGGTCTTTATATTCAATCATGATTTTCACATGGATCAAGTCAACTTTTTATCACCTGGTCAGTAGACTTTAAAATGGTATGTTTTTCTGAACAGGAAACTATTTGTTAAAAAAAATAAAAATTATCTTTGCACCAAAATTACTAAATTAACTTACTATTATGAGATATCTCGACCCTAAAAACGATCTTGTTTTTAAAAAAGTTTTCGGACAACATGCAAATATTCTTTTGAGTTTTCTCAATGCAATGCTTCCATTGGATGAAGGACAAGTAGTGCAATATATTGAGTATTTACCTGCGGAATTGGTGCCGGATATACCGGGTATAAAAAATTCTATTGTCGATGTCAGGTGTATAGATAATCGTGGAAGGCAGTTTATTGTGGAGATGCAAATGCTTTGGACGGATAGTTTTAAAAGCCGGGTTTTGTTTAATGCCTCAAAAGCCTACGTCAGACAATTGGACAAAGGTGTGGAATACAAGGGGTTAAAGCCTGTGTATGCTTTAAGTCTGATTAATGAAATTTTTGATGAGGAATCACCCTTATATTACCATCATTACCGATTGGTGCATACTATCGATCAACATAAAACGATCGACGGACTTCAATTGATTTTTGTGGAAATACCGAAATTCGCACCAAAAAACATAACGGATAGGAAACTCTTTGTATTATGGATGCGTTATATTTCAGAAATCCAAAATGGTCAGGAAATGATAGACGAACAATTATTGAAGGAGTTGCGCTCCGTTCCGGAAATAGCCCAAGCTTTGGAGCTTACCAAAGAAAGTGCTTACACAAAAGCAGAACTTGAAGCATACGACAAGTATTGGGATTCTATCCGTACAGAAAAAACACTTATAGCTGACGCAGAGGCCAAAGGTGAAATAAAGGGAAGAGAAGAGGGTGAACAAATTGGGATAATTAAAGAAAGAATTTCTGTCATTATACATGGACACAAAAATGGTTTTACTGTACCACAATTGTCGCAAATCACACAAGTTGCAGAACAAGATGTGATTAATATTCTTAAGGAAAATAAAATGATTAAATAAGTAAATTTTTAAGTTGTATTCAGGGTTTATAGTTAATCAGGTTTCTTTTGTTTTTCCTGAATGGATGTATAAATTGGTGGTAAAGTGGCCTGACTTTAATACTGATTTTGGTCCTTCATCAAGAATATTTTCTCAATCAATAATTTATAATCCATGGGGCCTTTATTAAAATTTTTCATATTCATGTTTTTATACACTCTTGCGTCGTGCCATTATTTGATGCCAAGTTGTATTGATGGATTTGAATTATATAAAGGCCCAATTATGACTCCTCCAAAGTCTAAATTAAAGATAATTGGAGGCGCTTACAAGGCTGAAAACGGTAGTTTTGAAATATTTTTTCTTAATGGTAAATCCAAAAATGGTGGGATTATTCTAAAGAATGGCAATTTGGATTTTACAGCATTTACTTCAAAAGAAAATTGGCATGAATATTCAATTAAAGGTGATACGATTATTTTTCAAGGATTTAATCATCACACATCAGAGCTTTGCAGGAGATGGGTTTTTGAAACAAAAGGGCTAATTACAAGTGATACTTCTTATTCGATTATTTCAACATATGACTATAGAAATAATTCTAAGGAGATATATAATCCACCCATATCAATTACATTTTTTCCAATTCAAATTAGGCCTGACAGCACAGTAGCCTGGTATCAAAACAAATCATGGTATAAGGAACAAGTACACCCACAAAGAAAATAAGTAAATTGAATTCAGATAAAATAATTAATTTTAGTAATTAACCTGACTCATTGTAAAATTTATACTCTAATGTTATTCCAATGTTTGCTGTTGATAAAAATGGTAAATATTTATTTTTTTACCACATCAGCCCTTCGGGATGTACAAAAACTGGGCGCCGAGGTCGCTCAAAGAAAAAATACATAAAAACAATTCCGGGTTTTTGTAGTTTTTACGAAAGTCGTCGATTTTGTCTTCGAAGATGATGCCTTTGGTGACAAACTCTTCTAAAGTGGAAACATTTACGGACCATTTGTAGGTTTTCCGGTCAGCTTCGATCAGCGGAATGCCCATGGCTACTTCCTGTTGGTGAACAACAAAAATCGGATATTTGGAAACGTTTTCATCCATTACCACTTCGGCAGCCTGCGCCAGAATTTTCCTGTAGGGTTTGAGTTCGTATTCGAGCATTAAAAATTTGTCTGCGCCTTCCATATTTTACGTTTTTAAGATGATTTATTTTGATTCCCTGAGCCCTTGCGACGACAAATCGTCATGCGATAGGGATGGGATCTAGTCACAGGTGACGAGACAGGCAGCCCGACCCGAAGGGGATCGCCCAAATAATACACATGTTTTATATCATGACTCATTTCTGATCACTGATTTTTGAGGACCAACCGGGCCACACATTCGATGTGGTGGGTATGCGGAAACATATCGACGGGTTGGATGTCGGTGACATCGTATTTTTCTGACAAAAGGGCAAGATCGCGGGCCTGGGTCGCCGGATTACAACTGATATACACCAATCGGGGAGCAGCAAGTTGGAGGAGGGTGTTGACCACATCTTCGTGCATGCCAGCCCGCGGCGGATCGGTGATGATGACATCGGGTTTGCCGTGTTTTTCTGCAAAAGCAGGATTGAGGATGTTTTTGACATCACCGGCATAAAAAACGGCATTTTTTACTTCATTACGTTCCATATTTTCGATGGCGTCATCGATGGCGGCCTCTACTTCTTCGATGCCGACCACCTGTCTGACCTTGTGGGCCACGTAGAGTGCAATACTGCCCAAACCCGTGTAAAGATCGTATAGGTTGTCTTCGGCTTTGAGATCTGCGTAGGACACTGCAATGTCAAACAAACGGATGGCTTGTCGGGTATTGGTTTGAAAAAAGGACTTGGGACCGATGCGGTAGGTGATATCACCGAGGGATTCTTCGATATAATCTTTGCCTTTGAATACAAAAACTTCCTGGTCAAAAATGGTATCGTTGAGCTTTTGATTGATGACATATAAAAACGACTGAATCTCCGGAAATCTTTCAGCTACTGCCTTCATCAGACCTTCGATTTTGGCTTTGTCTTTGTGACCAAAAATCATGATGACCATCCACTGACCGAGCGTGGTATTGCGCACGATCATATTGCGCATATCGCCTTTGTGGGTCTTAGTATCATAGTAGGTGAACCCGTTTTCCAACGTGTATTGGCGAACAAAATTTCTGATTTCGTCGCTTTTAGAAGCCTGAAGATGACAGGTCTGTATGTCGACGATTTTGTCATGGAATCCCGGTCTGTGAAAACCAAGTGCCGGTGTCTGCAGATTGACCGCTTCACTTGCGGCTTCTTCGTTGGTGATCCATCTTTTGTCTGAAAAACTGTATTCAAGTTTGTTGCGATACCTGAAGATTTCATCACAACCGATGATGGGACGGACGAGTTCGGGGTTGAGTTTGCCGATCCGCTGCATTACATCTCTGACGACGACAAACTTATGTTCCAATTGTTTTTCGTAAGAAAGATGTTGCCATTTGCAACCACCGCAGACTCCAAAATGCTGACAAGTCGGTTCTATTCTGTCTTTTGATAAAGAATGAATCTGAAGCGGAATGCCTTCGTAGTAAGACTTTTTTTTGCGAAGGACGAGGATATCAGCGACATCGCCCGGCACGAGATTGTCTACAAATACGATATGACCTTCGGCAGTTTTGCCGATAGATTTTCCCTTGTCAGCAATCCCAATGATGTTGACATTGTGCAAGGTGATTTTTTTTCTTTTTGCCATGATTATGTGGTCTTTTTCTTTTTTTTCTTTTTGCCTTTAGGTACGACGATTTTCATTTCGTTGATGAGCCTGTCAGCATCGGCATAGATGTCAACAACCCAAAGAATGTATCGTGTGTCTACCATAATATTGCGACATATGGAAGGATCGTAATTGATGTCTGACATGGTCCCTTCCCAGACACGGTCAAAATTGATGCCGATGAGATTTCCGTACGCATCGATGGCGGGACTGCCGCTGTTTCCGCCGGTGGTATGGTTTGAAGCGACAAAACAAACCGGAAGTTTGCCGGAAGCATCGGTGTAATCTCCGAAATTGCCGGCTTTGACCAGGTCAATATAACGTTGCGGAAGGTCAAACTCGTAATCACCCGGTACATATTTTTCCATCACTCCGTCGACATACGTCATGTGATCGTATCGCATAGCATCTTTCGGGCTGTAGCCGTTGACCTGACCGTAGGTTACACGCATAGTGCTGTTGGCGTCGGGGTAAAATCTTTTTTCCGGAAAGGTTTCAAGCAAAGCCTGGGTATACAAAGCCTGTTTGAGGTCGATTTCGGCTTTAAACTTGTTGTAAGGCGTGATAAAATGTTGGTTGGCGTGTTTGGCCCATTCCATTACGGTTGCAAAAAGCGGATCTTTTTTGATGATGTCGGTAGCAGTTTTGGCATCTTTGGCAAAAACGGCTGTTAATTCTCCGGGAGAAGTAAGCGAAGACTGCATGAAGAGGTCATTGACCATAGCGGTATAAGATTCGTCTGAAGACATTCCGAGGCTGCTTCTTCGGAGGAGTTCGGGAACAAATTTTTCCGGAAGTTTGTCGACATATATCCGGAGCAGGGCGGCAAATTTTTCCGCATCGATTTGCGTATTGAGGTCTTTGAAAAAAGGTTCGAGTCCGCCTTTAAGGCTGGTTAATTGTTTTTGGTATCCGGCTTCGCCATTATTGTCATAAGCATTAACGAGACGTTGCAGGGTAAACATGTAGGAAGTGAGCTCCACATTTCGTTGTACGATTTCCGAATAATATTCTCTGGCGAGTGCATAGGATGAGATGGAATCATACAAAGTATTTAATTCCGGAAGCAGGTTTTTATAGGGAGAATCAGCTTTCAGTCGTGAAGAAAAATCTTTTTCGAATAAAGCTTTTTTGTTCAGGGCGTTGGATTTTTTCAGACCGAGATTTTCGCCGATCCATTTTTTGTAGGCATTGGCAAGAGAAGCGTATTTGGCGGCGTACTGGATTTTGGTTTTTTCGTCTTTACGCATGTACTTGTCCATGATGCCGAGGGAAGTTTCGCGGATGGCGATACGTGCCGGATTGATTTCATGCAGGATTTGGTCCACCGCTATTTCCGGAAGATATTGGGTGGTTCGTCCCGGAAAACCGAAAACCATGGTAAAGTCACCCGGTTCGACACCACCTTTTGATACCGGAAGAAAGTGTTTTGG
The DNA here is from genome assembly GCA_022842725.1 of Saprospiraceae bacterium. Taxonomy (GTDB): domain Bacteria; phylum Bacteroidota; class Bacteroidia; order Chitinophagales; family Saprospiraceae; genus OLB9. The sequence continues at coordinate 158,347 of JALHOZ010000005.1, forward strand.
TGTGTAGGGAATGTTGTCTTTGCTGAATTCGGCAGGTTGGTTGTTTTTGTCAGCATAGATGCGGAAAAAAGCGAAGTCACCTGTGTGTCTCGGCCAGACCCAATTGTCAGTGTCGGCACCAAATTTTCCGATAGATTCCGGCGGTGTGCCGACGAGGCGAACATCGGAAAAAGTCGTGGTGACGAAGGCAAAATATTGGTTTCCGTCATAAAAAGGGCGGACGAATACCTTTTGGAATTTGTCCAGTTTATAGGAAGTAGTGACACCTTCCAGGTTTTTGTCGATGATGGATTGGCGTTCTTTGGCCGACATATTTTTGGTCACGCCGTTTAATACTTTTGGGGTTACGTCATCGATATAATTGATAAACGTTGCAGTAAGACCCGGATTTGAAAGTTCTTCGTCAAAGGAGCGCGCCCAGAAACCATTTTTGATAAGGTTGTTTTCTACGGTTGAATGTTGCTGAATCTGACCGAAACCACAATGGTGATTGGTGAGCAGGAGTCCTTGGGAAGAGATCACTTCCGAAGTACAAAAACCACCAAAATGAACGATGGCATCTTTGAGAGAGCCTTTGTTGATGCTGTAAATATCTTCTGCAGAAATCTTCATGCCCATAGACTTCATCTCCTTTTCGTTGAGGAGTTTGAGGAGTTGAGGCAACCACATGCCTTCCCCCGCGAAGGTAACGGTTGAAACAGAGAGCAGAAGGGTAAAAACCAATAAATAACGATTCAGACCGGAATAAAAAACCATAACCTTTGATTTTAGATATTCATAAAATGAGTACAAAGGTAGGTAAAAAATAGTGGACGATATGCAATTTTATGGTGAAAATGGAAGGTGGGAAAGGTGTTAGCTACTAAGTAATAGGTGCTAAGTTTAGGCACTGTTTCTGGGTTTGTTGTGAATTTGTAGCACAAAACGAATTGATTTTTGATGATTCACGTTGGTATAAGGTTATATTCCAACGCAGTACGAACCATCCCAGCGGTATTTTTGGCACCAAGTTTAATCATGATGTTCCTTCGGTGTGTTTCGACGGTGCCAAAGCTGATAAAAAGTGTTTCGGCAATTTCCTGAGTGGTTTTTTCGCCTACAATCATTTTCAAGATTTGAATTTCGCGATCTGAAAGTTTTGGAAAAGGAGAATTGGTGATTTTGGATGACTTGCCGGACACATCATTAAACAATATATTATTTGTTATTTCCTGACTCAGGTATTTTTTACCTGCCATGACGTCTTCGATTGCCTGAATAATTTCTTCTTTTGCTGCATTTTTATGAAGGTAACCATCTGCACCGCTTTTAAACATAAGTTTGATCATATTACTTTCTCCATGCATGGAGAGTGCGATAACTTTGATATGATTAAAAGAATTTTTTAATCTTTTACATGTTTCAATTCCATTTAATTCAGGCATGTTAATATCCAGTAATACAACATCAACATGGTCTCCCAAATCCGGAAATTCAAGCAATTCTTTGCCATTGACAAATGAAGCAATTACTTCCAGATTTTGGTATTCCGAAAGCAACAATTTTATTCCTTCAGCGACAAGCTGATGGTCGTCAGCGATACAGATCCTGATCATATTTCATCGTTTTTTGATAATACCATGCCTTCCCGGAAAGGAATTTCAATATTAACTGTTGTTCCGTGACCGCTTGTCGAGTCGTAATGTATTTTACCTCCCAGATATCTGACCCGTGATTCAATACTTTTGATTCCGATACCTTTTCCGGTTTGTGTTTGAGTCAGGTCAAAGCCGGTTCCGTTGTCTTCAATTAAAATGTTGAGACCTTCATGAAAATAAACAAGTTGTATAAAAAGTTTTGTTGCTTTGGCATGTTTAACGGCGTTTGTGGTTATTTCCTGAACGGTTCTGTAGATCATGTTTGAAGCTTGTTCGTTGAGCAACAAATTTTCAGAATTAAATATTTCCAAATCACATGGCAATCCACGCATTTCAATACCTTCTCTCAGATCTTCGAGTGCTCCCGACAAACCATTGATTTTAATGGAATAAGGTACCATGTCATGGGCAATCCGACGAACTTCAATACATGCTTCATCAATTAATTTATTTGTTTTGTTATAAAAATTTATTTGTTCTAATTGTTGGATATCTTTCTGAATGGTTTGGAAGTGTGCTTTGATGGTAGTCAATAAACCACCCAATCCATCATGAAGATCTTTTGCTATCCGAAATCTTTCCGATTCCTGACCTTCAATCACAGAATTGAGTGACAACAAAGTATTGTAATTTTCAAGTTCTCTGATCTTTTGCTCATTTATTTCTTTGTCTTTTACCATCATTTGAGTTTTGAATTTCACATTTTTGAAATAAAAATACCCGACAGTAATAAAAACAATGACTAATATGGCAAGCAATGCCAATAAAGTTCGTGATTTTAAACTGGCATTTTTTATTTCCAGTTCCTGTTTGTAAAGTTGATTTTCTTTTTCTTTAGTTTGATACCTCACCTCATACCCTGCAACCTGATTTTTAAATGTTTCGTTGCTCATTGAATCCTCGAGTGCTATATATTTTTCAATCCATTTGTATGCTTCTTCGGGTTGGTTTTTGTTTTTGTAAGCTTCGTACAGAGAGTAATATGCATTTCTGAATACGATGCCGCGATCTTTCAAAACAGGATCGGTAATGACTTTTTTATACTGCTCAATAGCCTTATCTGTTTCACCTTTAGTATTGTAAATCTCTGCAAGTTTAATCCGTCTTGCATCAGCAGAGTCATCCGGTTTTTCATTTTTTTCTATTCTTCTGAGGCTTTCTTCCAGAAATATCTGTGCTTCTTCTTTATCCGTAAACAACTCCATGATGCCCAGGTGGTTGATATCCAATTGTTTGGTTCCTGATTTTTTAAACAAAAGGAATTCATCCAGATATTTTTTAAATTGTTTGGTGGTGCCTCTTTTTTTTGTTGCTTCAAGCAATGTAAACAAGACAAAACCTTTGTTCATCCGGTTTGAACTGTTTTTCAGATAATCATAGGATTTTGCTAAATATTCATCAGCTTTTTCATAATTTCTTAAGATGATGTAGACCGAATTTCTGTTATAATTTGGTTTCCAGTAATTTTCAACATCCATCTGATTTGCTTTCAGTATTTTTTCACTTTCGTCAATGTAAAACAATGCACTGTCAGCCTGTACTATCTTTTGCATGTTATATACATTGCACAAAGAAGAGTAATAATTAAATAGCGCAGGATGATTTTTATTCAGTCTTTCTGCTTTTTTCATTCCTGCCAAATAGACCGTTTTTGAATCATTAACAGAACCTTTTCTGTAGAAATGGTTGCCGAGAAAATAATAGACATTTAATATTTTTTCGTCTACAGGTAAGTCATTTATTAACCTGATATACGGCATCATACAGCTTAAATCTGTGCCACATTTTGCGGTTATCAGATTGACTGTATTCATGTGAGATTCATCAGCTGACAGATTTCTGATGCTCATCAAAACAGAATCCTGTTGCCCCGTCAGCGTGATGGTCAACTTAATGATAATCAGTATGATAAATGTCCATGTTTTAAACATGTTCCACCGAATTTTCAGTAAAATTACCATTTAGCTTATTACGTTGTATCTTTTGATTTAAAAATCTATGAATTCATATATTTTTTTAATGTCCGGCAATTCAATGATGATTATTTCTATTTATCGGGTCAACTTTGTAAAGTATAATCACGTGTTTTACAAAGTAATTTTTTACAATCAATCCGATCATGAATTTCAAAATTGTACTTTTTTCTGTTATCAACCTGCTACTCATTTTATCATGCCAAAAAATATACGCACAGGTAAATCTTTTCACCAATGCAGAACAAACAGAAGATTGGAATGACCCTTTAAACTGGAGTTTGGGTGTGGTGCCTACAGTTTTGCATGATGTGACCCTGACTGTTGGCGTCACACTTAAACTTAAAACCGGTGACACGGGAGTAGCGCATTCGATCACATTAAGTGGCAATGATACATTAATTGTACAGGATGGGGCCTTTCTGGCTATTTATGACGAGATTACTATACTTAACTCCGGATTTTTCAGCAACAGAGGTATGACGACGTTTTCGGTCGGAAGCAGTGGATTTCATATACTTGAGGGAGGTTCTATGACCAATCAGGACACCATTGTAATGAATCAACCTCAGCGGGGTTTTGACTTTGACGGAGGCACCATTATTAATAACGGTTTGATCAATATTAATAATCCTTTTCACGAAGGTATTCTGATGTATCCGGCAGCAGTCAGTCCAAATCCAAGAAAATTTAATAACAATATTAACGGCGTGATTAATATTACAGCTCCCAATGGTTATGGTATATTTCTTTCAGATACATTAAACAACAACGGAACTGTTTTTATTCAAAATGTATTGAGGGATGTGCCGATCATTGAAGCAAATTGTATTTATATTCATGTCACCGGCGAACTGTATAATGACGGACTCATGACCTTGCAGACTTCAGATGATGACGGGCTCAAAAACGACGGGGTATTAAAAAATCTGGATAACGGTTCTTTTGTCATCACAGGATTTGATAAAGACGGTTTGGTTAATAATTTTTCTTTAGAAAATTTTGGAGATATATTAATCGTCGGATCGGATTTCTACCCTTTAAATGCAGGTTTAAAAAATTCCAATACATTACAACTACGAGGTGGTAGTATGCTGGAAATAAGCGGTACAAATGTCATGGAATACGGCATTCATAATAATTATCCATTTACGATTGACACCAATGCAAATATACTCATCCGGCGGACAAACAATGATGCAATATTTGATATGGGCAGTATTACAAATCACGGTACCATTGAAGTTTCGGAATTGGTTGATACGCTTGCTTATGGTATTGTCAATTTTTTACCATTTAATAATTACGGAAATATCACGATGTCGGATATGGGAAGTGGTGTCCGAGTCATGGACGGTGTTTTTAACAATTATGGAAACATGACATTTACCAATCTGATTTCAAAGGCGATTTTTGCAACATCTCTTTTTAATAATTATGTTGGTGGATTGATTAATGTTATCAATACTGATGAAAACAGAATTTCCACCGGGATCATTTTTGCAGATGTTTCAGATTTTCAAAACAAAAATTTCAGCAATTACGGAATCATAAATATTGACAGCTCTCATGTCGGGATCCATGTTCGTCAGGGTACATTCTTAAACACAGGAAATATTCTTATAAACCACTTTCGTCAGGCGTTGGAAATTGATTTTACAAACAATCTCGAGGTTCCATATTTTATAAATGATGGTGATTTATGGATGCATAATCATGAGGAACCTTTGACATCTTCGGTGGAGGTTGATAACGGAGAGACGTTTACGCAAAATTTTCAAAATACAGAAAATGGAAGAATTGAATTTTTGAACATTCACAGAGGAATGGATCTGAATACCGGAATGATTAATTACGGGAATATTTCTTTTGAAAATGTAACACAGTGGTGTTTCAGGCTAAATAACCATGAAGAAAGTCACACAATCATCAATCAGTTCGGAGGGGAAATTGATATCATGAATGCTCCTGTTGCGATCCGGTTTGGCAATCAGGAAACTTTTGTCAACCTTAACTATTTTGTCAATTACGGCTTATTCAAAATGAAGATGATGACCGATACAGCAATTATCGGCATCAGCAGCACGGGTACTTTTGAAAACTACGGAACGGTCATAGGTGATGCTGTCATTGATTGTTCTTTTGCGACAGTCAATTCCTTTTACAGACCGGGACAGCCCGTCGGAATGTTGAGGTTTTTAAACTACCAAAGTTATGATAATGCATCATTTTTTATCCAGGTTAAAGGAACCGGCGGCATGGGAAATCCAAACGGGCATGATGCTATTACTTCAGATTCGGCGGTGGAATTGCCCAATAATCTGGATGTTGAAATTTTACCCGGATATACCCCTCAAATCGGTGACATGTTTGTCATTGTAGAATCAGACGACACCATATCGAATGAATTTGATTTTCCCAATCTTCCGTTTATTGGCGGAGGTAAAATGTTTGAATTGGAATACAAACCCACAGAGGTAGTATTACATGTGGTTGCTTCGCCGGTTTATTGGGTGGGAAATTGTGATTCGATATGGACAAATCCCTGCAATTGGTTAGGCAATACTGTGCCCGATTCGATTCATACCGTGATCATTTCGGGTGACGTACAACATTTTCCCAAACTTCATTCAGGCAGTTTTTCTGTTGGAAATGGTAGTGGTACACAAAGGTGCAGGCGATTGATTTTGTTGTACGGAGGTTTTCTGGAAACGAACGGCATTCCGGTATCTGTCAGCAATCGCATTCAAAATGCCGGTATATTGAGATTTTTGGGCAATCAACCGGTGGTCTGTGAAGAAGAAGCAGAGATCGTCATTGAGAGCGGAGGGTTGGTGGAAGTGAAATGAGTGATTTTGACGTTTTTTTAGCAAGTATTTGAAGTAAGAAAAAAACCGGGATAAGTACGCTGCATCATCCAACTTATCAAATCGTTAGGAAGGCTGGTTACCTTTGGTTTTTTTTAATGCTATGAATTGATTCGTTGATACTTATTTTATCAAGTCACGAGCGGTTGTTTTTTCAATGCTTCGCATTGTCCGTTTTACTCATCCCCGGGTCCTTCTCTTAAAAAAGAAGGGTGACGCACAGGGTCTTTCTTTTGTGCTTTAATGCTTGATGTAATAACTAATTTTTTAACTTATTTTTGGACGACAATAATCTGCCTGGCGTTAGGAAATCTAAGGTCGAAAGCTATACCCCTCATTATTTATAGTGGAGCCCGGGGGTGAGTAAAAACTTCAATATTCCCGACCCCCCACGCCGCTACAACCCAACTTATCAAATAACCAACTCATCAAATCGTCAACAAAAAAAAGGCCCCCGACTTTACATCGGGAGCCCTTCTCTCTAAATTATTATGTTCTTCTTCTTATTCTTCCGAGTCTTTTACGGCAGCAGTAGTGGCAGTATTGTTTTCTGCGACGGTAATAGGGGCCGGAGTAAGTTCAGCTTTGGACCTTCTCTGTGCTTTTCTGATAGCTACAGGAAAGAAGTACTTTTCTATCAGTTTTGCTGATTTTTGATTGATTTCTTCATACATGGTCGTGTCGTCAGAAACATTATAAAAAGATTCCGTCATCTTCTGAAGTTTGTCGAAAGCCATCACAACATTTTCTTTTTTGACCGACACATTCATTTTCCTGGAGTTGGTTTGCGCATTTTCAAAATAATGTTCCTCAAACTCTTTGTTCCACTTTGCCAAATCTTCCTTTTCGTTTCGCAAAAAGACGGATTTGCAGGCTTCGGCAAGTTTTGGATCGGTAGTCCATTCTTCCAGAATCTTATTAATTGCGGTGGTTTTGTCCTTGTAAGAACCCCCTTCCATTTTGTTTTTGTGTTGGTCAAAATGGGAAGAAAGCATGGTGGCCATTTCAACAAGGGCTGTGTCCGAACTTTTTTCAAGAGACTTAAACAGGTTTTTGATAGAACGAAATACCCGGATTCTTTGAGCGTTCAAAAACCGAACTTTACCGGTGGATGCTTTTCCTTTACCATTGACTGAAACTTCTTTCAGTTCGATACTTGCGGTAAAAAGCGCGTCCAGACATTCAACAATCTTAGGTGGCAGGGAGCCAAACGTTCTAAAAATCCGGCTCAAGTCATTGGCAAGTGATACCAATTCCAGGGTGGAGAGTTCTCTCAGTTTTGTAATAGATAACTTAATCATGATAATAATGATTTTAATTGTTAAAAAATAAAAATTTTCACATAAATCCAAAGAAGTTGTCTGAGATAGTTTGATACAGGTATCTAAGGGTTAAGGGTAAATCAATCCCAAAAACCATGTATGTAATATCAATATTTTGTTGTGGAGGAGTGCAGATAAAAACAGAAGCCCTACAGCATATTGGCTGGTCAATAAACAGATCCGATAAGGCGGCATCTTTTGAATTTGTGTTGTGCTTACTGATGGATCATCCGAAAACCATTCCGGTCAGGACCGGCAACAAAAAAACAGACTTGTAATAAAGAAACGAATAGCTATTATCTCAGTAAAATTCCTTTGAATTTTTTTCCGTAATCAAAATTAAAAAGGGTTGTTTTTTTCGGTCAACCATCTTTTGAAATGATTACTGCGACAAAGGTAAAGTGGAAAATAATATCCGTCAAGAGTTTGTAATGACTTTAAGAAAATTTTAACTTTGAGTATAATTAAATGTGCCTTTTGTATGCTTTTTTGGTAGTCGACTAAATAAATTGAATCAACAGATACATGTTAACGTCTTCAAATCAAATGAAATGAACCATGGAATATGTACTAATATATCCAACTGAAATGAAATGAACCATGGAACATGTACTTATATATCCAATTGAAATGAAATGAATCATGGAACATGTACTTAAGTGTCGAACTGAAATGAAATGAATCATCAGGTACAAACCTGAATATAAAAATCAAATGAAATGAACGACTGAACACGAACTTATGTATAAAACTGAAATGAAATGAAGCATCAGGTACAAACTTGTATGTAAAAATCAAATGAAATGGACCAATAAACACAAAAATATGTCTTCAACTGAAATGAAATGGATTAATGAACACGTACTTAAGTGTCCAACTGAAATGAAATGAATGATTGAACATGTACTTAAGTGTCCAACTGAAATGAAATGGATCAATGAACACGTACTTAAGTGTCCAACTGAAATGAAAAGTTAACTTCGGTACGTACTTATGTCTTCAACTGAAATGAAAAGTTAACTTTGGTACGCACTTTTGTGTCCAACTGAAATGAAATGAATCCTAAAGCATTCACCTTTGTATTCAACTGAAATGAAATGAATCCTTGAGCACGCACTTTTATTTTCAACTGAAACGAAATGAATCCTAAAGCACTCACTTTTGTTTTCAACTGAAACGAAATGAATCATTGAGCACGCACTTTTGTGTTCAACTGAAATGAAATGAATCCTTGAGCCCGCACTTATGACTACAACTGAAAAGATAAGTTAAACTTCGGTTCGTACATATGTCTTCAAATCAAATGTCGTGAATGTTTGAATATCTGTTCTTTTTTGACTTCCTCAAGGAAAAGATTGTTTTGATATCTCCTTTCCCCATCTTTTTCTCAAAATTATTTCAAAATCCCTCCACCATTCAAAAATCTTTTATAGTTTTGTAACATCATAAGGTAGCAATATGGATAGAAATGCTTTTTCTTTAAGAAGAATATCCTTTGCAGGAAAACAGAAAAAAAGCTGTGTTAAGTTTTATATAAATTTACCAACATAAAAAAATACAAATGAAAAATTTATTGACGCTTACAGGAGTTTTATTTCTTATGTATACAAACTATGCCCAGGGATCATGGGAATATTACGGTGACACATATATTAAAGGAAGTATAAGTGGAACTATCAGTCAAGGTTTTATTTTTAAAACAAATACAAAAGAATATTTTGTTGTTAACGAAAGAATACGGCAAAGAGTTAGAACCCGTAACCCGGATGTCAAAATTCTTAGAAGCGGTTCAGATTATACATTAATCATAGAAGATTTTGAAGAGCCAGTAGTTTGTAAGAAAGTAACGAATGTTATAGAAACGCAGATTGATGGAGAATTTGAAGGGTGGGAGGGAGACACTATTTTTAAAATGATTAATGGTCAAATTTGGCAACAAAGTAATTATCAATATATGTATCACTATGCCTACAGTCCGGAAGTTTTCATTTATGAGTATAGAGGGTCGTGGATTCTGAAAGTTGAGGATGTTGATGAGACTATAGAGGTAATTCAAATAAAATAGACAGGGTTATTAACTTCTAAAATTGGCGATACAGTGGATTAATCCCACTAGTCCCGCAAGGGGTTGTGCTCCAATCAATGTTTGTGTTTTTGTTAGTCGGTTTTGGACTCATAAACCTACCCAAGCTCAATGACCAACTCAAAAATTATTTCTTTTCCAAAATCTTTATTACTTTTGCTTTTGTACACACGGTGTTAAAATGATGATAAAAAATTTGATTTTAAAATATTCTCCTATAACAGGAAAAACAGAGAGCAGCTTGAAATATATATCAATGAAACTGTTTATAAAAAACTCTATCCTATACTAATGGCAAAACAAAAAACGATATCAGAAGAACCTTTAGAGAAGCAACTCTGGAAGACCGCAGACAAACTTCGTAAAAACATCGATGCTGCTGAATATAAACACATCGTTTTAGGCCTTATCTTTCTGAAATATATTTCAGATGCTTTTGAAGAACTGTATGCCAAACTTAAAGCGGAAGAAGAAAACGGAGCCGACCCGGAGGACAAGGACGAATACAATGCAGAAAACGTGTTTTTTGTTCCTCAGGATGCCAGGTGGAGTTACCTCCAATCAAAGGCCAAACAACCTGAAATTGGGAAATTTGTAGATGATGCCATGGATGCTATCGAAAAGGAAAATGTTTCGCTAAAAGGAGTTTTGCCTAAAGTGTATGCCAGACAAAATCTCGACCCGACGAGTTTAGGTGAATTGATCGATCTGATTGGTAATATCGCGCTGGGTGATGCCAAAGCAAGAAGCGCAGATGTACTTGGACACGTTTTTGAATATTTTCTGGGGGAGTTTGCTCTTGCAGAAGGCAAAAAAGGAGGACAGTTTTACACGCCCAGAAGCGTCGTAGAGTTATTGGTCGAAATGTTGGAGCCATACAAAGGCAGAGTCTTTGACCCATGTTGCGGTAGTGGTGGTATGTTTGTGCAAAGCTTAAAATTTGTAGACAGCCACGCAGGACGTGTAAACGATATATCTATATACGGACAGGAAAGTAATCAAACCACGTGGAGATTGGCTAAAATGAACCTGGCTATTCGTGGTATTGACAGCTCACAAGTGAAATGGAACAACGAAGGTTCTTTTTTGAACGATGCACACAAAGACCTCAAGGCCGATTTCATCATCGCCAATCCACCGTTTAACGTGAGCGATTGGGGCGGTGACCTAATGCGAAATGATGGTCGCTGGTTATACGGCACCCCACCTACGGGCAATGCAAATTTTGCCTGGATGCAACATTTTATGTACCATCTTTCACCCGAAGGACGGGCAGGTGTTGTATTGGCAAAAGGGGCATTGACCTCCAAAACATCCGGTGAAGGAGATATCAGAAAAGCATTTGTAGAAAACGGTCTGATAGATTGTATTGTCAATCTGCCTGCTAAGTTGTTTTTAAATACGCAGATACCTGCAGCTCTGTGGTTTCTCAAAAGATCTGCTAATCAACAGTCATCCCGGGAGATTTTATTTATCGATGCCCGAAATCTCGGACATTTGATCAACCGAAGGACCCGTGAATTGTCAAAAGAAGATATTGATAAAATTACCACCACATACCTCAATTGGAGAAATGTGGATGGAAAGTATGAAGACATCGCCGGATTTTGTGCATCTGTTCCGGTGGGTAAAGTAGCAGAACTTGATTATGTATTGACACCGGGAAGGTATGTTGGTCTGCCGGATGAAGAAGATGATTTTAATTTTATAGAACGCTTTACCGGTTTAAAAGCAGAACTGGAAGCACAATTGAAAGAAGAAGCCCGTTTGAATGAGATTATCTATGAGAACCTTTTAAAGATTAAAATCAATGAGTAATTTATTAATACTTGGAGCAGGTGTTGAAAAAACTGAAGGTATTGATATGCCTTTAGCAAATGAGTTGGTACCTCAAATCAGAGATTTCATATACAATGATGAAGTTGGTCAAAATGTTGACCTGGAACTTCGAAAAATTATAAAAGGATTAAGATTTAATTACGATGATTTTGTTAAAAAAGCAGTAGATAAACTTGCCTCTGATTTCAGAAAAGAAGTGAATCAAATATTGGTACATATAAAACATGTAATTGAACATGATGAGTCACTAACTGAAGAACAAAGAAAGCTTGGTCAAATTGTAATTTCGCTTTTAGAGAAAATTCAAAAACTACAAGAAGATGTTATACTTGATGATGAAACAGCTGAATTAATCAACAGTGTTTTTTCAGATATAAGTGTAACTGATGAAAATATAATTGACCTCGGAAAATTAACCTTTACAGATACTTTTGATTTAGTAATGAAACGAGTATTAGAAGTAAGTATCAAGGAACCAAACCATCCAGTTCTGAAGCATGTTTATAGAAATCTAATGGACTTTGAAAACTTACTGTTAAAACATTTTATAGGTTTTTATAATGAGAATGAATCTGAGATAAAAAAATATCTTTACATCAGCTGGACACTTTGGTCTTTTCTTGTTTACAAGGAAAGAAATGTTGTAAGTCCAATCCCATTCTATAGTAATATTAAAAGTACAGATAATGTAATTACATTCAATTATACAACTTTAGCAGGTCAAAACTTTCACGATGTAACTTATTTCCATGGTGATTTAAAAAAATATATAAGATTAGATAATCGTAATCAAATCGAAATTGATGACTATGTAAACATAGATATAGTAGAATTCTTAAGGGATGTTGTTGCAAACAACATAGATTTTGAAAACAAAAGATTCGTTATTCCATCAATTATTCCGCCTTTAAAGTTAAAACCAGTACTATCAAATGAATATATAGACATTTGGTATCATGCTGTAGACACAATTAGAAATGCTGAAAAAATTATTGTTGTTGGATATTCATTTAACTACGCTGATGAACACTTTAATGACTTGATCAGGAAGAATCGCGAAAAGAATATATGTATCATTGACCCTTTTGCTGAGAATGTAATTAATAATCTTGAAAGAATTTTCTCGCATAGAATGTCAGATTATACTAAATCAAGAATTCAAAATAAAGAGACGTTTCAGAATGGTAAATTAAAGGTTATCAAAGCATTTGCTGATGAAATAAATATTGATAACCTATTTAATCAAATGTAACATGGGCCAGTGGCAAGATATGATAATAGGTGATTATATTGATTTAATTAGTGGTTACGCTTTCAAATCAGCCGACTTTTTAGAAGAACAAATTGAAGGTTCATTACCAGTAATTAAGATTAAAAATGTTGCTAATGGTGATGTGAATTTAAAAGATGTTGTTTTTCACAAATACAACCCAATTCTTGAAAAATATTTATTATCTGAAGGTGATGTGTTGATTGCGATGACAGGTAATCATCCCCAAGCGCAAACGCAAGTAGTTGGAGATGTTTCTCGATATAAGCTTAAGGAAAAATCATTACTCAATCAGCGAGTTGGAAAACTTATAGTTAAGGATGACACCAATAAAGATTTCATTTACTACTTTTTTAAAAATGACGAAGTTAGATTCTATTTAGCAAATCAGTCATCTGGTAGTGCAAATCAAGCAAATATTTCAAAGGCTGACATATTAGGTCTCAACTTGACAATACCACTACCTAATGAACAAACCGCTATCGCTTCTGTCCTCAGCAGTCTTGACGACAAAATAGACCTGCTGCACCGTCAAAACGTCACCTTAGAAAAAATGGCTGAAACGCTGTTCAGGCAATGGTTTGTGGAAGAGGCGAAGGAAGAGTGGGGTACAATGTCTTTGAACAAAATGGCTAATTTTTTAAATGGCTTAGCCTGTCAAAAATTTCCACCAAAAAATGAAATAGATAAGTTACCTGTTCTCAAAATAAAAGAGTTAAGTAGCGGAATAACAGAAAATTCTGATTGGGCAAGTACAGAAATAAAGCCTGAATATATTGTAAGAAATGGCGATGTTATTTTTGCTTGGTCAGCTTCATTGATGGTTAAAATTTGGAACGGTCAAGCTTGTATTCTTAATCAGCACCTATTTAAGGTAACATCTAAATATTATCCAAAATGGTTTTACTACTTGTGGTGCAAACATCACTTAGCAGAATTTATTTCAATTGCTGCAAGTCACGCAACAACAATGGGACATATCAAACGTAGTGATTTAGACGAGGCAATGGTTTTCATTCCGAGTAATGAAGAGGTGAAATTAATGTCTCAACAAATAGAACCAATTATTGATAAAGTAATTGCCAATAATAATCAAATCCGAACCCTCACGGCATTAAGAGATACTTTGTTGCCGAAGTTGATGAGCGGGGAAGTGAGGGTAAAATCTAATATTAAATAATTTATAATGAAAATATTAACATCAACTCCAGACTTAAAAATTTCAGCAGAAAATCATTTAATTGAGATGTCAATTGGTGAGTATTCTAAAATTGCAAAAGATATTTTGCAAAATAATGATTTACAAAGAAAAAGGGTCAGAACTTCGAACAGAAGTTATAGTTTGTTAAAAGATGACATAAAAGTAGGCTGTGTTATACCACCAATAGTTTTAGCCATTTTTCCAACTAAAAATATAGAACAATTTGAAGTTATAGATAAGAATAATTTAGTTAAAAGTATTGAAAAAAATGGGCATGATTTGTTAATTTTGGACGGTCTTCAGAGAACTTATACAATTTTGGATCTATTAAATGAAGTTGAAGGAAATTCGCAGTTATTAGAAAAGGTAAAAAGCATACCACTAAGAATTGAAGTGTATACTGGAATCAGTAAAGTTGGAGTATTATATCGAATGCTTACATTAAACACGGGGCAAACTCCTATGTCAACAAGACATCAAGTTGAAATGCTATATTCTGATTATAAGAATGGATTTGATGATATTGTCTTTATTACAGAATCTGAAAATCGAGTCCCGATAGCAGAAAATGAATTTAGATTTAGTGACATAATAGATGGTTTTATGTCATATATAACTGGTGATTATTCACCCATTGATCGAGAGGATTTAGTTAATATAATCAAAAATCTTGAATTACTTACTAAAGATGACAAAAGAGAGGATTTATTCAAAAAATTGGTTAGTGCATATTATAAATTCAAACTTAAAGTGAATGTAATCGCAAATGGCTGGGAGTATGAAGAATTTGGGGAATTAAGAAAAAGATCATTTGGTAAAAATGTTAATGAGATTTTTATAAAGGTTCAAACCATTTCTGGTTTTGGGGCGGCAATCAGTTTTCTTATTGAGGAAGGCTTAGTTAAGGATTTAAATTCAATTATTTTACTGGTTGATAAAATAAAACAAAAGAATATTGAAGAGGCGCTCAATCTCATGATTCGACATTTAGATGAAATCCAGATTAATGCAAAAAAAATTGGTAATGAACAAAGAATGTATTTCTATTATTTTATTCGATCACTATTTAACGAGGCTAACGATGGATACCTGGATGTAGAAAAATCTGTTCAGCAGGCTTATAAATTTTATAAAGCAAATATGTTGGGGTGATGGAATCAATAACTGAATACAAGGCTCCTCTAGTTCTAAATTATGACGAAAGTCAAAATGTTTTTTTAATTAATTTACCGGGTGCAGAATTTCAATTGCCTGTGTACTGCAATATTAAATTGCAAGGAGATAAAGGTGGAGTCCAAAGAAGTGTTAACACATCACTAGATGTTAATGATTACAAAGTTTTAAAATTTGTTAATCCATACCTAAATGCACAAAACGACACATTTAAAATTAAAATTAATGAGAAAACTGTAGGTTATATAATTCCTCTTTCGGCAATGGAAGATGATTCTTATACACATAATTTTGATTTTGATGAATATTTACAAGCATATAAATATTATGGTATAAAGTCTGTTTTAGAGGAAATAGATTATAAAAATATACCAAAAGAAGGTAAAGTTTTTTTCTCTAACCTCGTGGATAAAAATACAATTTTTGCGGTCTTTTATCAACCTTCAATTCCCGTTAGGGAATTAAATTTTAACGATTTTTTACCAAGTTTTGCTTTAAAAGGATATTATTATTTTCAAAATGACGTAAATCCAAATATAATAAGCTTAATTGAAGAGTATCGTAACGATGGGAGTTTGGTATCCTTGATTGATTCAAAATTTTATACAATTAGAGGAAATGGTTCTTTAAATATACACAAAGCCAATAAGTTTGTTGAGAATAATCCACTTATCAATCTATTATATAATAAATTACTTGCTGAAAGCGGTAATCCATTACATAGGTTTTTAATTTTGTATCAAGTTATTGAATATTTAGTTGACAAAAAAATTAAAGAAGATATAGATCAGATTTTGTCAGAAAAGGAGTCACTTACTAATTTTAAGTTTGTTCAGAAAATAAATGAAATTAATAATACACGTTCAATTATTAATAAATTGTTTGCAGAAGTAAAATTTGATGAAAAATCTGAAATAACAAGTGCTTTAAGAGATTTTCTACAAACTTTTGAACATGATTATAAGCATCAGGAAACAGGAGATTGTTTTTATGATATAAGGAATCTGTTGTTCCATGATTATAAGAGTGTACTTCAAAAAAATATGAATATAGAAATTGTCAGCTTAGTTATTCAATGCGAGATATTAATCCATCAAGTTTTAATTTCCATGGGTACGGATGTTAAAGATTTAATCTTTGATGAGGATCTCAATGTTACTTTAATTGAAAAAAACTATAGTACTAAAGTTGTTTCAGTTTTGGAAAAAATAGTTTCATATCTTTCAAGGTTGTTTTGAATAAGAATGAGCAGTATTTTACATAATTCCCTTTTGTGTTATTTTTATTTTTAACTAACACCTTCTATCCATTAAAAAAATTGTATCTTTGCAGTGATAATCACCTTTGAACATAAAAAGCTTAAAAAGCTGGCCAATGACTTTCAGAAATGTCAGAGAGATATGGGGTCATTACAGGCTAAGCTTTTTAACAGGCGGCTACAAGATCTGCGGGATGCGGAGACACTGGAAGATGTGAGACATCTGCCGGGACATTATCACGAGCTTACCGGTGATCGCAAAGGTCAGTGGTCTTGTTCTCTGGATCAACCCTTTCGTCTGGTGTTTAGACCTCTAGAAAGTCCAATACCGACTGACGCCGATGGCAGGTACATCTGGTCTGAGATCAAAGGGGTTATCATCATAGAAATTGTCAATTATCACGGTAAGTAGTTTAACCAAATCTTTTCAAAAATCATGTCAGCAAGTATCAATCAATATCATCCGCAAGTAGTTTTCCATCCGGGAGAGACCCTGGCCGAAAAACTGGAAGAATTGGGCATGGGACCAAAAGAATTTGCTGTGCGCACCGGAAAACCCGAAAAAACCGTCAATGCCATTATAAAAGGCAAAAGTAGTATCACCCCGGAAATGGCGGTTTTGTTTGAACATGTACTACAAATTCCTGCTCACTTTTGGATGAATAAACAACGTCATTATGATGAATATATAGCACGGCAGGAACATCGACAAAACCTCGTAGCTTCTCTTGACTGGGCCAAATTATTTCCTCTGGCAGACATGGTTAAAAAAGGATGGATACAGGCTGAAAATACTCAGACAGAATTAACTTCATCGCTCTTGTCATTTTTTGGAATCAGTAGTCATCAGGCATGGAATGATTACTACCTCAACCAACAACTTAAGGTGGCCTTCCGTATATCACTTGTACATGTCAAAGAACCTTATGCTATCTCAGCATGGCTACGCAAAGGAGAGCTGCAGGCCGCTGAATTACCTGCCACTCCCTATAATGAAAAAGCCTTCAAAGAGGTATTGCCTCAGATTAAAAATCTGATGGTCCATCATCCTGACGATTTTTTCCAGACTTTACAGGCTCTTTGTCTTCAGGCCGGTGTCAAAGTAGTACATACTCCTTGTATTAATAAAGCACCCATCAACGGTAGTACCCGATGGCTCAATGACACACCTTTTATTCAGCTCACCGGCAGATACAATCGTAATGATATATTTTGGTTTACATTTTTTCATGAAGCAGGCCATATTCTACTGCATGGTAAAAAAGATATATTTCTTGAAAATATAGAGTATTCTGATAGAGATAAGGAAAAAGAAGCAGAAGCTGACCAATTTGCAGTAAGATGGACACTCTCTGTGGAAGAAGAAAGAGAAATCACCCAATGTTTCCAAATTGATGAAACAGATGTTCTGGAATTTGCACATAAGTTCCACACCCATCCTGCTATCATTATCGGACGCTTGCAACACCTTAAACTCAAACCATATACTTTTGGTACCCGATTCATAAAACCTGTGGACTTTGAATAGTAGAGATGAACAAAATCACCGAAAATACCATTGAAACGTTTGCTATAGGTCTTTTCAAAGACCTGGGTTACGAGTATGTATATGGCCCACATATTGCTCCCGATGCGGAAAAATCAGAAAGAAGCAGTTTTAATGATGTATTGTTATTATACCGTTTACAAAGGTCTGTTCATTATATCAATAGCGATATTCCTACTGATGTTCGTTCAGAAGCCATAAAAGAAATTCAAAGAATCTCTTCTACGGAACTGCTTACCAACAACGAAACGTTTCATCGATATCTCACGGAAGGAATTCCGGTAACCAAAAGAGTAGACGGTGTTGATCGCGGCGACAGAGTTTGGTTGATTGATTTTAAACAACCACATAAAAATGAATTTTTGGTGGTCAATCAATTTACGGTTACTGAAAACAGAAATAATAAAAGAATTGATCTTTTATTATTTATTAACGGTATTCCCCTGGTCGTCATTGAAATAAAAAATGCAACTGATGAAAAGACCACGCTGCATTCAGCCTTCAGACAAATAGAAACGTACAAAGCTACCATACCTTCTTTATTTACATATAACGGTTTTATCATTCTTTCAGATGGATTGGAAGCCAAATCAGGAACTTTATCATCATCTTTCAGCCGCTTTATGGCATGGAAGTCAGCTGATGGCAACGTCGAAGCATCACATCTGGTTAGCCAATTGGAAACATTGATCACCGGAATGCTTAATAAAAAAACACTGACAGATTTAATCCGTCATTTTATAGTTTTTGAGAAAACGAAAAAAGTTGAACCATCAGCCAAATCACAAGACGAAGGAATCGGAAAAAATCAAGACCCCGGAATTTTAACCATATCAACAATTAAAAAAATAGCAGCTTATCATCAGTATTATGCAGTCAACAAAGCAGTAGAATCGACATTACGGGCTGCAGGATACCAAAACACCTCGTCCGCGGACCTGATGATGGCAGCTGAACCCCAGGCAGTTTATGGTGCACAGATGGTTTCTGCACAACCTTCAGGTGACCGAAAAGGAGGTGTAGTCTGGCATACTCAGGGAAGTGGCAAGTCACTTTCTATGGTATTTTATACGGGAAAAATCGTCCTGACGATGGACAATCCTACCATTCTCGTAATAACTGACCGCAATGACCTCGACGATCAGTTATTTGATACCTTTGCATCCTCCAAACAACTACTCCGACAGGAACCTGTCCAGGCAGACGATAGAAATCAACTGAAAACCTTATTAAAAGTAGCTTCAGGTGGAGTGGTATTTACAACAATTCAAAAATTTCAGCCTGATCCATCGACAGGTTCAGGGGCCCCGGCTGTTTATGAATTGCTTTCTGACCGGAAAAATATAGTCGTTATTGCGGATGAAGCACACAGAACTCAGTATGGATTTAAGGCCAAAACAATTGATGCAAAAGACAGCCAGGGAAATGTCATCGGCAAAAAAATTGTTTATGGTTTTGCAAAATATATGAGAGATGCTCTGCCGAATGCAACCTATCTTGGATTCACAGGGACACCTATAGAGAGTACGGATGTAAATACTCCTGCGGTTTTTGGAAATTATGTAGACATTTATGATATTTCACAAGCTGTGGAAGACGGTGCTACCGTACGGATTTATTACGAAAGTCGTCTTGCAAAAGTAAATCTCAGTGAAGAAGGAAAAAAATTGGTAGATGATCTGGATGATGAATTAGAACATGAAGACTTAAACCATACGCAAAAAGCAAAAGCGAAGTGGGCCCAATTAGAGGCATTGGTCGGTAGTGAAAACCGTATAAAAAATATAGCCAAAGACATAGTCAGCCATTTTTGCCAACGTCAGGAAGTTTTTGAAGGTAAAGGTATGATAGTCACAATGAGCCGAAGAATTGCGGCTGACCTTTATCAGGCCATTGTGGAATTGAAGCCCGATTGGCATTCAGAAGATTTACACAAAGGGGTAATTAAAGTAGTGATGACATCCGCATCTTCAGACGGACCCAAAATTGCAAAACACCACACAACCAAAGAGGAAAGAAGAACATTGGCAGACCGAATGAAGAATCCGGATGACCCTTTACAATTGGTTATCGTGCGGGATATGTGGCTGACAGGTTTTGATGCGCCTGGTTTGCACACCTTGTATATTGATAAGCCCATGAAAGGACATAACCTCATGCAGGCTATCGCCCGGGTCAACAGAGTGTATAAGGACAAACCTGGTGGACTGATTGTCGACTATCTGGGTATTGCAGCAGACTTAAAAAAAGCATTGGCATTTTATGCCGATGCCGGTGGAAAAGGAGATCCGACCATCATGCAGGAACAAGCTGTTCAGCTAATGTTGGAAAAACTTGAAGTTGTCTCACAAATGTTTCATAATTTTGAATATGAAACGTTTTTTACAGATGATACTTCAAAAAAATTATCTTTGATTCTCGCTGCTGAAGAACATATTCTGGGTTTGGAAGATGGTAAAAAAAGATTTATAAACGAAGTTACAGCTCTTTCAAAAGCATTTGCTATTGCTATTCCACATGATCAGGCTATGGACGCAAAAGATGAAGTATCTTTTTTTCAGGCTGTAAAAGCAAGGTTGGTAAAGTTTGATGCAACCGGTCAGGGCAAAACTGATCAGGAAATTGAAACAACCATCAGACAGGTTATTGATAAAGCTTTGGTTTCTGAAAAGGTCATAGATGTTTTTGATGCAGCCGGGATTAAAAAACCGGATATTTCAATTCTTTCTGAAGAATTTTTGTTGGAATTGAAAGGTATGGAACATAAAAATCTGGCACTTGAAGTTTTGAAAAAACTGTTGAATGATGAAATAAAATCAAGAGCCAAAAAAAACCTGGTAAAAAGCAAATCATTTTTGGAGATGCTTGAAAATTCTATCAGAAAGTACCATAATAAAATCCTGACTGCCGCAGAGGTTATGGATGAACTCATTTCGCTGAGTAAAGAAATCGTTCATGCAGATAGAGAAGCAAAACAAATGGGTCTGACTGACTTCGAATATGCTTTTTATACAGCAGTAGCCAATAATGACAGTGCTAAAGAACTCATGCAAAAAGAAAAGTTACGCGAGCTTGCTGTTGTCCTTACAGAAACCATCAGGCAAAACGCTTCCATCGACTGGACTATAAAAGAAAGTGTCAGAGCCAAATTAAAAGTTGCTGTCAAGAGAATATTAAGAAAATACGGTTATCCACCTGACATGCAGATGTTGGCAACTGAAACAGTTCTCAAACAGGCAGAAATGATAGCAAATGAATTGACAAAATAAAATGTAGGATAAGCGTTTACACTTTGGCAAGTGTCAAATGACAAGAAATGGAGTAAATTTGGAAAATGTATATTCCGGTGATCATAATTATCTGTTTCGGTACAAAAAGGTAAAATTGTTTTTAAATAAGTATTTACACTCTCCAAACGTTTTTCAAATATTCACATAACTTTTTAACTAGTCGGTAATATAGGATTCCATACAAAAAGGACTTTTATGACTTTTTCGACTAATCGTTGAATATAATGCTGAAGGGGTTATTTATAAAGTGGTGCGTTGATTTTAAATTTTTCTCATTTGGATAGATAAGAGTGTATCAATTTTACGGTTTTTTTTTAAAAAAGAATGAAACCACATGTTTTTATTAATTATATTTGCACGATGACACTCTTTCAAATATATAAAAATGATACTGAACTTATCGCTGCTATCAGGCGAAAGGAAAGAAAGTCATTTGAGTATTTATATAGACATAAAACCGCGGTAGTGAAAAATTTTGTTCTTTCAAATGGGGGTCATTTGGAAGATGCCGAAGAAATAGAACAAAATGTAATCATTCATCTTTACGAAAAAATTGTATCAGGAAACTTTGAACTCAATGAAAATACGCAATTGAGCACCTACCTATATGCAGTTGGTAAAAATATGTGGTATAAAAAGCTTAGTAAAGCTAATCGTACGATTTATGATGAAAATATTACAGAACAAACTGAAAATATAGATTTTTATAATGATGACGAATCTGAATATCTTGAACAAGAAGTCGTCAACGCACTGCAGAATAGTGATGATGACTGTAAAGCTATTCTTACCATGTACTATTATGATAAAAAATCTATGAGAGATATTGCCGAATCTTTGGGAACCATTTCTGAAGAAAATCTCCGCAAAAGAAAATATAAATGTATTCAGAAATTAAAAAAAATGTTGACAGGTAAAATAAAAAGTAATGGATAAGGCGACATTTTTAGAATTAATGGATAAATACATTGACGGCACTCTATCCAATGCCGATAAAACAGCATTTGAACAGATGATCAACAATGATCCCATGTTAAAAAATGAATTCGATATTCAAAAAAACATTAGGAATGGCATTCAAAAAGTTGCCAGAAGGGAATTTATTGCTGAATTAAATGAGATTAAAAAAAATAAAGGAGGAACAAGAATAATTCCTTTGTCCCTGATTTTATCTGTAGCGGCGGTTTTAGTTCTATGTATTGGAGTGGTTTTATTTTTTAAGCAGGAAAAAAATACTGAATTTGACGGTGGTTATGCTGACTTCAATAATAAAGAATCTGAACACGATTTATATCAAAAAGAGAAAAATATTAGTGATAGTTTGGAACATGATAAAAATTTAAGTAAAAAAAATAAAAATAATCTAAATATTGAACGAAAAAACAAACCTGAGAAAATGTATGCAGGCTCTTTTGATTTAAAGGTTTTACCTGTTGCAGGGAAATTAGGAGGTTTGAATCAGGAAAAAATTCAATTGGTTTTGATTCCGGGCAATATCAATGAATATAAAATAAATAATGACACACTTTTTATTTATACGGATATTGAGGATTTTAATTCGTTTAAGAATAATATTTCTGAAATAGTGTTAAATCCTCAAAGGGATGTTGAAATCCAACTTTTATCAAAAAAATTAAAATATATATTAAAGAAATGAGAGTTATAATATTACTTTTTATCATTACCAGCTGCTTGGAGCAAACAAATGGACAAGGGTTAATTTTTAATAAAGAATCATTTGAATCCGGTCAACATTATGAGAGTGAAAGATCCGACTTTATACCCGAGTCATTTTCAATCAAAAAATTTGCTCCATATGTTTTTCAGCAACAACTTTCAACCTGTGTAGCATATTCAAGTGCTACAGCCTTGACCATGATGAATGCAATTCTAAAAAGGGAGACGGACGTCAAAAATATTTCATTAGAGATTGTATCTCCTCATTGGATTTATTTTCGAAATAAAGATGTGACAGATGATCAATGCAAAGAAGGGCTTGATATTGAAAAAGCAATGAAAGATATTTTAAATTATGGAGTTCCATATATGTTATTTGTTGAATACCCGGAATATTATCCATTTGGAGACGTGCAACTATGCAACTATTATCCTCCCGATTTTGAAAAAGATGCTGAAATCGCACTTGTCAACAGACCTGATGAGATATTAAGAATAAGTTATTCGGAAGACATAAAGGCCGTGATATCAAAGGGGTTACCTGTTATCATTGGAATGAACGTACCTGTAAGTTTTGAAAATTGTTTTGGAAAAGAGTTGTGGACCCCCACTGCTGTCGAAACTATTTTGGATGGTTATGGGCATGCTATGGTAGTTGTTGGTTATGATGATAAAAAATATGGTGGTGCATATGAAATACTAAACAGCTGGGGAGAATCCTGGGGTAACGAGGGGTATATATGGATTAAATATTCGGATTTTAAAAAGTTTTTTTTGGGAGGCTATGCTTTGTATAAGGAAAGAAAGTTAGGTTCTGATACACCATCACTATTGTCAAAAGAGGACACTAAAAATATTGAGATGGACTTTAAGCTTTCAAAAAACAAAAGTAAAAAAAGTAATAGTAATAAGAATAGGTGGGAAAATATGACTAAATAGTAAAAGGCGTGAAAGATCTGGTAGGCTTTATCATTTGTTGGTTTTTGGTTATAAGTAATTCTTTCGGCCAAGTCCCATTTGAGAAAATATGGATCCCATGTAATGAAAGCGGATGTGTTGTTCTGGAGCCATATTTTACTGAAGGTGTTAAGGTGAGGTGGAATGGTCCTTGTCTAAATAATAAAGCACATGGGGAAGGGGTTTTAATCAGATTTGATCATGAAGGCTGGGAGTCAACATATAAAGGTAATTATAATTATGGTATCAGAGAAGGGTATGGGCAATTAATTGGTGCAGATGGTACCACAATAACAGGAATGTTTTCCGATGGGCATTTAAATGGATATGGAGTTGGTGAGATGGGAGATGGAATTGTCTATAAAGGAAATTTTATAAACAACGAGAAGCATGGTGAGGGAGTGTTGTTCTTTTCGGACACATTAACTTTTACAGGGTTTTATGTAAATGGTACTTACACCGGCACCTATGTCCATAAAAATGGAACAAAGATAAATATTTGCAAAGGAGAAAATTGTGATACGTTAGATTCTTTATATTCTAATTATTTACCCTCCCTTGATACTCTGGTTACTGAATACTTCGATATAGATTGGCAAAGATGTAAGCAGACAGAAGCTTTATACTATCGGATGATAAAATATCAAGGTCCTAACAAACCTCAAGGGATTGTAAAAGAATATTATATTTCCGGAAACCTTTACAGAGAGTACAATGCAGTTTATATAGATTATGAGGACCAGAATAAAATATTTTATGAAGGATTACTTACAGAATATTATGATTACAGTGATCAGGAGATTAAAAAAACTATGTATTTTCTTCACAATAAGTTACATGGTCAAGTTAAAACATACTTCAGAGGTGGCAATATTGAATCAATGACTGAATATTATTATGGGTTTCGGGATGGGCCATATACGTCATATCATGAAAATGGAGTCAATAAGATTAATGGTACATTTGATTTTAATGATTTTACAGGTATTTGGAAAATATTCAAAGAAGATGGAAGTTTAATGGAAGAGATTGATAGCACTAGATTATTAGAAATTAGTAATAAATTCTCAACATTATTTAATCATAATGAAGATTTAGAAAAGGCAGAGTTGTATGGAGATTTTTTAAGAGCTTTTTTAGCAGGAATTATAGAAAACGAAGTAGTCACGAATCAATATTTGGATATTGCATTTTTGAATTCTAACCTAAATAATCTTGAAAAAGCTTTGGATTTAGCAAAATTTGTTTTAGAAAATGTAAAGACTCAAAATAAAAAAGCCTTAATTAATACATCTATATATATAGGGGTTTTGTTCAATAATTTAAATCGATATCATGAATCTTTGATTTATTCCCATTATTCTTTAAAAAATTATTTAGAACAAGAATGGGAAAATAGTGAAACCTACTTGCATATTATTAAGAATATTGGAAGTTCCTATTTTTCAATTAAACAATTCGACAAAGCATTATATTTTGATTCATTAAGGTTGAAAACTATAGAAACATTACATGGAAAAACACATCCGGAATATGTTGAAAGTTTAGAAAATTTAGCCATTACTTACTCTGAATTAGGTAAATATAACGATGCGTTAATACGTTTCAAAGAAGTACTTGCTATAAATGAAACTATTTTTGGTAAAAATCATCCAGAATATGCCTCAAGCTTAAATAATCTAGGCAGTACATATTCTAACCTTGGTGATTATAAACTATCGCTTAAGTTTCATGAAGAAGCCTTATTGATCAGGCAAACCTTTTACGGAAAAAGCCACCCACATTATGCGAGTAGCTTGAATAATTTAGCTGGTGCTTATAGGGGAATGGGGAAATATGATGAGGCCTTAAAACTTTTTAAAGAGGCATTATTGATAAGGGAAGCCTTTTTTGGAAAGAATCACTCTGATTATACAATAAGTTTAAATAATTTAGCCGATACATATAGTGACCTTGGTCAATATAATGAATCCATAAAACTACATAGGGAGGCATTAAATATTAGAGAATCGATTTTTGGCAAGAAACACCCAGATTATGCTTTAAGTTTAAATAATCTAGCTGGCATTTATAGTATATTAGGTCAATATGATGAATCCTTAAAGTTTTATTACGAGACGGCGCAAATTTGGGAGGCGATTTTTGGTAAGAATCACCACGATTATGCTTTATGTTTAAATAATTTAGCTAATACATTAAGCGATCTTGGTAAATATAATGAATCACTGCCAATTCACAAGGAAGCATTAAAAATAAGAGAATCGATATTTGGTAAGAATCACCCAGATTATGCTTTAAGTTTAAATAATTTAGCAAGTACATACAATCACCTTGGTCAGTATAACGAAGCACTAACACTTCACAAGGAAGCATTAAAAATAAGAGAATCGATATTTGGCAAGAAACACCCAGATTATGCTTTAAGTTTAAATAATATTGCCAGTACCTTAAGTGACCTTGGTCAATATAATGAAGCTTTATCCCTTTACAAGGAAGCTTTAAAGATTAGAGAAGATATTTTTGGAAATAATCATCCTGAATACGCTTTAAGTTTAAATAACTTGGGCAGCATTTATGGAGAATTAGGCCAATATAATGAGGCCTTAACACTACATAAAGAGGCGTTAAAGATTAGAGAAGATATTTTTGGAAAAAATCATCCTGACTACGCAATAAGTTTAAGTAATTTAGCCAGTACGTTTAAAGACCTTGGACAATATAATGAAGCCTTAATACTTCACAAGGAGGCTTTAAAAAATAGAGAAAGGAATTTTGGGAAATATCACCCTGATTATGCTTTAAGTTTAAATAATATTGCCAGTACCTTAAGTGATCTTGGACAATATAATGAAGCTTTATCTCTTTACAAGGAAGCTTTAAAGATTCGAGAAGAAATTTTTGGGAAAAATCATCCAGATTACGCTTTAAGTTTAAATAATCTAGCTGGATTGTATGATAATCTTAATATGTATCGGGAAGCAATTTATTGTAACAAAGAAGCACTAGTATTAATTGAAAATTTATACACTAAAAGTCATCCATATTATGCTTTAAGTTTAAATAATTTGGCAAGTTTATATTATGAATTAGGGTTATATGATGAATCTGTAAAACTAAATATTCAAGCCCTTAATATTAGAATGTCAAAATTAGGGAGTTACCACCCGGATTATGCTCAAAGTTTGAATAATTTGTCAACAGTTTACTCCAAAATAAGCCAGTATGAAAAGGCATTAGTTACAATTCTTGAGGCTTTGAATATTTTAGAAAAAAATTTTGGAAAAAATCATCCTAATTATGCTTCCAGTTTAAACAATTTAGCTTTGATTTATTCTGATCAAGGGTTTTACGAAAATTCAATTACAATCTATTTGGAAATATCAAAAATATTGGAAAATATCAATAGAAAAAATCATCCTACCTATGCTTTAAATTTAAATAATTTAGCGTGTGTTTATAATTTAATTGACCAAAATGAGCAAGCTTATTTAATATATGAAGAGGCAAGAAGGATTTATGAAATTTTCATTGAAAAAAATCATCTTGATTATGCTAATATTTTGAATAATATGTCACATACCTTAAAAATCCTAAATAAATACGAACAATCATTATCTTTCGCAAAGCAAGGCCATGATATTTTGAGCCAACAAATTGCATTACAGTTTTCGTTTTTAACAGAATCTGAAAAAGATAAATATATTTTATCCATCAGTAATCTATTAGATATTTATTTTAGTATTTGTTTTGAGGCCAAAGACAAATATCTTTCTTCGATCAATGATTTTTATAAAACTTATTTGGGATACAAAGGAACCATACTGGCATCTCAAATTGACATTAGAAAATCACTCCAAGCTAATTCAGACAAAGAAGTAAATTTATTGTATCAGGAATGGATTAAAACCAGGCAACATTTGGCAAAATTATATTCAGTACCCTTGTTTCAAAGATGGACATCAGTAGATTCA
The DNA here is from genome assembly GCA_022842725.1 of Saprospiraceae bacterium. Classification (GTDB taxonomy): domain Bacteria; phylum Bacteroidota; class Bacteroidia; order Chitinophagales; family Saprospiraceae; genus OLB9. Next base: position 186,411 of record JALHOZ010000005.1, read on the forward strand.
TTAGAGCGGATTGCAAATAAACTTGAGGGAGAACTTTCACGAAAATCCAGTGCCTTCAAAAAAAATCGAATTGAAAAAGAAATAAACATTCAGGATTTTCACCGTTCACTGAGTGCAAAGGATTGTATTGTTGATATTGGACATTTCAGGTACTGGGGAAATCAAGTTACTGATAGTATTATGTATGTCGCTTTTGTTTTCAATAAAAATGATAGTTTGGTGAACATGATACCGCTTTTTGAAGAAAGGCAATTTTTGGAAATAATATCCAAAAGTTCAGTGCGTGAATCATCAAAAATAAATAATCTTTATCGAAATACGGAACTTTATAATTTGATTTGGAAGCCTATAGAAAAGTTTGTAAAGACGTCAGAAAATATTTATTTTAGTCCGTCGGGTATGCTCAATCAAGTTAATATTGGGGCGATCATGGATTCTGATAGTTCATATTTATGCGATAAATATAAAATTTATCAGGTAAGTTCCGCTACAAACATCACCAAAACAGATCGGGAAACACAAAATTTTAAAAATTTAACCATATTTGGAGGAATGGATTTTGAAGCATCAGAAGAGGATGTTTCAAAGGCATTACAAAATATTTCAAAAGACGAAGAATACGTGTCACGAGGACTTTATATACAAGATAGTGCCAGACATGGTAAGTGGACTTATTTGCCCGGAACAAAAAAAGAAGCTGAAAATATTTATAAAATCAGTACAAATGAAAATATATTTGCTAAAATATTTACCGGTGCAGATGCTATAGAGGAACAATTTAAAAATTTGGATGGTGAAAAATCTCCGTCTATTTTACATCTAGCCACCCACGGTTTCTTTTTTCCTGATCCAAAAATATCAAAAGAAAAAGTTGGGATGATGTCTTTTCAAAGAGACAACACTTTCTCAATGGCTGATAATCCTATGAATCGTTCAGGACTACTTTTTTCAGGTAGTAATAAAGCATGGATTGGTGATTCCATATCTGTAAGCAGAGACGATGGAATTTTGACGGCCTATGAAGCCAGTCATACTTATTTAAAAAATACAGAATTGGTTGTTCTTTCAGCCTGCGAAACAGGATTAGGAGATATCAAAGGAAGTGAAGGTGTATATGGTTTGCAACGTGCCTTTAAAATGGCAGGTGCAAGATATCTTATGATGAGCTTGTGGAAAGTACCGGATAACGCTAGTCAGGAATTTATGACCACTTTTTACACTGAACTTTTGACAAACAAACTTCCCATTCGGTCAGCATATAAAATGGCTCAGAACGCTATGAAAGCCAAGTATCGCAATGAACCTTATAAGTGGGCGGGGTTTGTATTGATGGAGTGATATTGAAATTAAAATAAATGAATAGTGAAATACATTTTAATATTTTTTGTCGCATTCTTTTTATGTTATAACTTCATTAATGGGCAAAGTTTTAAAGAGCTAAATGATCAGGTTATCACCCTATATAAGCAAGGCGATTTTGCTCAAGCAATTGTTTATGCTGAAAAAACCCTAAAACAAGTAAAAATTGAATATAGCACAAAGCATGAAAATTATTGTTATAGTTTAAACAATCTTGGGTTATTATATAAATCCTTAGGCCAATATGAAAAAGCACTTCCCCTATTTGTCGAAGCTATAGAAAATATAGAAAAGAATTATGGAAAGAACAATTCAAACTACGGCCTAAGTTTAAACAATCTAGGTTCATTATATAGCTCTATGGGCCAATATGATGAAGCACTTCCCATAATTTTAGAGGCACTTGAAAATACTAAAAAAACGCTTGGAAAGGATCATCCAGATTACGGGGTTCGTTTAAACAATCTTGGCTCATTATATGAGACCATAGGCAAATATGACGAAGCACTTCCCATATATTTAGAGGTACTAAAAAATATAGAAAATACACTAGGGAAGAACCATCCAGATTATGGGATATGTTTAAACAATCTTGGTTTTTTATATCAAAGCTTAGGCCAATATGAAGAAGCGACGCAGCTATATCTTGAGGCTAAGAATAATATCGAAAATTCACTAGGGGAAAACCACCCATATTATGGGACATGTTTAAGCTATCTTGGATTATTATATGAAAGTATAGGTCAAAATGAAAACGCTCTTCAGTTATATCTCGATGCCCTTAAAAATATAGAAAATACCCTTGGAAAGGATCATCCAGATTATGGTACATTTTTAGACAATCTTGGTAGTTTATATAAAAAGATGGGTCAATACGACAAGGCTCTACTATTTATCAATGAAGCATTGCAAAACAAAGAAAATTCGCTTGGAAAGAACCATCCTGATTACGGGACGAGTTTAAATAATCTTGGATTATTATATGAAACAATGGGGGTCTATGAAAAGGCGCTTCTTCTATATCTTGAAGCCATGAAAACCATCGAAAATTCGCTTGGAAAGAACCATTCAAATTATGGAATATGTTTAAACAATCTTGGCAGTTTGTTTGAAACCATAGGTCAATATGAAAAGGCACTTCCACTATATCTTGACGCATTGGAGAACACAGAATACAACCTAGGGAAGAACCATCCATCTTATGGGATACGTTTAAACAATCTTGGTTCATTATATCAAACTATGGGTCAATTTGAAAAGGCGCTTCCTTTACTCCTTAAAGCTATGGAAAACACAGAAAAAGCTCTTGGAAAGACCCATCCTGATTATGGTCTTCAATTGATTAGTTTAGGTAATTTTCATCAAACCATGGGCCAATATGAAAAAGCGCTTCAATTATTTCTCGAAGCTTTAATAAATATAGAAAATTCGGTTGGAAAGAACCATCCTGACTATGGGACTCTTTTAAATAATCTTGCTTCTTTGTATGAAACCATGGGTCAATTTGATAATGCGCTTCTTCTGTATCTTGAAGCATTGGAAAATACCGGAAAAAATCTAGGAAAAAACCATCCTGAATATGGATTAATTTTAGGGAATCTTGGATTATTCTATTTTACAATTGGAGACTACAATAAAGCGTTATCAATTATGCTTGATGCTAAAGAAAACACTGAGAAGACGCTTGGGAAGAACCATGCACAATATGGTGTTGAGTTAAGTAGATTAGGCTTATTGTATCAAAACATGGGCCAATACGAAGAAGCACTTCGGCTAAATCATGAAGCATTAGAAAACACTGAGAAGACGCTTGGGAAAAACCATCCAGATTTTGGTGTTGGATGCAGTAATCTAGGATCTTTATATGAAGCCGAGGGGCTCTATGAAAAGGCGCTTCCTCTATATCTCGAAGCTTTGGAAAATATATATGAACAATTAAATTCGGTTTTTTCATTTATGTCGGAAAATGAAAAGGAAAAGTTTTTAAAAACAGTTAACTTTAATTTTGAGGGATATCAAAGCTTCTTTATGCGTTATGGAACAATACAACCCGAAGTCGCTACACATGCCTATAATATTGAACTTATAATGAAAAGCATGATTCTGCAGGCTACAACAAAAATGCGAAAAGATATACTTGATTCAGGGCAAAATGTATTATTGGCGAAGTATGATGAGTGGAATTTACTAAATAGGATTTTGGCACAGCAGTATAGCCAACCTGTTACCGAAAGAAGATCTGACATCGGTGAGGTAGAGGAACAAGCGGAACAATTAGAAGCAGAACTCACTCGTAGTAGTCATGCATTCGGCAAGTATGAAAAGAATAAAACGGCTACATGGCAAAACGTCAAAGCTGCATTAGGACATGGGGATGTAGCCATTGAGTTTGCGTCATTTCCCTATCGAAATACCAAAGAATGGACAGACAGCATCCTCTATGTTGCTGTATTACTAAGACATGAGAACACTTATCCTTTAATGATACCACTTTTCGAGGAAAAACAACTTACCAAAATACTATACAAAGAGACTGGAAAAGAGTCAGATAGGGTTAACAATATTTATGACGACAAACAATTATACTTATTGATTTGGAAATCTCTTGAGAAATATTTGAAACCAAAAGACAATATCTATTTCAGTCCGTCCGGATTTTTAAATCAAATTAATATTAATGCAATCAAAGACACTGATAGTACTTGTCTAAGTGATACATATAATTTTTATCAACTAAGAAGTACCTCCGATATTATAAAGACTCAAGAACAAATTGTTATCAAGAATTTATTACTTTTTGGCGGAATAGATTTTGAAGCAAAAGAAGTGGAAATTTCGAAAGCTCTACAAAACATTCAAAAAAATGAAGAATATGTGTCACGAGGTCTTGGTATACAAGATAGTACAAGATATGGCAAGTGGACTTATCTGCCCGGAACAAAAAAAGAAGCAGAAAATATCTATCAAATTGGTACAAAAGCCAACATACCTTCTAAAATTTTTACTGGCGCAGAAGCTTTAGAAGAACAATTTAAAAGTTTAAATGGAGATAAATCTCCTACTATTTTACATATCGCCACCCACGGATTCTTTTTTCCTGATCCAAAAATATCAAAAGAACAACTGGAAATAATGTCTTTTCAGAGAGATAGCCCGTACTCTTTAGCAGATAATCCGATGAATCGGTCGGGGTTGCTTTTTTCCGGTAGTAATTCGGCGTGGATTGGTGATTCCATATCTGTAAGCAGAGACGATGGAATTTTGACCGCCTATGAAGCCAGTCATACGTATTTAAAAAATACAGAATTGGTTGTCCTTTCTGCATGTGAAACCGGATTAGGCGATATCAAAGGTAGTGAAGGTGTATATGGTTTGCAACGTGCTTTTAAAATGGCAGGTGCAAGATACCTATTAATGAGCCTTTGGAAGGTACCTGATAATGCTACTCAGGAATTTATGACCACTTTTTACACTGAACTTTTGACAAACAAACTTCCCATTCGGTCAGCATATAATATGGCTCAGAACGCTATGAAAGCCAAGTATCACAATGAACCTTATAAGTGGGCGGGGTTTGTATTAATGGAGTGATTTTAAAAATTGATAAAAATTTTAAAAATATTTTATAAATCATGGCGACATTTTAGTTTTCCAGATATTAAGAGTTGTAATTCATTCTTTAACAACTCAAATTTTTTTACCATGAGATCTTTATTTTTTGTTTTAGCTTTCGTTTTTATATCTGTTTTAAGTTATGCCCAAACTCAAACCTGGGTCAATGGTTACACCAAAAAGGATGGTACCTATGTAAAAGGGCACTACCGGCAAACACCAAACCAAACCAATCACGACAATTGGAGTACGACAACACAAAAAAATCCTTATACACAGGATAATGGTAGCAGAGCTAAAGATTATAGTTCAAATGCTCAGAATTATGGTTCCGGAAGAACTATTCATACCGGTCCGAGAGGTGGACAATATTACATCAATAGCAGAGGTAATAAGGTCTATGTACCAAAAAGAAACTAGGCTCCAATTTATCAGAAATAAATATATACCATTCAAATCCATCACAAAACACACAAAATGAAAATATTAATCTTTTTAATCAGTTCGTTATTTCTTTACGCTCATAGTGATACGATATTAACAAAATTTACCAGTAGTACTGAATATACTTCGGGATATAGCGACGAGAATATTTCTTCAGAGTTGCAAAATGCAGAACCATATGATGAAAACTTTGAAAAAGAAATATACAATAGTAATGATGAAGGTAGTGATACTTTTGATCAGGAATACGAAACGGAAGATGAACAGTACGAAAATGAATATGAAGGTCACTACACTCCGGATGATAATCCGGTCACATGGGATGAAGATCCGGACAATTACCCATTAGAGACTCCGGATACATATGAAAATGTGGATGATGAAGAAGTCCAATCCCCGACAAACTATAATTATGTTCCGGAAGGTGCTTGCGCAATATGCAGAGATGGTACTTATTCCTTTAGTCGAAATCGAAGAGGAACATGTTCACATCATGGAGGAGTGGCAGAGTGGTTGAAATAATTTTTAATACAGATAAATAGAATAATAATGATGAAAAATTTATTAAAACTTATAAGTGTAATCGTATTAAGTATCTTTGTCCAGGTTCATTCAAATGCCCAGGCAAGACTTGAGATTCAAAATAATTCTAAGCGGGAACTGACTGTCAAAGTAATGCGAAGTGATGGTGGAAATGGAGAATTATTTACTACGGTATATATTTCTCCAAATGGGTCAGAAACCGTATACTTTAAAGAAACGGGCAACTATTTTACAAAAACCAAAGCCAGCCTGGCGAAAAAAAAACCTATTTGTAGAAAAGGCGACCTATTTGAAGTATATAATGGAAGTGATGGATATAGTGTTTTAACATTAACATTGACCATAATTGAGTCTACGGTACCCAAGGCCTCCGGCGGTAAAGAAATATCCGAAAAAGAATTTAATGAAAATTAAAAATTATTGAAAACAAAATGTTCAGAATATGAAGCCCTTCATTATTTTATACATGATATTTTTCCCCATTGTAAATTGGGCCCAAACGTTACATATCTACGGAGGAAATGAGAAGGATGTATATCTTGGATGTTTAAATTGCAATAAATTTGACTCTAAATCTATATTGAATGATTTTGGTAAATATGGTTCAAAATATAGTGCCACATCAATATGGAATGCCTACGGGAGTTATGGTGGGAAATACAGCCAATATTCACCTTTTAATACATATACAAGTTCTCCACCGATTATTGTGGACGCCCAAGGTGAATTTTATGGATATTTGACCAGTAATGTTTATATGAGCAACAGGGCTAACTTTGAACTCGCCAATTTTATCTGTAAAAATTGGGAAGTAATAAAAGAAGATGTTTCATATTGGTATGAAAAAATATTTTGATTTCCCCCTTTTAGGATTGTATTATTATCAAAATTAGTAAAGTAATCAATTATTCAAGCATTTTTTTGAATTTAATGTTATTGAACTTAAATTTTTATTATCATTCATTAAATCTGTAGAGTCAATGAATACGATCCTTTTAATTATAAAAGTCACCTGGTTATTTTTAAGTTTGCCAATCGATAAACTAAACATTCCAGATATTCAAAATCATACGCCATTTTCATTAGAACATTTCTACATTATTAATCATGCGATACTTGATTCGGTGGATTATTCTGAGCATTATCAAAATGTAAATGGATATATAAAATTCTATCAACCTTCTCCAACAGAAAAGTTTTACATGGCCAATGTAATGCCTAAAGAAGATACACAAAGTTTTGGTGAGATTACCGATCTTGAGACACAAAAAGAATTTATTGATGGTGAATTGGTTGAACTCGCAAACTTCAAATGGCATTTTAAAAACTCTTACGATGATATTTCCGGAGAGGCTGATGTTATTTTTTATACAACAATGAAAGATAGTGTTGATCAGTTTGTTTGTTTAATGAATCTTGAGAATGGCGAATTTTCAATTTTCTCAGGTCCGGTATTTGATATTAATAAAGTAGGTAAACCATGAGTTCATCATAGGTAAATAACTCATTTTTGACAATTTAAAATTGAAAATATTTTTACCTACCTCACCCAATCTTTCCCTTCACCCACGGACTTACCTTCACCATCACCACACCGACCACAAGAGCAGGTAAAAGGTTTTCCACACGGATGTCTCCGATTTTAAGCAGGTTGATCGCTATGCCGAATATCAAAGCACCTCCGATCGCAGAAATCACATCTACCGTCACAGGATCAAAAAAGTGTTTTCCTCTTTTGGCAAGGACAGTGAGGCTGCCCTGAAAGATAAACAGCGGTATCACAGAAAAGGCCACTCCCACACCATAGGTACTTGCCAATGCGATAGACGAAAATCCATCCAATACCGACTTGACCACTAATAAGTCTTTTTTGCCGCTGATGCCTTCTTCAATGGAGCCGACGATGGTCATCGAACCAACACAATACAACAAAAAAGCGGTGATCAAACCTTCGGAAAAAGAAGAATCGCGGTTGCCGATGAGAGATTTAACATAATTAGAAATGTTTTCAAAAAACGTTTCCAATCCGATAATTTCACCTGTCAAACCACCCAGTATGAGAGCAAACAGAAAGATTAGCATTTTGCCTTCGGGGAGCCTCCACATCATTTTCAGGGCTATGAGTACCGTGCCGAGACCAACTGCCTGAAAGACAATTTCCTGCATGTTTGGCGTAAAAACGTGCTGCAATAGCAAGCCGATCATCGAGCCAACAATCACTGTCAATACGTTAAAAAGAGTTCCAAGTGGCAGTCGGGAAGTCATATTCCGGTCTTTGGTTTTGTTATCGAAATGGTAAAAATATAAAAAAATGCAACATCAAACCTCAAATTGTTGTTGGTGTTTGTTTATTTCGTTTATATCAGAATCCACCAAACCGGATGCAAAAAAAAATTGTCCAAATCCTCTTACTTCCACTCTCTTTGTTATACGGTGGCAT